>NZ_JCADBI010000001.1:0-799906 GCF_059358895.1 Micromonospora sp. BQ32 | reverse complement strand
GCCGCCCACGCCAACCCGGCTGTGGATGCCAAGCCGGTCGCCGCGGCTGTGCAGTCCGCGCCGAAGCCGCAGGGCGAGCAGTCCCGGATCACCCTCAACGATGAGCAGACCGCGAACGTCAAGGCGATCATCGCCGCCACGAAGAAGGCTGGTCTGCCGGAGCGGGCCGCGGTGATCTCGATCGCGACGAGTCTGCAGGAGTCGAAGTTGGAGAACCTGGGCCACCTCGGCGACGCCAACGACCACGACTCGCTGGGCCTGTTCCAGCAGCGCCCGTCCAGTGGTTGGGGCACCCCGGAGCAGATCACCGACCCCGAGTACTCCACGACCGCGTTCCTCAAGGGCCTCAAGCAGGTCGACGGGTGGCAGGACATGCCGCTGACCGACGCCGCGCAGACGGTGCAGGTGTCGGCCTACCCCGACGCGTACGCCCAGTGGGAGCAGCAGGCCACCGACCTCGTCACCCAGCACTGGAACAGCTGACCCCGCACCACGCACGCACCGCACAGCACCACCGCACGGCAGCACCACCGCAAGACCGCAAGACAAAGGCCGCTGGGCTGGGGATGCCGCGCTGCGCGGGTCCGTGAGGGAAGCGGATCGCATCGTCTGGTCGGTGGCTGCTCGCAGATCTTGGACAGTTACCGTTCCGCGCGAACGGAAACTGTCCAAGATCTCGCGGGGCGCGGCCGGAGCGCCGCGTAATGGCGGGTGGGTGCGTGGTCGTGAGGGCCACCCAGGTTGCAGCGATGGGACCCGGCGGCGCAACGGCCCGGCGCAACGGCCGGCGGTGCCGCAGGGCGTTGCCGCCACCCCGCCGACCGCCGGTCGACCACCGCCAGCCAACGGTGGGGCGGGCCGGCGGGCTGGTGGGCCGACCACCGGCGAGAGGTGCGGCGGCGCGCCCTGCGGCGCAGCTGCGCGGCGGGACGGCTGCCGGTCAGCCGTGCCCGCTGGGACGATCGACGATGGGCGGCCGCCGGTCAGCGGTACGGCGGGACGATCGAGAGTGGGACTGGGACTGCGGGACTGCGGGACTGCGGGACTGCGGGGCGGGGCGGTCGGGTGGGTGCGATCGGGTGGGTGGGCCCGGCCGGGTGTGGGAACAACGCGGGGTGCGGGCTGGTTGTGGACAGTGTCGGTGTGACTCAGTGTCCCCGGGCCTCACCTAATATCGCCCTCGCGGAATACCGTTCGGCTGGAGCCGCGTCGTGCCACTCGCCGAGAGGCGACCTGCACACCGACACCAGCGCCGCCCCCGGCCCACCGGCCGGGGGCGGCGCTGTCTGCTTCCCCGGTTCGCGAACCTGCCTCGCTTGACCTATGTTCAGAGGATCGCTCGCGTGGGAGGGGGTGTCGGGGTTGGGTCTGCGGACCTTTATCGAGGGTTGGCCGGTCTACCGCCAGCTCACCGGCACGGACCCGTTGGGCCGGGGCGCGGCGGCGAAGTCCGCCCGCTCGGCAGGGTTGACCGCCCGCACCGAGGACGCCGACAGGGTGGCCCGTTCGGTCTGCCCGTACTGCGCGGTGGGTTGTGGCCAGCGGGTGTTCGTGAAGGACGGGCAGGTCAGTCAGATCGAGGGCGATCCGGACAGCCCGATCTCGCGGGGTCGGCTCTGCCCGAAGGGTTCGGCGAGCAAGAGTCTGGTCACCAGTCCGCTGCGGCAGACCACGGTTCGCTATCGCCGGCCGTACTCGACGCAGTGGGAGGATCTGGAGCTCGACACCGCGCTCGACATGATCGCCGACCGGATGCTCGCGGCTCGTGAGCAGACCTGGGAGGACGTCGACGCCGAGGGCCGGCCGCTCAACCGGACGCTGGGTTTCTCCAGTCTGGGTGGGGCGACGCTGGACAATGAGGAGAACTACCTCATCAAGAAGTTGTTCACCGCGATGGGGGCGTTGCAGATCGAGAACCAGGCCCGTATTTGACACTCCGCCACCGTCCCCGGTCTGGGGGCCAGCTTCGGTCGTGGCGGCGCGACGGATTTCCAGCAGGACATCGCCAACGCTGACGTCATCGTCATCCAGGGTTCGAACATGGCTGAGGCGCACCCGGTGGGTTTCCAGTGGGTGATGGAGGCCAAGCGCCGGGGGGCGAAGGTCTTCCATGTCGACCCGCGGTTCACCCGGACGAGCGCGGTCGCGGATGCGTACCTGCCGATCCGGGCGGGCACGGACATCGCGTTGCTCGGTGGGGTGGTGCGCTACATCCTGGACAACGAGCTGGACTTCCGGGAGTACGTGCTCGCGTACACGAACGCGGCGACGATCGTCAGCGAGGAGTTCAGCGACACCGAGGATGGCGACGGGTTCTTCTCCGGGTTCGACCCGGAGACCGGCACCTACGTGCAGGACAGCTGGCAGTACGAGGGCAACGAGGGCTCCTCCGGCAGTGGGCACACGGCCAAGGAGCGCGACAGCGCGTCCGGGCTGGAGCACGAGTCGCACGGCGCGCAGGTCGACGGGGACACCCCGCGGGACGAGACGTTGCAGCATCCGCGCTGCGTCTACCAGATCCTCAAGCGACACTTTTCCCGCTATACGCCGGAGATGGTCGAGCGGGTCTGTGGCATTCCACAGGACAAGTTCCTGGAGTTGGCTGAGGCGTGGACGCGAAATTCCGGCCGGGAACGCACGGGGATGCTGATCTACTCGGTGGGCTGGACGCAGCACAGCGTGGGTGTGCAGTACATCCGCACGGGCGCGATCATCCAGCTGCTGCTCGGCAACATGGGTCGTCCGGGTGGTGGGATCATGGCGCTGCGCGGTCATGCCAGCATCCAGGGCTCCACGGACATTCCGACGCTGTTCAACCTGCTGCCGGGTTACCTGCCGATGCCGCACCACGCCGACCACCCGACCTTCGACGAGTGGGTGGACAGCATCCGGCACCCCGGCCAGAAGGGCTTCTGGGGTAACGCCGGATCGTTCGCCGCCAGCCTGCTGAAGGCGTACTGGGGTGACGCGGCGACACCGGAGAACGACTACTGCTACGGCTATCTGCCCCGGCTGACCGGTGACCACGGCACCTATCAGCAGGTGCTGAACATGATCGACGGCAAGATCAAGGGCTATTTCCTGCTCGGGCAGAACCCGGCGGTCGGATCGGCGCACGGTCGCGCGCAGCGTCTGGGCATGGCCAACCTCGACTGGTTGGTCGTCCGGGACCTGTTCATGATCGAGAGTGCCACGTTCTGGCAGAACGGCCCCGAGGTCGCCACCGGGGAGATCGTGCCGGAGGAGTGCCGCACGGAGGTGTTCTTCCTGCCCGCCGCGTCGCATGTGGAGAAGGAGGGCACGTTCACCCAGACGCAGCGGTTGTTGCAGTGGCGGGAGAAGGCCGTCGAGCCGCCAGGTGATGCCCGCTCCGAGCTGTGGTTCTTCTACCACCTGGGCCGCAAGCTGCGCGAGAAGCTGGCCGACTCGCCGCTGCCGCGCGACCGGGCGCTGCTCGACCTCACCTGGGACTACCCCACGCACGGTCCGCACGCGGAGCCGAGTGCCGAGTCGGTGCTGCGCGAGATCAACGGGTACGACGTGGCGACCGGCCGCCCGCTGTCCAGCTTCGCGGAGGCCCGCGCGGACGGCTCCACCGCCATCGGCTGCTGGATCTACACCGGGGTGTACGCCGACGGCGTGAACCAGGCCGCCCGGCGCAAGTCCCGGCACGAGCAGGACTGGGTGGCCGCCGAGTGGGGTTGGGCATGGCCGGCGAACCGGCGCATCCTCTACAACCGTGCCTCCGCCGACCCGGACGGCAACCCGTGGAGTGAGCGCAAGCGTTACGTGTGGTGGGACGCGGAGCAGGCCGAGTGGACCGGCTACGACGTGCCGGACTTCGAGAAGACCAAGCCGCCGTCGTACCGGCCGCCACCCGGCGCGTCCGGGACGGAGGGCATCGCGGGCGACGACCCGTTCGTCATGCAGGGCGACGGCAAAGGCTGGCTGTACGCGCCCAGCGGTGTCCTGGACGGGCCGCTACCGACGCACTACGAGCCGGTGGAGTCGCCGGTGCGTAACCCGCTCTACGGTCAGCAGGCCAACCCGACCCGCAAGATGTACGCGCACCCGGTGAACTCGGTGAACCCGAGCCCGCCGGAGCAACACAGTCAGGTGTTCCCGTACGTGTTCACGGTCAGCCGGCTCACCGAGCACCACACCGCCGGTGCGATGAGCCGGACGGTGTCGCCGCTGGCCGAGTTGCAGCCGGAGATGTTCGTGGAGGTGTCCCCGGAGTTGGCCGTCGAACGCGGCCTCGCCCACCTGGGCTGGGCGCACCTGGTCAGCGGTCGTGCGGTGATCGAGGCGAAGGTGCTGGTGACCGACCGGCTCACCCCGTTGCGCGTCGAGGACCGGTTGATCCACCAGGTCTGGTTGCCGTACCACTTCGGTTTCGAGGGTCTGGTGACCGGCGACTCGGCCAACGACCTGTTCGGTATCAGCCTGGACCCGAACGTGCTGATCCAGGAGAGCAAGGTCGGCACCTGCGACGTCCGGCCGGGTCGCCGACCGACCGGCCCGGCGTTGCTGGACCTGGTGGCCGACTACCAGCGGCGCGCCGGGATCAACCCGGGCCACAATGCCCCGGCGGTCACCACCGACAGCGAGGGAAAGGAACACGGTGCTTCCTGACCCGAACAGCCTGTACGGCCCGCTGGACCCGGCACCTGACGCGGGCTACGAGAACGCGCCGCCGCGGATGGGGTTCTTCACCGACACCAGCGTCTGCATCGGGTGCAAAGCCTGCGAGGTGGCCTGCAAGGAGTGGAACGGCGTCCCGGAGAGCGGGCTCGATCTGCTGGGCATGTCCTACGACAACACCGGCGCGTTGACCGCGAACTCCTGGCGGCACGTCGCGTTCATCGAGCAACCCCGGCCGGCCGGTCACCGCACGCCGCCGTTCGCGGGAACGCCGACCGACGGTTCGGTCAGCGCGGCATCGGCGGCCGCGGCGGCTGGCACCAGCGAGCGCACCGGCACGGACCCGGGTGTGCCGACCGGCACGCCGTCCGCGGCCGCCCGGATGGCCGGGGGCGGGCCGGCGGACGTGCTCGGCGCGATCGCGGCCGATCCGACCGCCGCGGGCCAGGGTGGCGCGGGGCCGCAGTTCCTGGGAATGCCGGGGGCCCAGCCGCCGGGCCGGGGCACGGGCGTCGAGGAGCGCACGGATTTCCGGTGGCTGATGATGTCGGACGTCTGTAAGCACTGCACCCACGCGGCGTGTCTGGACGTGTGCCCGACGGGCTCGTTGTTCCGGACGGAGTTCGGCACGGTGGTGGTGCAGGAGGACATCTGCAACGGGTGCGGGTACTGCATCTCGGCGTGTCCGTACGGGGTGATCGATCAGCGTAAGGACGACGGTCGGGCGTGGAAGTGCACGCTGTGCTACGACCGGTTGGGCGCGGGGATGACCCCGGCGTGCGCGCAGGCGTGTCCGACCGAGTCGATCCAGTACGGCCCCCTCGACGAGCTACGCGAGCGCGCCGCGACCCGGGTGGCGACGCTGCACGACCGGGGGGTGTCCGAGGCGCGCCTGTACGGGCACGACCCGAACGACGGCGTGGGCGGTGACGGGGCGTTCTTCCTGCTCCTCGACGAGCCTGAGGTGTACGGTCTGCCACCCGACCCGGTCGTGACCACCCGCGACCTGCCGAAGATGTGGAAACGCGCCGGCCTCGCCGCGCTGGCCATGGCGGCGGCGACCGTCGCCGCGTTCGTCGGAGGTTCCTCATGACCCCACCGGGCCCGGTGGGCGACCGGTTCCGTCGCTTCCGGGAGCGGCTCGCCGCCGAGGGCAGCGACCGACCGCAGTCGAGCGACCAGCGGCTCGCCCCCGGGGGCGGCAACCGACCACAGTCGAGCGACCAGCGGCCCACCGCCGCGAACAGTGCGGCGGCCGCGGGCGGGGGCGACCAGCCGAGCGACAGGGACACCACCAGCGGCAACGGGGCCGCCAGCAGCCGCCGGGGCGACCTGACGGCGCGGCGGGACGCCGAGGTCTCCGGCCGGCGGCGCAGGCGGCGCGGCGGCGGCGGCGAGGAACTGCGGGTGCCCGAGGCCGAGTTCACGTCCTACTACGGGCGGCCCGTTCTGAAGGCGCCGGTCTGGACGTGGGACATCGCCGCGTACCTGTTCACCGGTGGGCTGGCCGCCGGCTCGTCGCTGCTCGCCGCGGGCGGGCAGCTCACCGGGCGGCCCGCGCTGCGGCGCGCCGGCCGGGTCACCGCGTTGGCCGCGGTCAGCGCCAGCGCCGTCTTCCTGGTGAAGGACCTGGGCCGGCCGGCGCGGTTCCACCACATGCTGCGGGTGGCCAAGCCGACCTCGCCGATGTCGATGGGCACCTGGATCCTCACCGCGTACGGGCCGGCGGCGGGTGTCGCCGCGATCGCCGAGGCGGCCGGTGTGCTGCCCCGGCACGGTCTGCTCGGGCTGGCCGGCCGGGTGTTGCCGCCGATCGGGCACGCCGCTGGGCTTCTCGCCGCCGGCACCGCGCCGGCGCTGGCCACGTACACCGGGGTGTTGTTGGCCGACACGGCGGTGCCGTCGTGGCATGAGGCGTACCCCGAGTTGCCGGTGATCTTCGCGGGCAGCGCGTTGGCCAGCGGCGCCGGCGTGGGTCTGCTCGCCGCGCCGCCGGCCCAGGCCGGGCCGGCCCGCCGGATGGCGGTGGCCGGCGCGGCCCTGGAGCTGTACGGCGCGCATCGGGTGGAGACCCGCCTCGGCCTGCTCAGCGAGCCCTACCGGTTGGGTCGGCCGGGTCGGTTACTACGCGCCGGGCGGCTGCTGACCGCAGGCGGGATGGCTGGTGCTCTGCTGGGCCGGCGCAGCCGGGTGGTCGGGGCGCTCTCCGGCACCGCGCTGCTGGCCGCGTCGGTGCTGACCCGGTTCGGCATCTTCTACGGCGGAGTCGCCTCGGCCCGCGACCCTCGATACACGGTGGTGCCGCAGCGCGAACGGGTCGAAGCCCGGCGAACCGGCATGGATCTTCCAGCTGATCGAGCGGTCCCGCCCGCGGTGTGATCGAATGTCCGGTGGAGGCGTTCAGGCGGCTGGTGCCCCTCCCGGTCTTCAAAACCGGAGTGGTCCGGGACCCGGGCCAGGCGGGTTCGATTCCCGTCCGTCTCCGCCACACCGCTTGCAGGAGATGACGTGATGGGCGACGGTCCGGTGGACCCGCGACGCCGGGTGCCCCGTACGGACACGCTGCTCGCCGACCCGGTGCTCGCCGCGGCCGCCGCGACCCTCGGCCGCGAGCAGGTCAAGGCGGTCGTCGCCCGCGCGCAGGACCGCGCCCGCCGCGGTGAGCTCGACCCCGACGAGGTACGCGACGCCGCGGTCGCCGCGCTGCCCACCCCCGGCCCCCGGGTGGTGCTCAACGCCACCGGTGTCGTGCTGCACACCAACCTGGGTCGGGCGCCGTTGTCGTCCGCCGCGGTCGCCGCGATGGTGGCCGCCGCCGGTCACACCGACGTCGAGTTGGACCTGGCCACCGGCCGGCGGGCCCGGCGGGGCCGGGGCGCGCTCGACGCGCTGGCCGCCGCCGTGCCGGACGCGGGCGCCGTGCACGTGGTCAACAACGGCGCCGCCGCGCTGGTGCTGGCCGCGACCGCGTTGGCCGCCGGGCGGGAGATCGTGGTCAGCCGGGGGGAGCTGGTCGAGATCGGTGATGGTTTCCGCCTGCCTGACCTGGTGGAGAGCACCGGTGCGCGGCTGCGCGAGGTGGGCACCACCAACCGCACCACCCTCGCGGACTACGCCGCCGCGCTCGGCCCGCAGACCGGCTTCGTGCTCAAGGTGCACCCGTCGAACTTCCGGGTCACCGGTTTCACCTCCGCCACCGGCGTACGGCAACTGGCCACGCTCGGGGTGCCGGTGGTCGCGGACATCGGCTCCGGGCTGCTCGGCGCGGACCCGTCGCTGCCCGACGAACCGGACGCGGCCAGTACCCTGCGCGCGGGCGCCACGCTGGTCACCGCCAGCGGCGACAAACTGCTCGGTGGGCCGCAGGCGGGGCTGCTGCTGGGCGACGTCGAGGTGATCGACCGGCTGCGTCGCCACCCGCTGGCCCGGGCGCTGCGGGTGGACAAGCTCACCCTGGCCGCGCTGGCCGCCACCCTGCACCAACCGGATACGCCGACCCGGGTGGCGCTGCACGCCGACCCGGGTGCCCTGCGCGAACGGGTGGAGCGGCTGCGGGACCGGCTCGGCGCGGACGGCCGCAAGGCGGAGGTGGTGCCGGCCGTCGCGGTGGTCGGCGGGGGCGGCGCCCCCGGGGTGGAGTTGGACTCGTGGGCGTTGAGCCTGCCCGAGCGGTACGCCGCGCCGCTGCGCACCGGGGACCCGCCGGTCCTCGGTCGGGTGGTGCGCGGCCGGCTCCTGCTCGACCTGCGCTGTGTGCCCGTCGACGCCGACGAGGCCGTCCGCGCGGCCGTGCTGCGCGTACCCGGGGACGACTGAGCGTGTTCGTCGTCGCGACCGCCGGGCACGTCGACCACGGCAAGTCGACCCTGGTCCGGGCGTTGACCGGGATGGAACCCGACCGGTGGGCCGAGGAGCGCCGCCGGGGGATGACCATCGACCTGGGTTTCGCCTGGACGACGTTGCCGTCCGGCGGCACGGTCGCCTTCGTCGACGTACCCGGGCACGAGCGGTTCGTGCCGAACATGCTCGCCGGGGTCGGCCCGGTCCCGGCGGCGCTGATCGTGGTGGCCGCCGACGAGGGCTGGATGCCGCAGTCCGCCGAGCACCTGGCCGCGCTCGACGCGCTCGGTGTCGCGTACGGCCTGCTGGCGGTGACCCGCGCGGACCTGGCCGACCCAGCGCCGGCGACGGCCCGCGCCCGCGCCGAGATCGCCGCGACGAGCCTCGGCGCGGTGCCGGCGGTGGCGGTCAGTGGCCTGACCGGCGCCGGCCTGCCGGAGCTGCGGGCCGCCCTGGACCGGCTCGCCGCGCAACTGCCCGCGCCGGTGGTGGACGACCCGGTCCGGCTCTGGGTGGACCGCAGCTTCACCGTGCGGGGCAGCGGCACCGTCGTCACCGGCACCCTCGGCGCCGGCCGGCTGCGGGTGGGCGACGAACTGGAGTTGGCCGGCGCCGACGAACCGGTCCGGGTCCGTGGCCTGCACTCGCTGGGCCAGGCCCGACCGGGGGCGGCGGCGGTCGCCCGGGTGGCGGTCAACCTGCGCGGTACGCCCCGCGACCGGCTGGGCCGAGGCGACGCGTTGCTCACTCCGGGCCGGTTTCACCACACCGACCTCGCCGACGTCCGGCTCGCCGGTGACCCGGCCGCCGACCTGCCGGCCACCCTCACCCTGCACGTCGGTTCGGCGGCGGTGCCGGTACGGGTGCGCCCGCTCGGCCCGGACACCGTCCGGCTGCGGCTGGCCCGCCCGCTGCCGTTGCTGGTGGGTGACCGGGCGCTGCTGCGGGACCCGGGCCGGCACCACGTCAGCGGCGGGGTGCGGGTGCTGGACGTGGCGCCGCCACCGCTGGGCCGACGGGGTGCGGCCGCCGCCCGCGCCCAGGTCCTCGCCGAGCTGGACGGTCGACCCGACCTGGTGGGGGAGCTGCGCCGTCGCCGGCTGGTCCGGGCCGGCGCGTTGATCCGGATGGGTGTGCCGGTGCACGCCGAGCCGGTGGCGGGTGACTGGCTGGCCGACCCCGGGTACTGGCGGCGGCTCGGCGAGCAGCTGTCCGAGGAGGTGGCCCGGCACGCGCGGGAACACCCGTTGGAGCCCGGGATGCCGGTGGACGCGCTGCGTCAGCGCCTCGCCCTGCCCGACCGGGTGCTGGTCGAGGCGCTGGTCCGGCCGCCGCTGCGGATCCACGCCGGTCGGGTCGGCGCGTCGGGCGCCGACGCGCTGCCCGAACCGGTGGCCCGGGCCGTGCAGCGGGTCCGCGCCGAGTACGGCGACCGGCCGTTCCGCGCCCCCGAGGCGGACCGTCTGGTCGATCTTGGTCTGGGTCCCCGGGAGATCGGCGCCGCGGTGCGTGCCGGCGCCCTGCTGCGGCTGGCTGACAACGTGGTGTTGCTGCCCGACGCGCTCGACGACGCGGTCCGGGTGTTGGCCGGGCTGCCGCAGCCGTTCACCCTCTCCGCGGCCCGGCAGGCGTTGGACACCACCCGCCGGGTGGCGGTGCCCCTGCTGGAGCTGCTGGACCGGCGGGGCGCGACCCGCCGGCTGCCCGACGACGCCCGGATCGTCGTCACCTGAGCGCCGCGCCGCGGCCGGGACGACGGTGGTGCCGGGACAACCGGCCCCAAGGTCGGCGACGGTCACCTACGGTGACGCCATGGACCCTTCGGCGGTCTGGCGGGACCGGCAGCACCGGTGGCGGATCGAGGCGTACCGCGCGCCGGACCTGCGCTTCGCCATCTACGCCACCAACGGCCCCACCGAGTCGGTGCCGCTGTGGCTGTTCGGGATGTCGGCGTTGGCGCGGTGGTTGATGACCCACGCCATCTCGCTGGACGACCTGGAGGTCGACTGAGCGGGGGCGCGCTCGCAAACCGGTCCCGGAGTCGGCCTCGCTGCGGTTGAGTGACCTCAGGTGGCGGACGGGGGTACGCGATGGGCGGTCAGCTCGGGCAGTTGGCGTTGGTGGCCGTGCTGGTGCTGGTCAACGCCGCGCTCTCCGGCAGTGAGATGGCGCTGGTGACCCTGCGCGAGGGGCAGTTGCGGCGGCTGGGCCGGCGCAGCCGTGCCGGTGACCGGTTGGTGCAGCTGTCCCGCGACCCGAACCGTTACCTGGCGACGATTCAGCTGGGCATCACCCTGGCCGGGTTCCTCGCCTCGGCGGCGGCCGCGGTGTCGTTGGCCGGTCCGCTGGTCGGGCCGTTGGGTTTCCTCGGCGGGGCGGCGCGTCCGGCCGCGGTGTTGCTGGTGACGGTGCTGCTGACGTTCGTCACGCTGGTGCTCGGGGAGTTGGCCCCGAAGCGGCTGGCCATGCAGCGGGCCGAGCGTTGGGCGTTGTTGAGCGCCGGCCCGTTGGATCTGTTGGCCCGGGTGTCCCGGCCGGCGGTGTGGTTGCTCAGCCGGGCCACCGACGCGGTCGTACGGCTCGCCGGTGGTGACCCGCGGGCCAACCGGGAGGAGATGACCGAGGAGGAGCTGCGGGAGATGCTGGCCAGCCAGCGTGGCCTGTCGGCCCAGCAGCGGGAGATCCTGACCGGCGCGTTCGACATCGCTGGCCGGACGTTGCGGGAGATCCTGGTGGCCCGGCGGGAGGTGACCACGCTGCCGGCCGGCCTGGCCGCCGACGAGGGGGTCCGGCGGCTCGCCGCCGCGGGGCGCTCCCGCGCTCCCGTCACCGGCCCGGCCGGCCTGGACGAGGTGCTCGGGGTGGTGCACATCCGCGACCTGGTGCGCGCCGGCACCGCCCCGGTGCACGAGCGGGTCCGGGCGCCGTTGCTGCTGCCGGTGACCCTGCCGGTGGCCGACGCGATGCGTCAGCTGCGCCAGGAGCATCAGCAACTGGCTCTGGTCGTCGACGAGCACGGCGGCATCGACGGCATGGTCACCATGGAGGACCTGCTGGCCGAGGTGGTCGGCGAGTTGTACGACGAGACCGACCGCGATGTGCGCGGGGTGGTCCGGGAACCGGACGGCTCGCTGTTGGTGCCCGGTGACTTCCCGCTGCACGACCTGCCTGACCTGGGGGTGCGGTTGAGTTTCCCGTTGTCGCGGGACTACACGACGGTGGCTGGTCTGGTGCTGGCCCGGCTGCGGCACCTGCCGGAAGGGCCGGGTGAGACGGTGCGGCTGCCCGGGCTGACGTTGCAGGTGGTGGAGGTCGCCGACCGGGCGGTGCGCCGGGTGCGGCTCTGCGGGTTCGTCACCGAGCGCTGACCATCACCCAGAAGAATGACAAAAGGCCCAAATCGGCAAGCCGGTGAGCGAGTCCTGCCTACGGTGCCAGACGTGAAGGACCGAGGGTTGCGTACGTTCGTCACGGTGCTGGCCGGCCTCGCGGTGATCTACTTCGGCAGCGCCGGCCGCAGCCCCGAGGAGGGCCGTGGCATCTCCGGCGGGGTGGTGGTCCTGGCGTTGCTCGCCGCGTTGCTGGTGTGGCACCTGACCCGTCCGGGGGACAAGACGGTCAAGTGAGCGCCTCAGCGGGCGGCGACCCGGGTGACCTCACCGGCGGACTCCTCGCCCAGCGCCACCCGCACCAGCGCTGAGGCGAGCCGGCCGAAGTCCGGTTCGTCGACGAGACCGGCGAGCCGGTCCGGAGAACCCGGCAGACCCAGCCGCTTCGCCCCGGCCAGGGCGCGCCGGTCGGCGTACGGGCGCACGTCCGACCAGACCGCCTGTGCCTCGCGCAGGTAGATGTCCGCCCCGGTGGGGCCGATGCCGGGGAACTCGGTGAGCCGTCGCCGCAGCCCGGCGGGGTCGCCCTGGGCCTCCCGGTGCAGGCGCCGCAGGTCGCCGTGCCAGCGGTCCAGGCACAGCCGGGCGCCGGTGCCGAGCATGGTGGCGGTCCGCTCGTCGTAGCGGCGGTAGTGGCCCCGGCCCAGCGCGTCGACGCGCTCCTGCCAGCTGGCCGCCTCCATGGCCTGCGGGGTGCGGTAGCCGGCGGCGAACAGCTCCCGCGCGGCGTCCACCGCCACGCACGCCCGGATCCGGGTGCTCAGCAACGTGGTCAGCACCAGCAGCTGATAGAGCGGCCCGGGCCGGTCGGTGAGGCGGATGCCGGCCTCCTCGGCGTACGTGCGGCCACGCCGGTCGAGCAGGACCCGCACCACCGTTCGATCATTGCCCACTCCGACCGGTTACCCACTCCGGGACCCGCTAGCCGTCGCTCCGGTGAGCACGGCCGGAATGCCACCGGGGCGGGCGGGTATGCCGGCTTTGGAGGCGGTCGATGCCGCCTGCCGTACCCGGAAGGGAGACACCCGTGGTCAATCCGCAGCAGGAAGAGTTCCGGCGCAACGCCAAGGGCGCCACCAGCCAGGACAGCAAGGGGCCCAAGCCGACTGGGCACCCGCTCAACCGTGGCTCGTCGCGTGGCGACGAGGGTCGACCGGTGCCCAAGGGGCAGGTGTCGCCGTACGGCCCGGCCGGCGAACCCGTGGCCGAGGACGACAGCGACACCCGCTGACCAGTTGGTTAGCGACTGCGACCTGACGGCCGCCGCAACCTGTTCCAGGTGGCGGCGGCCGTCAGCCCGTACGCGAGGTGCGGGATGATGTCGGCGATCCAGTCGGAGCGCCGCCACGTACGCGGGTCGCTGATCCCGAGCGCCGTGATCGACCCGTCGGTCATCGTCATGACGCCCGCGCCGAGCAGGCCGGTGGCGATCGGCAGCGGCTGACGTCGACCACCGGCGTAGAGCGCGAACGCGACCCCCGCGGCGATGCCCAGGCCGTAGCCGATCAGGGGGCCGAGGCCCGAGCGGCGGTTGGCCGCCCGGGCCCCGTTGCCCAGGTCCACGTGCGCGATCCCGGCCAGCCGGTCGACGGTCTCCTGGGGAACGTCGCTCTCCGGCCGTCCCCGTAGCGCCATGTCGAGGTAGCTGACCACGTTCAGCGCGGTGCTGCCGACGGCGCCCGCGATGGCGCCGTCGGCCACGTCGACCCTCCTCACTTCGGGTCGCCCGGTTCGCGTTCGCTCTTCGGGCCGTACGTGCGGTCTCCGCGCACCACGCCTCGTTGGCCGCGATCCTCCTGGAGGATCCTGTTCGCGACCTGGTTGGCCTTGCCGTCGGGCACTCGGCGTCCGGAGTCGTCGATCGCGTTGCGCAACCGCGCCCGCTGCTTGTCGTACGCGTTACTGCCCGGCCGTGGTCCTGGCATCTGTGCCTCCTTCGTCGGTCTGGGCACCTGGTGCTGCCCACCGTCCGCTGGGCGTACCGCGGCCGTCTACCCGTCTGGGAGCGGACCAACCCCGGCGGGCTAGTGGGGCGCGCGGACCACGGCGACCGGACACTGCGCGTGGTGCAGCATCGACTGGCTCACCGACCCCAGCAGCAACCCGGTCACCTCGCCGCGCCCACGCCCACCGACGACCGCCAGTTGGGCGGAGCGGGACGCCTCGGCGAGTACGGTGCCGGGCCGACCGTGCACCACCCGGCAGGTCAGCCGCAGACCCGGGTGCTCCTCGGTGAGCCCGGTCAGCCACCCGGCGAGCATCCGCTCCTGCTCGCCGTGCAGCTTCGCCTCGTCGTACACCAGGGGTTGCATGTCGCCCGGGCCGCTGCTGCCGGGGTGTCGGTAGGCGTGCACCGCCAACAGCGGCACGCCGAGCGACACGGCGGTCTCGGCGGCGAAGTCCGCGGCCCGCCGGGAGGCCTCCGAACCGTCCACCGCGACCAGCACCGGCTCGTCGGGTCGTTGCGCGCCGCGCGCGACCAGCACCGGGCAGTCGGCGTACGCGGCGACCTGCACCGCGACCGAGCCGACCACCAGCGCGGAGAACCCACCCAGCCCGCGGTCGCCGAGCACGATGAGCGCGGCGGTGGGGGACTCGCCCACCAGCACCGCGGCGGCCTCACCGTCGATGATCTCGCCGGAGGTCGACAACCCGGGCACGGTCGCTCGGGCCTCGTCCACCGCGGCCTCGACCAGTTCCTCGGCCCGGTGGCGCAACCCACCGCCGGGCGGCGCGTCCGGTGCGGGGGAGACCGGTACGTGCAGCAGCGGCCAGATGAAACCGTGCACGACCCGCAGTGGTCGGTGCCGGCGCGCCGCCTCGGTGGCGGCGAGGCGCACGGCGCGCAGCGCCGACTCCGAGCCGTCGACGCCGACCACCACCGCCGCGTTGTTCGCCGAGTTCACCGCCCACCTCCGCTCGCGGTCAGTATCGCCGGCCCGGACGCCCTCGCGCCGCGATACCGCTGAGCACGTCCCGGTCGGTACGCTGGCGACGACCGGCCGGGGAGGGAGCGTCGCCGATGGGTGAACCAGACCAACCGAGCACCGCTCGCATGATCGACTTCTGGCTCGGCGGGCAGCATCACTTCCCGGTGGACGTGGCCGCCGCGAGCGCGTTCGAGCAGGCGTACGGGCCGTGTGCGCCGGTGTTCCGGGAGCTGCGGGCGTTCCTGGGTCGGGCGGTGCGGGCCATGGCCGCCCACGGTGTGGACGGGTTCCTGGTGTTCGGCGCCGGGGTGCCGACGATGGGCAACGTGCACGAGGTCGCCACCGACGCGACGGTGCTCTACACCGACGTCGACCCGGTCACCATCCGGCTGGGGCAGAGCATCCTCGCCGGCAGCGACCGGGCCGGTTACGGCTTCGGCGACGCGACCGACATCGGCACCATCGACCCGGCGCAGCTGCACCGCTTCGTGCCTGGATGGGGTCGACGGCCGGTCGGGGTGGTCTTCCTCGGGTTGGCCGCGTTCCTTGACGACGCCACGCTGACCCGCACCCTCGACGAGCTGTACGCCGCCGCGGCGCCGGGCAGCCTGCTCGCGGTGGACTTCGACACCGAGGAGCTGGCCAATCATCCGCAGGCGCTGGCCATGATGGGCCCGCAGTTCCGGATGCGTCCACCGGCGGCGTTCGCGCCGTTGCTGGGCCGATGGGCGCCGACGGCGGACGGGATCGTCCCGGTCGCCGAGTGGCGGCCGGACGGTCCGCCGGCGCGGGTGCCCGACGCGTTCCACGGTGTGCTCGCGACCCGAGTGGGCGACTGACCGCGCCGATCATCGGTCCGGGGGCGTCCGTATGATGCTTGCCCTATAGCAAGCTTCTGGGGAGGACGACGATGGTAGACGCGCCGGACGTGGTGTCGCGCGCGTTGCGCGAGGCCCCGCCCGACCAGTTGGCGGAGGCCGCGGACCGGGCGATCCGGTCGGCGATGGGCGCGCTGCGCACCGACGTCTTCGTCGCCGACTACCGGATCAGCGGCCTCTGGCCGGTGCTGGACCCGGACCTGCCGGCGGGTGGGTTCCTGTCCTGCCACACCATGGCGCAGCGTTGCTTCAGCAGTCAGCAGCCGGTACGCGACGGCGACGGCCCCTGCCGGCTCTACCTGCCGTTGACGGTGTGGGGGGAACGGTTGGGCGTGCTGCTGATCGAACTCCCGACCGTACCGAATCCGGCGGTCACCGGTCGGGCGACGGACATCGCCGGCGCCCTGGCGGTGGCGATGCGCGCGGCGGACCGGGAGACCGACCGTTACCGGCGGGCCCGGCGTCGGGAGCGACTGACGATGGCCGCCGAGATGCAGTGGGATCTGCTGCCCGGTCGCGGTGTGGCCCACCACGCGTTCGAACTGGCCGGTCAGCTCGAACCGGCGTACACGGTGGGTGGCGACCACTTCGACTGGTCGTTGGACGGCGACCGTCTCACCGTGACGGTGCTCAACGGCGAGGGCAGCGGGCTGGCCGCGTCCCTGTTGACCGCCGTCACGGTCAACGCGATGCGCAACGCGCGTCGCTCCGGTGGGGGCCTGGTGGAACAGGCCGAGCTGGCCTCGGACACGGTCTTCTACCAACACCGGGGCGCCCGGTACGTGGCCACCCTGCTGCTCGAGGTGGACACTCGCACCGGCCGGGTGCGGGCGGTCGACGCGGGTTCCCCCCACCTGTTGCGGATGCGCGGGTCCACGGTCGAGCCGATGAAGCTGGATCAGCAGTTGCCGCTGGGCATGTTCGCCGAGACCCGCTACGAGCTTCAGGAGATGCAGCTCGCGCCCGGTGACCGGCTCTTTGTGGTCAGTGACGGGGTGTGGGCCGCCGAGCCGCCGGGTCAGGAGCCGTACGGGCAGGGGATGATGGCTCGTTCCCTGCGCGCCACGCGGTTGCAGCCGCCGGCCGAGGCGGTTGGTACGGTGATGCGCGAACTGCACGCCTACCACGCGGATTCCGATCTGCGCGACGACGCCGTCGTGGTCTGTCTGGACTGGCACGGTCCGCGCGAACGGGGCACGGGGTGAGATTCGTCGCCGCGTTGCCGGGCGGGCACCAGCGCGACGACGGCAGGGGACATCAGGTGGAGCGACCTGCGGATCTCGCCGCGGCGATCGACGCGGCCGCCGGGACGCTGATCGCTGTACTGGACTCGGCCGCGTCGCGGCACCAGGTGCCGCCCACCCAGCTGAGGGTCCTCACGCTGATCAGCGGTCGACCGGAGACAAACGTCAACGGGTTGGCGGAGCTGCTGGACGTGGTGCCCTCGTCGGCGAGCCGGCTGTGTGACCGGTTGGAGGCGACCGGGCTGTTGCGCCGGGTGGCCGATCCGCGCGACCGGCGTGAGGTGCGGTTGGTGCCGACCGCCGCGGCGCTGACCCTGTTGGGGGAGTTGGCCGAGCGGCGGCAGCGCGCGGTGCAGGCGGTGTTGGACCGGATGCCGGTGCGGATGCAGCACGAGCTGCTGCTGGCGCTGGCCGGGTTCGCTCAGGCGGCGGCCTCGGTGCCGGAGCAGCAGACCGATCCCGCCGCGCAGACGGCCTGAGCGCCGTTCCCCCCTTCCACTAGTATCCTAGGACGCTTTAGGCGTGGTGATCCACGCCACAGTGCGGCACGGCCGCACCGACGGCCCGGCGGCGCCCGGCCAGCGAGAGGGAGCCCGATATAGTGGCAGCGCACCTACCCGGCCCGCGATCATCGAGATCGCGGGCCGCATCAGGAGAAGGGGCCCCGCCCGGGGCCGCAGGGGAGAGCCGGCGCTGGTCGGCCCGACAGCGCGTACGACCCTCAGCCGCGCCCGGCGTCGGCCGGGGGCCCGCGTGCCGTGGAGGAGGATCGGTGTCGCGTCGGCCGGCTCGGGCAGAGCAACCGCGGGACACCGGTGACGAGGCTCCCGGCAACCAGGTGCTCACCCTGCCCAACCTGATCAGCTTCGGGCGGCTGCTGGGCGTGCCGCTGTTCCTCTACCTGTTCCTGGTGGCGCGAGCCGACGTGGCGGCGGTCGTCGTGCTGGCCATCGGCGGCACCACCGACTGGGTCGACGGTTGGATCGCCCGCCGCCTGCGTCAGGTGAGCCGCCTGGGCGAGCTGCTCGACCCGCTCGCCGACCGGCTCTACATCCTCGCCACCCTGGTCGCCTTCACCGCGCGGGAGGTGGTGCCGTGGCAGTTCACCGCGGCGCTGCTGGCCCGTGAGGTGCTCCTGCTCGCCTCGCTGGCGGTGCTGCGTCGCTACGGGTACGGTCCGCCGCCGGTGCACTACGTGGGCAAGACCGCCACGTTCCTGCTGCTCGCGGCGTTCCCGGTGCTGCTGTTGGCCACTGCGGCGACCGACGTGGCGACGGCGGCGAGCGCCATCGGATGGGCGCTGGCCTGGTGGGGGCTGGTGCTCTACTGGGTGGCCGGCGGGATGTACGTCGTGCAGGCGGCCCGACTGGTGCGCGCGGCGCGCGGCCCGGGAGCGGTGGCGTGAGCGCGCCGCGGATGGGAAAACCCGGCCAGGACCGGGTGTACGCGCCGGATTTCCTCACCGAGTTGTTCCGCAACCCGCTGGATCCGGGGTACGCGGACGCGGCTGCCGCTCGCCGACGCTCGGCGGGGTCCGAGCCGACGCGCGGGTGGCGGGCCTTGCCGGCGCGGTCGGTGAGCCTGGTCGTGGTGGTGATGCTCGGTTTCCTGTTCGCGGTCGCGTACCGGCAGACGATGGCGGACGAGCCGGGGCGGAGCCAGGCCCGCTCGGGTCTGGTCACGCAGATCAAGGAGCGGGAGAGCCAGACCGACCGGTTGTCGACCCGCGCGGACCAGTTGCGCGAGGAGGTCAGCCGGCAGCGGGACGCGGCGTTGAGCGGGTCGGCCGCCGCCCGGTTGCGCAACCTGGAGGCGAGCACCGGGTTGGGTCGGGTGCGCGGTGATGGTGTGGTGGTGCGGTTGGCGGACGCGCCGGACAACGCGGACGCGGTGACCGGCGCCGGTGCTGGGCCGCCGCGGGTGCTCTACAGCGACCTGCAGGGGGTGGCGAACGCGTTGTGGAGTGCTGGCGCGGAGGCGATCGCCATCAACGGGCAGCGGTTGACCTCGACGTCGACGATCCGGTCGGCGGGTGAGGCGATGCTGGTGGATTTCCGGCCGGTGACCGGGCCGTACGAGGTGTCGGCGATTGGGCCGGGTTCGATGCGGCGCACGTTCGAGGACAGCCGTAACGCGGCACTGATGCGGGAGGTCGCGCAGAAGACCGGGTTGTCGTTCGGTGTGCGGGAGTCGGATGACCTCACGTTGCCGGCGGCGCCGGAGCCGCAGCTACGCTACGCCAAGCCGTCGGTCAGTCCGAGCCCTTCCGCGTCGGGTGTCCGGTCCGGCAGTCCCGGGTCGTCCGGTCCGGCGACGACTGTTAGCCCCTCCGGAGGTGGCCGATGATCGCGGTGCTGGCGTTGCTCGCCGGTGTGGTGCTGGGCGTGTGGCTTGATCCCACGGTGCCGGCGGCGTTGCAGCCGTACCTGCCGATCGCGGTGGTGGCCGCGTTGGACGCGGTGTTCGGTGGGGTGCGGGCCCGGTTGGACCGCATCTTCGACGACAAGCAGTTCGTGGTGTCGTTCATTTCGAATGTGCTGGTCGCTGGTCTGATCGTGTATCTGGGTGACCAGTTGGGGGTGGGTGGGCAGTTGTCCACCGGTGTGGTCGTTGTGCTGGGTGTGCGTATCTTCGGCAACGTGGCGGCGATCCGCCGGCACCTGTTCCGGGCGTAGGTTGGGTTGCGATGAGTGACGAGCAGACCGACACGGGGACGGGGTGGCCGCAGCCGGCGGGTCCGGTGCGCCCGGGTGGGCCGGCGGGTGAGCCGGATCCGCGGCCGGATGCGCCGGATCCGGACGAGTTGAGCCCGTTGGCGCCGCAGGGGCCCGCGCAGCCGTCGGATGACGAGCCCGCTGCGGAGCCGGGTGTGGAGCCGGTCGACGACGGTGCGACGGTGGACCTGAGCGCGGTGTCGCGGTCGGGGGAGCCGGTGGCGAGTTCCGACGGGTTGGCTGAGCCGGTGGGGGAGTCGGCGGCGCCGGTGATGGCTGGTCGGTCCCGGTGGAGTGCGGCCGGGGTGATGATCGTGGCGTTGTTGGCGTTGCTGGGGTTCACGTTGGTCGTGCAGTTGAAGACGACGTCGACGGACCCGACGTTGGGGGCGACGCGGCAGGAGGACCTGGTTCGGATCCTGTCGGATCTGGATGCGCGGGAGAATCGTCTGCAGCAGGACATCCGGGCTCTGGAGGACAGTCAGCGGCAGTTGCGCTCGGGTGAGCAGGGTCGTCAGGCGGCGTTGGATGAGGCGACGCGGCGGGCCGACGAGTTGGGCATCCTGGCGGGGACGTTGCCGGCGGTGGGGCCGGGGTTGACGGTGCAGTTCGACGCCGGTGTCAAGCCGATCTCGGCGAACCGGGTGTTGGACGCGGTGCAGGAGCTGCGGGGTGCGGGCGCGGAGGCGATGCAGATCTCCGGTGGGGATCGGGCGACCGTGCGGATCATCGCGTCGACGTACTTCCTGGACGGGGACAACGGGTCGTTGGTGGTGGAGGGGCGTCGGTTGACGGGGCCGTTCACGATCACGGTGATCGGTGATCCGGCGACGATGCGGACGGCGTTGAACATTCCTGGTGGGGTGGTGGCGTCGGTCCGGGGTGGCGGCGGTAACGTGACGTTTGGGGAGCGTGAGGTTGCCGAGGTTTCGGCGCTGCACGTGCCGATCAAGTTGGAACACGCCCGTCCGGTCTCCTGACCGGCGCGGCCGCGCCGGACCCGGGTGGTCCGGGGCACCGATGGATGAAGGACGCGTCTGGTGATTCCCGAGGATCTGCGATACACCGCCGAGCATGAGTGGGTGGCGGGTGACGGCACGGCTTCGGTCCGGGTCGGCATCACCCACTTCGCGCAGGACGCGCTCGGTGACATCGTGTACGTGCAGTTGCCCGAGGCGGGTGCGGTGGTCGCGGCCGGTGACTCGTTGGGTGAGATCGAGTCGACCAAGAGTGTGTCGGAGATCTACGCGCCGGTGGCCGGTACGGTGGCGGCGCGGAACGACGCGTTGGGTGACACGCCTGAGCTGATCAACACTGATCCGTACGGTGCGGGTTGGTTGGTGGAGATCACGCCGAATGATCCGACTGCGACGGATGGGTTGCTGACGGCGGCCGCGTATCAGAAGATCACCGAAGGCTGAGTGTGCTTGATCCGGTGCGTGGGATGTCTGCGCGCGTCCGGTTGCCCTGCATTTCGGCGCTGGCTAGGCTCGCCCAGTCGACCGAGAACCCAATAGTTGAGCGTTGCGGAATTGCCTTCCCGGGCACGGGGAGCCAGCCGCCGGGTGGTCAAGTGCCCGGCGGCCAGACCCGCCATTACCCGACGCCGACCGAACAGATCCGTGAGGTGGTCCCATGACGCGGCCAGACGACGAGTTCCCCCCACTCGACGTCACTTCGACGCTCAATCTCGGTTCGCTCGACGAAGTGCTGGAGGGGCCGGATACCGATGTGGTGCCGAGCCGGATGTCCGGTTCGTTGCCGCCGGGTATGGCGCTGCTGGTGGTTCGTCGAGGCCCGAATGCGGGTGCCCGGTTCTTGTTGGACCACGATGTGACGACCAGTGGCCGGCACCCGGACAGTGACATCTTCCTGGATGACGTGACGGTGTCGCGTCGGCATGCGGAGTTCCACCGCGATGGTGGGACGTTCACGGTGCGCGACGTGGGCAGCTTGAATGGCACGTACGTCAATCGTGAACGGGTTGAGGCGGCCACGTTGAGCAATGGTGACGAGGTTCAGATCGGTAAGTTCCGGGTGGTGTTCATCGCCGGTCCGCGCCCGGAGGAGGAGGCCGGCCGGGGGTGAACGAGCCTGCGGCCTCC
Organism: Micromonospora sp. BQ32; assembly: GCF_059358895.1. Lineage (NCBI taxonomy): Bacteria > Bacillati > Actinomycetota > Actinomycetes > Micromonosporales > Micromonosporaceae > Micromonospora > Micromonospora sp. BQ32. The sequence continues at coordinate 778,162 of NZ_JCADBI010000001.1, read as the reverse complement.
ATGTCACCCGGGGCGGCTCGGTCTGAGCCGCTGATGAGCATCGGTGAGGTGCTTGGGCAGTTGCGGGTGGATTTCCCGGACACGACGATTTCGAAGCTGCGGTTTCTTGAGGCCGAGGGTTTGGTCGAGCCGCAGCGGACGGCGGCGGGTTACCGGAAGTACAGCTGGGACGATGTGGCGCGGTTGCGGTTCGTGTTGACCGCGCAGCGGGACAAGTACCTGCCGTTGCGGGTGATCCGGGAGCAGTTGGCCCAGTGGGATTCGTCTGGCGAGCAGCCGGGGCGGTCGCGGCCGGCGTTGGTGGCGGTTGGTCCCGATGGTGCGGTGCCGGGTCGTGAGTCGGTGGAGCCGGCCGAGTCGTCGCAGGTGCGGCTCGGCCGGGCAGATCTGGTGGCGCGCAGTGGAATCGACGAGTCGACGTTGGTGGAGTTGGAGCGGCTCGGTGTGCTGGTGTCGGATCCGCCGGGGTGGTATGACGCGGATGCTTTGATCATCGCGTCGGCGGTGGCAGGGTTGGCGTCGTACGGGTTGGAGCCGCGGCACCTGCGGGGTTATCGGACGGCGGCGGACCGGGAGGTCGGTTTGTTCGCGCAGTTGGTGGCGCCGTTGGCGCGGCAGAGTGATCCGGCGGCGCGGGCGCGGGCGGCGGAGACGGCGCGTGAGTTGGTGGCGTTGTCGGAGCAGTTGCACGCGGCGTTGGTGCGGGTGGGTTTGCGCTCGACGTTGGGTCGGTGAGGTGCCCGGCGGGTGGCGGCTGAGCGGAAAGATCTCTTCCGGGAAGCGTGCCGTAGGCTTGCCGGGGTAACCCCTTTTCGGCGCGGGCGTGGTGCTGTAGCGCATGGGACGGCCGTGTTGCGGTCCGTGTACCGTGCAGGGAAGGGCGCGGTGCGGCGTAGGTGACAACGACACGGAGGCGGCGGTGCGCGAGCTGAGCGTGGTCGGAGTTCGGGTGGAGCTGCCCAGCAACCAGCCGATCGTCCTGCTCAGGGAGGTCGAGGGGGACCGCTATCTGCCGATCTGGATCGGCGCGGTCGAGGCGACGGCTATCGCTTATGAGCAGCAGGGGGTCAAGCCGGCCCGGCCGTTGACGCATGATCTTCTGCGGGATGTGTTGGCGGCGTTGAAGGCGCCCTTGCAGGCGGTGGAGATCACCGAGCTGAAGGAGAACGTCTTCTACGCGGATCTGTTGCTGGGTGACGGGGTGCGGGTGTCGGCGCGGCCGAGCGATTCGATCGCGTTGGCGTTGCGTGTCGGTGCGCCGATTCGTTGTGCGGAGCAGGTCCTCAGCGAGGCGGGGATCGTTATCCCTGATGAGCAGGAGGACGAGGTGGAGAAGTTCCGCGAGTTCCTGGAGCAGGTGCGTCCGGAGGATTTCGCGGGCTGAGGTGTGCCCGGGCTCGGTTGGTGATCTTTCTCGGTGGCTGCGCGGCGTGTCGCGTCGGTTCCTCCGTGGTAACCCCTGGCGGTGGCGTTAGGGTTTCCATGTCGAGGGGTGCGCGTCCCGGAAACGATGCGTCGCCACACTGACGGGGAGGTTGTCCGGATGCACGAGCCGCAGGATTCCGATCCGGGTGCAGGGTTCGACGAGCCGGGTGTGTCGTCGCCAGGTGTGGCGGCTGAGGGTGACGGTTCGGTTGGCTACCGGGGTGTGACGGCCTGCCACGCGGTGGGCATCAGTTACCGGCAGTTGGATTACTGGGCGCGGACGACGTTGGTGGTGCCGAGCGTTCGTGATGCCTCGGGTTCGGGGACGCAGCGGTTGTATTCGTTCCGGGACCTGGTGGTGTTGAAGGTCGTGAAGCGGTTGTTGGATGCGGGGGTGTCCCTGCAGAACATCCGTAAGGCGATCGAGGCGTTGCGGTCGCGTGGTGTGGAGGATCTGGCGGGGATCACGCTGATCTCTGATGGGACGACGGTGTACGAGTGCCGGTCTCCGGAGGAGGTGGTCGACCTGTTGCAGGGTGGCCAGGGTGTCTTCGGCATCGCGATCGGTGGGGCTTTCAAGGAGATCCAGGGGTCGTTGTCGCATCTGCCGGCGGAGCCGGCGACGAGCGGCCCGGTGGAGCCGGCGGTGGCGTCGGGGTCCGATCCGGTGGGGGACGAGTTGGCGGCGCGGCGGGCGCGGCGGCGGGCCGGCTGACCGTTCGGGCTTCCGGTTTTTTTCGGTTGTTTTCTGGCGACCGTCGGTGACGGTGGCAGGGTGGTGTCGGCCCTGGCGGTCCATTGTGGATACTGTGGGTGTCGTTCCGGTGGCCGATTGTGGAAGTACCCATCGGTAGTGGTGACGCAGTGTCGTCGCCTGTTGTCGGGAATCCGATAAGGGGGCGCTGACCGGAGACGGTTGACACGCTATGGTGCCTCACGGTTCTGGACCCTTCATCCCCGGAAGGAACGACCGTGACGGTTACGGAAGAGACTGCTCCCGCCTCGCACTACGACCGCATTGGCGGTGCCAGTTCGGTCAAGGCGGCGGTTGAGCTGTTCTACGACAAGGTGCTCGCGGACCCGGAGTTGGCGGGCTACTTCGCTGACGTGGACATGGCGGGTCAGCGGCGGCACCTGGCGTTGATGTTGACCGTGGTGTTGGGTGGCCCGAACGAGTACACGGGCCGCGGGTTGGCCGAGGCGCACCAGCCGCTGAACATCACGGTGGGGCACTACGCGAAAGTGGGCGAGCACCTGACGGTGACGCTGACCGAGTTGGGGGTGCCGGCGGACATCGTCGCTGACGTGCGGACAGTGCTGGGGCAGGTGCAGGACCAGGTGGTGGCTGCCGGGAACAGGGCAGGCGCCTGAGCGTGGACGCGGCTCGCCTCAAGCAGAGCTGGTCGGTGGTCGCCGGTCACGGTGACCAGGTGCCGCTCTACTTCTATTCGACGTTGTTCCTCACTCATCCCGAGACGCGGCAGATGTTCCCCACGAACATGGCCGGTCAGCGGGATCGCCTGGTGACCGCGCTGGGTCACATTGTGTCCAACGTGGACCAGGTGGATCAGCTGGTGGGTTTCCTGCAGGATCTCGGCGCGGATCACCGTAAGTTCGCGGTCCGCGCGGAGCACTACCCGGCGGTCGGTGAGGCGCTGGTGGCGACGTTGCAGCATTTCCTCGCCGAGCAGTGGACCGACGAGTTGGCCGCGGACTGGACGGCCGCGTACGGGTTGGTCGCCCAGGTGATGATGGAGGCCGCGCAGGCCGCTGAGGCGGTCAACCCGCCGTGGTGGGTGGCGGAGATCGTGGCGCACGAGCGGCGGGCGTTCGACGTGGCGGTGTTGACGGTGCGCCCGCAATACCTGTTGCCGTTCACCCCGGGTCAGTCGATCGGGGTGTCGCACCCGTCGGTGCGGTCGTGGCGGTACTACTCGCCGGCGAACGCGCCGCGGGCGGACGGCACGTTGGAGTTGCATGTGCGGGCCGCGCCGGGTGGCGCGGTGTCGTCGCGGCTGGTCTACGGGTCGGCGGTGGGGGATCGGATCCACCTGGCGGCGCCGGTGGGGGACCGGCTGGGGTTGTGGTCGGCGGGCTCCAGTGACCTGTTGCTGTTGGTCGCGGGGACCGGCTGGGCGCCGGTGAAGGCGTTGGTGGAGCAGGTGGCCGCGGAGGGTTCCCGCCGGCGGGTGGACCTCTACGTGGGGGCCCGTTCCCGCAGCGAGTTCTACGACAGCGACGCGATCGACAAGTTGGCGTCGTCGTATCCCTGGTTGACGGTGACGTACGTGGTGGGTGCCGACGTGCACCGGCCGGGGGAGTTCGTGCAGGCGGTGGACCGGGCGTTGGCCGACGGTGACTGGCGTTCCCGGCACGTTTTCGTGTGTGGGTCGGACGAGATGGTGTCGCACGCGGTGCGGACGTTGGTGCAGGCGGGTTACCACGCGGGTCAGGTGCACCACGAGGGCCTGGGCGCGCAGTGGTACGGGCCGGCGTGGCGGACGGCGGTGCAGCAGCCGGCTGCGGGTGACACTTCGAAAGGTGGGCACAGGTGAGCGCGAGGAGTGAGCTTGCGAGCCCCGCAGTCGCGAACGGAGGTCTGCACAGGTGAGTGCGACGCCGATCAGTCGGTATGACGGGGTGCAGGTCTCCGGCGGTGTGCAGGTGCGGATGACCGCCGATCGGGTTCGGCGGTGGGAGTTCGGTGCCGCGTCGTTCGCCCGGCGTGGTTACGACAACGCTGACGTGGACCGGTTCCGGGTGCAGGTCGCTGACGAGTTGGACCTGTTGGCAACGCAGATCGCGACGTTGCGGGCGGAGAACGAGCGGCTGACCGACCGGGTGGAGTTGCACCGGCACGGGGTGATTCCGAGTACCGGTGCGGCGGCGAAGGTCCCGGCGGCGCGGGAGGTGAACCTGCTGTCGGCGGCGCAGCGGGAGGCGGAGCAGATCATCGCGCAGGCGCACGACTACGCGCGGCGGGTCGCCGAGTACGCCCGGGTGCAGTACGAGAGTTACCTGCACGCGGCGGAGGCGGAGGCGAAGCAGGAGGCGGAGCGGGCGGTGGCGGAGTACCGCAGCGCGGCCGGGCCGAGCTTCGACGACACGGTGGCGACCCGGGAGGCGTTGCGGATCTTCGGCGAGATGATGGTGTCGCACATGCAGGCGGCGGCGCGGCATCTCGATGACGGCAGTGAGCAGTTGGCGCGCACGATGGATCGGATCGCGGCGGAGACGCCGGGGGCGCCGTTCGTGGGTGGTGTGCTGGGACAGTCGGCGTTGCCGCGGCACCAGCAGCGTTGATCCGCGCGGGTGGGGTTCGCTGACGTGGACCCCACCCGGGACGCTGGCGGCGGTGGCATAGTCGGAGGGGTCAGGCAGGGGCTGACCGGTGGCCCGCCCCCTGGGAGAGGCGCCGTCGTGTCGGTATCACCGTCCCCGCCCGGCGGGTCAGCGGATCCGTTGGCCGCGTTGGAGGCGTCGGCGTGGGCTCTGGCAGCCGCGGTCGGCACCATGAGTGACGCCCTGTCGGCCCCGCTCGCCGAGGTCCTCGCGGCGTCGCCGCACCGCAGCGCGGTGCTGGAGGCCGCTGGTCTGCTCTCCTGGGACGGTCAGGTGCCGGTCGCGCACCCGTCGCTGGTGCCGGCTGATGGGCCGACCGGGCGCAGCGCCGTGCAGGCGCGGTTGAGTTCGCTGCGGCAGGCGGTCGCCGCGGCGGCGCAGGAGCCTTCGGGGCCGGGCGGGGCCGGCTGGGCGGAGTTGGACGACGAGGTGTTGCTGCATCAGGGTCGGGCGTCGGCGGCGACCGGCCGGGCGTTGGCGACGCGGGTGGTGCCCGAGTTGCCGGGGCTGGCGGAGCGCTTGGGCTCGGCGGACGGCCGGGTGCTGGACGTGGGCACCGGTGTGGCGGCGTTGGCTGTCGCCCTGGCTCGCGCGTTGCCCCGGGTGTCGGTGGTGGGCATCGACGTGCTGCAGCGGGCGTTGGACCTGGCCCGTACGGAGTTGACCGAGGCGCGCGATGTCGCGGATCGGATCAGCCTGCGCCATCAGGACGTCGCAAAGGTGGCCGAGGCGGGCGGGTACGACCTGGTCTGGTTGCCGGCGCCGTTTCTTCCCCAGCAGACGCTGGCGCTCGCGTTGCCCCGGCTGGTGCGGGCGCTGCGACCCGGTGGTTGGCTGGTGGCGGGCACCAACCCGCCGGCCGGGGATCCGTTGCGGGCTGCCGTCGACCGGTGGAACGCCGTGCGCAACGGCGGCAACGCCTTCGACGCGGACCGGATGGCGGAGGTGCTCGCGGGGGCGGGTCTGGGTGATGTCCGCCGTTTCCCGACCGTCCCCGGCGGGCCGGTGCTGGTCGCCGCGCATCGCCCGGGCGGCTGAGCATCCGCCGTCGGCGGGGCGGGTGGTCAGCTGAGCCGTTGTTCGAGGTGGAAGGTGACCTCGGTGCCGGCGGCGCTCTTGCCGATGGCCTTGCACAGGGCGGCGCGGATGGGCAGCCAGTGGGGGCCGGCGCCGGAGGGCATGAGGGTGGCGTTGAACGGGTGCCCGTCGATGGTGCCGGTGACCTTGACGGCGCGTCGGGTGCCGAGCAGGTTCGCGGAGTCGGGCACTGTCACGTAGGTGGCGAACGCGCCGTCTTTCTCGATGGGCGCGGTGAAGCGGTAGTCCAGTGGTTGCGGGTCCATGGGTTCTCCTGGGCGCGGCAGGGTCGGTCAGCTGGCGGCGGCGCGGATGGCCTCGGCGATCGGGGTGGGCCCGTCGACGAGTTCCAGGGTCGTGCCGGTGGTGCGTGGTTCGTCGAGCAGGGCGGCGAGGACGTGGGCGACGTCGGCGCGGCTGATCGCGCCACGGCTGGCGTGTGGGGTGAGGGTGACCCGCCCGGTGGGTGGGTCGTCGGTGAGTCGGCCGGGTCGCAGCACCGTCCAGGCCAGGTCGCGGCCGCGCAGGTCGTCCTCGGCGGCGCGTTTGGCGCGCAGGTACGCCGCCCACACGTCGTCGCTGCCGGGGGCGGGTGGGGTGTCCACGCCCATGGAGGAGACGAGCAGGTAGCGGTGGACGCCGGCGCGGGTGGCGGCGTCGGCGAGCAGCGCGGCGGCGGCCCGGTCGACGGTGTCCTTGCGGGCGGCGCCGCTGCCGGGGCCGGCGCCCGCGGCGAAGATCACCGCGTCGGCGTCGTGCAGGTGGTCGGCCAGCCGCGCGACGTCGGTGTGTTCCAGGTCGCAGACGACGGGGGTGGCGCCGGCGGCGCGCAGCGCCGCGGCCTGCTCGGGGTTGCGGATGAGGCCGACGGCGGTGTCGCCGCGTCCGACGAGGTGACGTTGCAGCAGCAGGGCGATCTTGCCGTGGCCTCCGGCGATGACGACGCGCATGCGCCCAACCTACCGGCGCTGCGGGTGCCAGCGGCTTGACCTTGACCTTTGGGTAACCCTGAGCCTGGTGGGTGCCGGTCGCGGTGGCCGGCACGAGGAGGATGTCGACGTGGGGCTGATGACCATCGGGGCGTTCGCCCGGGCGGCGAGGCTGACGCCGAAGGCGTTGCGCCTGTACGACCAGGTGGGGTTGCTGGTGCCGGCCGCTGTCGATCCGGAGTCCGGTTACCGGCTCTACGACCCGGCTCAGCTGCCGGTGGCCCGGCTGGTCGCCCAGTTACGTCGGATCGGCATGCCGCTGGCGACGATCCGGGTGGTGTGTGCCCTGGAGCCCGCCGCGGCGGCCGAGGCGGTCACCGCGTACTGGCGGCAGGTCAGCGCCGACACCGCGGCGCGCGCCCGGCTCGCCACCCGCCTCGTGGACCACCTGTCTGAAGGGGGCACCACCATGTCTGACCCGAATTGCGGCGTTGCCGTCCGCTGCGCCGCCGGCTGTGACACGGGGCTAATGCGTGACAGCAACGAGGACGCCGCGTACGCCGGCGAGCGGTTGCTTGCCGTGGCCGACGGGATGCGGGGGCCCGGCGGCGCGGCCGCCAGCGCCGCCGCCGTCGACGCCCTGAAGCCGTTGGCGTTGACCGACGTGCCCGCCGCTGACCTGCTGACGATGGTGGCCGGTGCGGTGAGCGACGCCGACCGCGCGGTACGCGGGTTGGCGACCGACGTCGACCAGCCGGTCACCACACTGACCGCGTTGCTGTTCAGCGGTTCCCGGCTGGCGTTGGTGCACGTCGGTGACACCCGCGCCTACCTGCTGCGCGGCGGTGAGCTGTCGCTGCTGACCCAGGATCACACCTGGGTGCAGGCCCAGGTGGATCAGGGCCGACTCGACCGGGATCAGGCCGCGACGCATCCGCAGCGGGCGGTGCTGGTGCGTGCCCTCGGCGGTGGTCGGCAGGTCGAGGCGGATCTGGCGCTGCGCACCGCGCTGCCCGGTGACCGGTACCTGCTGTGCTCCGACGGGTTGTCCGCGGTCGTCGACCGGGCCGACCTGCGCTCGGCGCTGGCCGCGGCGGGCGACCCGCAGGACGCGGTGCGAGCGCTGATCGATGTGGCGTTGGCCGAGGGGGCGCCGGACAACATCGCCTGCGTCGTCGCCGACGTCGTCGCGGAGTAGACGTCACCCCCGCGTCGGGTGGGGTCGCCCACCTGGCGCGGGGTTCGGCGTTGGCGGACGGGTTGAGGCAGCATGGAGAGGTGATGGAGAGCCTCGACGCGTTGACCTCGCTGGTGGCCGGTGGTGGGGTGGTGGTGCTCAGCGGCGCCGGCCTGTCCACCGAGTCGGGGATTCCGGACTACCGGGGGCCCAGCGGGGTGGCGCGGCGGCATACGCCGATGACCTTTCAGGCGTTCACCCGGGATCCTCTGGCGCGGCGGCGTTACTGGGCGCGTAGCCACCTGGGCTGGCGGTTGATCGCTCGCGCGGCGCCCAACGCCGGGCATCGGGCGGTGGCCGGGCTGCAACACGCCGGTCTGGTGGACGCGGTGATCACCCAGAACGTCGACGGTCTGCACGGTGCGGCCGGCAGCCCGTCGGTGATCGAGTTGCACGGTCGCCTCGACGAGGTGACCTGTCTGGACTGCGGCAACCTGACCTCCCGGGAGGAGTTGGACCGGCGGCTGCGCGAGGCCAACCCGGACTTCGTGGCCCGCGTCGCCGCGGTCAACCCGGACGGTGATGTTGATCTCCCCGATGAGCAGGTGGCGGCGTTTCGGCCGGTGGACTGCGGTATCTGCGGCACCGGGATGCTGAAACCGGACGTGGTGTTCTTCGGTGAGACGGTGCCGCCGCAGCGGGTGGCGCGGTGTTTCGCGGCCGTGGAGCAGGCCCGGTCGTTGCTGGTGCTCGGGTCGTCGTTGACGGTGATGTCGGGGCGCCGTTTCGTGATTCGGGCTGCGAAACGGGGCATCCCGGTCGCGATCGTCAACCAGGGGCCGACCCGTGGTGACGCCCACGCCACCGTCTGCGTCGACGCGCCGTTGGGTGTGGCGTTGCCGCAGTTGGCCGCGCGGGTCGGCGTCGGGGCGCCGGCCGGGGTGTGACCCGGGCCCCGCAGGTGGGGTGCCCGGCCCGGGGGTAGGACATCTGCCCGAAACACCAACGCTGGTAGCGTTGACCACGCCGGTAACACCCACGTGGGAGAGACCGCCCGACAACACGCAGGGCGGCGCCGAAGGGGCAAATCCTCCCCGGAACCTCTCAGGCAAAAGGACCTCGTGGGCAGGCACTGTGGAGTGCCCCTGTGGGTGCGACAGAGGGGGAGGCCGACACGTCGACCTCGCCCCGGGAGTGCCCCCTATGACCGTAGAGCAGTTCGCCACCCGTCACATCGGTCCCGGCCCCGACGATGAGCGTCGGATGCTGGAGGTCGTCGGGCACGACTCGATCGACGAGCTGATGGACGCCGCGATCCCCGAGGTGATCCGCTGGCACGGCACCCTCGACCTGCCCGACCCGGCCACCGAGGCCGAGACGATCGCCGAGCTGCGGGCCCTCGCGGCGCGTAACACCGTCGCCGTCTCCATGATCGGGTTGGGGTATCACGGCACGCACACCCCGGCGGTGATCCGCCGCAACGTGCTGGAGGACCCGGCCTGGTACACGGCGTACACCCCGTACCAGCCGGAGATCAGCCAGGGCCGCCTGGAGGCGCTGCTGAACTTCCAGACGATGGTCACCGACCTGACCGGGTTGGCCACCGCGAACGCCTCGATGCTCGACGAGGGCACCGCGGCGGCGGAGGCGATGACCCTGGCGCGGCGGGCCTCCAAGAGCAAGAGCGGGGTGTACGTCGTCGACGCCGACGCGTTGCCGCAGACCATCGCGGTGATCACCAGCCGGGCCGAGCCGCTCGGCATCGACGTGCGGGTCCTCGACGTGCAGCGCGACGAGTTGCCGGCGGAGTTCTTCGGCCTGCACCTGCAGTACCCGGGGGCGTCCGGTGCGGTGCGCGACCACGCGCGCCTGGTCGAGGCGGCGCACGCCGTCGGCGCCCTGGTGACCGTCGCGGCGGACCTGTTGGCGTTGACGCTGCTGCGCGCGCCGGGGGAGATCGGCGCGGACATCGCCGCCGGCACCACCCAGCGTTTCGGCGTACCGATGGGCTTCGGTGGGCCGCACGCCGGTTACCTGGCGGTGCGCTCGGGCCTGGAGCGGATGCTGCCCGGGCGTCTGGTCGGGGTGTCGCGCGACGCGGACGGCAACCCGGCCTACCGGTTGGCGTTGCAGACCCGTGAGCAGCACATCCGGCGGGAGAAGGCGACCAGCAACATCTGCACCGCGCAGGTGCTGCTCGCGGTGATGGCCGGCATGTACGCCGTCTACCACGGCCCGGACGGGCTGCGGGACATCGCGACGCGTACCCATGGCATGGCGGCGCGGCTCGCGGCCGGGTTGCGCACCGGTGGCGTCGACGTCGCGGACGTCGCGTTCTTCGACACCGTCACCGCGACCGTGCCGGGCGCGGCGGCGCGGGTCGTCGCGGCCGCCGCCGGGCGGGGGGTGAACCTGCGGCTGGTCGACGCCGACCGGGTGGGGATGTCCTGCGACGAGACGACGACCGACGCGCACCTGCGGGAGGTCTGGGCGGCGTTCGGGGTGCCCGCGTTCGACGGCGACGTGGACGCGGCCCTGCCGGTCGACCTGACCCGGGGCAGCGACTTCCTCACCCACCCGGTGTTCCGCAGCCACCATTCGGAGACGGCGATGCTGCGCTACCTGCGGCGGCTGTCGGACTTCGACTACGCCCTGGACCGGGGCATGATCCCGCTCGGGTCGTGCACGATGAAGCTGAACGCGACCACCGAGATGGAGCCGGTCAGCTGGGCGGAGTTCGCGAACATCCACCCGTTCGCGCCGGACGCGCAGACCGCCGGGTACCGGGAGATGATCGGTCAGCTGGAGTCGTGGCTGGCCGAGGTGACCGGCTACGACGCGGTCAGCGTGCAGCCCAACGCCGGCTCGCAGGGTGAGCTGGCCGGGCTGCTGGCGATCCGCTCGTACCACGCGTCGCGGGGTGAGACGCACCGCGACGTGTGCCTGATCCCGTCGTCGGCGCACGGCACGAACGCGGCGTCGGCGGTGATGGCCGGCATGCGGGTCGTGGTGGTGGCCTGCGACGACGACGGCAACGTCGACCTCGTCGACCTGGACGCGAAGATCGACAAGCACCGGGACGCGCTCGCCGCGATCATGGTGACGTACCCGTCGACGCACGGCGTGTACGAGACGGGCATCGCGTCGCTGTGCGCGAAGGTCCACGACGCCGGCGGGCAGGTGTACGTCGACGGGGCGAACCTCAACGCCCTGGTCGGGTTCGCCAAGCCCGGCAAGTTCGGCGCGGACGTGTCACACCTGAACCTGCACAAGACGTTCTGCATCCCGCACGGCGGCGGTGGCCCCGGGGTGGGCCCGGTGGCGGTCCGCGCGCACCTGGCGCCGTTCCTGCCCGGTGACCCGCTGGGCGCGCACGTGGACGCCACGCCGGCGATCTCGGCGGCGAAGTACGGGTCGGCGGGCATCCTGCCGATCCCGTGGGCGTACCTGCGGATGATGGGCGCCGAGGGGCTGACCCGGGCCACCGGTGTGGCGGTGCTCGCGGCGAACTACGTGGCGGCGCGGCTGCGCGGGCACTTCCCGGTGCTGTACGCCGGCAACAAGGGCCTGGTGGCGCACGAGTGCATCCTCGACCTGCGGCCGTTGACGAAGGCGACCGGGGTCAGCGTCGACGACGTGGCGAAGCGGCTGATCGACTACGGCTTCCACGCGCCCACGATGTCGTTCCCGGTGGCCGGGACGCTGATGGTGGAGCCGACCGAGAGCGAGGACCTGGCCGAGCTGGACCGGTTCTGCGACGCGATGATCGCGATCCGCGCGGAGATCGAGCAGGTGGGTTCCGGGGCGTGGCCGGCGGGGGACAACCCCCTGGCGAACGCGCCGCACACCGCGGCGATGGTCAGCGGGGACGAGTGGTCGCACGCGTACCCGCGGTCGGTGGGCGCGTACCCGGCCGGGGTGGACCGGGCCGGGAAGTACTGGCCGCCGGTGCGGCGCATCGACGGCGCGTACGGCGACCGGAACCTGGTCTGCTCGTGCCCGTCGCCGGAGGCGTTCGAGGACTGACGACGGCGCGCCGGGGCGGGCGGTACCGCCTGCCCCGGCAGCCGCTGCGACCTGGGCGGGGACGTCCCTTACCGGGGGGACTAGCCTGGGTCGACGGCGGCTATTCGGTGACGCTGAGTGGTCGGTCAGGCCACGAGGGCGTGGCGGGCGGGGCCGCGGTGCGGTGCGATGCTGCTGCCGTCGGGAAGCAGCTCGCCGGTGTCCTCGAAGACGATGACACCGTTGCAGAGCAGGCTCCAGCCCTGCTCACGGAAGCAGGCAAGGACCCGCGCGGCTTCCCGGTCGGTGGCTTCAGCGGAGGGGCAGGTCGGTTGGTGCTGGCACATCGGGTTCTCCGGACTGTGGGGGCACTGTGTCATGGTTCACATGACCAGTGACGCACAGTACCAAGCGAAAGTGTCCAGCATCGAGCAGGTGCCCGCCTGGTTGCCGGGAAATCCACTGAACGGATGAGGAAGGTTGGACCGTACGGCGTGGAAACGCTCCCACAGGTGTATAGCGCGGGCAGCGGCCCGGCTGCGTGGGCCGCGGGCCCGGCTGCGGTGGTCGCCGGCAGCCGCCGGGCTGCGGGGGTCGATGTACCCGCCGCGCCGGCCGCGTGCCGGGGCGCGCTCACCGAACGCGCCCGCCTGCACTGGTCTCGCGGCGACGGCGGCGACCCGGCGGCCCTCGCCGAGGAGTTCCTCGCCGCGCACGGCCTGCCCCTGCACGACCTGACCCGACCCGCCACCGGCCGGCACGGCACCGGGGCCTGCGGCGCGGCCCTGTACCTGTCCGCCGCCGCCGGGGCGCTGCTGGCCGGCGCACCCACCGGGGCACCCGAGCCCGCGCCGTCCCTGCCCGAGCTCGCCGTCGTCGTCTACGAGCACGGCCCCGCCCGGGTCACCCGGCCCGGCCCACCGCCACCGTGGTGGCTCGGCCAGTGGACCGAGAGCTGGACCCCCGGCCAGCACGCCGCCGCCGTCGACGCGATCCGCGCCGCCATCGGCCGCGGCGACGTCTACCAGAGCAACCTCGTCGGCCATGCCGCCGCTCCCTACACCGGCGACCCGCTGCCCGCCCTGAGCCGCCTCGGCGCGCTCCCCGGCGCCCGCTACGGGGGCGTGCTCACCGGCGACGGCTGGGCCATCGGCTGCGCCTCCCCGGAAACCCTCGTCGAGGTCACCGACGGACAGGTGATCACCCGACCGATCAAGGGCACCCGCCCGGCCACCGCCGCCGGCCGCGCCGAACTGCTGGCCAGCGCGAAGGAACGCGCCGAACACATCATGATCGTCGATCTGGAACGCAACGACCTCGCCCGCATCGCCCGCACCGGCACCGTCACCGTCGACGACCTGTTCGCCGTCCGCCGCTGGTGCGACCTGTGGCAGGCCGAGTCGACCGTCCGCGCCACCGCTGCCGACGGCCTCGGCCTCGCCGACCTGCTGCGCGCCACCTGCCCCGGCGGCTCCGTCACCGGCGCCCCGAAACTCGCCGCCCTGGCCCAGATCAACGCCCTCGAACCCGTCGGGCGGGGCGCCAGCATGGGCGCGCTGGGCTGGGTCACCCCGGGCCACGTCGACCTCGGCCTGACCATCCGCACCGCCGCCGCCGACGGTCAGCGGCTGCACACCTGGGCCGGCGGCGGGATCACCTGGGACAGCGACGCGCACGCCGAGGTCGCCGAGGCCGCCGCGAAGACCACCCCGATCCGCGCCACCCTGGCCGGGCGCTGACCGCAGCACCGGACGGCGATACGCTGACCCGCATGACCATGCGGCCCATCCGGATCATCGGCGACCCTGTCCTGCGCACCGGATGCGAACCGGTCACCACCTTCGACGCCGAGCTGCGCGCCCTCGTCACCGACCTGATGGACACTCTGCTCGGCGCCCCCGGCCGCGCCGGCGTCGCCGCACCACAGATCGGCGTCAGCGCCCAGGTGTTCGTCTACGACGCCGACGGGCACCGCGGCCACCTCATCAACCCCACCCTGGAACTGTCCGAGGAGCTCCAGGACGACGAGGAGGGCTGCCTGTCCATCCCCGGGCTGTACTTCCCGACCGTGCGGGCCCTGCACGCCACCGCCCACGGCGTCGACCAGCACGGCGAGCCGTTGACCATCGCCGGCAGCGGGTTCCTGGCCCGCGCCCTGCAACACGAGACCGACCACCTGCACGGGCGGCTCTACGTCGACACCCTGCGCGGCGACACCCGCCGCCGGGCCCTGCGCGAGATCCGCGCCGGACGCTTCGACTCACCCAGCCGCCGAAGCTAGGGCAGGCCCTAGGCCACCCACTGGTCGTGGCCCAGCTTCGCGACCAACGCCAACACCACCACCAGCAGCACCACCCGCACGAACCCGGAGCCGCGGCGCAACGCCATCCGCGCCCCCAGCACCGCGCCGGCGATGTTGCACACCGCCATGCCCGCGCCCAGTAGCCACCACACGTGCCCGGTCACCCCGAACACCACCAGCGCGCCCAGGTTCGTCCCCGCGTTGACCACCTTCGCCATCGCCGAGCCGTGCAGGAAGTCCGCGCCGAGCAGAGCGGTGAACGCCAACACCAGGAACGTGCCGGTACCCGGGCCGATCAACCCGTCGTACAGGGCGATCCCCACCCCGGCCACCGCGATCACCGCCGCCATCCGTAGCGGGGTGCGCTTCGCCGGCGACGCCACCACCCCCAGCCGGGGGCGCAGCAGCACGAACACCGCCACCGCCACCAACACGACCAACACCACCGGCCGGTACGCCGACGCCGGCACCGCCCCGGCCAGCGCGGCGCCCACGCCCGAGCTGAGCACCGCCAACCCCGCCGCCGGCCCCGCCACCCGCCAGTCGACCTTGGTCCGCCGGGCGTACGTCGTGGCCGCCGTGGCCGTACCGAAGATCGCGGCCAACTTGTTCGTGCCCAGCGCGGTGGCCACCGGCAACCCCGGGGCGGCCACCAGCAACGCCGGCAGCAGCAACAACCCGCCACCACCGACCACGGCATCGACCCACCCGGCCATCGCCGCGGCGGCCAGCAGGGTACTCAGCGATACGGCGTCCACGGGCGGCCATTCTCCTCACCGGGGCGGGGCTGACCGGCCCTGAAGTGGCCAGCCTCACCTCAACGACCCCGCGAACGTCGCAACCACACCCCCAACGCGCCGACCGCCACGAACACCAACATCGAGCACAGCAGCACCTTCACCACCCGGCAACCATGCCACGGGCACGTAAGGTGCAGGAGTGCGCCTGGCCACCTTCAACCTGCTGCACGGACGGTCCCTCACCGACGGGCTCGTCGACCCCGACCGCCTCGCCGCCGCCATCGGCGCCCTCGACGCCGACGTGCTCGCCCTGCAGGAGGTCGACCGCGACCAACACCGCAGCGGCAACCTCGACCTCACCGCCATCGCCGCCCGCGCCCTCGACGCACCCCACCACCGCTTCGCCGCCGCCGTCGTCGGCACCCCCGGCGAACAGTTCCGCCCGCTGCGTCACGACGACGACGGCCACGGCGAACCCTGCTACGGCATCGGCCTGATCAGCCGACACCCCGTCCGCAGCTGGCAGGTCACCCGACTCAAACCGGCGCCGGTCCGCTCACCGGTCTACGTGCCCGGCCCCCGCGGTGGCCTCATCCTGCTGCACGACGAACCCCGCGTGGTCCTCGCCGCCGTCCTGGACACCCCGCACGGCCCACTCACCGTCGCCGCGACCCACCTGTCCTTCGTGCCCGGCTGGAACGCCCGCCAACTGCGCCAGACCGTCCGCGCCCTGCGCGCGCTACCGGGCCCCCGCGTCCTGCTCGGCGACCTCAACCTGCCCGCCGGCGCGGCCCGGCTCATCTCCGGCTGGCACCCCCTGGGCCGACGCCCCACCTATCCCTCCGGGCAGCCCCGCGTCCAACTCGACCACATCCTCGCCGACCGGCACGCCCTCGCCGACCTCCCGCCGGTACGCGCCGTCACCGCGCCGGCGTCCACCATCTCCGACCACCGGCCCCTGCTGGTCGACCTCGGCTGACGACCGTCCCCGACACCACAGGGAGCTGACCATGAACGACGCCCCAGACACGATCGTGCTCATCCACGGCTTCTGGGTGACCCCCCGCAGCTGGGAAAACTGGGTCACTCACTACCAGGACAAGGGCTTGCGGGTGCTCACCCCCACGTACCCCGGGCTGGAAGGCGAGGTCGAGGCGATCAACGCCGACCCCAGCCCCCTGGAGACACTGACCGCGCCGCAGGTCATCGCGCACCTCACCGAGGTGGTCGCCGCGCTGCCCACACCGCCGATCCTGATGGGGCACTCCGCCGGCGGGGCGTTCACCCAGGTGCTGCTCGACCGGGGATACGGCGCCAGCGCCGTCGTGCTCAACTCGGCGCCCACCGAAGGCGTCCGCAACATCCCCTTCTCGCAGCTGCGCTCCACCTTCCCGGTGCTGCGCAACCCCGCCAACCGGCACCGCGCCGTCGGGTTCACCTTCGAGCAGTGGAACTACGCATTCACCAACACCTTCGACGAGCAGCAGGCCCGCGCCCTGTACGAGCGCTACGCCATCCCCGCC
Organism: Micromonospora sp. BQ32; assembly: GCF_059358895.1. Taxonomy (NCBI): domain Bacteria; kingdom Bacillati; phylum Actinomycetota; class Actinomycetes; order Micromonosporales; family Micromonosporaceae; genus Micromonospora; species Micromonospora sp. BQ32. The sequence goes on along the minus strand of NZ_JCADBI010000001.1, from coordinate 761,642 downwards.
GCCGGCGGCATCCTCTGGGACAGCGTCCTGGCCAACCTGCTGCCCGGCCCCCAGGACATCGCCGTCGACTACCACAACGACCAACGCGCGCCGCTGCTGTTCATCTCCGGCTCGGAGGACCACATCATGCCGCCCAGCGTGCAGCGCGCGAACGCCGCGCTCTACCAGGGCGACACCCTCACCGAGGTCGAGCTCTTCGAGGGGTACGCGCACCTGCTGCCCGCGCAGCAGGGCTGGGAGCGCATCGCCGACGTCGCCCTCGACTGGGCCCTGCGCCACGCCCGCACCCAGCCCTGATCAACTCGGCGCGCGCTTCCCGCCCTGATCAACTCGGTTCTCGGTACACCACGCTGTCGACGCGACGGGACGCCCCAACTCCCCAGGAACCCGAGTCAACCGAGCCCGGCCGCAGCGCACAGCCGCGCGCGGGGGAGCACCCGCACCGAGACGCAAGATTCTCTCAAGATCATTGCATCGACGGACTTCGACGATCATGCTGGTCGACACGCGCCACGATCAACTCGTCGGAGGCCACATGAGACGTCAGCGACCCACCCTCATCGCCGTGTCCACCCTCATCGCCCTCACCCTCACCACCGCACCCACCCCCGCCAACGCCCAGAGCGCCGCGCAACCCCACCAGGTCACCGCCCTCACCGTCCGCCAGGCCGACGGATACGCCACCCTCGCCTGGCAACCCGTCGACGGCGCCACCGACTACCAGATCGAACGCACCACCGTCGACACCAACGGCACCCCCACCGGCGCACCGACCATCGTCGGCATCTGGCGACCCAACCGCCAGATCAACCAACAGAAACCCACCTTCGCCGACGCCGGCTTCAACCCCGGCGACACCTTCCAGTGGCGCGTACGCGCCCGCACCGACACCACCGAACAGCCCTACTCCGACCCGGTCACCGCCGCCACCACCGCACCCTGGGGCAACCCCACGACCCCCGGTGAGCAACTACGCACCGGCTGGGAAACCACCCACGCCGCGCAGTACACCAGCGACACCGACGAGTACGCCTACACCGCCGCGATCGACGCCCTCAGCGACCGCGTCCGCGTCGTCGAACTCGGCCGCACCGTGCAGAACCGACCCATCAACATGATGGTCATCGGCCACCCCACCCCGGCGGCCACCCCGCAAGCCGTCGCCGCCACCGCACCCGTGGCCATCAACTGCAACGTGCACGGCAACGAACCCGGCGACCGCGAAGCCTGCCTCATCATGGCCCGCCAACTCGCCTTCAGCACCGACCCCCGCATCACCGACCTGCTCAGCCACACCACCGTCCTGATCGTCCCCACCATCAACGGCGACGGCCGCGCCAACAACACCCGCGGCAACTCCACCGGCCAGGACCTCAACCGCGACTACTCGCTCATCCGCCAGCCGGAAACCACCGCGTACATCACGATGGTCCGCGACTACCGACCCGTCGCCGGCTACGACGGCCACGAGTTCGGCAACTCCCGCGCCGGCGACCTGCCGATGCTGCCCCCACGGCACCAGAACGTCGCCCAACCCATCTTCGACCAGTCCCAGGACATGATCGAAGGCCACATGTACGCCAAGGGCGCCGAAGCCGGCTGGTGGGCCTGCCCCTACGGCTGCGAAGGCGGCGGCAACGTCGGCCTCAGCGAGGAAACCATCCTGCGCAACACCCTCGGCCTCAAGAACGTCACCAACTCGCTCCTGGAACTGCGCAGCTCCGGCGGCCAGACCCGACCCGACGAGGGCAACACCGCCAACAACCGGCGCCGCAAGACCTACTCCGCCCTCTGGACGTTCCAGCAGTTCCTCGACTACCACCGTGCCGACCGCGCCGACATCCTCACCGCCCGCACCGAAGCCATCGAATTCCAGGCCGCCAACACCGGCCGGCTGGTCTTCCGCGGCTCCCGACCCATCCCCGCCCACCCGGCACCGCACCCCGGCGACAGCCCACCACCTCCGGACGCGCCCCCCGCCAACCTCATCCTCGACAACGCGCCCTGCGCCTACAAACTGACCGACGCCCAGTACAACGGCGCCCGCACCGACGGACCCGGCGGCGTCGGCACCACCGTCGCACAGCGCATCGCCGCCCACGGCTGGAAGGTCCTCAAGACCGGCGACGCCTACTACGTCCCCCTCAACCAACCCGAACGCGGCCTCATCCCACTGCTCCTCGACCCAATGGGCGTGGAGAAACTGACCGACGGCGAACGCGTCTACCCGACCCTCACCGGCCGCCGCAACGGACCACTGACCGTCACCGGCTTCACCTGCGCCGCCGACGCCACCGTCAACGGGCCGGTCACCGTCCGGGCCGGCGCGGCACTCGTCGCCACCGGGACGACCATCAGCGGCCCGGTCACCGCCACCGGCGCCGCCGGCATCCTCCTCGCCGACAGCACCGTCAACGGGCCGGTCCAGATCGCGACGAGCACCGATGCGGTTTCCCTCATCGACGTCACCATCGCGGGCCCGGTCAGCCTGACCGGCAACGCCACCGGCACCGACACGCCCGTGCTGGCCGGCACCACCATCCGAGGCCCCCTCACCTGCACCGGCAACAACCCCACCCCGAGCAACCTCGGCATCGCCAACACCGTCCACGGCCCCCGCACCAACCAGTGCGCGGCACTGTGACCGCCAACTGACCGAACCGAACTACCGGCGGCGTGGGTGTCGACACCCACGCCGCCGGCACATCCCCACCCACCCACCAACCCGAAACCGTGGAGGCCGCCGTGTCGCAACCCGCCACCCCACCACGACACCCCCGACTACGGGCCCTCGGCCTCCTCGCGCCGGCACTGCTGCTCGCCGCCTGCACCGGCAGCCCCACAGCTCCCCGCACCGATGCCGTGGCAGCGACCGCCGCACCCCAGGTCACCGGGCCGCTCTGCGCCGCCCTGCCCACCGGCACCGAGCCGGGCAACCCGAGCTTCCTCGCCGGGCAACCCGTCGATGAGGCGCTGCGCTGGATCCCCACCCTCACCACGTTCGAAGCGGCCCTGCGCACCAGCGGCGTCCTCACCGACCTACCCGCCGGCGCCGGCGTCACCGTCCTGGCGCCCTCCGACGACGCCTTCGCCGCCACGTTCTCCGAGGACAACTGGGACGACCTCATGACCCGCCACACCGATCAGCTCCGCACCCTGATGAAGGCCCACCTCATCACCGGTGCCCACCCGATCGGCGACCTCACGACCGCCGACAGGACCACCACCCTCGACGGCGTCACCGTCACCGTCACCCGCACCGGACCCACCGCCCGCCTCGGCGACCGCGCCGACACGGTCTGCGCCGACTACCAGGCCACCAACGCCCGCATCCACATCATCAACGCCGTCCTCGGCCCACTGCCCGTCACCGCCGACGGCGCCGGCCACCGCGCCCACTGACCACGCTCACCCGGGCGGCACCAGACCCGCCAGCGCGCGGTTGGTCCGGTTGGCGCGGACCGCGTCGCGCTGCTGCCCGGCCGTCACCTCGATGTACGTCTGCGACGACGCCAACGACGCGTGCCCCAACAACCGCATGATCTCCGCCGCGCTCGCCCCGTCCTCCGCCAACCGAGTCGCGAAGGTGTGCCGCAGCGCGTGCAACCGCGCCCCACGCGGCACCCGGTCACCGATGCCGGCCCGCCGGTAACACGACTCGACGAGATACTGCAGGCCACCACGGCGCAACGGCTCACCGCGCCGATCCACCAGCAACGCCGAGTTGGGGCGTACCGACCGCGAACCGAAGCGCCGCGCCCGACTGTCCAGGTAGTCCACCAGCACCCGGTCCAGATCCGCCTCGATCGGCACCACCCGGGGCCGCCCACCCTTGCCCGCCACCTCGACCCGCCGCTCACCGGGCCGACCACCCAGCGAGCCGACCCGCAGCGCCAGCAACTCCGACAGGCGCAGCCCGGCGCAAAGTGCCACCGCCAACACCGCCACGTCCCGCTCCGGCCACGGGTCACGCTGCCGACCGTCGTCGCGCGCGGCGGACGCGAGCAGCACCTCGGGAGTGTCCGCCCCGCGCAGCGGCTTCGGCTGGGGGAGTAGCGCCCGAGGTCGCCCGACCGCCGGCATCGGGTTGCCGGCCACGATCCCGTCGGCCACCAGGAACGTGAAGAAACTGTTCCAGGTGGACCAGGCCCGGTGCACCGACGCGGGCGCCCGGGGAGCGGCGAACCGGGCGAAGGCCGCCCGCATCACCCGGGGGGAGAGGTCGGTGATCGACAACGCGCCCAGGGGGAGGGGAGTGGCGGCATCCTCGGCAACCAGGGCCGCCACCGCGTGCAGATCCCGGCGGTACGCGGCCAGGGTGTGCGGGGAGGGCTTGCGGGTCGCCCGGGCGGTCAGGAACTCCTCGATCAACACCACGAGCGATTCGTCCTGTTTGTCATGCATAAGGGATATTATGCACGATTTTCGCGTTCTAGGGAAGCGGAGGGAGAGGGGGGAGAGGCGCCAGTGCCTGCGCCGTAGCTCGGACGGTCGTAGCAGCGCACGGCGGCGACAGCGGTCAGCGCGGCCGCCGCGCCGGACTGCCGCGAGACGGCCGGAGCTGATCGAGGAGCACGTATCGTGCGCGGCATGACGTCGCCGACCTGTCCCACCTGTGGTCGACCCGGCACGGTCACCACGTACCGGGACCGGGACTCTCCGCCGGATCTGGTCTGCTCCCAGGGGCACCACTGGCGGGCCGCCGGTCGACCCGGGCGGGCTCCACATGCGTCTCCAGCCACCGTCGGCCGTGACGCGGGAGACGACGCACCCACCAGGACGGAGCCGATGGACGTCAGCAAGGACGGACGGAGCTGGCGGATCGGCACGGCCAGGGACGTCGCCTGGCTCGCCGGGCGCACCACCCAGGGTTTCTCGGTCACCACCGCGATCCCGCCGGTGTTCGAGGCGTACGGCACCTTCCACCCGCCCGACGGGGTCGGTCTCGACGCCCACGAATCCGCGGTGATCGACGAGCTGGCGGCGTGCACGCCAGCTCAGCCCTGGTGGCTGGGCTTTCTCGACACCGGTGCCCACGACGTCGTCTTCCCGCACGCGCCGAGGGTGTCCCTCTACTGGGACTGGCCCTACGTGTTGGTCGAGGCAGGGCCGGAACAGGCCCTCACCTGGCGGACCGGCCACATGCGCGGCGACGGGGCGCTGCCCGACCTGTTCTTCCCGGCGGATCGCTCCTGGCTCGTCTCCGCCCTGTGGGACGACACCTGGACCGACATCGGCGCCAGCGCCGCCGTGCTCACGGCCCTACGGCGCAACCCGCTGGTCAACGCGCGCCTCGTCGGGCCGGACGAGGACGCCTGCCCGCCCGGCCGGACGCGCGACTGAACCCTGTGGGGCGACGATGAGGGGACCGCCAGAAAGCTCTACTTTACATAATGTGCATTATCGAATCGCCTTCGTTGCGGTGGTGGGGCAGGTGCGGGTGCTATCACTTCTCATTCGTCCTGAGCCATTCTCAACAACTTGAGCCATCTCCTGAGTCTTCTCACGTACTTGAGCCACGGCGGGCGCCCCTGTCCCGCTTGGGATCCTGCCCCCTTCGCTGCGTGACCGGCATGGATTGTTCATCCTCCGCCGGCCCGACCGTCACCCGCTGGGCGGTGGTTTGCGTCCGAAGGGGAAGGTCGAGGCACTCGTACGCGGTCGGGTCGTCGGAGGGTGCGGCTCCTCCTCCCCCGATCCGGGGCAAGAGCGCTGTCAGGTTGAGATCCCGAACAGCGACCGGAGGATCCGCCCGTACCTGCAACTGCTGGTCGTGGTCGACGAGCTCGCCGACCTGATGATGGCCCCCACTACGTGGATGGGGTCGAGGAGTTCAACCTCCTCAGGTGAGGCTGAGATGGGACATCATCACTCCCTTCCCGAGCTACGCGGCGAGGGCGAGCGCCCTTCGCTGGGTGACCCGCCATGCGAACAGCAGGCGGTCGCCTTTGCTGGAGTTGCCTGACCCGCAGGCCCACGCGAGGTTGCCGATGCTTTGACGTCCGCCCAGGTTGAGCGGCACGATGTGGTCGATGCTGGTCGGCGCGGCGAGGCGGCAGTACGCGCATAGGCCGCCTCGCCGCGCCAGGAGCCGCGCTAGGTCCCGCTCGGTAATGAGGTCCGCCTTCTCCCGGGCCAGGGCGCTGCGGCGGCGCATGTTGTGCCTGATGCCGTTCGGCCCGGCGGTCCAGCTCGCATCGGCGCACCCGGAGCTACAGAAGACCTTGTGCTTGCCGGCCGATCGGTCGACCGCCCCGCCGCACCACCGGCAAGCGGCTCCGTTCAGGCGCGGCGTCCACGGACGATGCCTGAACCCCAGCGGGTCGCCGTACTTCCGAAGGCGCTGGTAGTGGGAGCCGCAGTACCCGACCGCCAGGACAGGGTTGGGGCACTCGTCGATGAAGCACGTCTCGGCTCGTGGCTGCGGAGTCGGCCGAGCCAGCTCCCGCCAGTTCTTGCCCCACTTCTTGGCGAGCTGGTAGTGCTATTCCGAGCATGCGCTATTCCCCTTGCCGGAGATGTAACGTCATCGCGGTCGTGGCTATCGGCCGACGCTGGGCCGTGCGTCGTCCGGCCGTTGCCCGGCCCAGCCGACAACCTCCTCACGGATATTCATGGCCATGTCCGTGTTGGCCGAACCCCGCCCGCCACATGAGCCTGGTTGGTTAGGCCAGCGGGCTCTCGCTAGAGTCTGCGCCGCGCCCGGACATTTCGAGGTTTCTCATGAGCTTGCGGCCGACATAGAAGGCACCGGAGCCTGGCGGTTCATCCAGGGCTTCGCAGCGACGTGGCTGACATCCGATGGCCTGAGCGAGAAGGCTCACGGGAGCCCTCAGAGCGGTGGGGCCAGGGTTCGCCAGGTCCGGGTTCGTGCCAGCAATTTCAGTGGACTCGGATTCAGTGGGGTGCCGAGGATGCTGCTGATGGTGTGCGGGGTGTGTCGATGGGGTTGGTTGGGGCGCTGGGATCGGTGGCGGGGTCTTCAATGACGGTCACTGGCCCGGGTGGCAGGATCAGTGCGATTAGCGCGGCCAGTATGTAGAGCCCGATCACTGCCAGGAGTCCGACCGTCGCGGAGGTCACTGCCTGGTGCCCGCTCTCGAGTTGTCCGAAGTAGATGGTGCCGACGAGGGCGACACCGGTCGCGACGCCGACCTGGATGGTGGTGTTGATCAGTGATGATGCCGCGCCTGAGTGCTGGGTGGGTATCTTGGCCAGCACGATGGTCATCAGCGTTCCGGCTACCATCGCCATGCCGAGTCCGGCGATCACCATGCCAGGGATCAATTGCCAGGGGTGCAGCTCGGGGCCGTAGCGTTGCACCGCGGCGAGGATCAGGCCCATCCCGGTGGCCATGGTCAGTGAGCCGGCGATGACGATCTTTCGCCCCATCGGCATTAGTCTCGGTGCGATAGCGGAGCCCAGACCCACGCCGATCGTGAACGGGATCATCGTCAGTGCGGTGCGCAGTGGTGTGTAGCCGGCGCCGGTCTGCAGATGCACGGTCAGGACCAGGGTGTAGGCGGTGCCGGCGAAGAACAGCACCGAGACCAGGAGTCCGCCCAGGGCGCCGCGATGGCGCAGCAGCGCCGGGTCGACCAGCGGCGTCTGGCCGCGTGCGGCCACGGTCCGTTCGTAGCGGATGAACAGCCACAGCAGCAGCGGGCAGGCCGCCATCAGGGTGAAGGTCCACCATGGCCAGTCCAAGGTGCGGCCCTCGACCAGCGGGTAGAGCAGGGCGAGCAGCCCGGCGGTGGCGATTACGGTCCCGCGCACGTCAGCCGTCGCGGCTTGTGCGGCGCGCGACTCGCGGGTCAGCACGGCGGCGCCGATGAATGCGGCGATCCCGATCGGCACGTTGACGAAGAAGATCGGTCGCCAGCCGAGGCCGAACAGGTCGGCGTCGAGGAGCATGCCGCCGAGGAGTGGACCGCCCAGTCCGCCGAGGGCGAAGGTCATCCCGTACATCGCCATGGCCTTGGGACGTTCCGTCTTGGGGAACTCGACCTGCAGCATCGACAGGACCTGGGGGACCATCAGCGCCGCCGAGGCGCCCTGCAGGATCCGCGCGGCGATCAGCGTCTGCGGGCTGGTCGCGAGGCCAGCCAGTGCCGAGATGATGGTGAAACCCGCGAGTCCGAGTTGGAAGATGCGCCGTCGGCCGTACCGGTCGCCGAGCCGCCCACCGGTGATCATCGCTGCGGCGAAGGCGAGGGTGTAGCCGGCCACCGACCACTCCAACTGCGCCGAGGATGCGCGTAGGTCGTGTTGCAGTGAGGGCAGCGCCACGTTGATCACGGTCGAGTCGACCATGTCGATCAGGACGGCGAGGAGCGTCACGGCCAGCGCGGCCCAGCGCCGTGGGCTGTACGGCGTCGCCGGTTGGGCTTCCGTCCTGTTCATGCCTGGTTTCCGGTGGTCCGCCGGTATACGGCCACGACGGGGATCGGCCGTGACGTCTTGGTCTGGTACTCGGCGTAGGCGGGGACGAGTTGCGCCTGGCGGGTGTAGAGCCGGTCGCGTTCCTCGCCGTGCAGCGGGGTCGCGACGCCTGTGTAGATCTCGGTGCCGACCTCGACGGTGACCTGCGGGTTGGCCACGATGTTGTGGTACCAGGCGGGGTTGGTCGGCGCGCCGGCGTTGGAGGCAAAGATCAGGATCCGCTCGTCGTCGCGTAGGTAAGTCAGCGGGTTGGTGGTGCGCTTGGCGCTCTTGGCGCCGGTGGTGGTGACCAACGCCAAGGTGGCTCCCTCGAACGGGCCGCCGACCCGTCCGCCGTTAGCGCGGAATTCCTCGACGATCTGCTGGTTCCAGACCTGCACTGCTGGCTCGGTCTCAGACATGTCACAGTCCTCTGCTCGGTCTGGGTGGCTGTGGACGCAACTCGTCCGAGTAGCGATACCCGGCTAAGCTGTACACACAGAGCTACTTTGCTTTGCAATGAAAGCTACTTTGAGGTCAAAGGCATGTCAACTGACGGTCGGAAGAAGCCCGGCACGAGCGTCGAGGACGCGATCCGCACGCTGCTGCTGCTGATGCCGCGGGTGGTCGGGCGGATCAAGCGATCCAGGATCCCCGACGAACTCCAGTCGTTCTCGCTCGCTCCCCGGCACCTGTCGCTGCTGGCCTACCTGCTCTTCGACGGGCCGATGGGCATCAACGAACTCGCCGCCCGACTGGAGGTCGCCCCAGCGACGGTGAGCCTGATGGTCAGCGATCTGAGCCGGCGAGGCATCCTGCAGCGCCGCCAGGACGACGCCGACCTGCGACGCACGATCGTGACCATCGCCGAGCAACACCACGCCGCGGTCGATGCCTGGCTGTCGAAAGGCGCCCACGCGTGGCGAACGGCACTACAGCCACTGACCCCCGCGCAGCGACAGACCGTGGTCGAGACCCTTCAGGCGTACGAGCGCGAACTCTCCAGCGAGGAGGACGACCTGCCTCGCCCTTGATACGCGCCCGCCGAGAGACCCGCGGGAGCGGGTCTCTCGTGCTCTGTCGCAATCTTGCGGCGGACGGGCGTGGACGTCGTCGCGTAGTCATCAGCACCGAAGGCGGTAGACCTCGTAGCCGGCGAGGGTGACGTTGCGGCTGCCAGCCGCCGTGCGGGGCGTATGCGGGTGGAGGCAGCCGAACCCCCGGTGGCGTAGTGGGTGGTGCCATCGACCGCCACTGCGAAGCGACTCTCACCAACCTTTCGAACTCATCCCGTCAGAAGCCACGACCATTGCAATTCACCACCTTGCTCCGGCCGCACAGGCAGCCCTGCTTCCCAGAGAGCCCAAACCTGTTCAATGCGAAGCCCTGGGACTCGAAGTCCGCGCTTGGCCCGAGATAATGAGAAAGCTTGCCCCTGGCCCGAGATAATGAGATCCATGACTCTTCAAGGATTCTCACTAACTTGGCCACTGCAGATCAAGAGCCATCCGCGTGGCCTAGGTCAACTGAGAAATGACAACGGCGGCGTTGGCCCACCTGGCCCAGGCGTCACGCCAGCGCCGGTCGATAGCCTCGCGCTCGCTGATGGGCGCGCCCTGCCGGGGCATGAGGTGTTGCCGTTCGCGCCAGGCCCGTTGAGCCGGGTGGCTCGATACACCTTCACCCATCCCCGTGCCGTACAGCAGGATCTCGTTGATGGCGCGGTCACGCAGCGTCGGGTGATCGTCGAACCAGGTGGCGCCGTCGGCGAGGCTGGTGACGTGGGCGACGATGTCGCTCACCGTACGGTCGGCGTCCGGTTCGTCCTGATCGGTGAGTTGCCTCTGTCGGCGTACGGCGGCAGGTGCGGCGGTGCTCCCCCGTCGGCCATCCAGGCGTTGTGGTCCCGACGGGTACGCAGGGCGGCGTCGATGAGCGCTCGGTGTGGCTCCCGGGCCAGTCCGGGCGGCAGGGCGACCGGTTCGGTGGGTGGTGTCACCGCCGCGGGGCGGGTGCCCAGTGCGTCGAGCAGTGGCGTGAGGTCGGTGACCGAGCCGAGGTGGACGGTGGCCGGGTGCCAGTCGCGGGCGGTCACGGTGATCTCGACACCGTCGCGTTCGCAGCGGGTCGCCCACCACCGGTGGCCGGCTCGTACCGTGCGGCCGGGAACTGGCTGCTCGTCGACCAGGACAGTCGTGTCGTTCTCGGTCCATTCGACGTCGGAGAATCGGTCTCCGGCGAGTCGCATGTCGTGTTCGAGGTGCGCGCGTAACGGGCCGGCGTTGACCGGGAGGTCGGCCCAGCGGGCGGTGTCGACCGTCGCCCACGGTCCGGCGGTGGGTCGCCGTGCACGATCCGGACGACGGTGATCGTGTCGTTGAAGGTTTCGGTGCCGGCGAAGCATTCTGCGGCTGGGCGGTCGGGACCGGTGAGCGCAACGACCGGTGTCGCGCTGTCCAGCAGTTCCCGACGGACGCGTTCGGTCTGTCGCACGAAGCGTTCGTCCGGGCCGGGCGACGGGTCACGTTTCATCCCGGCCTCCTCGTCGGTACGGGGCTGTCCCCTGCCGTTCATCATGGTGCCGCTGCGGTGTGGCCGCGGGCGAGGTCCTCCCCCAGCTCGGGCTGTCAGCCGCGCGTACGGCGCAGCCAGTCCTGGGTGAGCGATCGCAGTAGGGTGGGTTGTTCGTACGGCAGGTAGTGGCCGGCCGCGTCGATCACGGTGTAGGTGCCGCGCGGGTAGTGGCGCATGGCGCGGAACTGGTCGGCGTACCCGACGATCCGATCCTGTCGGCCGGTGATCACGCTGACCGGACTGTCGAAGACGACCTTGGCGGTCTCGTCGGGTAGCGCGTAGTCGGGGCCGCTCTGCAGCTGCTGTTGGAAGGTCGGGTCACCGGGGCCGCCGGAGTTCAGTGCCGCGAGGACCGTCGCGACGACGGCTGGGGTGCGGTGGCCCAGGGCGGCGTCGAGGTGTGCGTGCAGGGCGGCGGGAGCGGCGTCGAGCCAGCCCGTGGGCGCTTCGAGTGGTGGTTCGTCGGGCAGGTCCCGGCTGTGGCGGGCGATGGTGACGCCGGGACAGACGAGGAGCAGGCCGCGGACGAGGTCGGGTCGTTGGCGTGCGATGCCGGCGGCCAGGTACGCGCCGTAGGAGCCGCCGGCCAGCAGGGCTGGCGCGTCGAGGTGGTGGTCGAGCCAGGCGCAGACGGTGTCCAGCAGCGCCTGGGAGGTGGGTGGGCAGTTCGCGGGGGTGTCTCCGTGACCGGGTAGGTCCAGGTAGATCTCTCGTAGGCCGGCGCCGGCGAAGGCCGGGCTGAGGGCGGCGGCCGTGGCGGTGCGGCTCATGCTGAACATGGGTAGGCACACCACCGCTGGTCCGGTTTCCGCTGAATGGTCGTACGCCAGGTTCATCGGGAGTCCTCGCTGGAGACGGCAGTGTGCTTCAACGTCTCATGCCCGCCGAGGTTGAGCAGGGACACCGGGCGGGCGGCGGGTGAAAGCGGTGTGCGCCATCGACGTGGGCTGTCTACAGTGGTGCGCTCTGGCCGCCGCGCGTTCACCACGGACGGCGGGGTCGCACATCATCACGGGGGAACACCTTGACGAGTAAGCCTGTCCGTATCGTCGTTGGCCTGGTCGCGTCCGTTGGTCTCGTTGTCGGCTGCCAGCCTGCCGACAAGGAGAGCGCGGGGACTGCCGCGCCGTCGCCGACCGTGGCGCCCAGCCCGACCGTCGACGTGGCGGCGAACAGCAAGCAGGTCTGCGACGCCAGTCTCGATTTTGTCAAGAAGCACTACGTCGCGATGGCCGACGATGCGATCGCCGCCATCGACAAGCCGGTCAGCGCCAAGGAGGCGGGCGCGAAGGTCCGTGGCCACTACACCGCGCTGTTGCAGGACCTTCGAACGGCGGCACCGACCGCTGTCGATCCGCAGGTGCGCACCGCGTTGGAGACCCTGGCCGTGGGGGTGGAGAAGCACCTGGCCGGCCCGAAGGCCACCGAGGTCGAGGCGCCGGATCTCGACCCGCCGCTGAAGGCGTTGGACACCGCCTGCGGTCGCTGAGCGTTCGTGGGCACCGGCCGGGTCGGCCGGTGCCCACGAAGAGCGTGCGAGGTGGGTACGGGGCTCAGATCCAGGGCACCTGCGGGGACGGGTAGAAGTCGACCTGTTGCAGTCGCCAGCGGGGTGCCTGCTCCCCCAGCCTGCTCCGGAACGATTCCCAGTCGTGGCTGGCGGAGGTGGACCAGCCGAGTTCGGCGATCGCGGGCAGGCGGGGGAAGGCCATGTATTCGATGTCGTCGAGGGTGCGCAGCGTCTCGGACCACAGTGGGGCCTCGACGCCGAGGACGGCGTCCTCGCCGACGCCGGTGACCCGGGTGGCGGGGTCCCAGCCGTACGCGTCGGAGACCTCGATCAGGCCGGCCCAGCGCAGGCCGAGGCGGGTGTTGGCGTCGTACTTCATGTCCAGGTAGGCATTGTTGGCCGGCGACATGATGATTTTGTTGCCCCGGGCGGCTGCCGCGGCGAGGCTGGCGTTGGTGGTGCCGGTGCCCCAGAACTGGGGAACGACGTCGGTGGACGGGTCGACCTGGGTGATCTCGTTCCATCCGGAGGCGCGCTTTCCGTACTTCGTGACCAGGGGCAGGACCCGGTTCATGAAGGTGCGGTAGTCCTCGTCGGTGGTGGCGTGGGCTTCGTCGCCGCCGATGTGCAGGAATGGTCCGGGTGTGATGGCGGCGAGTTCGCGGATGACGTCCTCGACGAAGCGGTAGGTGAGCTCGTCGTTGATGCAGAGGGAGCTGTAGCCGACCGCGATGTCGGTGCGCGGGGGCGGTGCGACGCCGTCGCAGTTGAGTTCGGGGTACGTCGACTGGGCGGCGTTGGTGTGTCCGGGCATGTCGATCTCGGGGATGATCGTGATGTGCCGCGCGGCGGCGTAGGCGACGACGGCCTTGTAGTCGGCCTTGGTCAGGTATCCGGGGCCGACGCCGTCGACTCCGGTGCCGGGTCCGCCGCCGACGGTGGTGAGGCGGGGCCAGGAGTCGATCTGGATGCGCCAACCCTGGTCGTCGGTCAGGTGTAGGTGCAGGTAGTTGATTTTGTACTGGCTGAGCAGGTCCACGTAGGCGGTGATGTCGTCGACGGTGTGGAAGTGCCGGGCGAGGTCGAGCATCGCTCCCCGGTAGGCGAAGCGTGGGTAGTCGAGGATGCGTCCGCCGGGGATGGTCCAGGTGATCCGTTGCCGGTGGGGTGCCTCGATTTCGGCGGGGAGCAGTTGGCGCAGTGTCTGGGTACCGGCGAAGAGCCCGGCGGGGGTGTTGGCCCGGATCGTGACGCCGCGGCGGGTGACGTCGAGTTGGTAGCCCTGTTGGCCGATGCGGTTGTCCGCGCCGCCGATGAGCAGGGCGATCTCGGGTAGTGGGGTGGAGCGTGCGGGCAGGACGGGCAGGGGGTGGCCGGTGGCGGGGCGCAGTGTCGCGGCGAGTTGGCGGCCGATGCTCCAGGCGGCGGCTGAGCCGGGGGTGGTGCGGATGACGGTCAGGGCGCTGATCCGGAACGCGTTGTGCGCGTCGGGGCGGGTTTCGACCGGTGCGGGGATGACGTCGCTGAGCTGCCGGGCTGGTGTGGTGGGTGCCGCCGCGGGTGCGGGGGTGGCGGGCAGGGTGAGTGGTAGCGCGAGTGCGGCTATGGCCAGCAGCCGTGTGGTGTGTCGGCGACGCACGGTACCTCCAGGCCTCGTCATGATCGACATTCGTCGATTAGATTCGCAGGCTACCGGCGCCCTGGCCGTACTGTAAACCTTCCTTAAGGTAAGAGCGTGTCGAGACAGCGTTGTCGCCGACCTCACGTGTGCCGCTCGCTGGGAATTCCGGGAGCGGGTCGTGCCCGTCCGTTCGGAAGATCAGAACGGGACAGCGCCGCGGCGGCCCGTGCAGGTACCGTCGCACCAACTCGGCCGAGGTTGTCGCGGCCGCCAAGCAGACGGTCGAAGAGTGGTGGACGAGTGGGCGGACGGCGCGCGCGAGCGGTGGCGTTGGTGACATTGTTGGTGGCCACCCTGGGGCCGGTGGTGACCGGCCCGGTCCCCGCGCGGGCTGCGGTCTCTCTGGTGACCGATCCGTCGGCTCTAGTCAATCCGATGATTGGTACCGTCGCGGCTCCCGACTTGCCGGGCAACGATGGGGGTAACACCTCGCCGGGCCCGAGCATGCCGTTCGGCATGCTCCAGTGGGCTCCGGACACCGCGCCCCGGGTGCCCGGCGGTGGATACGACCACAAGGCCACCTCGATCAGCGGTTTCGGTTTGAACAGGATGAGCGGCGCGGGCTGCTTCGCCTACGGTAACGTTCCCTTTCTGCCGATCACCGGCACGGTGCCGGCGGACAAGGACAACGCCACGGTCGGCTTCTCCCACACTGCTGAGTCGGCGTCCGTCGGTCACTACGCGGTGACTCTCGCAAACAACGTCCGGACGGAGTTGAGCACCACGACCCGATCCGCGCTCGGGCGGTTCACCTTCCCGTCGGGCCCCAGCGCGACGTTGCTCGTGAAGGCCAGCGCCGGCGCGGCGGCCTCAACGGCATCGGTGACAGCGGTGAGTACCACCGAGATCACTGGCTCGGTGACTGATGGACGCTTTTGCACCAAGGACAATTCCTACACCCTGCACTTCGCTGTCAAGTTCGACCGGGCCTTCTCCGCCAGTCAGAAGTGGAGCCCTCGGCCGTTCGTGACGGGCGATGGCGGTATCGCGCTGACCTTTCCCTCTGGCTCCGTCGTTCAGGCGAAGGTGGGAATCTCCTTTGTCAGTGTCGCGAACGCCCAGCTGAATCGCGATACCCTCGCCAGCTGGGACATCGCGACCGTGCGCGCGGCTGCTCGTACAGCCTGGAACGACCTTCTTGGCCGCGTCAGGATCGGCGGCGGCACCGTTGACCAACAGAAGACCTTCTACACGGCGCTGTATCACGCGCTGTTACATCCGAATGTCTTCAGCGACGCCAACCGGCAGTACCGCGGCTTCAACGGCCAAGTCCACACTCTTTCAACCGGCCAGGACGACCAGTACGCCAACTTCTCAGGCTGGGACGTCTATCGGACGCAGGTTCAACTGATGGCGTTGCTCGCGCCCGATCGTGCCTCGGATCTGGTCCGGTCACTCCTGAACGACTATGACCAGAGTGGGCGCCTGCCGAAGTGGTCCGTGGCCAACGGAGAGTCGTACATGATGGTGGGTGATCCGGCCATTCCGACCATCGCCTCGGTGTACGCCTTCGGCGCGCGTGACTTCGACACCGGCAAGGCGCTGACCGCGATGGCTACCCAGGCCGGTCGGCCTGGTCCAGTTCGACCTGGCACTGTCTACCTGGACAACCTCGGGTATCTGCCGCATGACGGTGGCTTCGGCTGCTGCAATCACAACGGCACCACGTCCACCTCGTTGGAGTACCACACCGCTGACTTCGCCCTCGCCGCGTTCGCCGACCAACTCGGCGACGCGGCGACCCACGCTCGGTTCGCGGAGCGTGCGCAGGGTTGGCAGTATCTTCTCAACCCTGGCAGCGGGTTCATCCAGCCGCGCTTGCAGTCGGGTCAGTGGCTTGCGCCATTCGACCCCACCGACATCAACTACGACGCCTGGGCGGAGGGTAACTCTTGGCGGTACACCCTGATGGTTCCGTTCAACGCGCGTGGTCTCGCTGCCGGCAAGGGCGGAAACGCGGCGCTGAACCAGTATCTCGACACGCACCTGGCCACTCTCAACCAGATCCTTGGAGCCGGCGCCTGTCTGTGTAATGAGCCGAGTTTCGGTGCCCCGTGGCTGTACGCGTACACGGGTAGGCCGTACCGGACGCAGGAAACCGTGCGCCGCGTGCAGAACGAGCTCTTCCGCAACACGATTGACGGGCTTCCGGGTAACGACGACCTGGGGGCGACCTCGGCGTGGTACGTCTGGTCGGCGCTCGGCATGTATCCGGCGGTGCCCGGCACCGCCGACCTGGTGCTGGGTAGCCCGGTGTTTCCGCAGACCGTGGTGACGCTGCCCAGCGGCGCCACCCTCACGATCAACGCACCCGCCGCGCAGGCGACCGCGCCGTACGTGCAGTCGATGACCTATAACGGTGCCGCTTGGGACAAGGCGTTCCTGCCGCCCGCCGCACTGGCTTCCGGTGGGACCGTCAACGTCGTCCTCGGTACGACGCCGAACACCTCGTGGGCGTCGGCTGCGACTGCCGCCCCGTCGTCGTACGGGGCGAACGCTGTTGCCCGGGCCGACAATGCCGGCAGCAGCACGGATGCCGCGTATGGTCAGAGCAATTACGACCAGTGGACCTCGAGTTACTCGGTCGAGGCGTTGGCGGCCGCTGGTGTTGTTCCGGGAAGCCGACTGACGGCCGACGGGATCACCTACACCTGGCCCAACGTCCGGTCGGGACAGCCGGACAATGTCATCGCCTCGGGTCAGCGCCTGACGGTGTACAGCCCTCCGGGAGCTACGACTGTCGGTCTGCTGGGTAGTGCCGAGGGTGACATGGATGGCGCTTCGGGTACCGCGACGATTCATTACGCGGACGGCTCGACGCAGTCGGCGACGGTCGGCTTCAGCGACTGGACGCTCGCTAATGGCCAGCGCGGTGTCCGGCCGGACAACACGGTCGTGGCGGCGATGCCGTACCGCAACCAGGGGCTCGCGGGTGGCAAGGAGCAGATTCCGACCTACCTCTTCTCCACGGCCGTGCCGGTCAACCCTGCGAAGGCGGTCATTGGGGTGACGCTGCCGGCGGCGGGTTCCGCGGGTCGGCTGCACGTTTTTGCCGTCGGCTTCGGTGGGCATCGGGACAACGCCGGTATCAGCGACGACTCGTACGCCGGTGGTGCCGATGTGGATGGTGCGAGCTACAGCTATTCGCGTCAGGCGCTCCTTGCCGCGGGTCTGCGGGCCGGTGGTGCCGTGACACATGGCGGTGTCACCTACACGTGGCCGAACCTGGCTGCGGGTGACCGCGACAACATTCGTGCGAACGGTCAGCGAATCGCCGTTCCGTCTCGGACGGGTGCCACGAAGGTTGGGCTGCTCGGCGCCTCGACCGGTTGGGCGGAGGGGGCGGCGGGGTTGGCGACGATCTCCTACACCGATGGAAGTAGCCAGTTGGTCACCCTGGGTTTCAGTGACTGGACGCTCGTGGGTGGCTCGCGTTCGGTGGGGCACGGAAACACGGTCGTGGCGCAGGCTTCCTATCGCAACAGCGCACGCTTTGGCAGGCAGTCGCTCATGACGTATGTCTTTGCCAGCACGTTCCCGGTTCCCGCCGGCAAGACGGTGCAGTCGGTGACGCTGCCGAGCAACACGCTGGGACAGCAGCACATCTTCGCGGTGGGCACGGGCTGAATCGGTGCGATCTGTGGTCAGGGTGTCGAGACGGCGATGTGCTGCGTTATGAGGATCTCGTCGCCGATGTCGCGGAGCGTGAGGGCGACAGCGTGGACTGGGTAGGTGATGATGTCGAGTGCCGCCCCACCGGGTCTGATCTCTCGGGTCGTGATCCGTAGGCCACGGTCGTCGGCGGTCACTGTCTCGATTGTCACCTGGTACGCCCCGGTCGGGCGGCGGCCGAGACCAAGGACGAGAACCGTCTCGGTGTCCCAGTCGACGGCGGGCAGTGCGGGGGCGGGCCACGCCGCATCGGTCATCGCCGACCAGCGACTCGACCACTCCTCGGCGTTGTCCAGCACGAATGCGCCCGCATCGTTGGCGAAGCTCGCCTTGCAGGGCGCGTCGCCGTGGAAGAGTGTGCGGACAGCCACAATGCGCGAAGTCATCGTCGAACGCTAGCAGGTGGAATCGCCATGGGCGTTCGCGAGCATGGTGCGGTTGGTGGTTCGTGCGTGATCTTCTCGTGACCAATTGGGGGCAGCGGCGATCATCGCGTGCTGCGAAAATTCGCCGGTGTCTACACGAATCGCGGGCAATCACGCCCGTAGAAGACGTTTTCTCGCACTGTTGACCGCCATCGTCACAATACTGAGCGTTATCTTCGTTCCGCCGTCGGCTGTTGCGGCTGCCATTCCTGCTGGCGGGATGACCGCCACAAGTCTCAATTCCCTCTTCACCGCATACGGTGATGCTGGCGGCCACTGGACAGGGGCGGACGGGACGACGTCTGTCGCTCTGCCCGACGGCCGGGTGGTCTGGCTCTTCTCCGACACCTTCCTCGGCACCGTCAACGCCGACCACACTCGGCCGACGAACAGCCCGATGGTGAACAACACCATGGTGGTGCAGGAGGGCAGCCAACTCACCACGACGCTGCACGGCGGTACGGCAGCCGCTCCGCAGGCTCTGGTGACACCGACCGGGAAGGATGGCGAGTTTTTCTGGGCCGGGGACGGGACCGTGGAGGACGGCAAGCTCAAGGTCTTCTACAACCGTCATCGGCGCAGTGGCACAGGTTCGCTGGACTTCGAGATGACCGGTAACGCGTTGGCGACTTTCAACCTGCCTTCGTTGACGCTGGACTCCGTGCAGGAGCTTTCGCTCGGTTCCGTCGTGACCTGGGGATCGGCGTTGTTCACCGACAATGGTTACACCTACATATATGGCACGTCCTCAGCGCCGGGCCGTATGAAGTTCGCCCACGTTGCCCGCGCTCCGGTGGGTGCGCTGGGCGGAGCGTGGCAGTTCTGGACGGGCTCGGCCTGGTCCGCCGACGCGAATGCTGTCGGTCGCGTGCTCAGCGGTGTCGGCACCGCGTATTCGGTGCAGAAGATCGGCACGCAATACGTTTTGGTGACGCACGAGAACAACCTCTTGTTCGATTCACAGATTGCCGTCTACACCGCCGACTCCCCGACCGGACCGTTCTCCGGGCCTCGGTATGTCTACACCGCTCCGGAGGTGCAGGCGGGAACGAAGAAGCTGATCTACGACGTTCGCTTCCACCCGGAACTGGCCCGAAGTGGCAAGCTTCTGCTGTCGTACAACGTGAACAGCCTGGAGTTCGGTGACCTGTTCGCGGATACTCGGCTGTATCGGCCGCGTTTCGTCGAGGTCGACTGGCCGCTGTCCCCCGCCACCGGGGTGCCGCCCGCACCCTCCGGGCTCACCGTGACGGCGGCCGACGACACCGCGCGGCTGTCCTGGGCCGCGGTGACCGGAGCCACCTCCTACCGGGTCCACCAACGCGACGTGACCGGCGGCCAGACCCATTTCGCCCGACATCCCGCCGCCGTCACGGGCACCTCGTACAGTGCTGGTCTGCTGATTCCCGGACATCTCTACGAGTTCAGGGTCACCGCGGAGAACAGCGCGGGCGAGGGCGCCGTCAGCGCGACGGTCAGCGTCACGCCGCAGAGCACCAAGCCGGTGGCGGAGGTCATCACCTTCGCCGGAACCCCGGAGTCCGTCGCCGGCAGTTACATCGTCAGTCTTCGGACCGGGGCGGTGAGCGGCGAGAATTTGGAGCAGTTCTCCCACCATCTGCTGAGCCAGTACGGGGGCCGACTGGGTCGGCTCTACCCCGTCACGTTGCACGGCTTCTCGGCGGACATGACCGAGAGTCAGGCCCACAACCTGGCGTCGCATCCGGATGTCGTCGCCGTCGAGCAGAACGTGGAGGTGACCCTCGAGGGCGGTGGAGAACAGGCCAGCCCGCCCTGGCACCTTGATCGGATCGACCAGCGCGAGACGCTGTTGGATCAGAAGTACCGGTACCCCAACGACGGATCGGGCGTCAGGGCGTACGTCGTGGACAGCGGTCTCTGGCCGGGGCATCCGGAGTTCAGTGGCCGGGTCGCTACCGGGCACAACAGCATCGACCTGAGCACCGACACCGCCGATTGCAACGGGCACGGGACCGAGGTCACCGGAGCGCTCGCCGGAACGGTAAGTGGCGTGGCCAAGGGTGTGACCGTGGTGCCGGTGAAGGCGTTCAACTGCAACAGGGTCGCCAGGAACGACAGCATCATCAGCGGGATCGAGTGGGTCACCCGCAACGCGCAGCTTCCGGCGGTGATGAATCTCAGCTTCCGGATTCCTCAGGGCACCAAGGAGGCGAGCCGTCTCGAATGGGCCGTGGGTCGCAGTGTCCAGCGCGGCATCAGCGTGGTCACCGCGGCGGGTAACAGGGGCGCGAATGCCTGCACCGACGCACCGAACCAGGTGGGGAACGTCATCGTCGTCGCGGGCATGGACCGCAAGAGTGACGGCAGCGCCGTCCGATGGAAGGACAGCAACTACGGCTCCTGTGTCGACATCTGGGCGCCTGCGGCCGGAATTGTCACGCCCACGTTGAACAACGGCATGAACACCGGTATCTCGGGAACCTCGCTCAGTGCCGGCCTGGTGTCGGGGGCGGCCGCCATCGTGCTCGCCTCGCATCCTGGCTACACCAACGCGGCGGTGGAGCAGGCATTGGTGGACGCGTCCACCAAGGACATCATCGACGACGCGAGGAGCGCCAGAAACGGGTTGTTGTACATCGAGCAGCCTCCGGGCATCGCTCCCACCAATCTCAGCGCCACGCCGAACAACGACAGCACCATCGGACTGCGCTGGAACGCGGTCGCGGAGGCGAACGTCCACTACGTCGTCTCGTCGCGCGACGTCACCGCCGGTGACACCGAACTGGTGGCCTGGGACACGCCCGTCTTCGGTGCCACAAGCGCCACCTCACCGGAGCTGACCTCCGGACACCGCTACGAGTTCGTCGTCGCCGCCGCCAACACCGCCGGTACGGGTCCCAACTCGGCCCCGGTGTTGGCCACCGCCATCGTCTCTCCCCCGCCAGCGCCAACCGGGTTGACGGCCATCCCGAAGAGCGATGGCAGCATCGACCTGGCGTGGACCAGTCTCGGTCCCCACACCTGGTACTGGGTGTACCAGCGGGACATCACCGCCGGTGAGACGGAGATGACCCAGCTGGAGATCCCGATCACCAGTGGTACCGCGATGAACGCGGCGTTCCTCATCCACGGTCACGAGTACGAGTTCCGGATCAGCGGCACCAACCGGGGCGGGGAGGGCCCTCAGTCCGCACCCGCGAAGGCCACCTCGACGTATCCGAAGCCTGGCGCACCGTCGGGACTCGTCGCCCGCGCCGGTGATGGACACGTTGAGTTGACCTGGTCGCCCAGTTCGACGGCGGGCGTCTGGTACGACGTGTACCAGCGTGATGTCACGGCGAACGAGCCCGACTTCGAGCGACTGCCACTGCCGGTGCAGGAGTGTTGCGCGATCGACGCGGGCTTTCTGACCAACGGCCACACCTACGAGTTCAAGGTGATCGCCAACCGCTTCGGACAGGAGTCGACGGCTTCGAACGTTGTCCGGGCGACGCCGCAGATGCCGTTGCCGGGCGTTGTGACCGGCTTCAGCGCCACCGCGCAGACCGACGGAACCATCAAGTTGGCGTGGACCGCGCCGGGCGAGAACCTGTGGTTCGACCTCTACCAACGGGACGTGACAGCGGGGCAGAGCTTCACCAAGCTTCCGGTGCCGGTCACCACCTGCTGCTCCTTCACCGCGGCGTTGCTGACCCACAATCACGCCTACGAATTCAAGGTGGTGGCGACGAATGGCGCCGGTGCCGGGCCGGCCAGCGCGGTCGCCGGGGCGACGGCGCGCTACAGCCCGCCACCGGCGCCCAAGAACCTGCGGGGCGAGAGCGGGGGCGATGGCACGATCCATCTCGACTGGGACGCCCCCGTGCCCGGTG
Organism: Micromonospora sp. BQ32; assembly: GCF_059358895.1. Classification (NCBI taxonomy): domain Bacteria; kingdom Bacillati; phylum Actinomycetota; class Actinomycetes; order Micromonosporales; family Micromonosporaceae; genus Micromonospora; species Micromonospora sp. BQ32. The sequence continues at coordinate 739,505 of NZ_JCADBI010000001.1, read as the reverse complement.
GCCTTCTCTACTGGATCTACTTCCGGGACGTGACGGCGGGCCAGACAGCTTTCACCAAGAGTCAACTGCCGACCGACCGGTCGGAGGCCGACCTCGGTTTCCTGCAGCACAACCATGTTTACGAGTACAAGGTCGCGGCGTCGAACGCGGGAGGTGAGGGTTCGGCCTCGTCGGCCATCCGGGTGACGTCGAAGGGCGGACTGCCCGCAGCGCCGACCGGCCTCACTGCGACCGCTGGTGACGGTCAGGTCGCCCTGAGGTGGAACGCCAGCAGCACGTCCGGGGTTTCCTACATCATCTATCAGCGGAATGCCACGGCTGGTCAGTCGTGGCAGAAGCTGCCCTACTCGATTGCCAACACGTCCATGACCGCCAGCGTTCTGACCAACGGCCAGACGTACGAGTTCAAGGTCGTCGCTTCCAACTGGGCCGGCAACAGTGCGGCGTCGAGCGTGGCGTCGGCGAGGCCGCTACCACCGCGGCCCACCGCGCCGAGCGGCCTGAGCGCGAGCGCTGGTGACGGGAAGATCTCCCTGTCGTGGGGCGCCAGTTCGCCCTCCAACGTGCATTACTGGATCGAGACCCGGCCGTCGGGCGGTAACTGGGGCCGTTTGCCGTATCCGGTGACGTCGTGCTGCGGCTACACCATCAATCTGTTGCGCAACGGCACCACGTACGAAGTCCGGGTAATGGCGAACAATCTGGCGGGCGACTCCGGTTGGTCGAACGTCGTGTCGGCTCGTCCGATGCCACCCTTCCCGCAGCCCGCGTCCAATCTGACGGCGACCGCCGGCGATGGGCGAGTGACGCTGAAATGGTCGGCCAGCGCGACGGGTGGCGTGCAGTATGTGATCGAGAACCGGGCCAAGGGTGGTAGTTGGCAGAAGTTGCCCTACCCGGTCGGCTGCTGCGGCTTCACGGTGACGATGCTCAACAATGGCACGACGTACGAGTACCGGATTCGCGCCACGAACCTGTCCGGTACCGCCGCTGCGAGCAATGTCGCGAGTGCGAGGCCCATGCCGCCGGTGCCTCAGCCTCCCAGCAACCTGAGCGTCAAGATGATCGACGGGAAGGCGTCGCTCAGGTGGACAGCGTCTCCCACCTGGTTCGCCGATCACCACGTCTACGTGCGGAATGTCTCAACTGGACAGGCGTGGCGTAAGACCGACGTCTGGGACTGGGACGGGAGCGCCTCGGTCGGGAACCTACGGGAGGGTGCTCTCTACCAATTCAAGGTCACCGCTTCGAACATGACCGGAGAGAGCGCGGCATCCAACGTGGTGAGCGCTCGGGTGCACTACACCCGAGCCAACATTGACTGCAACAACGTCTACGTGGATGTCCGTGGATTCCCGCAGGGCATAACGATTCTCAACTACGATGCGCACGGAGTGGGGACAGTCGCCAACTCCAGGGCCACAATTGACTACCAGATTCATGTGGGCGGACTACTTTATATGTCGAACCCCGGCTCGTCTCATTACAGGCCGACGAACAGTGATGCGTACTGGGTCTGGGGATCACTGGTCGAGGTCGCCGCTCCCGTGTGGGGGAGCGCGAAGGCGGAGTTGCAAGTTTACGTAAAGGGTCCAAACGGAGAAGATTGGGGCGAGAGCTACGACTCCTGCACGGTGAGTCGATGGTGACGGTGATTTAGCGCAACAGCGTGGCGGTGCTTGTCGATCGACGATTGACCGGCACCGCCACGCGTCCGTCACCGTGCTCGCCCGCGCGACGGTGACGGGTGCAGGTCCGGCTGGGCGTTACCCACGTCACACCTGGGCCGCAGACCGTCGTCTGGGCTGTAACCCTTCTCCAAGGTAAGCGCCGTCGCTGTCGCCGACCTCACGTGGGCCGTTCGCGGGGAATTCCCGGAGCGGATCGCGCGGTTCTCCGTTCGGAAGATCAGAAGCACATGATCGAATGGAAGTGACATGCACATGCGCTCAGACGCGGTAGTGCTGTTCGGTGTCACCGGCGACCTCGTCTCGAAGAAGCTGTTCCCGGCGCTGTACGAGTTGACCGGGCGCGACCGCCTCGACGTTCCGGTGATCGGCGTAGCCCGCTCCCCCTGGGATGATCAGCAGCTGGTCACCATGGCCCGTAAGTCGGTCACCGAGGCCAATGACGAGATCGACGACGAGACCTTCGATCGGCTGGCGGACAACCTTTCGATGATCTCCGGCAACTACGCGGACCCGACGACGTACCAGCGGCTGGCTGAGCGGCTGCGCGACGCCGAGCGGCCGGTCTTCTACCTGGCGATCCCTCCGGCGGTGTTCGGCTCCGTCGTCGAGGGCCTGGCGGCCGTGGGTCTGGCCGACCGGGGCCGGGTGATCGTGGAGAAGCCGTTCGGGCGTGACCTGGAGTCCTCCCGCGAGCTGGATCGCACGCTCGGCGCGGCCTTCGCGCCGGAGCGGGTGTTCCGCATCGACCACTACCTCGGTAAGGAAGCCGTCGAGGGCCTGTACGCCTTCCGGTTCGCCAACCGGCTGTTCGAGCCGCTGTGGAACAACGAGCACATCGACAACATCCAGGTGACCCTCGCCGAGGGTTTCGGCACGCAGGGCCGGGCCGGTTTCTACGACACGGTGGGCGCGACCCGGGATGTGCTGCAGAACCACATCCTTCAGGTCGTCGCGCTCATCGCGATGGAGGCGCCCGCCAGTGCGGACACCGCGGCGTTCCGGGAGGCGGAGGCCGCGGTGCTGCGGCAGGTTGCGCCGCTGTCGCCGGAGTCCACCGTCCGGGGGCAGTACGCCGGCTACCGCGACGAGCCGGGCGTGGCGGCAGACTCGAACACGGAGACGTTCGTGGCGACCCGGTTGACCGTCGACTCCCCCCGCTGGGCGGGTGTGCCCTTCTACCTGCGCACCGGCAAGTCGCTGCCGGGAACGGCGACGGAGGTCGTGGTCGAGTTCAAGCAGCCGCAGCGCTCGCTGATCCCCGCCGAGCGGGGCACGGCGGGGGCCGCGAATTTGCTGCGTTTCCGCCTCGGTCGTGGTGACGGCATCACCATGTCGATCCAGGCGAAGAGCCCGGGTGCTGAGGTGGCGAGCCGTCCGGTGGACCTGTCCGTCGACTTCGGCTCGGCTCTCGGTCGCCGGCAGGAGGCGTACGAGCGGTTGCTCGACGACGCGATGGACGGGCAGCACCTGCGCTTCGCGCGTGCCGAGACGATCGAGCAGGAGTGGCGCATCGTCGAGCCGATCCTGGACCTGCCGACGGCGGTGCAGTCGTACGAGATGGGCAGTTGGGGTCCGGCGGACGCCGACGCGCTGGCCGGCGGCTGGCACCTGCCGGACCTGCGGTAGCGAGCGCTCCTCGACGTGAACGACTCGGTTTCCCGGCATGTCGCGGTGTCCGGCTCGGCGCGACACCCCGACTTTCCGGAAGCCGGGTCGATCACGGGGCCGCCGTGCGGGCGCTGACTGACCGCTCACCTCACCGCGGCGACCGTCCGGCGACGGTGAGGTTTGCCGCTTACGAGTGGTGTGGGCACGTTGGGTGCGACGTTTCTCGTCCTCGTCGGAGAGGAAGCAGCGCATGCTTTCCGCACTCGATCGTCGGCACACCGTCGCGCCGCCCGGCTACAGCCGGTGGCTCATCCCCCCGGCGGCGTTGGCCATCCACCTCTGCATCGGTCAGGTCTACGCGACCAGCGTCTACAAGAACTCGCTGATCGCCCACTTCGACACCAGCCAGACGGCGATCGGGGTGATCTTCAGCATCGCGATCGTGATGCTCGGGTTGTCCGCCGCGGTCGCCGGGACCTGGGTGGAGGCGAACGGGCCGCGTAAGGCCATGTTCGTCTCCGCCTGTTTCTGGGCGGCGGGTTTCCTGGTGGGCTCGGTGGGCATCGCCACGAAGCAGCTGTGGCTGCTGTACCTGGGCTACGGGCTGCTCGGCGGCATCGGCCTGGGCATCGGCTACATCTCCCCCGTCTCCACCCTGATCAAGTGGTTCCCGGACCGGCCGGGGCTGGCCACCGGGTTGGCGATCATGGGGTTCGGTGGTGGGGCGATGGTCGCCTCTCCCCTGTCCCGGCAACTGTTGTCGTTCTACGACGCCGGCTACGATCCGGCCAACGCCGGGTCGACGGCGTCGGGCAGCGCCCTGGTGTGGCTGTTCGTGACGCTCGGCCTGGGCTACTTCGTGATCATGATGTTCGGGGTGGCGAACGTGCGGGTGCCGGCGCAGGGCTGGCGGCCCGCTGGCTTCGACCCGGCGAGCGTGGCGGCGAAGCCGCTGGTCACCACGGCGAACGTGTCGGCGGCGAACGCGGTGAAGACCCGCTCGTTCTGGCTGCTGTGGGTGGTGCTGTTCTGCAACGTGACCGCCGGCATCGGCATCCTGGAGCAGGCCAGCCCGATGATCCAGGACTTCTTCCGGGACAACGGCACCTCGGCGGTGACCGTCGCGGCGGCCGGCGGGTTCGTGGGTCTGCTGTCGCTGTTCAACATGGCCGGCCGGTTCGTGTGGTCGTCCACCTCGGACGTCATCGGCCGCAAGCCGATCTATCTGGTGTACCTCGGTGTCGGCATGGTGCTGTACGCGCTGCTGGCGCTCGTCGGGCAGACCTCGACGGCCCTGTTCGTGCTGCTGGCCTGTGTGATCCTGTCGTTCTACGGAGGTGGGTTCGCGACCGTGCCGGCGTACCTGCGGGACCTGTTCGGCACCTTTCAGGTCGGTGCGATCCACGGTCGGCTGCTGACCGCCTGGTCGGCGGCGGGGATCGCCGGTCCGCTGATCGTCAACGGGTTCCTCGACGCGCAGGGTGAGCCGGGCTCGCTGACGGCCGCGGCGTACCGCCCGGCGCTGTTCACGATGGTGGGGGTGCTGGCCGTGGGCTTCGTGGCGAACCTGCTGGTGCGACCGGTGCCGCAGCGCTACCACGAACCGGCGGCGGAACAGAACAGCGAAGACAGCGCGGCGGAGAACGCGGATCGGGACGTGGCCGAGGACACGACGGCGCAGAGGAGTGGTACGCGATGAGCGAGGACAGCCGACCCGGGCAGCAGGCCCGGTTGTGGATCTCCTGGTTGGTGGTGGCGGCGCTGCTCGGCTACGGGGTGGCGCAGACCGTGATGACCGCGGCGAAGCTGTTCACCCACTGAGCCGGATCCGGCGGTCTCCGGCCGCGCGAGCGCGTGGTCAGAGACCGCCGGAGACGCGCAGCACGGTCCCGGTGGCGTATGAGGCGTCCGGGCCGAGCAGCCAGGCGATGGCGGCGGCGATCTCGTCGGGTTCGCCGGCGCGGCCCAGCGGGATACGACCGACGGCGGAGTCGGCGCGGTCGGGCACCCCGGAGTCGGCGTGGATGTCGGTGCGCACGATGCCGGGGGCGACGGCGTTGACCCGGATGCCCTTCGGGGCGAGTTCCTTGGCCAGGCCGACGGTGAGGGTGTCGGTGGCGGCCTTCACGGCGGCGTAGTGCACGTACTCCCCCGGGCTGCCGAGGGTCGCGGCCGCCGACGAGACGTTGACGATCGCCCCACCGTCGGTGAGCCGCCGGGCGGCCTGCTGCGCGCAGAGGACGTAGCCGACGAGGTTGACGTCGACGACCCGGCGCAGGTCGTCGACGCGCAGCTCGGTGAAGGGCCCGATGAGGCTGGTGACGCCGGCGTTGTTGACCAGGCCGGTGAGCGGGCCGAGTTGAGCGGCCGCGTCGAACAGGGCGTGCACCTGTTCGGGGTCGGTGGTGTCGGCGCGTACCGCGATGGCCTGCGCGCCGGCGGCCCGCAGGTCGGCCAGGACGGCGCTGGCGGCGGCGGCGTCCCGGCGGTAGCACAGGGCGACGTGGTGACCGGAAGTGGCGAGCCGGCGGGCGGTGGCGGCGCCGATGCCCCGGCCGCCGCCGGTGATGACGGTGACGGGTGCCACGGGTGCCTCCCGGGGAGTCTGACGGCTGCGCGATGGTCGTGCCGACGCTACCGTGACCGGCGCGGGTCGGTCGTCGAGAGGAGGGTCACATGCAGCGGGCGCTGGTGCTCGGCGGTGGCGGGGTGACCGGGGTGGCCTGGGAGTTGGGGCTGCTGGCCGGGTTGGTCGAGCGGGGTGTGCCGGTTACCGGGGCGGATCTGGTGGTGGGGACGTCGGCGGGTTCGGTGGTCGGCGCGCAGGTGTGCTCCGGGTTGCCCGTCGAGCGTTTCTACGCCGAGCAGTTGGCGCCGCCGTCGAGTGAGCTGGCGGCACGGTTGGGCTTCGCGGCGGTGGCGCGGCTGATCTGGGCCGGTGGTCGGACCCGCGACGCGGTGCGCTCGCGGGCGCGGATCGGGGCGATGGCGGTGGCGGCGCGTACCCCGTCGGAGGCGTCGCGGCGCGCGGTGATCGAGGCCCGTCTGCCGGACCGGGAGTGGCCGCGGCGGCGGCTGCTGATCACGGCGGTGGACGCGTCGTCCGGGGAGTTCGTGGTGTTCGACCGCGACAGCGGGGTGTCCCTGGTGGACGCGGTGGGCGCGAGTTGCGCGGTGCCCGGGGTGTGGCCGCCGGTGACGATCGGCGCGCGCCGCTTCGTCGACGGTGGAATGCGCTCGACGGTGAACGCGGACCTGGCGGCGGAAGCGCGCAGGGTGCTGGTGCTCGCGCCGACGTCGGCGGCGTTCGGGCCGATGCCACGGCTGTCGGCGCAGGTCGACGCGTTGCGGGCGGCCGGGTCGCGGGTGGTGGTGGTGACACCCGACGCGGCGGCGCGCACGGCGATCGGCCGCAACATGCTGGACCCGACGCGGCGCGCGGGCGCGGCGCGGGCCGGGCGGGCCCAGGCCGACGTGGTGACCGACGAGGTGGCAGCACTCTGGGCGTGATCGCTTACGCTCACCGCGCGGTCGATCAGACGACGGAGGTGCGCGGTGGCGGGTGTGGGTGTCGGCGACGTGGTGCAGGATTTCGAGCTGCCGGATGAGACGGGCACGCCGCGGCGGCTGTCGGAGTTGCTGACGGCCGGGCCGGTGGTGCTGTTCTTCTACCCGGGGGCGATGACCCGGGGATGCACGGCGGAGAGCTGCCACTTCCGCGACCTCGCGGCGGAGTTCACGGCGCTGGGCGCGTCGCGGGTGGGCATCAGCCGGGACCCGGTGGCGAAGCAGGCCGAGTTCTCGAAGCTGCACGGCTTCGACTATCCGCTGTTGTCGGACGCCGACGGCGCGGTGGCGCAGCAGTTCGGGGTCAAACGGCGGGTGCCGTTGGGGCCGTTGAGCATGAAGCGGATGACGTTCGTGATCGGCGTCGACCGGCGGGTCATCGAGGTGATCCACAGCGAGGTCAGCATGAACGACCACGCGGACCGGGCGCTGCGGGCGCTGGGCGGCTGAGCGGGGTGTGAGCCCCGTGCGGCGGGTGTCGCAGCCGGCTGGTATCAAGACAGCAATCAAACAGGTGTACGGAAGAGGGTTGTGATGGATGCCGGCCAGGGTTTGTCCACTAGCGAGGTGCAGAGCATCCGGGAGGCGTTGGCGGCCGGGCGTAAACCGCGGGTGGTGTTCACCGCGTCGGCGGGGCAGATCGCCGGTCAGGTCGGCCAGGTGATCGAGCTGACCGACCCCGAGGTGTCCGACGAGTTCGTGGTGGTGCGCTTCGGCCGCGACGAGTTGCCGTTCTCCCCCGCCGACCTGGCGGTGGCGCCCAAGGGTGTCACTCGTCGCGTGGTGGAGCCGAAGCCGGAGCCCGAGCCCGAGCCGCCCGCGGTGGCCGCGCCGGAGTTCGTGTTGGACACGCCGCGGGTGCCCGCGCAGCGACAGGAGGAGCCGAAGGTGGAGCAGACGGAGAAGCCGCCGGCGCGGCGGGCGGTCAAGGCCGTCAAGCCGAAGGGCCCCGCGGGCCTCACGGTGACCCTGGCGTACGCCGACGGTGAGTGGACCGTCGCGGCGCAGCAGGGCAGCAAGGCCCTGGCGAAGCCGTACGTGGTGAAGCCGGCCGAGGCGTTGAAGATGGTGGCGTTGGTCGACGTGCCGGGGGTGCAGGAGGCGGTGGAGCAGATCCTCGGCACCGAGCGGGCCGAGGCGGAGCAGCAGGCCGAGAAGCTGCGCGCGGAGCTGGCCGAGATCGAGGCCCGGTTGGCGGAGCTGCGCGAGGCCCGTTGAGGCCGGTCAGGGGCGGCTGTGGTGGTGCAGTAGTCGGGTGAGCAGTCGCGTCAGCTGCTCGCGCTCGGTGGTGGACAGCGGGGCGAGCAGGTTCTCTTGGACGCGTTCGAGTGTCGCGCCCATGCGGCGGGCCTCGTCGGCGCCGGCGTCGGTGACGCTGATGACGTTGCGGCGGCGATCGGCCGGGTCGGGGGCGCGTACCACGAGCCCTCGGCCGGCCAGGTCGTTGATGGCGGCCACCACGTCGCTGCGGTCGATGCCGCAGCGCCGGCCGAGGTCGGCCTGGCTCGCGGGCCCGTCCTCGGCCAGGGTGGCCAGCAGCCGGTAGTGGTAGCCGCGGAGGTCGTGCGCGGCGAAGCCCTCGCTGAGCAGGCGGGCGGCGTGGCTGGCGGTCTGGTTGAGCAGCCAGCTCGGGGTGGTGCTGAGCCCGGCGGGTGATTGCGGGGCCGTGTGATCCATGGGCGCAGCCTACCAGGAATCGTTGGCGTGACCCACGATTGGATGGTACGTTGGCGCTGCCAACGTTGGTCCGACCAACGCATCGAAGGAGGCGTCATGTCCACCACTCCCACCCTGGGCGGCCAGGTCATCGGCCAGGCCCACTACGCCACCCGGGCCCTGCTCGAACGGGCCACCGCTCCCCTCGGCATCGAGTTCAACCAGGTGCTCGTCCTCAACGTCCTCGCCAGCGGTCCAACCGAACCGGCACCACTCACCCAGCGGATCACCAGCACGCGCAAGGTTGACGAACAGGAGGTGCAGCGGGTGCTCGCCACCCTCGTCGAGGCGAACCTCGCCCAGGTCGACCACGACGCCGACGCGCCACGGCTGCGGCTCACCGACGCCGGTCACGCCGTGCAGGCCCGCATCGCCGACGCCGTCGCGGACATCAGCGCCCGCCTCTACGCGGACATCCCCACCGACGAGGCGAGCGCCGCCGCCCGCGCGCTCATCCTGGTCACCCAGCGCGCCAACGCCGAACTGGCCGCGACCTCGACGTGACGGGCATGCGCCCGCGGGGCGCGATGCCCAACGGGGTACGGGCCCGGTCGGCCCGGCGCGTGAGCGGCCCGCGTGCCGGGCCGGGTCCTGCTTTCGCGTCAGCGGCCCGGTCGGTCAGAAATAGTCGAGCAGCTGGGCCGGACCTCCGACGCCCAGCAGGTCCAGGGCGGTCGGGTCGGCGTCACCGGCACAGTGCAGCAGGCCGGCCTGCGCGACCGACCGGGCGTGCGCCGCCCCGGCGTACAGCAACGCGAAACCGCGGACGTCCAACCGCAGACCCGCCTCCGCGTCGACGCGGGTCAGCTCGGCGGCGCCGTCGGCTACCGCCAACCGCCAGGTGCCGGTGTTCCAGTCGGCGAGCGGGTCGGTGAGGTGGAAGTCGACGGCGCCCCGGGCGTGGACGGGCCACCCCCGTGCGCTCACCGCCCGGGCCACGTCCACCGGCCGGTGCATCCACAGGTCTCGCTCGTGCTCGCGGGCCGACTCCAACGGCAGCTGGACGCTGACCGCGTCACCGTCGAGCGGGCACAGCCGCAGGGTCGGCGCGACGCTGGCCCAACTGCCGAGCACCCCGACGAGCTCCCGGGCGGCCTCGGCGGTGACGGCCAGGACCTCGTCGACGGTGAGCACGGAGTCGGCCCCGTAGCCCCGGCCCCGCTGCCAGGTGGCGTAGCCGACCAGCTCACCGTCGGCCTCGACGAGGGTGACCCCGTCGCCGGGCAGTCCGCGGTCGTCGGTGTCGAACAGCGCACCCTGGCGGGTCAGCATGCCGTTGCGGTGCCGGGTGACCCGCTCGTACAGGGCGTCGACGGCCGCCAGGTCGGCGGGCGTACCGGCCCGGACGGTGAGGTGCGACGCGGGCCGGTGCCGGGACAGCGCGGCGGTGGCCAGGTCGACGGTGCGCAGCACCCCGGCCGACTCCCACCCGCAGGCCCGGTAGGGGGCGGCGACGGTCGGGTAGAGCGCGCTGATCGCCGCACCCCGGTCGCGGGCACCGCGCAGCAGCGCGGTGAGCAGGGCGCGCGCCACCCCCCGGCCCCGGGCCTCGGGTGCGACGGCCACCCCGGCCACGTCGGCGGCCGGCACCGCCCGCCCGGACCACCACTGGTCGTGGTGCAGGTCGACGGCCTTGCCGACGAGCCGGCCGGCGTCGTCGAACGCGCCGTAGCGGGTCAGTCCGGGCACCGGCGCGGGCGCGGGCGCCGGGCGCTGCGGGTCGGAGCCGAACGCGAACCGGCCCAGCTCCCAGGCGGCGTCGAGGTCGTCGGCGGTGAGTTCGCGTACGTGCACAGTGGCGGGCATCGGCACACCGTAGCGAGGCGGCTCCGCCCCAACAGCCGATTTACCGCCGGCATGATCGACCCGGCCGCGATCTTGCAGTTCCTGTCGCGGCATACGGGGCATTCCACGCATAACAGCGACCGAGACTGCAAGATCGACGGGGGTTGTCAGTGCTGCGGGATGTTGGCCACGCCGATGCGCTTGCGGAACACCCAGTACGTCCACCCCTGGTAGGCCAGCACCACCGGAGTGAAGATCACCGCCACCCAGGTCATGATCTTCAGGGTGTACGGGGTGGATGCGGCGTTGGTGGCCGTCAGCGTGCCGGCCGCATCCAGGGTGGAGGGCAGCACGTTCGGGAACAGCGCCGCGAACAGGGTCGCCACGGCCAGGCCGATCGCCACGGCGGTGCCGGTGAACGCCCAGCCCTCCCGGCGTACCCGGGCGGCGGCCAGACCACCGAGCAGGGCGAGGGCCGCGCCGACGGCGAGCACGACGGCGGCCGCGCTGGAGCGGATGCTCAGCGTCCAGGTCAGGAACCCGACCGCGAGCACGGCGGCGCCCACACCCAGGCGCACCGCGAGCGCGCCCGCCCGCTCCCGGATGTCACCGGTGGTCTTCAGGGCGAGGAACACCGCGCCGTGGGTGAGGAACAGCGCGAGGGTGGTCGCGCCGCCCAGCAGGGCGTACGGGTTGAGCAGGTCCAGCAGGCCGCCGACGTACTCGTGGTCGGCGTCCAGTGGCACGCCGCGCAGGATGTTGGCGAAGGCGACGCCCCACAGGATCGCCGGCAGCAGCGAGCCGACCACGATCGCGGTGTCCCAGCGGCGCTTCCAGGACGCCTCGGGGCGCTTGTGCCGGTATTCGAAGGCGACGCCCCGGGCGATCAGGGCCAACAGGATCAGCAGCAGCGGCAGGTAGAAGCCGGAGAAGAGGGTGGCGTACCACTCGGGGAACGCGGCGAACATGGCGCCACCGGCGGTGATCAGCCACACCTCGTTGCCGTCCCAGACCGGGCCGATGGTGTTGATCAGGACGCGGCGTTCCCGGTCGTCGCGGCCGAGCACGGGCAGCAGCATGCCGACGCCGAAGTCGAAGCCCTCCAGGATGAAGTACCCGGTGAACAGCACAGCGACGAGGAGAAACCAGATGGTGGTCAGTTCCACGATGGGCTCCGGGATCAGTAGGCGAAGGCGAGCGGGCGCTCGGCGTCGTCGGTGTCGTCGGTGGGGGGTTGCTCGCTGACGTCCGGCACGCCGGCCTTGGCGTAGCGCAGCAGCAGCTTGACCTCGATCACGGCGAGGGTGGCGTAGATCAGCGTGAAGGCGGTGAACGAGGTGAGCACCTCGGCCAGCGAGACGCTGCGCGACACCCCGTTGCGGGTGAGCATCTCGCCGAAGACGATCCACGGCTGCCGACCCATCTCGGTGAAGATCCAACCGAAGGAGTTGGCCAGCAACGGCAGCACCGGCATGGCCAGCCCGGCGCGCAGCAGCCACTTACTGCTCGGAGTGCGGCCCTTGCGCTGGGTCCAGAGCACCAGCAGGGCGATCGCGCCGGCCGCCATCCCGAAGGCGATCATGAAGCGGAAGCTCCAGTAGGTGACCGGGATGATCGGGGTGTAGCTGCCCGCGCCGTACTGGGTGGCGTACTGGGCCTGTAGGTCGTTGATGCCGTGCACGGTGCCGTTCGGGTCGCCGGTGCCCAGGTACGACAGCAGGTACGGGATCTTGAGGGCGAACACCTCGCGGGTGCCGTCGAGGCTGCCGATGGTGAGCACGGAGAACGAGGCGGGGCTCTCGGTGGTGTAGAGGCCCTCGGCGGCGGCCATCTTCATCGGCTGCACGTCGGTCATGATCTTGCCTTGGATGTCGCCGGTGAACAGCACGGCGGCGGAGGCGACCAGGACCACCCAGGAGCCGAACTTGGTGGCGAAGCGGTACGCGCCGGTGTCGGCGGAGTCGCGGTTGCGGATGACGTGCCACAGGCCGACCGCGACGATCAGCGACCCGGCGACCAGGAACGAGCCGGCCAGGGTGTGCGGGAAGGTGATCAGGGCGACCTTGTTGGTCAGCACGGCCGGGAAGTCGGTCAGCTCGGCGCGTCCGCTGTCGGGGTTGATCCGGTAGCCGACCGGGTTCTGCATGAACGAGTTCGCCGCGAGGATGAAGTACGCGCTGAGGTTGGTGCCGATCGCGGCGGCCCAGATGCTGGCCAGGTGCGCCCGCTTGGGCAGCCGGTCCCAACCGAAGATCCACAGGCCGATGAAGGTGGATTCGAGGAAGAACGCGACGAGCGCCTCGATGGCCAGGGGGGCACCGAAGACGTCGCCGACGAAGCGGGAGTAGTCGCTCCAGTTCATGCCGAACTGGAACTCCTGCACGATGCCGGTGACCACACCCATGGCAAAGTTGATCAGGAACAGCTTGCCGTAGAACTTGGTGAGCTTGAGATAGCGCTCGTTGCCGGTGCGGTGCCACATCGTCTGCAGGATGGCCACCAGCACGGAGAGGCCGATGGTCAGCGGCACGAACAGGAAGTGGTAGACGGTGGTGACACCGAACTGCCAGCGGGCAACGTCCAACGCGTCCACCTGAAAACCCCCAGCCATTCGTACTACGAGACGTAGTAAATACTACTGCTCGTCGTAGACGGTTGGACGGCCCCCGCCCTCCCGGGACCAATGACCCTGATCACCCGACCCGCCCTCGCGGCCCCGCCGCCGCGTGCGACGATGGCGCGCTGATGAACACCTCCACCTGGCAGCCGCCGCTGATCTGGCGCGCAGCCCTTCTGCTGGCCCGGGGCCTGGTCGGCCTGCTCGCCCGCCTCGAGGTCACCGGCGACGTCCCGGCGCACCTGCGTCGCGGCCCGCTGGTGCTGGCCGCCAACCACATCAGCCCGTTCGACCCGGTGGTCATGGCCGCCGCCTGCCAGACCCGGGGCGTCGTCCCGCGGATCATGGCGACCGCCGGACTGTTCCGCGTCCCGGTGTTCGGCGCCGCCATGCGCCGCGCCGGGCACATCCGGGTCGACCGGGGCACCAGCGCCGTGCATCGGGCCCTCGACGACGCCGCCACGGCCGTCGCCCGCGGCTCGGTGATCCTCATCTACCCCGAGGGGCGCATCGGCCTGGACCCCGGCCTGTGGCCCGAACGCGGCAAGACCGGCGCCGCCCGACTCGCCCTGGCCTGTGGCGCCCCGGTCGTCCCGGTCGCCCAGTGGGGCTCGCACGAGGTGCTGCCCTACCAGGCGCCCCGGGGCATGCTGCGCGGCATCGCCCGCTCGTTGTGGCGCCGACCGGTGATCCGGGTGCACTTCGGCGTACCCGTCGACCTGGGCGAGACCTCGGCCGCCGGTCCCGGCGCGGCCCGCCGGGCCACCGACCGCATCATCGACGCGCTCACCGACGCCCTCGCCCCGTTGCGCCCCGACGAACCCGACCGGCCCCGCCACGTCGACCCCGGCCGCCCCAGCGACCTCAGCCGCATCCACCGCCGCCACTCCTCCTGACGCCTGCCCCAAGATCGGCTCGGTTTCCGGCAAATCGGGGGCATGCCCGCGCCCGGGACACACCGACTTCAGGAATCCGAGTCGATCACCAGACGAGCGGCGGCGCGAGCGGGCGACAGACGCTGGCCGGCCACCCGCCGGCCACCCACCGGGGGCATACTGCGTCGCGTGTTGACCCGACCCGGCTACCTCGACGCGCCCGCGCCGCTGGCGTTCGCCCACCGTGGCGGCGCCGCCGAGGGCGACGAGAACACCACCGAGGCGTTCGCCCGGGCCATCGGGCTGGGCTACCGGTACGTGGAGACCGACGTGCACGCCACCGCGGACGGGGTGGCGGTGATCTTCCACGACCCGACGCTGCTCCGGGTCACCGGTGAGGCGGGACGCATCGCCGAGATGAGCTGGGCCGACCTCGCCTCGGTACGCGTCGGCGGCGCTGCCGTCGTACCCCGGCTCGACGAGGTGTTGGCCGCCTGGCCGCAGGTCCGCTTCAACATCGACGTGAAGGCCGACGGCGGCGTCGAGCCGACGGTCGCGACGGTGACCCGGGCCAGCGCCAGCGACCGGGTGCTGCTCGCCTCGTTCAGCGACGCCCGGCTGACCCGGATGCGCGCGCTCACCGAGGGGCGGGTCGCCACCAGCCTCGGCATGCGCGGCGTCGCCCGGCTGCGGCTGGCCTCCCTGCACGGGCGGCCGCTGCGGCTGCCGCCGTCGGTGGTCGCCGCACAGGTGCCGCCGCGCTACGGGCGGGTGCCGGTGGTGGACGCCCGGTTCCTCGACTACTGCCACCGCATCGGCCTGCAGGTGCACGTCTGGACGATCGACGAACCAGCCCAGATGCACGAGTTACTGGATCGTGGCGTGGATGGCATCATGACCGATCACGTCGGCGTGCTGCGCGACGTCTACCGCAGCCGCGGCCACTGGGCCGCCTGAGGATCGAAGGACCCCCGATGGCCGAGACCGTGACTCCCACGGTGGACGACACCCCGCCTCCGGCGAGCACTCGCCGGGAGCGGCGCGGCTGGTACATCTACGACTGGGCCAACTCCGCGTTCCAAACCACCGTCATCACGGTGTTCCTGGGCCCGTTCATCACCACCGTCGCCGAGCTGGCCGCCGGCTGCGAGTTGGGCGCGGACACCTGCGACGGGTACGTCTACCCGCTGGGCATCCGGGTGGCCGCCGGGTCCTACTACCCGTACCTCATCTCGCTGTCGGTGTTCCTCACCGTGTTCGTGCTGCCGGTGATCGGGGCCATCGCCGACCGGTCGGCGCACAAGAAGCGGCTGCTCGGCGGCGCCGCGTTCACCGGCGCCGGCGCGACCATCGCGATGATCTTCGTCACCGGCGACCGCTACCTGCTCGGTGGGGCGCTCTTCCTGGTCGCCAACATCTCCTTCGGCGCGGCCGTCGTGGTCTACAACTCGTTTTTGCCGCAGCTCGGCGGCCCGGACGAACGCGACGGCATCTCCAGCCGCGGCTGGGCGCTGGGCTACCTGGGCGGTGGCCTGCTGCTGGCGTTCAACCTGGTCGCGGTCACCCTGTTCAGCGAGGACGACAACCCGCAGCGCACCCTGGACCTGGCCCGCTGGTCGATCGTCTCCGCCGGGGTGTGGTGGGCGGTGTTCACCCTGGTGCCGCTGCGCTGGCTGCGGGAACGCCCCAGCGCGGCGGCGCTGGCCCGGCGGGGCAACGTGCTCACCGACGGGTTCCGGCAGCTGGGCCGCACCCTGCGGGAGATCAAGGCGTACCCGTTGACGCTGTTCTTCCTGCTGGCGTTCCTGGTCTACAACGACGGCATCCAGACCGTCATCACCCTGGCCAGCCAGTACGGCACCGAGGAGCTGCGGCTGGACCAGAGCACCCTGATCATCACCATCCTGCTGGTGCAGTTCCTCGCCTTCGGGGGCGCGTTGAGCCTCGGCGCGTTGGCCCGGCGCATCGGCGCCTGGAAGACCGTGCTGCTCAGCCTGGTGCTCTGGACCGGTGTGATCATCGGCGCGTTCCGGCTGCCGGCCGAGGCGCCGGTGCCGTTCATGGTCCTCGGCGCGGCCATCGGCCTGGTCCTCGGCGGCAGTCAGGCGCTGAGCCGGTCGCTGTTCAGCCAGCTCATCCCGGCCGGCAAGGAAGGCGAGTACTACGGTTTCTACGAGATCAGCGACAAGGGCACCAGCTGGCTCGGCCCGCTCGCCTTCGGCCTGGTGTTCCAACTCACCGCCTCGTACCGGGTGGGCCTGGTCTCACTGCTGATCTTCTTCGTGGTCGGGTTCCTGCTCCTCGCCGCCGTGCCGATCCGCCGTGCCATCGTGGCCGCGGGCAACACACCACCCCGGGTGCTCTGAGCACGGGTCCCGCGCCCAGCCGATCAGGGCCGGTCAATGGGCTAGGCTGCCCGACCGTGACCGACGACGCCGCCATCGCCCCGACCTGCCTGGCCCACCCGTTTCCCGGCCAGCCACACGCTCCGGCCGGGTGCGCGGCCGCGCGCGGGCTCGACGGGCGTCCGGTGCACGCGGCGGCGTTGAAGTTCTTCTGGGGGCCGATGGACTGCGGCAAATCCACGATGGCGTTGCAGATGAACTACAACCACGCCCGGCAGGGCCGGCGCGGGCTGGTCACCACCCGCATCGACCGGTCGCTGGGGCCGCAGGTCACCACCCGCATCGGCCTGGCCCACGAGGCCATCGAGGTCACCGACGACCTGGACCTGCGGGCCCTGGTGCGCGGCCGGTGGGCCGACGGGGTACGCGTCGACTACCTGATCTGTGACGAGGCGTGCTTCTACACGGTCGAGCACGTCGAGCAGATGGCCGAGCTGGTGGACAGCTACGACGTCGACGTGTTCGCGTTCGGTCTGGCCACCGACTTCCGGTCGCGGATGTTCCCCGCCGCGCAACGCCTGTTCGAGCTGGCCGACGAGGTGGCCCGCATCCAGGTCGAGGTGCTCTGCTGGTGTGGCCGCGAAGGGCTGCTCAACGCGCGGGTCGTCGACGGGCGGGTCGTCCGTGAGGGCGCCCAGGTCGTCATCGGCGACACCGTCGACACCGCCGAGGTGCGCTACCAGGTGCTGTGCCGCCGGCACTACCGCTCGGGCGACCTGGGCCCACGCTCCTAGCCGCCCCGGGCGGCGGGTGCGACCGGGAGAACGATAGTCATTGATTCGTTGATTCGGGATACTGCTTCGATCCACACTTCACCACACGAGGTGAATGATGATCGATTCCCCGGACGAATCGAAGTACCTGGACTTCCTCTTCGTCGAGGGGGAACGCCTGGGCTGGATCTTCCGCGACCGGCACCTCTACTGCCACCACTTCCCCGAGCCGTACCCGACTCTCGAACCCGTACCGGACGGGGTCTTCTTCGACGCCGCGGCGGCGAAGGTGGACAAGTGGTACCGGATGCGGCGCTGGGTGGGCATCGGCTTCGGCGTCATGGTGGTCCTCCTCTGTCTCGGGATACTCGGCAATGGGCCGACCACCAACCTCGGTGCCATCATCGTGACAGGGCTCGCGGTGATGGTGGGTGGCGCTCTGCTGAGCTGGTTCAACAGCCGCTCCGCCGAGGATGGGCCGGTACGGGAGCGCGAGAGGCAGTTGCGGCGCTACGAGGCCGAGTGCGCCTGGTGGGAGGAGCGCCGCGAGCAGTTTGACACCGCCGAGCGGGAGCGGGTCAGCGGCTATCTCGAATGGGGGGCCGCGCTCCTGCCGCCCACGGCCCGCCGGGTTGACATCGTCGGCGGCAGCGCCTGGGGCTGGGAGGCGCTGCTGACCGTGATGGGGGCCTCGATGCTGCGTACCAGGGGCGCGATGACCCTCCTGGACTTCTCTGGCGAGCCCGCCTGTCACGAACTGGTCTGGCTGGCCAGGGCGACCTCCGTCGGCGTCACCGCCATCCGACTGCCCGACCAGGTGGGCCAGACCACGCTGCTGTCCCAGATAGACGGACAGGGTCTGGTCGACAGCCTCGTCGAGGCGATGCACGGGGATGCCCCCGCCGGTCGGCGGGCCGACCGCGCCCAGGACGACCGCATCCTCTCGACCGTCTGCCGGGCGCTCGGCGAGGATGTCACGATCCCCAGGATCGCCGCGGCGGTCAGCGTCCTGCTCGACGAGCCGGGCGACTTCCCCGAGCTGAGCGAGGCTGAGCGGGAGCACATCAGCGACTCGCTCTTCTCCGACGAGTTCCGGCGCCAGACCCACCCCAACCTGCGACGGATCGAATCCCACCTGTACCCGCTGCGCGAGCTGTTCGCCGCGACCGACCGGGGACAGGACCAACACGATCTGGGGAAACCCGGGCTGACCTGCCTCGTCCACGAAACCGGCACGCACAACGTCCGGGAGGAGTTGCTCAAGGAGCTGGTCATGCAGGGGTTGGCCCTGCGGCTCACCTCGCCGGAGCCGTTCATCGGCCCGCTGGTCATCGCCGGGGCGGACGACCTCAGCCACCGGCACATCGAGCGGCTGAGCGACCTGTGCGTACGCCGCGACGTCCGACTGGTGTTGATGTTCCGTCACCTGCGGGACTCGGCGGTCCGCGCCGTCGGCGGGGACGTTGTCGCGTTCATGCGCCTGAGCAACCACGAGGAGGCCGCGCGAGCGGCCGACTTCATCGGCCGGCACCACACGTTCCTCCTCAGCCAGCTCACCCGTACGCTCGGCGGCAGCGAGACACACTCCCAGGGCACCAGCGTCGGATTCTCCGACCAGACCAGTGGTGCCCTCTGGCAGAAGCGCGTCAGCGTCGGCCGGAACTGGACCCACACCAGGACGGTCGCCGACAGCGTGAACTGGAACGAGTCGGCGAGCGAGCAACGGGCGTACGAGTACGTGGTCGAGCCGCGCACTCTCCAGGATCTGCCGGACTACGCGTTGATCGAGGTCACGCAGGGCACCGGGAGACTGTCGGTACGCAGTGTGGAGTGCAACCCCGACATCGTCTCCCTCCCTGGGGTCACCACCGGGCCACTGCCGGATCTACCTCTCCCGGACCCGTCGCAGGTGCCGATCCATCCATCCGGCAACCCGGGCATACCGGGACAGTCGCCCCGTGGTTACGCCGACGACGAGTCCGAGTGGAGCGAGGATCACTACCCGGAGGACTGGCGGTGACGTCTCCCACTGACCCGCGGTGGGACGTACGGGGCTGGCTCGACCACCTGACGGCGTACCGGATCGTGGAACTGCCTCGGCTGCCCCCACAGGTGGACCAGGTACGCGGTGATCCGGGACGCCGGCAGCGGCTGGCCGCCGTCGTCGCGGCGTACCACGCGGCTGCCGTGAGCGGGGGTGGCGGCCACCTCGCCGTCGGCTGGTGCCGGCCGCACGCACAGAGCGGGGTGCACGTCTTCACCGGCGGCGGTGTCGACGTCGCGGGCGCTGCCGGCCGGCACCGAACCAGCCTCTTCGCTGGCGCTGTCGGCCTTGCCTACCCCGCCGGAGGCTTGACCGCGATGCTCGACGCGCTGCCCTGCTGGACGCGGATCGCCGGGATGACCGAGGGCTTGGTCGAGGAGCGGGACGGCCGGGATGCGGCCACCGACCTGCGCCCCCGGCTCGACGACTGCCTGCTCGGCGTCTGGCCGGGGGCCTTCGCCTGGCTGCTGCTCGCCGACCCGGTCCCCGCCGACGAGGTCGCGGCGCAGGCCCGGCAGCTCGCCGTTCAGGAACGCGACGCCAGGGCCCGCGGCTCCTCGCCCACCCAGGCGGTACGCGCTTTGCGACTCGAACGTCGGCACCGGGAGCTGGCTGCGGCCGAGACGCTCGGGTGGTGGCGGATCAACCTGTTGGCCGCAGGTACGACGCCGGCGGCCGCCGCGGCAGTGGCGGGGCTGCTCAGCGCGTCGGTCGACCTGCACGGTCTGCCCTACGCCCTGGCGCCCACCCGAGCCTCCGGCGTCCTGACCGACCTGCTCGGGCGCACCGAACTGGCCACCCTGACCGGCGAACCGGCACGGTCCCCGGGGCAGCCGCCCGCCGCCCCGAGTGGCTGGTTTCTCGGCAGCTCGTCGCTGGTCGCCGCGCTGGCGGTTCCTCCGACGGAGGAAGCACCCGGAGTCCGCCTGACCGTGCGATCGGAGTTCGACGTCACCCCGGAGACCATCACCGTCGAGGTCCGGCAACCCTCGGCCGTAGCTACGGTGACCGACGCCGCGACGGATCGGGGGCCACGTCGGGTCCATGCTGAGTCGATAGCGATCGGTGACGTGCTCGACCGACACGGGAACGTGGGCGATCAGTTGCGGGTGCCGCTGACCAGCCTGAACCGGCACACCTTCGTCTGCGGGGCGACCGGGGCCGGCAAGTCGCAGACCGTACGACACCTGCTCGAGCAGGCCGCCGAGGCGGGGCTGCCCTGGCTGGTGATCGAGCCGGCGAAAGCCGAGTACCGGCGGATGGCCAACCGGCTGCCGCGCGCGAGTGTCGTCGTGGTCCGCCCCGGCGAGGCAACGGCGCCGCCCGCCGGGTTCAATCCCCTGCAACCGGTGCCCGGGTTCCCGCTGCAGACCCACGCCGACCTCGTCCGGGCCCTGTTCCTTGCCGCCTTCGACGCGGACGAGCCCTTCCCCCAGGTACTCGCCGCGGCCCTGGCCCGTTCGTATGAACAGCTCGGGTGGGACCTGGCCCTGGGCGAGCCGCGGCTACCCGGGCACCGGCCGCGTTATCCGACCCTGGGCGATCTGCAACAGGTGGCGGAGGAGGTGGTGGACCAGATCGGATACGGCCGCGAGGTCGCCGACAATGTCCGCGGGTTCATCCGGGTCAGGTTGGCAAGCCTGCGGCTAGGTACGACCGGAAGCTTTTTCGAGGGTGGCCACCCCATCGACCTCGCGCGCCTGCTGGACTCGAACGTCGTCGTCGAGATCGAGGACGTCGGCGACGACCGGGACAAGGCGTTCCTCATGGGGGCCCTGCTCATCCAGCTGACCGAGTACCTGCGGATGCGGGAACGCCGGGAAGGTCACCCCACCGGGGTGACCCTGCGACACCTGTGCGTCGTCGAGGAGGCGCACCGGCTCCTGCGGCACACCGGCCACCAGGGCCCGGCCGCGCACGCGGTGGAGCTGTTCGCCGGCTTGCTGGCGGAGATCCGCGCGTACGGGGAGGGCCTGGTGATCGCCGAGCAGATCCCGGAGAAGCTCGCCCCGGACGTCATCAAGAACACCGCCGTGAAGGTCATGCACAGGTTGCCCGCTCGTGACGACCGGGACGTCGTCGGAGCGACGGTCAACCTCACCCAACGTCAGTCGGAGTTCGTCGTCACGCTGCCGCCCGGTGTCGGCGCCGTCTTCACCGACGGCATGGACCACCCGGTGCTTGTCCGCGTGCCGGACGGCACCGCTCGCGAGACAGCCGCACCTGCCGCCACCGCCGACCCGTCGCAGATCATTGGCCGGCGCAGCACCAGCTGTGGCGCCACATGCCTGGCCCAGCCCTGCACCCTGCGGGACATGCGCCGGGCGCACCTGCTGTTGGCGGATCTGCCCTGGTTGGGGCTCTGGGCCGACCTGGCGGTACTGGGGCACCTCACCGGCTGGCCCACGCCGGCCATTCGCGCGGAATTGATCCAGATCCTGCACATGATGCCGGTACGGCTGCGCGAATGCGCCCTCTCGCACGCGGTCGACGGTGCGGTCGCCGCCCGGTCCGCGCACCTGTCGAGCCGGTGCGACCCGGACGAGTTGGTGAAGCACGTCGTCGACTCGCTGCACTGGACGGCGTTCGGCGGCGGGCACTGCGCGGAGCAGGAGCCGGACTTCCTGGCACACCGGTACCGATGGGCGACGCTGTGTGCCGACCTGCGAGCCGAGGTGGCCGCAGCGGCAGACCGAGCCGGAGGCTCCACGCGAAGTAACGAATGGGCGCGGCGGTACGGCGTGGAGATCACCGGCCGTACGGTCGCCGAACAGTTCGCCGTCGTCTCGAAGTTGTTCGAGATCGACCAGCGGGACGGCGCAGCCTGCCGGATCGTGGCCTTCGGGTCCCGCACGCCGTCGGTCATCGAGACGGCTGTCGGGGTCGGGTACGACAGCCCATCCTGGCCCGACCGGCTCGCCGAAGCCGTCGACACCCATTTCGCCGCCTGCCGATGGCCGATGCGGCTCCTCGCGAGCGGCCGTTACGACAGAAGGGTGTGACAGATGAGTCCACGCTGGGATGACCCGCAGCACACGGCAGAAAGCCCAGACGACGACACGCGACGCTCCGAGAACACCGAGCTGAGCGAGGATCGCGACCGGGTGGAACGGTCGCCCGAGTCGGGCGACGAGACGGACGCCGAAGGTCCGGACACTCGGGCGGAGACGCTGGACCCGGCCGAGGAACGGGCGGCGACCGACGAGGCGTCGCTGCGGGAGCGGCTACAGGCCGGCGCGCAGCGGGCGGGCGAGGTCGCGGCGGCTACCGCCGGGGCAGTCGTGGTCTCGGCGGCCAGCATCCTCGGCTGGCAGAAGACGGACGACAGGCTGCCGGACGCCGCACGGACCGCGACGACGGCCACGGACACCGTCGAAGCAGCAGCGTCGGATGCCAAGAAGAGAAAGAACCGCGAGGATGCGGTGGAGGAGCCCAACCGGGATATCGACCAGGAGCAACTGCCACCGGACCGGGAGGGCGAGCGACCGGCGACCCCGTCACCGACGGTGGACCGGCCGCCGGCAGAAGGGCTGCGCCCGGACGCCGTCGACGACCAGTGAGCTGGCTGCACTCCCCCGGCACCTTGGTGAGGCAGCTGACAGCGGGGCGTGAGCCGACCGTGCCGGCCGGCCGCCCCCTGGTCGAGGACGGCCGGCCGGCCCGCTTCGATCAACCGACGCACACCTGCTGCGCCCTGACGTTCCACCCCGCGGCGAACGCGATGATCTCGCGGCCGGTGGCGTCCGCGCTGTCCAGTGTCGCCCTGGGCAGCAGGGTCGCCACCGAACCGGCCCCGGTGAGCCCGGTCAGCACCGCACCGACCCCCGCGGTCTGCGACCCCGCCGCGCAGGCCGGCGTGGTCGCCGACTTTGGCGCGTTCGCGTTGAATGCGCTCGTCGCCTCGGTCAACGCCATCGCCGGCAGCGGGTTGGCGCAGAACGCCTGGGTTTGCAGGGTGAAGTTGCCCGGCGCGCCGAACACGTACGCCGTGCTCGACACCGAGCCGAGCGCCGATGTGAACGCCAACTCGTCGATCGCCACTGCGGCGTTGGCGTTGTCGATCCGGTACCCGCCGCCGAAGGTCTTCTTGCCCGCCGGGCAGACGGCGGTGATGCCCACCTTGTCCAGGGCGTTGTTCGTCGACGTGGTGGTGACCAGTTGCAGGCCCGCCACCGCCCCGGCCGGTGCGCAGACCGCGAACGCGTCCACCGACCAGGGCACGTTTGTGGCGTTGGCCTCCACGCCCAGCACGGTCACCGTGTGCAGGGTCGCGTCGGCGTACACGCGGGTCATCAGGACGTCACCCTGACCGTCGTTGATGCGCCCGCCGGCACCGACCACCTGGTCGACACCGTTGCACGAGATGGCCATCGTCTTGGCGTTCGTCGCGTCCAGGACGCTGGTGGCGGCGACCCGGTACAGGCCGACCGACGCCTGCGCCGGGGTCGCCGGTGCGAGCAGCGTCGTGGCCGCCGCCATGCCGGTCAGCACTACCAGACCAGCCAGTTTCCGCTTCATTGGATCTTCCCTCCGCACTGCCTCGTCGACGGTCGACGACGGCTGTGGGATCAGGCTCCGCACGGTCGTCAGGAGGGCGTCAGCAGCGCGTCGTACTGACGCCACGATGACGTGCGGCTGCGACCCTGCGCGCGACGTCATCGTGGCGTCGCCGGGCTCCGGACGGGGCCCACGAACAGGAGGTTCCATCATGCGTACCCGAGCGTCGGTGGCGGCGGTACTGGCTGCCCTACTGCTCAGCGCCGGTCTGGTCGGCGGCGGCGCGGCGCACGCCGACCCGAACGCGAACCCGTGCGCCACCACCGACGGCGACCCGATCATGGGCACCGACGGGGACGACATCATCTACGGCGGTGGCGGACCCGACGAGATCTACGGGCTCGGTGGCGACGACACCATCTACGGCGGCGGTGGCGTCGACACGATCCACGGCGGCGGTGGTGACGACACCATCTTCGGTGAGGGTTGCGGGGACTTCATCGCCGGCGGCGCCGGCGGCGACCTGCTCGCCGGTCTCGACGGCAACGACGTCCTCTCCGGCGCCCACGGCGCCGACCTGCTGATCGGGGTGGCGGGCGACACCGTCACGGGTGGCACCGGCGGTGACAGCCTCGACGGTGGACCCGGGGTGGACACCTGCGCGGAGGACGACGAGCCCGACCCCGGCGCAATCTTCTACTCGTACGTGCAGACCGCCGCGGGCAACGAAAACCTCTACAGCTGCTGACCGGCCCGTCTGCGCAGCAGACCCGGGTCCGGGGGCGGTGCGTCGATCGCACGCATCGCCCCGGACCACCGGTCGAACGCCCGGCGGGCCTCCCCGTGCCGGCCGGCGCCGACCAGCGTCGCGACCAGCGCGCGGTGCGCCCACTCGTCGTAGGAGTCGGCGTCGAGCAGTCGGACCAGAGTGGTGGCGGCCCGGTCGGCGTGTCCGTCGCGCCGGTACAGGCGGGCGAGTTCACGCAGCGCCCGCAACCACACCGAGCGGGTCTGTTCCCGCAGCCCGTCGGCCCAGTCCTCGTACGGCTCGTCGGCGAAGGCGTCCCCCTGGTAGGCGGCGTCCACCTCGGCGAGCAGCTCGCGGGCCCGCGCCGGGTCACCGTCGCGGGCGAGGCGCTCGGCCCGTGGCACGTCGGTGAGGAGGCGCTCCGCATCGACGACCACCCGGGTCAGGTCGACGCGGACGCCGGTCAGGTCGGCGCGGACGTACCGGTCGACGGGCCACCGGCGGGGCGGGTCGAGCACGGCGCGCACGGCGGACAGCAGCACCGACAGGCGGTGCGCGGTGCGCCTCGGCTCGTCGTCGGGCCACAACAGCTCACGCAGTTCCGCTCGCCCGATGGCACGGCCACGCCGGGCGACGAGGATCTTCAGCAGCGTACGGGCCTGTCGGGACCGCCACGCCGGCAGCGGCACCTCCCGCCCACCGACGGTGACCTCGAAGCGCCCGAGCACCCGCACCTCGACGGCACCGCTCCCGCCGGAGGTCTCGGGCAACTGCCGCCCGTCGACCGTCTCGACCCCGAGCGCCACCAACCGGTCGGCGGCCACCTGCGCCGCCGACCGCTGTGCGCCGTCGGCACCCGGGACGCGGCCGAGCAGGACGACGGTCTGCTCGGCGGCAGGACCAGCGCCCGCCGCCTGCCAGATCTCCGCGGCCTCCAGCAACGCGACGCGGCTCGCGGCCGGCTCGGCGGCGACCGCGGCGGTGAGCTCCAACGCCTCGGCCAACGCGTCGGACTGCCGACCGGCCCGGGCCGCGCCGACCGCTTCGGCCGCCCGCCGCCGAGCCAACCCCAGATCACCCCCGGCGTACGCCACCCAGCCCGTCGCGACCAGCGCGGACGAGAGCAGGTACGCCGGCGCCAGACGGTGCGCCTCGTCGGCGGCGGCGCGGGCGGCCGTGAGGTCGGCGCCCACGCCCTCGCACCGCAGCCGAGCCAGGCCCACCAGCGCCGGAATGAGCACCTGAAGGTCTTCCACGTCGCGGGCCAGCTCCACCGCCTCGGCGAAGGCCGCCAACGCCTCCTCCCGCCGGCCGAGGCGGCGACTGACCTCGGCGATCCCGTAGACGCCGGCCGCTGCCCGGCGCAGCCCCAGCCGTTGCGAGACCGAGGTGGACCGGCTGAAGTGCAGCGTCGCCTCGTCGTAGCGCCCCAGCCGCAGCAGCGCCTCACCGGCGTTGTGCAGCGCGGTCACCAGCACACCCGGCGGGCCGGCGAGTTCCGCCGCGCGGACGGCCCGCACGGCGGTGGCCAGCGCCGACGGGTAACGGGCCTCCCGCAGCAGGCAGTGCGCCTGGTTGACCAGGACCCGCGCCTGCTGGACCAGGTCGCCCGCACGTTCCGCCGCCGCCAGGGCCTCGGCGAGGTGCCCGTCGCGGCGGGTGCCGGACGAGGTCAGTGCCGCCGCGATGTGCGCCGCCGCCAACGGGCCGTCCTCGTTGAGTTGCTGCGCCGCGGCGAGCGCCCTGGTCCCGGTGGCGGTGGCCTCCTCGACCTGGCCGAGCTGGGCGAGGGTGCTGGCGCGGCAGGCCAGCACCAGCACGTCGTCGGGGCCGGGTGGGGTGACTGTCGGGTGTGTACCGACCAGGTCGAGCACGGCCAGGGCGCCGGCGTAGTCGGCACGCAGGTACGGCACCATCGCCGCCCGCCAGAGCACCCGTGCCGGCCAGCGGCGGTCCCGGTCCGCCTGTGCCAGCAGCGGGGCGAAGACCCGTGCCGCCTGGGTGACCGAGCCGGACATTCGCAGCGCCTCGCCGTGGATCAGCCGGATGTCGGGGCTCTGTTCGGCCTGCGGTAACGCGGTGACCAGGTCGGTGACCTCCGGCGCCCCGCCGGCGGCGAGCATCTCCCCGCCGTGGCGAATGATCAGGTCGGCGCACCGGCCGGTGTCGCCCGCGTCGTGCAGGGCTCGGGCCGCCGCCAGCGGGTACGCGTTGGCGAGGTACCAGTCGGCGGCGGCGTTCAGCCGACGGCGTTCTGCGGCTTCGGGCCGGCCCGGTTGCTGCGCCAGCACCTCGGCGAGCACCGGGACCAGGTGCAACGTCGGCGGCGTGCGCCCGGGGTGCCGGCGGGGGTGGGCGACCAGCAGCCCGGTGCGGGTCGCCCAGCGCAACGCCTCTGCGGTGGCCTCGGCCGTGGCGTGAGCGTCGACGGCCGCGCACAGCGGCGCGCTGATCGGGTCGAGGTCGTGGACGCGACCGAGCAGCCGCGCCACCGGCGGGGGCAGGTCGGCGAGGATCTCGTCGCGGGCGAAGTGCCCGCCGGCGGTGCCCGGCTCGGTCAGGGCCGCGAGCAGCTCCCGCCGGCCGACGCCCTGCCGGCCGAGGGCGTCACCGGCGAGGTGCACCCACGCCGGCCAGCCTGCGGTCAGCTCGTACACCAGGTAGGCCAGGTCGCTGTCGGGCACTGCGTGCTCGTCGCGCAGGATTCGGGCGACCGCGTCCCGGCCGAGGGCGAGGGTTTCCGGCCCGCGCTCGACGACGGGTACGGCGCAGGCGTTCAGCGTCGCGGCCGCCAGCGGGTGCCGGGCCGCCAGCGTGACCGCAGGCTGACCGGGCAGCGCGGCCAACAGGCGAACCAGGGTCAGTTGGTCGTCCTGGGTGAGCGCGGACACCTCGTCCACCGCGACCCGTTCCGGGGGCTGCGTTTTCGCCGGTGGGCAGGTGGCGTGTGGGGCCGCCTCGATCAGGTCGGTCGCCCGGTGACAGGTTGTCGGGCCGTCTCCGCCGATGGTCTCCAGGGCGGTGGTCTTGCCGTAGCCGGCGGCGGCGACCAGCACCAACCACCGCTGTGGCCAGGTCTGCTGCGCGGTCGTCATCGGGTCGCCTCCGCTCGTCCGAGCACTGCGGAAGGTCACCCGGAGGGCCGGTGACCCACGCTAACCATCCGTCGGCCCGCAGACGGTCCCGTTGTCCTAGAACCGACCCGATGCGGCCGGACGGTCAGGACGGCTGCGGGGCGGCGGCCCGCACCCGGAACCGGTCGGTCAGGATCACGGCGACCGTCACCGCCAACGCCGCCGCGGCGCACACCGCGACCGGCGCCCCCAGCAGCACAGCGACCGGCATCAACGCCAGCAGGACCACCACCGCCGCGATCCGGCTGGTCGGCAGGGTCCGCCACAACAGCGCCTTGTAGGCGGCGTGCCCGGCCAGGAACAGCGCGGGCCCGCCGAGGGTGAGCAGCACGTCGACCGTGGTGGCCGGTGCGCCCGGCTCCCGCAGCAATCGCTCGTCGGCCGCCGACGTGACCACGACACCGGCGACGATCATCGGGTGCAGGAAGTTGAACGCGACCCGGCTCAACGCGCCGGTGCGCTCCCCGGCGTGGGCGATGACCTCCGTGGCGGCCGGGGCCGAGCGGGCGAAGTACACCCACCACAGCGCCACCGAACCGCCGAACGCCAGCAGGAACGCCCCGGACGTCACCAGGTCCACGTGCGACGTGAGGGTGCTGCCGGTGACCAGGATCGACTCCCCCAACGCGATCAGGACGAACGCCGCGCACCGTTCGGCCAGGTGCCCACCCTCCACCATCCACCGCTCGGGTCGGCTGCGTCCCCGTCGCGGCAGCGGATAGCCGATCGAGAGGCCGACCACCTCGATCACGATCACCGCCGCCCACACCGCGTCCCGGGCGGTCCCGCCGACCAGGCCACCGAGGACCACGAGCGCCGACGTCCCGGTGATCCACGGCAGCGACTGCTGAAAACCGGCCACCAACCACGGACTGCCCTGCACCGCCCACAACGCGAACAGGGTGCGGCCGACCTGCACGATCACGTAGACCAGCGCGAAGAGCAGGCCGGTCGAGCCGAACGCCTCCGGGATCGCCGCCGACAACAGCAGGCTGCCCAGCCCCACCCCGATCAGCATCGTCCGCACCGGTCCCTGGTCCGGTTGCAGCCAGTTGGTCAGCCAGGTGGTGTAGACCCAGACGAGCCACACCAGCGCCAGCAACAGGCCGGTACGGGCGGCGCCGTGCCAGTCCAGGTGCGCGAGCAGGTAGTGCGACAACTGGGTGATGGTGAAGATGAAGACCAGGTCGAAAAAGAGCTCCGTGGAGGTGGTCGGCTGCACCCCCTCACGCGGTCGCAGCAGCTGTGGGCGTACCGGGGCGGCGACCGAGGGCTCAGAAGGGGTCACCGCACACCCGCCAGTTTCCGTCCTCGCGGACCACTGGCAGGCGACGTTCTTCGCTGAGCCCGCCATCGCGGGTCACTTTCACGGTCACCGTGCCGTGCGGTCGGCCGCTGCGGGTGGCGACCGACACGTCGGTGATCTCGTAGTCGGTGACCATCGGTGGTGTCCGCACCCAACTGGTGAAGCCGATCGCGCTCCACCGGCTGCGCGCGTCCTCGCAGAGCCGCTCGTACGCCCGGTCGCTGTCGCCGAGGGTCACCTCGCTGAGGAAACCGTCGGCGGTCTCCCGGATCGGGCCGGCGGCCTGCCGGACGGTCTGTAGGTTCCAGGCGCCCAACCCGGCCACCCCCACGCAGCACAGCGCCACACCGAACCCGGCGAACGCCAACCCGGTACGCATCGGGCGGTGACGCCGGGCCGGTCGGCTCCACGACTGGCCCGCACCCACGACTACCGACCGTAGAGAACCCGCTCGCACCGACGGGCGACAAGTCGGAAACTGGGTGCGCCCGATGGGCGGGTGTGCCCTGTTCGCGGCGGCCTCGCATCGTCTACCGTCGGCGCACACCCCCCGAGCAGTGCCAGGAGTCGATCGATGAGCCGCTTCGTGCAGCCGGTACCACCCCCCGTCGACCCGTACGCCGGCGATGGCCTGCTGCGGTCCTGGCTGGAGCGTCACCTCGGCCCGGATGGGCACGCCGCCGCCAAGGGTCGTCTCGCGGACCTGGCCGCCGACGTCACCGGGCCGCTGCGCGCGGCGCACACCGACGCGGAAGCACATCCGCCGACGCTGGTCCGTTACGACCCGTGGGGCGCGCGGATCGACCGTATCGACACCTCCGCCGGCTGGCAGGCGCAGCGCGCCGCCGCCGCCCGACACGCCGTGGTCGCGCTGCCCTACCTGCCGGACGCCCGGGGCACCTGGGGTGCCGCCGCACGGGTGGTGCAGCACGCCCTGCTGCACCTGTACGGGCCGGAGTCGGCGACGTTCTCCTGCCCGGTGGCGATGGCCGACGGGGCGGCGGCGCTGCTCAGCATGCCCGACGTCGACGCGACGGTCCGCGACGCGTGGCTGCCCCGGCTGATCTCCACGGACCCGGCCACGGCGATCACCAGCGGGCAGTGGATGACCGAGTCACAGGGCGGCTCCGACCTGGGCCGCTCCAGCACGCTCGGCCGACCCGCGGCGGACGGTTCGTGGCGGCTGACCGGGGAGAAGTGGTTCTGCTCCGCCGCCGACGCGGCGATGGCGGTGGCGCTGGCCCGACCGGAGGGCGCCGGGCGGGGCAGCCGGGTGCTCGCCCCCTTTCTCGTGCCCCGGTATGCGGTCGACTCACCGCTGGCCGACGGCGCGACGCCGGGCGCACCCGCGCCGGGTGTCACCGTGCACCGCCTCAAGGACAAGCTCGGCACCCGGGCGTTGCCCACCGCCGAGATCGGCCTGCGCGACGCGTACGCCCTTCCGCTGGGTGACCCGGCGGTGCCCGGCCTGGTCCGGGCGATGACCCTGGTCGTGGTGACCCGGGTGCACAACGCCGCGGCGGCGGCCGGCGGGATGCGGCGGGGTCTCGCCTACGCCCGTGCGTACGCCGAGGTGCGGCACGTCGCCGGCGGCCCCCTGGTGTCCTCGCCCCTGCACCGGGCGACCCTGGGCACCCTCGCGGTCGACGCGGCGGGCGCGTTCGCCCTCGCTGGGCACGCCTTCGCCCTGCTCGGGCGGGTGGAGGTCGGCGCCGACCCGGAGGCCGCGGCGGAGCTGCGCATTGTGGCGCCGTTGGCGAAGCTGGCCACCGGCCGGCTCGCCGTCAGCTCCGCCAGCGAGTACGTGGAGAGCTTCGGCGGGGCCGGCTACGTAGAGGACACCGGCGTGCCCCGGCTGCTGCGCGACGCCCAGGTGCTGCCGATCTGGGAGGGCACCACCAACGTGCTGGCCCTGGACGTGCTGCGCGCGCTGACCCGCGAGGACGCCGGTGCGCCGCTGCTGAGCCGGCTGGCCGCCGCCGTCGACCTGGCTCGGCCGCTGTCGCCGGTGCTGGCCGACACCCTGGCCACCGCCGCCGCGCAGTTGGAGCAGACCATCGCCGCGGTGACCGCCGACCCGGGTGCGTCGGGGGTGCTCGCGGGCGCCCGCGGTCTGGCGTTGCGCCTGGCGTACGCGCTGACCACCGCGTTGCTCGTCGAGCACGCCGGGTGGGGGGACGAGCAGTCGGAGTTGGCCGCCCGGCTGTGGGCGCGCCGTTGGCTGCGGCACGAGGAGATCGCCGAGGACGCCCACCACCACCTCGACCTGCTCTGCTGACCGGCCGGCGCGAGCGGACGGATGGCGCCCATGTCGGTGTTGATCGAGCTGGGTGACGACCGGGGCGCACCCCTGGACGAGCGCCGGGCACCCCCGCCGGTGTCCCGCCGTTGGCGGGTGGCGGTGCTGGTGGCGGCCTGTGTCCTGCTCGGCGGGGCCGCCCCGGTCGCGCGCCTGACGCCCCAGGTCGGGCCGGCGGTGCCTGCCCGGGCGACAGTGCTCGGCGCAGGGCCGCTGCTGCTGGTCGTCGACCCCGACCCGAACCCGCCGACGCTGAGCGCCTACGACTCGGCCGCGCCGGACGGCCCGCCGCGGTGGCGGGTCACCGTGCCGCCCGCCGCCGGGTGGACCGCCGAGGTCGTCGGTGATCTGCTGCTGCTGGTCGAACGCGACCAGGCGCGCGGGGCGCGGGTGACCACCGCGCGGTCGATGCGTACCGGCCAGCCGGTGTGGCGGCGACCCGAGCGGGTGTACGCGGCCGGGGACGAGGCGGTGGCGGTGAGCGAGGTGCGCAGCGCCTCCGAACCGGGACGGCGGGTCGAGGGCACGGTGCACGGCGTCGACCCGGCCACCGGCGCGACCCGGTGGTCGGTCCCGCTGCCCTCCACGGCGGTGCTGCGGGCGCTGCCCGGCCGGCCCGGGCGGGTGCTGCTGGTGCAGGACGACGGGCTGGCCCGGCTGCTCGACGCCCGCGACGGCACCGAACGTGGGCGGGGTCAGCTTCCGCCAGCCGACTACGGCCCGGACAACCCCCAGGTCGTCGGCGCGCACCTGGTGCTGCGCCACCCGGGCGGCGGCGCGGTGGCGCTGACCGGGTACGACCTACCCGGGCTGGCACCGCGCTGGCGGGCGCCGGTGCAGCCGGGTGAGCTGACGCTGCGGCCCTGCCAGGGCCTGATCTGCGGGCAGGACGAGCAGGGCCGCTGGGCGATCGACGCGGGCACCGGGGCACGGGTGTGGACGTGGCCGGCCGGGGCGCGCTGGCGCACGGTGGCGGGCCCACGGGTCGCCGCGGAACCCCTGGTGGTGCTGGGGATGGCAGCGGATGGCAGGCGTTCCCTGCTCGCCACGGTGGGACGCGACGGTCATCGGGTGTCCGCGGTGCTGCCGGCGGGTCTGACCGACTGCCGGCGGGTCGGTGCCGGGTTGGTCTGCCGCGACGGCACGGCCCGCGTGACGCTCTGGCCCCTCGACGCCCGCTGACCCCGGGTCAGCGCAGGGGGCCGCGGGCAACGGCTGCGCGCATCGTCGCCGGGTCGCCGGCCGGGACGAACTCCAGCCACCAGGTGGCGCCGGCGGCGGCCAGCTCACCGAGGTAGGCCCGTTCAGTGCGCTCGTCAGGACGGCGCCGCCGGCCGCCGACCGCCACGTCGAACGGCTGACCGTCGGCGCGCGTTGATGGCAGGGCCTTCACCAGGTCGTGTACCTCGTCGGGGGTGAAGTCGGACCACCCGTCGGTGTCGGTGAGCTTGTACGGCACGATGCCGTCGGCGCGGGCGGCCCGGCGGCGCACCGCCCCGGCCTGGGTACTCCCGCCGACCCAGACCGGCACCCGCGGTGACTGCACCGGCGCAGGCCGCAGCGACACCCCGTCGGCGCGGTAGTGGGTGCCCTGATGGCTGACCCGCCCACCGCTGAGCAGCCCAGTCAGCAGGTCGAGACCCTCGTCGAGCATCGCGGCCCGCACAGACACCTCGGTCTGCTCGCCGAAGGCGGCCAGGCCCCGATCGCCGGGGTCGCCGACACCGACCGCCACGGTGGCCCGGCCCGCGCTGAGGTGGTCGAGGGTGAGGACCTCCCGCGCCAACTTCGCCGGGCGACGCCGGGGCAGCGCGGTGACCGTGGTGCCCAGTCGCACCCGGTCGGTGCGCCCGGCGATCGCGGCGAGGACCAGCCATGGGTCGTAGGTGAACGGCTCGTCGCCGGAATAGTGGATCAGATAGTCCTCCACGAACACGCCGTCCCAGTCGGCGCGTTCGGCCAGCTCACCCAGCTCGAGCAGGGTGGACACCGCGACCGAGGCCCCGCCGCAGGAAATCTCCAGACCGTGTCTCATCCGCCGACCGTAGGGCGGGGGCCCGACACTAGGCCGCAGCGAGTGTCGCGGGGCCGGAGTTGTCGGGCCTCGGCGGCATACTGCCGGCGTGACAGCTTCTGCCGACCTCGCGATGGTCAACCTCGACAGTTCCGATCCCGCCGGCCACGCCGCGTTCTACCACGAGGCGCTCGGCTGGGAGGTCACCCACAGTCAACCGGAGTACGCGATGATCAGCTCCGGTGGCGTCTCCATCGGCTTCGGGCTGGTCGAGGGCTACCGACCGCCTAGCTGGCCGGATCAGAGCGGTGACAAGCGCTACCACCTGGATCTCTACGTCGACGACCTGGCGGTGGCGGAGGAGAAGTTCGTCGCCGCGGGCGCGTCGAAGCCGGCCTTCCAGCCCGGTGGTGATCGGTGGGTAGTGCTTCTCGACCCGATCGGGCAGCCGTTCTGCATCTGCCCCCGCCCACAGAGCTGAGACGGCCCGGCGCAACGACAGAAGGAGTCAGCATGGCCATCACTCTCGTCAATCCGGACGGGTTACCGAAGCCGGACGTCTACCGTCAGTTGTCGATCGCAACCGGGTCCAAGCTGGTCTTCCTCGCCGGTCAGGTGGCCCGCGACGTCGAAGGGCGCAAAGTCGGCGAGGGAGACCTCGCCGCCCAGGTCGAGCAGTGCTATCTCAACATTGGCACCGCCCTGGCCGAAATCGGAGGGTCCTTCGGCGACGTGGCGAAACTGACCATCTACGTCGTTGACTGGTCGCCCGACAAGATGCCCCTGTTGGGCGAAGGCGTCGCTCGGGCGGGTGCGAAGCTGGGAGTTGACCTGGTCAAGCCCATCACGCTGCTGGGTGTCAGTGCTCTGGGCGAGCCTGATCTCCTCGTCGAGGTCGAAGCTACTGCGGTTCTCGACTGATCAACAACCCGACGTCGGGCGTGTAGCACTCAGCCGCGACGCCGCGACCGGGCCGCCCACACCGCGTAGGCCGGGTCGCGGTCGAGGTTGTGCCGGTCCCGGTCGTAGCGGCGGGTGGTGCGCGGGTCGGCGTGCCCCATGGCGTCCTGCACGTCCTCCAACGGCACACCCTCCGAGCGGGCCGTGGTGGCGAAGGCGTGCCGCAGCGAGTGCGGGGACAGCTTCGCCCAGGCCGGGATGCCGGCGGCGCGGGCGAGCCGACGGACCATCCGGAACACCGAGTGCCGGTCCAGCCGGGCACCGCTGGCGGTGACCAGCAGCGGGCCGGTCAGCTGCGGCACCGGCACGCCGGTGGCGGCAGCCCGCTGGGCCAGGTAGGCGTCCACGGCGTGCCCGGTGCCGGGGGTCAGGGCGCGGCGGCGCTGCTTGCCGCCCTTGCCGACGAAGCGCACGCTGCGGTGGCCGCGTTCGGTGCCGAGGTCGGTCAGGTCCAGCGAGATCAGCTCCCCGACCCGCAAGCCCAGGTCGGCGAGGAGCGCGAGCGCGGCCCGGTTGCGCACGGCGGTCGCGCCGGTGTCCGCGTCGGCGGCACTGAGCAGGGCGTCCACCTCCTCGGGGGTGAGCCCGACGGTGGCGGAGTGGTCCCGGTCGACGCGGGGGCGGTCGGCGCCGGAGACCGGGTTGGCCGGCACAGCACTCAGTTTGACCAGGAAGTCGTACCAACTGGACAGCGCCGAGAGTCGGCGGGCGACGGTCGCCGGGGTCAGTGGGCGACCGCTGCGCGCGCCCACGCTGCTCTCCAGGGCGCGGGCGTACTCGTTGACGTGCAGGAACGTGGCGCGCAGCGGGTCCAGGTCGCGGCCGGCGCACCAGCGGAGCCAGCCGGTGACGTCGCGTCGGTAGGCGTCACGGGTGTGCTCGGACAGCCGCCGGTTGCGCAGCCACGCCTCGGTGACCTCGACCGGCCCGTTCGGCAGCGCCGGTGGCGCGGGTGGGCGGGCGAGCACCGGAGCGTCGGAGAACACCATGTGAAAAAGGCTCTCAGCCTCGGGTGGGATCGGCGTGCAGGCGCGCCGGTCCCACCCGTTGCCGTGGCGGATCAGGCGTTGATCTCTCGGCGGCTGGCGCCGTTGGCCTGGATGGTCACCCGGCGGGGCTTGGCGCGCTCGGCGACCGGGATGCGCAGCGTCAGCACCCCGTTCTCGTAGCCGGCCTCCAGCTTGTCGGTGTCGAGCGTGTCGCCGAGGAACAGTTGCCGGGTGAAGGTGCCCATCGGGCGTTCGGCGGCGACCAGTTCGACGTTGTCACCGGAGGGCCGGCGGCGCTCGGCGCGGACGGTGAGCACGTTGCGCTCGACGGTGCAGTCGATGGTGTCCGGATCGACGCCGGGCAGGTCGAATGCCGCGTAGAAGTGGTCGCCGTCGCGGTAGGCGTCAAGGTGCATCGTCGCGGGGCGGGCCGCCGTACCGAAGAACTGCTCGGCGAGCCGGTCGATCTCGCGGAACGGGTCGGTACGCATCAACATCGTCATGCCTCCTCGGTTCTCCTGGCCGAAGGTAATGAGTTGAGCCGGGGTGACTCAACTTCCTCTTCTTATTTAGCGCGTCCGCGCGCCGACGTCAACTGCTCAGGACAACCGCTTCTCGAACCAGTGATCGGCGTAGGGGCCCCGCGAGTACGCCGGGATCTCGGCGTAGCCGTGCCGGGCGTACAGGGCGCGGGCCTCGACCAGGTCGTGCCGGGTGTCGAGCCGTATCGCGTCCGCTCCGGCCGCCCGTGCGTGCTGCTCGACCGCGGTCAGCAGCGCAGCACCCCCACCGGCACCGCGATGCGCGGGGCGGACGAACACCCGGGTCAGCTCTGCCCAGCCCGGCTGCCAGCGCAGCCCGGCGCAGCCGGCCAGGTCGCGGCCGTGGTGGGCGATCAGGAGCAGTCCGCTCGGTTCGGTCAGGTCGTCGCTGGGCATCTCGGCCAGGGCCGCGTCGACCTCACCGGGCAGGGCGGGGCGGCGGTGGTAGCGCACCACCATCTCGCTCATGTACTCGCGCAGCAGCACCACCGCGTCGGGGTGGTCGGGCCGGCTGGCGCTGGTCGTCCAGGTGGGCCGGGCGGTCATGGTCACCTGTTGATCATCACCGCCCGGTCAACGGCTTTATCCGGTAGCCCGGCCTCGCGCGCCCGGTGTCGGTGACTCGCCGAGGCGCAGCAGCGGCCAGTCGGCCAGGTCCCGCAACAACTGCCGGTCGTGGGTGGCGACGACGACCGCGGCGTTCGTGGCGCGGATCGCGGCGGTCAGCTCGTCGGCCAGGGTCGACGACAGGTGGTTGGTCGGCTCGTCGAGCAGGATCAGCGTGGGCCGCCCGGCCAGCACCAGCGCCAGGTCGAGGCGGCGCTGCTGCCCCTGCGACATCCGCCCGACCGGCGTACGCGTCGCGGCGGAGTCCAGCAGCCCGAGCGACCCGAGCGACACGGCCTCGGCGGCGGGCAGCACCCCACCCGACACCAGACGTCCCACCTGGCGGGCGTACACCTCGTCGGCGGTGAGCTCGGGGGCCTGCCCGGCGGTCTCCTGGGTGAGCCGGGCGACCCGGGCCTCCCTCGCCGTCCAGGCGTACCCGTCGGTCGGTTCGAGCACTCCGGCCAGCACGGCGAGCAGGGTGGACTTCCCGGCGCCGTTGGGTCCGGTGACGAGCAGCCGGTCACCCCCGTCGACGGTGAGGTTGATCGGGCCGGCGAGCCGCCCGTCGACGGCGACGCCCTGCGCGCGTACCTGCGGCGCGCCCGGCCGTACGCCAAGGTCCGGCAGCCGCAGCGTCGGCGGTGGTTTCGGTACGTCGATCCGGTGTGCCAGGAGCGCGTCCTGCTGCCGGTTCAGAGCCTGCACGACGCCCGGCGCGCGGGACTGGCGTTGGTGCTTACCGGTCCCCTTGTCCGGCCGCCAGCCGGTGGAGAGCCGGTCGCGGGCCTTCGACACCGCGTCCTGTAGCCGTCGACGCTCGTCCTGCTGCTGCTCGTACTCCTGCTCCCAGTGCTCCCGCTCGCGACGCCGCGCGTCCTGCCAGGCGTCATAGCCCCCGGCGTAGAGCCGCGGCTTTGCGTCGTGGGTCGGGTCGAGGTCGAGGAACCGGTCCGCGACGTCGCGCAGCAGCGCCCGGTCGTGGCTGACGACCGCGAGACCGCCGTCGTGCTCGCGCAGCCGACGGGTCAGGAAGTCCAGGCCGTCGGCGTCGAGGTGGTTCGTCGGCTCGTCGAGCAGCAGCACGTCGTGCCGCGCGCCGAGCAGGCACGCCAGCCGAACCCGGTAGCGCTGCCCCACCGACAACGTCGCCAGGGGACGGTCGCGGTCGGTGCAGGCGTCAAGGGCCTCCAGTGCCACGTTGACGCGGCGTTCGGCATCCCACGCGTCGAGCCGGGTGGCCGCGTCGAGCGCGGCGGCGTAGCGGTCCTCGGCGCTCTGATCGCCCGCGGCCAGAGCGAGGGTTGCCTCGTCCAGCGCGGCGAGGGCGGTGAGCGACGCGGCCAGCGCCTCGGACGTGAGGGTGCCGACCGTCTCGCCGTCGCGGGCGGAGAGCTCCTGACGGGCCAGGCCGATCGTGCCGGCCCGCTGCACCGTGCCGTCGTCCGGCGTGATCAGCCCGGCGAGGACGTGCAGCAGCGTCGTCTTGCCACGGCCGTTCTCGCCGACGACCGCCACCCGCGACCGGGCGGAGACGGTGACCGAGACATCGTTCAGAACGCGGCGGGACCCGCGGGTCACGCTGACGTTGGTGGCGCGCAGGTGCGCGCTGTCGCCAGCCTCGACGGACCGGGACATGGTTTCGGGGTTCGGGGTGAGGTTCAACGGTGCTCCGCAGCTCGCGATGGAGCCGGGCAGCAGCCAACGGCCGCCCGGCGGGAACCGGGACGGCGAGCGCGAATTCAGCAGAGGAAGGGCGCCGCCGTCAGCGGGCGGAGCGGACCTTCTGCGACCAGATACCTCGTGCCATGACGGCGATGCTAACAGCCATGACGCGCCACCTTGCGAGAGTTGTCGACGATCACAGCCGCTGGTAGATGCCGTGCTCGCGGGTGAGCAACCGCTCGTCGATCAGGTATCGGCGCAGCGTCGCGTGATCCGAGCCTCCCGCGGCGCACCACGGCTTGAGCGCGTCGTCGACGGCGCGCTCCGGATAGCGGGTGCCCGGCTCGAACGACTGCTCGGCGATGTGGGCGAGCAGGACCCGCCGCCGGCTCGGCTGCGCCGGCAGGCTCACCAGGACGCCCGCGCGCAGGAAGGTCCGTAGCACCGGGTCGACGCCGGGTTCGGCGTCGTCGGCTGGGCGGCTGTCGCGCGCGGTGGCCCGCAGCGACGCCTCGTCGGCCGCGAGCGCGCCGTCCGCGCCGGTGACGAGGCCCGCGTCGGTGAGCCGGCGGACCCCGGTGAGCACCACCCGCGCCGACAGGCCGGTCCGCTCGGCGACCTCGGTCGCGCTGGTCGCACCCAGCACGATCGCCGCGAAGATCCGTCGCCGTCCGTCGTCGGCCAGGGCCCCGGCCAGCGCATGCGCAGTCACGCCGGTCACCCTTCCATCAGCGGTACGCCGACCGCCAGGCGATTTCGGCCCGGCTCAGTCGGTCTCCGGCGGGCTCTGCGGCTGCTCGGCGACGAGCAGCACCCGGCGCAGCAGGTCGGAGAGGTGTCGTCGCTCGGTCGCGGTGAGCGCGCCGAGCAGGCGGTGCTCCTCGGCGCCCTGGACCTCCATCGCCCCGCGCCACGCGGCCTGACCCGCCTCGGTGAGCTCCACGTCGACGCGGCGACGATCGACTGTCGACGGAATCCGGCGTACGAAGCCCCGCCGCAGCAGCGCGTCCACCCGCGCGGTGATGGAGGCGGGGGCCATCGCGAGGTCAGCGGCGAGGTCCGAGGGTGCCGCCCGGCCACGGCGGCCGGCCAGGGCGTGCAGGGTGTCGTACTCGTGGGCGTGCAGGTCGAGGTCGACCAGGACCCGCTCTTTGACCGCCCGTAGGTGCCGGGTCAATCGGATCATCCTGGTCACTGCCCCCTCGACGTCCGCGTCGAGGCCGGGCACCACGGGCAGCCAGCGCTCGATGTGCCGGTCGACGGCGTCCGGAATGGTGGTCACCGCGCCAGTTTACCTCAACACCGAAATATTCGATGGCGAAATATTCGATGGCGAAGTACGTTGTGGTCATGGCTCACCCGCTGCGCAACCCCTCCTTCCGGCTGCTGTTCCTGGGTCGCACCATCTCCGCTTTCGGTGACGCGGTGGTGCCCGCCGCGCTGGCGTTGGCCGTGCTGCGCGCCACCGGCTCCACCGGCGCGCTGGCCGTCGTCCTCGCCGCGGCGGTCGTCCCCCGGCTGCTCCTGCTGCCGTTCGGCGGTGTGGTCGCCGACCGGTTCGACGCCCGCCGGGTCGCCCTCCTGGCCGACCTGGTCCGCTGCGTGACGCAGCTCGCGGTCGGCGTGGAGCTGCTCGGCGGCGACCCGTCGCTGACCACCGTGGTGGTGGCGTCCGCGCTCGGCGGCACCGCCTCGGCGTTCGCCATTCCGACCGCGTCCCCGCTGGTCGCCGGCACCGTCGAACCGGCCGACCGGCAGCGGGCCAACGCCCTGATGGGGATCACCGCCAACACCAGCCGCCTCGCCGGCCCGGCGCTGGCCGGCGCGCTGATCTGGGCCGCCGGGCCCGGCTGGGCGTTCATCCTGGACGGCGCGTCGTTCGCGCTCAGCGCCACGCTGCTCGCGCTGGTACGGGTCCGCCACGTGCCGGTGCCCCGCCGTTCCGTCCTCGCCGATCTGCGGCACGGCTTCGGCGAGGTACGCGCCCGCGACTGGTTCTGGACCAGCCTGCTCGGGCACGGCGCGTGGAACGGGGCAGCAGCCGTGCTGATGACTCTCGGGCCGGCCGTCGCCATCGACCGCCTGGGCGGCGAGACGACCTGGGTGCTGCTGTTGCAGGCCGGCGCGGTCGGGATGCTCACCGGATCGCTGCTGGCCGGACGGGTCCGGCTGCACCGGCCGGTGCTGTTGGCCAACCTCGGGCTGGCCTGCTACGCCGCGCCGCTGTTCCTGCTCGCCGTCGCCGCACCCGCCCCCGCGGTGATCGCCGCCTACGCCGTGGCGCTGACCGCCCTCGGCTACCTCAACCCGGTGTGGGAGACCGTCGTGCAGCACCACTTCCCGCCGGAGGTCCTGGCCCGGGTCACCTCGTACGACTGGCTGGTGTCGCTGGGTGCCATGCCGCTGGGCTACGCGCTGGCACCGTTGGCCGCCGACGCGTTCGGCGCACCCGTCCCGCTGGCCGTCGCGGGCCTGCTGGTCCTCGCCTCCTGCGCGGGCACCGCGCTCGTCCCCGGCGTACGTCGACTCACCTGGCCGGCGACCCCGCAACCGCAACCGGCCGAACCCGCTGGCGTCCGATGATCAGATCGATCGTCGGTGCGCGGCGGTCGACGGCCGGACCCACCCCATGACGAAGGCTCCCGGCGCTGGCCGGGAGCCTTCGTGCGATGTGGTCGGCCAGCCGGCGTCGCGGGCCATCGCGACGAAGCCACGCCACGACTGCGGGCTGAACGTCAGCGTGCCTCCGTCGCGGTCCTTCGTGTCACGAACCAGCACCACGCCCGGGAGCAGCCCCGGCACCCACGTCAGCTCGAACGACCGCAGCGTCACGGCCTCGCGTTCGAGGTCGACCCACGCCCGGAACCACACCGGCTCGCGACGCCGAACCACGTCCGGCCACAGCGCGTCGGCCTCCTTCGCCAGCAACCCTGCGACGGTCGCACGGTGTCGACTCTGGGGAATGTGCCCCGGGCTTGCCCACCTGGCGACGGTCTTCGGGTGCACGCCGAGCTGACCTGCGAGGCTCTCGGCGGTGTGACCCGCCGCGGCCAGCGCTGCGACAAAGGCGTGGTTCATGCCGTCCCTCCCTGGAACAGATCCGCTGCCCCGAAGAGATTAGTAACGCTGTGTGTTTGTCCAGCAACCCCCGGCACAGTGCGGTGTGGGCGGCGCCGCAACGAGAAAGCCGCGACTGATCTCACCAAGCTCAACCGGACGTCGCGCTGCCCGATCTGACCCCGCGCCTCGTCGGCTGGGCCGAAACCCGCTGAGGCGTCGTCAGCCACCCCCAAGGGTCGATACGAGGCAGCGCAATGCGAGAGACTGACGGCGTGACGACCCACCCCGGGACGAGGCCGGCGAAATGAGCCGACCATTCAGGATTGTCGTCGCCGTGCTCGCTGCGGTCAGTGCCACCCTGATCTACCTGGGCGTCACCGCCGAGATGCGCTCGATGTCGGGGCCATTCACCGTCACCCGGACCGCCGTTGACTTCCGGACGCTCGTCGCGAAGGGGATGGCCTTCTTCGCCCCCCTCGACCCCATCACCGCCCCCATGATGGACGCGGTGACGCCGCTGATCCGCTGGGTCGTGATCCTGCTGATCGGGGTGTCGACGTACCTGGCCTGCGGCCTTGTCACCCGGCGGACGCACCCGTTCATCGCGGCGATGACCGGCGCGGCCGCCGCCCTCACCGCCACGGCGGTCGGGGACCTGCTCTGGTGGGCCACCCTCGTGGTCCGTGTCCACACCGCCCCCACCGGTTGGTACGCCAACGAGGCGCTGGACCACTCCACGCTCCTCGCCAGCGCGCACCTGACGCTGACCGGCTGGACGTCCGACGCCCTCTTTTTCGGCTGCCTGTTGGCAGGCACGAACGCATCCCTGGTGGGTGGCACCAGCCTGGCGATACTGCTGCTGGACCGGCTCAGCAAAGACACCGACGAAGGCGAAGCCAAGTCCCAGGACGCGGTCGAAGACAGCGAGGCTCAGGACGCGGTTGTCGATACCGAGCCCCACGTTGCGCTGATCGGCGACGTGCGGCGACGCAGCGCGAACCTTGCCCTGGCCGGTGTCCTTCCGGTGCTGGTGCTCATGCTGGTCAACGGCACCCACGCGGTCTCGGACAGCTATTCCGGGAGAGGATTCCTGGGACTGCTCAGGGTGTTCCTGCACCGCCCCGCCCTGTCCCCACCGCCACGCGTACGCGACGACGTGGAGTACCGGCTGACCCACGAGATCGAGCCGAATCTTCTGTCGATGGACGTGTGGGTGCACAGGTCGGTGCTCGCCCTCGCTCTGCTGTTGGTGCTGTGGCTCCTGCTGTGGGCGCTGCTCGCCGGTCTGCCAAGCTCCGGGCACCGCCTCGGGCTCGTCGTCGTCTGTTGGGGTGCCACGATCGCGGCGGCCGCGCTGACCGCGACGTCCGACGTCCTCGTCGACTGCGCGGTCACGGACTCCCCCACCGGCTGCGCGCCCTGGA
The DNA here is from genome assembly GCF_059358895.1 of Micromonospora sp. BQ32. NCBI lineage: Bacteria > Bacillati > Actinomycetota > Actinomycetes > Micromonosporales > Micromonosporaceae > Micromonospora > Micromonospora sp. BQ32. The sequence goes on along the minus strand of NZ_JCADBI010000001.1, from coordinate 697,240 downwards.
AGTCCCTGGGTGTCCAATTGACCTCCTCGCTGCGCTTCGGCGCGGCCTGGGGCTGGCTCGTCGCGCTGCCCGTGCTGCTGGCCCGTCGGCTCCTCGCCCCGAACACGTCCATCGATACGCAGGAGACTCCGGTCCATGAGTCCACGCAACAAGCGCCCGCGTCGCCGTAAGGGCCCCGCGCCGGCTCCGGTGTCGTCGCCCGCGCCGGCGACCGTCGCCTGGTGGAAACGTCCCGTCACCTGGCTGCTGACGATCGTGGTCGGTGCCGTCGCCACCTGGCTCGGCGCTGTCGTTCTCGGCGCGATCAACCAGTGGAAGCCCGCGAACGAGCTGGCCGAGCAGTTGGCCGGCCGCGGGCCTGTCGTCGTCCTGGACCTGAAGCACGTTCCCTACCCGCAGGAGGGTGCGGCCAAATACGTCTACCCCGCCGGCGCCGACCTGGCTCGCCTGGACGCCAAGCGGCCCGACGATCCGACCGTCGAGGCCGGCGCAATCGACATCGAACGGAGCACCTGGGAGATCACCCTCGTCGGCACCCGGGACGAGGCGGCCGAGGCCGTCGACCTGCGGCCCGTCCTCGTCGAGCCCTGCCGTCCCCCGCTCACCGGGATCCAGGAGCCCAACGAATCCCAGGGCGACTCCAAGAAGATCGTCCTCGTGACACACGTGGATCGACCGAATCCCCGCATGCTCGTCGAGGACCCGGATGGCGAGGATGCCGGCGGCCCGTTCTTCGCCACCCACAAAATCACCTTGCCCAAGGGCGAGAAGAACGTCATCCAGGTACGCGCGCTCAGCGCGAAGCAGCACTGCCGATGGCGACTGGAGCTGGACTACCTCGCCGACGGACGACGCCAGACAATGGTGATCTCGGCACCCGGCGACAAGCCGTTCGAGGTGACCGGACGCGCGGACGACTCGGCCTACTCCTGGATCTACCTCAGTCCGTTCGACGGTTGTCGGGCCAAGGACGGCACCAAGGCTGATCGGCTGCGCATCACCGGCGCCGAGTACGCGCAGATGGTACGCGCCGGGCGTACCTGCCCCTACTGACAGCCGGCCGTCCACCAGCTGCGGCCCACGCCCTCCACCGGGTCCGACCCGCCGGGCGAAGTTGCCGGACCGGTAAACCTCGCGCGCCGATGTGGTGTCTTGCTGGTTGACGAGGCCGGGAGGTCAGATGAGGGATTCGCGTGGGGTGGAGTTCGATGACTTCGTCCGCACACGGTCGGGGGTGCTGTTGCGGGTTGCCTTCCTGCTGACCGGGGACCGGCACGCTGCCGAGGACCTGCTTCAGGAGGTGCTGGAGCAGATGTACGTGCGCTGGCGTCGGGTGCAGAGCAGCCCGGAGGCGTACGCGCGACGTGCGCTGGTCAACCGGTCGATCAACCGGTGGCGGTGGCGTGCCCGGCGTCCGGAACAGTCGCTGGGCGACCACGACGGGGTTGCCCGGGACCACGCCGACGCGGTGGCGGTTCGCGAGCTGGTCGTCGGGGCGCTGCGGGCGTTGCCGGCCCGGCAGCGGGCCGCTGTCGTGCTCCGTTACCTGGAAGACCTGCCAATCGTGGACGTCGCGGCGGCGATGGGCTGCTCCGAGGGTGCGGTGAAGAGTCACGCCTCACGGGGGTTGGCCCGGCTGCGAGAGGCGCTGGCCGGATCGAGTCTCGTCATGCCCATCACTGGAACCGGGAGTTCGCGATGACCATGAACGACAGTGACGTGCGCGGCATCCTGCATCGCGCGACGGATGACCTGGTCAGCCCGCCGGGCCTGCTCGCTGAGGTGCGTCGGGGTGGGCGGCGGCGGGTGGTGCGTCGGCGGGCCGTGTTGGCGGCGGTCTGCGCGGCCGTGGTGGCCGTGCCGGTGGCTGGTGTCGTTCACCTGCCCGGCGACGCAGGGAACGCACAGCTCGCCTCGCCGCTGCTGGACGAGCCCACTCGTGGTGATCTGGCCGCCGACGACGGGTACTTGCGGCAGGTCCGCGAGGTGTGGCAGCGCCAGATCGAGCAGTCGGATGATCCGGCGCGCGGCGAGCCGAACGTCGTGTGGGCGGGAGACACGCCTGCTGGCCCGGCCGCCTACGTCGCCCACGCCACCGCGCACGGTATGACGGTGGGGTTTGTCAAACCCACCGCCGACGGGCCGCGCGTCAGCACCCTGACGCAGGTCACCGATTCCGAAACGGACGGCCTCGAGCAGGCGGCGCTGCTCGGATCGCAGCGCGACGTGCTTCTTGTGCTCGACTTCGGGCAACCGGTGGAGTTCTCCCCGCAACTGCGGTACGCGCCCGACGGCACGATCGAGCGGACCTTCGAGCCGGTGGTGTTCCGAGACGGTGCGGCGGTGCTGTCGGTGCCGCCACAGCGCACGAAGCTCACCGTCGCGCTCTCCCGGACTCCCGTCGGACGGCAGAACATGATTCACATCGACGGCACGAGCGAGATCTACTTCCCCGGCAACAAGGATCGGCCCGCACCACCGCTTCTTCGCCACACGTTGCCCGGCGCGGAGCAGGTCTGGGGCACCGACCCAGCTGCCAAAGAGGTGAACGCGCCGACCGAAGCCCTCGCCGACTACCTCGACCCTGGCGGAGCGCACACGCACGATGGCTCTCCCCGCCTGTGGGTCTACGGGGCAACCCCCGACGGCCGGCGGCTCCTCGTGGAAACCGTCCAGTACGACGACGACCCGTCCCGCGTCATCGCGCTGCTCGCCCGCAAATATCTGCCGTTCCAAGCGGTGGCCAGCACGACCGCGGACTGGTCGGCACCCCTACCTGTGCGGCTACGACTGCCCGACAACCAGGGCGTTCTTGTCGCCGCCGAGGGGTCAGCGCTCAGCTTCCGAGTCGGCGACGGTCAGTGGCAGGACGCCGGCCGCAACGCGGCACTCCTGCCCGCGACAGCGACCGACGTACGGGTCACCGACGCCAACGGGACCACCACCGACGTCCCGGTCGCTTCCTGAACCAGCTCCCCGACAACCATAAATACCGCGCTCACCGACGCGTTGATGGCTACCTTCACCCACAGGCTGGTCGGTGAAGGTGTCGCAGGCAGCTCACCCATCCCGCGCGTACTGGTTCGGCGACGGCAGCACGATGCCTCACCGCAGCCCTCAGCGACAGAGGAGATTCGAGATGTCCGGCGCAGCGTCCGCCACGGCAGACGCTGCGCCGTTGCGTCCCACCCAACTGCTGCGCCGGAACTGGCCATTCCGAGCCCTCTTCTCGGCGAGGCTCGTCTCGTACGCGGGCGATTCACTCGGCCTCGTCGCGCTGATGTTCCACGTCGCCGAGACGACGGGAAAGGGGCTGGCGGTCGCCCTTCTGCTCCTGGTCGGAGACTTCGCGCCATCCCTGCTGGGTCCCTTCACCGGCGCCCTCGCTGACCGGCTCAATCTCCGACGGTTGATGATCGTCTGCGAACTCGTCCAAGCTGCGATCCTGCTGGTCATCGTGCTGACAATGCCTTCGCTGCCGGTGCTGCTGGCTCTCATCGCGGTTCGCGCCACCGCTGCGCAGCTCTTTCAACCGGCGTCTCGGGCGGCGGTGCCCGCACTGGTCGGTGACCGTGACCTGGAGACCGCCAACTCCACCCTCGGGTTCGGCTCGAACGCGGCAGAGGCGGTCGGCCCCCTGCTCGCTGCGGCCCTGTTCCCGCTGGTCGGACTGCGTGGTGTGCTGCTCGTCGACGCCGTGTCGTTCCTGGCCTCGGCCGTGCTGCTCGCGACGCTCCCCTCACTTCCGGCGGCAACCGGCGACGGGCGCCAGCCGTCCCTGCTGCGACAGGCCAGAGCGGGCATCGGTTATCTGTTGAGTGTTCCGACGGTGCGAGTGATCTTCCTTGGCTTCGCTGCGGTGGTCGCCTTCAACGGGGTCGACGACGTAGCGCTGGTGCTGCTGGCCCAGAAGACCTTTCACGTCGGTGACTCCGCGGTCGGGCTTCTGCTGGGGGCGGTCGGTGTCGGACTGGTGGCCGGTTACGCCCTGTTGTCCAGGTGGGGCACCCGGGCGTCGATGCCGCTGCTGCTGATCGTGGGTTTCGCCGTCAGCAGTGTCGGCAACCTGCTGACCGGGTTCGCCTGGGCCGTCGCCGCAGCGATCGCCCTGCAAGCCGTCAGGGGGTTCGGGTTGGCGGCCATGGACGTCGCCTCCAGCACGCTGCTGCAACGTACGGTTCCAGCGGGCATGCTCGGCAGGGTCTTCGGCAATCTGTACGGCGCGATCGGGGTCGCCGCCGCGACGTCCTACCTCGCCGGTGGTCTCCTGCTGGACGCCACGTCCGCCCCGGTGACCCTGATAGTCGCGGGCGTCGGCGGACTGGTGGCTACCGGCGTCGTCGCGCTGAGACTGCCACGGGCGATGCGACGCGCCGACAAGGGTGACGCCACGCCGACGACATCCGCGCCGACCGTCGAGCAGATCGGGTGATCAGATCGGGCCGTCGGTGCGCAGCCGTGCATGCAGGTGCATGTCGTGCCAGCCGTCGGCGTGGCGAACCGACCCCCGGGCCACGCCCTCCACGGCAAAGCCGGCCCGGGTGGCCACCCGGCAGGACGCCGCGTTGCCGGTCGAGTGCTCCAGGGCCAGCCGGTGCAGACCGGCCCGCGCGAAACTCCACCGGGTGAGTGCCCCCAGCGCCTCGGTGGCGACGCCCCGACCACGCGCGGCGGGCAACACCCAGTACGACAGCTGCGCCGACGCCTCGTCCAGCAGCACGCCCCGCAACCCCACCTGACCCAGCGGCCGGTCGTCGGCGTCGACGATCGCCCAGCTGGCCGACGTCTCGTCACGCCAACGGCTCGCCCACTGCGCCGTCCACGCCCGCGCCTCGTCGTCGCCGTCGATGCGCCGGACGTGCCACCGCTGGATCTGCGGACAGTCGAAGGCGGCCCGGACGGCCGGGGCGTCGTCGTCACGCCACGGCCGCAGCGCCAGCCCGGGGCGTACCGGAAGGTGGGGTTGCTCCTGGACGGCGAGGCTCCCGGCGGGCAGGGCTGGTACGACGAGCAGCGGCATTCGCTCATTGTCGAGCCGAGCGCCTCACTCTCCGGTCGGGCCACCCGCGAGTTCGGCGACCACGTCGAGGTGACCCAGGTGGCGGGCGTACTCCTGCACCAGGTGGAACAGCACCCGCTCCAGCGACGCCGGGTCCGCGCCGTTCCACCGCGGGCCCGGCGCGCCGATCTCGGCCAGGTCGTGTGCCGTCACCACGGCCGTGGTGTGCGCGCCCTGCGCCCGCAGCGCCGCCACCAGATCCGCGCGGTTCTCGTCGGGGGCGACGTACCAGCGGTCGTCGCGGCGGTCGCCCCACGGCTCGGCGACGTCCCGGCCCTGGAAACCCCACTCGATCCAGCGCAACTCGACGTGGCGCAGGTGTGCGAGCAGCTCCAGTGGCGTCCACCCGGACGGCAGCCGGCTGCGCCGCAGCTCCGCCTCGGCCAGCGCCGACACCTTGGCCACCATGGACTCGCGGAAGTAGTCCAGGTAACGCAGGAAGACCTCGGTGCGGCTGCCGGCCGGGGTGGTGGGCTCGGGGAACGACGTCATGACCCGGTCGGCAGGTCGCGGGCGCGCTGGCGCACACCAGCGCCGCCGTACGGGTAGTCGCCAACCAGCGGGGCGCTCGCCTCGTCCAGCAGCCGCACCTGCTCGGCGTGGAGGACCAGGTCGGCGGCGGTCAGGTTGTCGTCGAGTTGCTCGGTGGTCCGCGCGCCGAGGATCACCGAGGTGACCGCCGGTCGGGCCGCCAGCCAGGCCAACGACACCGCCGACATGGACACGTGGCGGTCCCCGGCGATCTGGCGGACCGCGTCGAGCACCCGCCAGGTGCGCTCCTCGGCGTTGCGACCCGCGTACGCCTCGACGCCACGCTGCGGGTTCTCGCCGAGCCGCGTCGCCCCGGTGGGCGTGCTGTCGCGCTGGTACTTGCCGGTCAGCCAACCGCCGCCCAGCGGTGACCAGGGCAGGATGCCGATGCCCTCGTTCTCGCAGACCGGCACCAACTCGAACTCGATCTCCCGGGCCAGCAGGTTGTACTGCGGTTGCAGGGTCACGATCGGGGTGAGGTTGAGGTGCTGGGTGAGCAGGGCGGCCTTCTGCAACTGCCAGCCGGTGAAGTTGCTGACCCCCGCGTAGCGGATCTTGCCGGCGCGGACCGCGTCGTCGAAGAACCGCAGCGTCTCCGGCAGCGGGGTCAGCGGATCCCAGGCGTGCGCCTGGTAGAGGTCGATGGCCTCGACGCCGAGCCGCCGCAGGCTGGCGTCCAGGGCCCGGCTCAGGTGCACCCGGGACAGGCCGGCGTCGTTCGCCCCCGGGCCCATCGGGAACCGCCCCTTGGTGGCGATCACCAGGCGGTCACGCAGGTCGGGTCGGCTGTGCAGCCAGCGACCGACGATGTCCTCGGAAACGCCGGTGGAGTAGACGTCAGCGGTGTCGATGAAGGTGCCGCCGGCCTCGACGAACCGGTCCAGTTGGGCGAAGCTGCCGGCCTCGTCGGTCTCCGCGCCGAAGGTCATCGTGCCCAGACACAGGGTCGACACCACGGTGCCGGTGCTGCCCAGAGTGCGATAGCGCATATCGTCCTTTCGGTCCGAGTGACAAAGCTGATCTTCGCACCCGCCTCGACCACCCGCATACGGGACAGTGCCGAACGCCGGTACGGGCACCCACGCGGCGACGCCGCCGGTCATCATGGGCCCGTGAGCGAGCCCGCGACCGAGATCGACCGCCCGCACCAGCCCACCCAGTCGCCGCCATCGGCGGTGCCACCCGCCCCCGGTGCACGAACCCGTGGCCCGTGGCTGGTGGCCGCCGCCACCACCGTGACGCTCCTGCTGCTCGCCGGCCGCTACGGCTATCACCGCGACGAGCTGTACTTCCTGCTCGCCGGTCGGCACCTCGACTGGGGCTACGTCGATCAGGGTCCGCTGGTTCCGGCGCTGGCCCGGCTGCTCGACACGATCGCCCCGGGCAACCTGGTGGTGCTGCGTACCCCGTCGGCGATGCTGGCCGGCGGCGCGGTGCTGCTGGTCGCCGCCATCGCCCGGGAGTTGGGCGCCGGCCGGGGCGGGCAGCTCTTCGCGGCGGTGCTCGCCGCGCTCTCCGGCATCGTCTTCGCCAGCGGTCACCTGCTCAGTACCACCACCGTCGACCTGCTGGTCTGGTTGGTCGCGGCGTGGTGCGCGGTGCGGTTGCTGCGCACCGGTGACAGCCGGTGGGCGGTGGGCATCGGGCTGGCGCTCGGGGTGGGGATGCTCAGCAAGCTGCTGCCGGCGCTGCTGGCCGTGGGTCTGGTCGCCGGGGTGCTCATCGCCGGGCCGCGCCGGCTGCTGCGCGACCGGTGGGTGCTCGCCGCCGCCGGGATCGCCGTGCTGCTGGCCGCGCCGAACCTGATCTGGCAGGCGGCCAACGGCTTCCCGCAGTTCGGCGTGGCGGTGTCCATCTCCGACGGTGACAGCTCCTACAGTGGCCGGCTGAACGCGTTCACCCTCCAGTTCGTCATCATCAGCCCGTACGCCGTACCGATCTGGATCGCCGGCCTGGTCGCGCTGCTGCGCCGGCCGGCGTGGCGGGCCTACCGGGCGGTGGGCTGGGCCTGGGTGGTCGTCGTCGGCATCGTGCTGATCGCCGGCGGCAAGGGTTACTACGACGCGCCGCTGCTGCTGGTGCTCACCGCCGCCGGGGCGCTGGTCACCGTGGCGTGGGCATCGCGCGGGTCGGTCCGGTTGCGGCGAGGGCTGCTCGTGCTGGGCGTGGTGCCGTTCCTGCTGCCCAACATCGTGCTGCTGCTGCCGGTGCTGCCGGCCGACCGGTTGCCCGGTGTCGTGGTCGACGTCAACTACGACGCCGGCGAGACGATCGGCTGGCCGGAGTTCGCCGACTCGCTCGCCGCCGTCCATCGCGGATTGCCGCCGTCGGAGCGGTCGCGGGCGGTCGTTCTCACCGGCAACTACGGCGAGGCCGGCGCGGTGGCCCGGTACGGGCCGGCCCGTGGTCTGCCCCGTGCGTACTCCGGGCACAACAGCATGGTCGACTTCGGGCGGCCGCCCGCCGACGCGGACGTCGTCATCGCCGTCGGCTGGGAGCGCCCCGACCAGCTCAACACCTGGTTCGAGCAGTGCACGCTCGCCGGACGGGTGGACCAGCGGGTCGAGGTGGAGAACGACGAGAACGGCGGCCCGATCCACGTGTGCCGGGGGCTGCGACGTCCGTGGGCGCAGATCTGGGACACCGAGGTACGCCACACCGGCTGACCGTGCACCACCGGGCTTCGCCGGTCGGCCAGGGTCAGTTGGCCCCGCCGGTCAGCCATGCCTGGATGCCGACCAGGGCCTCGGGGCCGGAGGTGGCGTCGACGTCGCGGGCCAGATCGGCGATCGTGACCGCGGCGAGCGCCTGACGCCACGCGTCCTCGGCCGCCCACATGGCGCGGGACACCGGACACGGCGTGGTGCAGGCGTCGGCCGGGGTCGCGAACGGACCGCGCTGGCGGATCTCGGTGCAGACGAAGGTCGGCCCCGGACCGTCGACGGCCCGGACCACGTCGAGCAGGGTGATGCTCTCCGGTGCGCGGGTCAGCACGTAGCCGCCCGACTTGCCCTGCACGGAGTGGATCAGGCCGGCGCGGGCCAGCGCCTGGAGCTGCTTGGCGAGGTAGCTGCTGGAGACGTCGTGCAGCTCCGCCAGCTTGGCTGCCGGAACGGGCGTGTGGCTGGCCGTGAGCACCACGCAGCAGTGCAGCGCCCACTCGACCCCGCCGGACATCTTCATGACGTCACCCTAGTCACCCCGTTACTCGGATTCATTGTGTCCGAGTATAGTTCTCGGACAAGAGAGGTCCGAGTATCGCTGAACCTCAGCAGTCGGACCTCACAGCCACGGGAAGGTGCATGGTTATGAAGATCGCCGTACTGGGCGGAACCGGTCTCATCGGGTCGCAGGTCGTCAAGATCTTGCAGGCCGCGGGTCACGAGGCGGTGCCGCTCTCGCCGTCCACCGGGGTGGACCTGCTCACCGGGCAGGGCCTGTCCGACGGGCTCGCCGGCGCCGAGGTCGTCGTCAACCTGACGAACTCACCGACCTTCGACGAGGCATCGCCCGCCTTTTTCCAGACGACCATGGACAACCTGCTGGCCGCAGCCGCCCGCGCGGGCGTCGGCCACGCGGTGATCCTCTCCATCGTCGGCGTCGACCAGGTGCCCGACCTGGACTACTACCGCGCCAAGGTTCTCCAGGAGGACATCCTCACGGCCGGTCCCATTCCGTACTCGATCGTCCGCGCCACCCAGTTCTTCGAGTTCGTCGAGTCGATCATGTCCTGGACGGCTGACGACACCACCGTCCGCCTGCCCAGCACGCCGGTGCAGCCGATGGCCGCCGCCGACGTGGCGCAGGCCGTCGCCGAGGTCAGCATGGGCGCGCCGTTGCAGGGCATCCGCAACGTCGCCGGGCCCGACGTCTTCGCCCTCGACGAGCTGGGGCGGATCACCCTCGCCGCCCGCGGTGACCAGCGCACCGTCACCACCGACAACACCGCCGGCATGTTCGCCGCCATGTCCGGCGATGTCCTCACCGGTTCCGACGACGCCGTCATCGCGCCCACCGCCTACCGGGAGTGGCTCGGCCGCAAGGCATGAGGTGTCGACGCCCGCACGCCGCCATGGCAGACGATCACGACGGCGGCGTGCGGGTCCCGGCCCGCCACTCGTTCGCCAGGATCGCGAAGACGAGCTGGTCGGCCCACTCCCCCTTGAACAGGTAACTCTCGACATGGCGGGCCTCCTGACGCATGCCGAGTCGCGCCATCATCCGGGCCGACGCGGCGTTGCGAGCGTGGCACCGGCCGTAGACCCGGTGCAGCCCGACCTCGGTGAAGCCCCAGTCCAGCAACGCGGTGGCGGCCTCCGTGGCCAACCCGCGACCGCCGTGGTCGGGGTGGAAGACGAACCCGAGTTCGGCGGCGCGGTCGGTCTGGCTGCGCCACACCAACTCCACGATCCCAATCACCCCGGCGTCGGTGACCGCGGCCACCGTCAGGCAGTCACCCTCCGCGCGCCACGCGTCCTCGCCCGCCATGGCGAGCACCGACACCCGCGACTGCTCACGGGTACGCGGCTCCGCGCCGAGCATCCAGCGCACGGCGTCGGGTCGGCGCTGAAACGCGTACACGTCGTCGAGGTCGTCGATCGTGACCGGGCGTAGGACGAGCCGTGCGGTCCGGATCGGGTAGGTCGGCTGGAACATCACGCGATCGTAGAGACCCGTGCGGAGCGCTCCGGTGCCGGTCGATCGGCGTCCGGGTGCCGGGGCAGCAGCAGCGGGCTCGCGAGGATCACCAGCCCGGCGACCGTGATCGCCGTGCGGGGGCTGGTGGCCTGCGCGAGCAGCCCACCGAGCGCGCTGAGGGTGGCGATGGCCGCGCTGCTGCCGATCGACCAGGCCGAGAGGGTACGGACGATGCGATCCTTCGGAGTCTGTTGCAGGCGGTAGGTGGCGAGGACCGGGTTGTACAGGCTCATGCTGATGATGATCGCGAACTCGACGGCGATCACCGTGGCGAGACCGACCACGCCGGGTTGGACGACGGCGAGGCCGATCAGCCAGATCGCGCGCAGCGTACCCACGGTGCGGATGATGCGGTGTTGGCCGTAGCGCGCCACGACCCGACGGGCCAGCCGTGACCCGATGAGCCCGCCGACGCAGGGCACGGCGAAGGCGAGTCCGTACTGCCAGGGCGGAAAGCCCAGCTCGCCGAGCAGGAGTACGGCCAGCAGCGGCTCGGTGGCCATGATCAGTCCGCCGACGAGCAACTGGTTGAGGTAGAGCGCCCGCAGGCCGCGGTGGGTGAGCAGGTGCCGCCAGCCGTCGAGCAGCTCACCGGCCCGGAGGCGGGCCGCGCCGGCGCGGCGGGGGTGGTCCTCGTGGCCGCGAATGGCGGTGAGGCCCAGCGCGGAGAGCAGGTAGCTGAGCGCGTCGGCCACGATGGTGACGACCGGCCCGAACAGGCCCACCGCCGTGCCGCCCAACGGCGGCCCGAGCGCGATCGCGCTCCAGGTCGTCGACTCGAACCGCGCGTTCGCCACCAGCAGGTCGTCCGGCCGCACGAGGACCTTGAGGAAGGCGCCGCTGGCCGCGTTGAAGGCGATCTTGGCGGTGGCGACCACGGCCGAGACGACCAGCAACTGCCCGAAGCTGAGCCGACCGAGGGCGTACGCGACGGGGATGGTCAGCAGGACCGCGAACCGGGCCAGGTCCATCGCGATCATCACCTGCCGCTTGCGGTGAAACTCCACCCACGGCCCGAGCGGCAACGCGATCAGCGCGCCCACCGCCGGCCCCAGCGCGGCCAACACGGACACCTGAGCGGGGCTGGCCTGCAACACCAGCACGGCGATCAACGGCAACGCCCCGAACCCCAGCCCCGAGCCGTAGGCGCTGACCGCGTACGACGCCCACAACCACCCGAACCGCCGACCCAGGGATCGCCTCGCCGACAAACTGACACCTCCCGCTGCCGACAACTCGTCGTTGATCGCCGCGATCAAAGCAAGGCCGGTGACCAGGTATCAAACAACCGGACGAGCGGTGCGCCACAACCAGACGTTGTGTCGGTAGGGTTGCCGGGTGAACCTCGACGCCGTCCGCACCTTCGTCGCCGCCGTCGAGGCCGGCCAGTTCCAGGACGCTGCCGCCGCGCTGTCGATCACCCAGCAGGCCGTCTCCAAGCGCATCGCCGCGCTGGAGAAGGACCTCGGGGTCCGGCTGTTCACCCGTACGGCTCGCGGCACCCACCTCACCATCGACGGTCAGACCTTCCTGCCGCACGCCCGTGAACTGCTCCGGGTTGAGGCGCGCGCCGACGCCTCCGTACGCCCCGGCCGACGGGCACTGCGCGTGGACGTGCACAGCCGACGGATCGCACCCGCGGTGCTGTTGCAGGACTTCCACCGCGCGCATCCCCGCATCGAACTGGACGTCGTCACCCTCGACGCCGACCTGCACGCCGCGACGGCCGCCGTCGAGGCGGGGACGGTCGACGCCACCTTCCACGCCGTCACCGTCGCCGCGCGCCACCTGCCTGCCGCGATCAGGACCACGCGCGTGATCGACGAGCACCACGAACTGCTCGTCGGCCCCCGCCACGCCCTGGCCGACGCCCGCACCGTCACGCCCGCACAACTCGCCGAGCACCGCATCTGGATGCCCGGCATGGCCCCCGGCACCGAGTGGGCCGACTACTACGACGAACTCGCCGCCGCGTTCGGCCTCACCATCGACCTGGTCGGGCCGGTCTTCGGCAACGAGGCGCTGCTGGCCGAGATCGCCGACTCCGCGGAGTTGGCGACCCTCGCAGGCGTTCGCACCCGGTACCTGTGGCCGGACAGCTACGACCTGCGGCGCGTACCGGTGCGCGACCCGGCGCCCATCTATCCCCTGTCACTCATCTGGCGCGACGACAACCCGCATCCCGCGCTGCGCGCACTGCGCGACTACCTCGACTCCCGGCGGACGCAATCGCCCGATCCTGAGGTCTGGCTACCGCCCTGGGCTCAGTAAGTCCTGGCTCTGGGGCTTACGGCTGCGCTGATCGCCTCCACCACTGCGCAGGGTTGAGACGTGCTGGCGTGGAGGAGTAGGTCCGGGAGCGCAACCTGCAGCATGCGCGTTGGCTGGCCCGGCAGGTCGATGTGCTGGTGGGCGGTATACCTCACAGTCATATTCATACCTCTGAGGTATACCGCTCACTACCGCATCCGCCCCGACGGAGACGACCGACGGTCACCGCCGACCGCTGGCTGCGCCCAGAGCCCCAGCCAAGTCGGGACTCACTCGTCCAGGCACCTGCCGTTCGTCGTGGTGCCGACACCGTCCTGCTGACGGCGGCAGCCACGACACGCACCACATCCGTCTCCGGCGGCGAGGCGCGCGGAGCAGGGAAGGTGTCGTACTCCGGAACGCCGTACCGGCGTAGCTCATGGTGGAGTCGGACGACGTCACTGATGCGCTGTGTTGACACGCGTTCATCCGGCACTACATTTAACGTGTTGGTTAAGTGACTGGAGGCTCTGGTGTCTGGCAGCGATCACCTCAGTGCGGTGTTCTCGGCGCTCGCCGACCCGACTCGACGGGCGATCCTCGCCGAGCTGGCCGATCGCGACGCCACCGTCACCGAGCTCACCGCTCCGCTGCCGATCTCGATGCCGGCGGTGTCGCGGCACCTGAAGGCGCTTGAGCGCGCTGGGCTCATCTCACGCACCCGGTCGGGGAAGTTGCGGATGAGTCGCATCGAAGCCGCCCCGCTGCGCGAAGCGGCCGAGTGGATCGAGCGCTACCGGCGGTTCTGGGACACGTCCCTCACCCGCCTCGACGCCCATCTCGCGGCCGTGCAGGCCGCCGGTCGCGCAACGGCCCGAACGGCTCACGGCCCGGCGACTTCCGACAGGGAATCCCCGAACAGGGCACACGAGAAGGAGAATTGATGGACAGCGACAAGCCGCCAATCGTCATCTCACGCGTGGTGGACGCGCCACGGGAACTGGTCTACCGCGCTTTCACCGACCCGGACCACCTGGCGGCATGGTGGGGGCCGATTGGCAACTCACTGCCCCGCGAGGAGATGGAATTCGACGTCCGCCCTGGCGGCTACCAGCGGTGGACCGAGGTCTTCCCGACCCAACCCGGTCTTCGAGTCGAGGTCCACATCGACCTCACCGACGTCGTCGACGGCGAACTGCTCGACGGCGTCGCGCACGTCACCGGGCGGCTGCCGGACGGAATCGAGCCGCACGAAACAAGAATGCGGGTCGAGTTCCACGACGAGGCCGATGGACGGACGAGACTCGAGATCCGTCAGTGGCTCCCCGAGCAGCTGGCCGCTCCCGCCGACCAGGGTTGGAACGAGGCATTCTCCAAGCTGGACACGGCGCTGAGGAATGCCCACCCCGTCGCAGTCGACGTCGAGGTGTAGCGCCATGGCCAAGCTGATCTATGTGACCAACGTGTCCCTCGACGGTTACATCGAGGACGAACACGGCAGATTCGACTGGACCCCACCCGACGACGAGTACCTCCGGTTCATCACCGACCTGGTTCGGCCCATGGGCACCTACCTCTACGGCCGGCGCCTGTACGAGTCGATGGCCGTCTGGGAGACCGAACCCGCCCTGGCCGCGCAGTCGAAGCTCACCGCCGACTTCGCCGATGTCTGGCAGACAGCGGACAAGATTGTCTACTCCACCACGTTGGACGCGACATCGACCGCCAGGACCCGACTCGAAAGAGACTTCGACCCCGCCTCGGTACGCGCCCTGAAAGCCTCGGCCACCAGTGACCTCACCATCGGCGGCGCGCACCTCGCGGCGCAGGCGTTCCGGGCCGGACTGGTCGACGAGTGCCACCTGCTGATCCACCCCATCCTCACCGGCGGAGGCAAGCCCGGGCTGCCCAGCGGTACCCGCGTCGGCCTGGAGCTACTGAGCAGTCGCCGGCTCAGTAGCGGTGTGGCGTCCCTGCACTACCGCACTCGCACCTGAGACGGTCGTCGGCGTCACCGACCCGGACATGTGTCGGTGACGTCGACTGGACCGCCGAGCGACCAATCACCGAGCAGGCACGCCGGCGTGTCAGGCGTCGTTCGACGACGCCGCGTGCCGTGGGTACGGTGACACCGTGCTCTCGGCCGTGAAGGGTCTGTCCCGGTACCACACCGAGGAGTCGCTGCGCGCCTACCTGCTGGAGCGCTCACACCGCACCGACAACGGCTGCCTGATTGTCGAAGGTTACGGACGGCGACGCGGGGTGCACCAGAAGGTCGCCGGTCGCGCATGGGCGCACATCGCCGCGTACGTCGTCCTCGTCGGCGGGTACGACCCCGCCCTCGACGTCGACCAGACCTGCGGCGTCGCCGACTGTATCGAGCCGACACATCTGCGCCAGCTCAGCCGGGCCGAGGCATGCCGCAGCCGAATCCAGCCGGCACAGTGCCGCAACGGTCACGACCGTGAGCTCGACCCGGCGACCGGCCGGTACCGTCGGGTCTGTCGTACGTGCAACCGGGAGGCTCAGCGCCGGTGGCGTGAACGCGAGGCCGCCGAGGTAGCCCAGGCCCGCGCAGCATACGGCCGCTCGTAGTCACTTCGTGCGTGCAGTGCGGCCGGCGCCACGGACTGTTCGGCCGGATCCGTCGCCTGATCCGGGGCTGTCGATCCCTCTACAACAGACCTAGGCTCCCCGCATGACGGACGCATTGAACGAATTGGTGCTGCTGGACGAGGACGAGCTGTTCGGGATGCTGGGCAAGGCGACCGGCCCGAAGGACTTCGGCCTCAACGACATGCAGGCGTACGTACGGCTGGGCCGCGCCTGGTTCCAGCAGAACACGCGGCAGTTGCAGGACAGGATCTGCTCCAGCAACGGCGTGCGAGTCTTCGTCGACGGCGGTGCCGAGCACAACGCGGTCGTGGAGGCCGCAGCGGTCGCCGACGCGGTGGCCGGGATGCTCGACCAGGAGACGATCTACCTGTTCGCCGTGCTGGTGACGCGCCTGGGGCTGTCGGCTTACTGCAGCTCACACCCATGATCGAGCCCGAGCGGTCCGCCGCGCAGATCCTGGCCGACGAGATGACGCTGCTGGGGAACGAGGACCTGCCGGAGGACCGGCGGGAACAGGTGCTGACGCGCGTCAGGGAGGCGATCGAGCAGGGGTTCACCGCCCGCGACGAGGAGGTCGTCGCGGCCATGCTTGGCGTGGATCACGACAAATGGCCGGAACAGCTCTCCTCGTCGCTGTTCAACGAGGTTCTTTCCGATTTCGAACGGCTCCCGGCGAGCCCTTTGACGGAAAATGCGGACCGGCTTCGTCGCACCCATCTGGCGTTCCTCCCGTCGCGGTCGTGGAGCGCCATGACGGTGCCGGCGGGCGGCTCCTATCTCATCGCCATCGACCGCGAAGTTCTCTCCGCGCTCTATTTCCTCGCCAAGCTGATGATCGTTAGTTGGACGGTCCAGGTCGGGACGGAGGACGCTGATGCGGAACTCCATCGTGCCGGCGCCGAGATACCCACCGAGGTGCTCGCCCGCCTTGCCCGGTGTTATTTCGGCTCGGCGCAGCTGCACGGTTCATTCCAGCTACCCACCGTGGTGTGGAACACGCAGTCGCAACTGATGGTCGCGCTCAGCACGACGCTGCACGCCGAACGATTCCTGATTCACCACGAGGCCCAGCACATCACACTCGGCCATCTCGACCCACGATCGGAAGCGGTTCGGACGTCGACGATGGATGCCGGCGTCGTGCAGGAGATCGAGGCCGACGCCGGCGCCATCGCGGCGACCATGGCCCGCTTCGTCAATCATGAACTTGACGACGACGAGCAGTTCGAGCTGTTGGCGGCCCTCTGCGGGGTGCGGCTGCTGTTCGAGGCACAGGACCTCGTGGAGCGGTCGCACTTCCTGGCCCGGCCGCCTACTCATCCGTCCCCACAGGCTCGTTACCAGGCCCTACGGGACACAGCCCTGAAGGCGTGGGTGCCTGCCGACACACTGCGAGCCGCCGACGACTTGATCAGGACGCTCGTCGAGATCTGCGAGCAGTGCCGGACGACGAAGCCGCGACCCCGGCACCAGGAGTCGCTCCGTGAGGTCCTGCACAGATATCCGCACTTCCCGCCCCGGGACGACGCCGAACACTGGCAGGCGATGGGCGAGGTCGAGGAGACGCTCCGGCGACTCGACCTCGCCATCCCGCAGCACCTGGCGGAACTGAGTCGCGGCGTGGGCGCTCCCTCCTTCGCCGACCAGCTGCACATCGTCCAGCTCTCGGTCGAGACGGAGGTGCGCGACCGTTACGCCGAGCATTTCGACGAGCCCGACGTCATCGCGACCATGGAGCGCTTCGGTGACGACCTGACGGATCCCGATCAACACTGGCGCAGCATGGCCAAGCTGGAGTTCGACGCGGCCTGGGGAGCCCGCATCCTTCCGCGCGTGCTGCTCCCGGCGATCAAGAAGGCGCGCAAGGCGGTCGGTGATCGCAGCGGTCTGTCGTTCGACCAACTCGCGCGATGGGTCCGGTCCTGTGTCCCGGAGGACGCGGTGCTGCCCGGGGTCGCCCTGCTGCGCCGGATACTGCTGGATCCTCGCGCCGAGGACATCATTCACGCCATCCGCATTAGCGACCTCGGCGGCATGGAACACCGGGTCATCAGGGCCGCAGACCGGGGAGGCCCGGCTTCTTTCGTGCCCGACTGGGCATACCAGCCCGGCCCGCTGGCCCGCCGAAGCGGTTCGCTCACCAGCGATCTCGTCCCTGCGGCCGCCGATCTGCTGGAAACCTGGCTGCTGGAGGCGGACGAGGCCCTCTGGCGTTACCCGACGGACATCGGCAGGGCGCTGCCTGAGCTGTACGCCCGCGCGCGGACCCGAGCCGTGGCCGGAATCGAGCGGCGTGACGAGACAGGATCCGACATCGTCACGGCGTACCTGCGGGTGATCGCCCTCACCATGCCTCGCCATGCACGTCTCCACGAGGCGATGCGGCAAGACAAAGCGGCGTTCGACCTCATGCACAACGTGCTTGGTGCGTTGAGCGTGCTGGCCGGTCCCGAACGCACCAGGGACCTCGCCCTGCACCTCGCGACGAAGGCGGCGGAGCGCGGCTGGCACACCGAGCTCGGCCGGTTGGCCGACGCCCTCGACGCAATGTCGGTGGATTTCCACCCGCTGGCCGGCGAGCTGCGAGCGCTGGTGGTCCCGGGCGACGACCGGACGGCCGGCTGAGCCAGCCGAGTGAGGCCGGGCTTGAGATGGTTACACCATCCTCATGCGTTACGCACAAGAACTGTCATTATGATGCATGTGCGGTTCGCACCTTTTGTGGACGTTATTTATTGGATTATCGATAACGGCAATCTAGTAAATGAGCTATGGCCCGATCCCCGGCTTTGGCCCGGGAACGCGGTGGCTTTGCAGCCCCTCACTCGCTGAGGATGTCGGGCATGACAGACCAGAGCGCGAACGCGGTGAGCGAGCAGGAGGAGGTGCTGCACGGGGGCCACATGGGGGGCGCGACACGTGTCGGTGCCACTGTCCGGCGCGGCGCCGGGGCCTGGAGCCCCACGATCCAACGCCTGCTGGGACATCTTCGTGAGCGCGGCCTTACCTGGGTCCCGCAGCCGCTCGGGACCGATGAGCACGGACGCGACAGCGTCTCGTGCCTGCCAGGCATCGTGCCGCAGTACCCGTTGCCGGACTGGATCTGGAGTGAGAGCGTCCTCACCCAGGCAGGTGTCCACCTCGCACAACTGCACCACGCCACCGCGAGCTTCGACACCGTCGACGGAGTTTGGCAGTTCCCGGTGCGGCAGCCAGCTGAGGTCATCTGTCACAACGACTTCGCGCCGTACAACATGGTCTTCACCGACCGGCGGCTCACCGGAGTCATCGACTGGGACACGGCCTGGCCCGGTCCCCGGTCGTGGGATCTGGCCTACCTTGCCTATCGGCTGGTGCCGCTGGCCGATCCCAACAACGGCGACGCTATCGACAGTGACCTGGGCGAGCGGGCACGTCGGCTGCGCATGCTCTGCAATGCCTACGGCTCGGAGCAAGAGCCTGCTCGCATCCTCCAGGTCGCGGTCCATCGACTACACGACCTCGCCGCCTTCACCGAGGCCCGGGCTGATCGAGGGCAGGAGGACATTCGCGGTCACGTCGGGCTCTACCGACGCGACGCGCGGTGGATCACCGCGCATGCCGATCATTTGGGCCGGGATGTCGCCTAGGCCACTAGTGCCCCCATTGGTCCCGCACGACGTGCGTTGCCCCTCCATCGTCGAGGTACGGCTGCGGGCGGCGAAGTGCGACTGGGTTTAGGTGTTGGCGGGGGTGGCTTCGGGGACGGGCTGGAAAAGTTCGATGAGGTTGCCGGCGGGGTCGGCGAGCAGGATCTGACGGCCGCCGGGCCCGGAGACCAGTTCGCTGCGGAACGCCAGGCCCGCGTCGCGGAGCCGGTCGATCTCGGTGTCCAGGTCGTCGACGATGAGGTGGATGCGGTTGCGGCCGGGGCTGGTGGCGTCGTTCGGGGTGGCGCGGGCACCGGAGCTGGCGGGTCCGGACAGCAACAGTCGTAACGGGCCGCGGACCACGTCGGCGAAGGCGGGGGCCGCGCTGGTCTTGAGGTGAAAACCGAGGTGGGCGGTGTAGAAGTCGACGGCGGCGTGAACATCGTCGACGAGGTAGCGGACGCTGACGTATTGCTCAGGTGCGCTCACGGTTTGGTCTCCTGAGGATCGGTGGCGAGGACGGGCAGCAGATGCCGCACCCGGGTGTCGATGTCGGCAGCAACCTGCAAGAAGGCGGGGTAGTCGTCGCGGGTGCCGGCTGCGGCGGGGTCGGGGATGCTCCAGTGCAGCTGACCGGCCGGGTTACCGAAGTCGGGACAGACTTCTCGGGCCTTGTCGCACAGGGTGATCACGTAGTTGAAGCGGCGGCCGGTGAGCGTGTCCAGGTGCCGCGGGTGCCGGCTCGCGACGTCGACGCCGAACTGGTCGCGCAGAGCCCGCACGGCATGGGGGTGTAGTTGCGCTCGCGGGCGGGTTCCTGCACTGGTCACCTGCACGTTCCCGGTGGCGTGGCGTCGGAGCTGGGCTTCGGCGATGGGGGAACGCGCACTGTTGCCCGTGCACACGAACAGCACCGTTCTCGGCGGGTGGGCCGGCGGGGCCGGTGGAGTCCGGCCCGACTGCAGGGCGGGGTGCAGAGCGGCGCCGGTGCCTGCCAGCGCATGGGCGCAGTTGTCGAGGTCGAGGTGGTAGTAGCTGTCACGACCGTCGAAGCTGCTGCGGGTGGCGGTGACCAGGCCGCCGTCGCGCAGCAGCCGTAGGTGGTAGGAGACAAGGTTCTGCGGCTGGGCCAGGAGGCTCACCAGTTCGCGGACCCGCAGGTCACTGCGGGCGAGTGCGGTCAGCAGTTGCCAGCGCAGCGGGTGTGCGGCCAGCCGGACGAACGGCGGCGCGGTGTGACTCGCTGGCACCATGACCACGAAGATACATCAAACCTTCTTGATTGGTTTGAGGCGAGCGGAAATGCGGCCACGGTCGAGTTCCCCGACGGTGAGTTGAGCCGCCGGCCCGCTATCAGGAGAGTCGAGACCCATCGTGAGCCGGGCACGAACACATCGCCGGAGCGCAGCCCGGAGCCAGCGATCAAACCAGGCGCGGGTCCGGCGCAGGACGTCGAGTTGGTGGTTGCGTTCCCGGATTGAGTGGCCCTCTCTCGGGTAGATCACGAACTCGTGCTCAACGTCGAAGTGGCGCAGCGCCCGGTGGAGGTACACGGCCTGTCCGAGGGGGACGTTGGTGTCCTCGGCGCCGTGCAGGATGAGCACCGGTGTGCGGATGTGGCTGTCGAAGGAGATCGGGCTGGCCGCGTCATGTGGGTGAGGGCCGATGCGGGACCAACCGGTGCTGCCGCCGTGGCGAGGCATGATGTCCTCATGGACGCGCGCGATCCGCTAGCCATGGCGCGAGCGAGAACGGCTCGCCGCCGCCTCAGCCCCGCGTCTCCCGCAGCCGGGGCAAGTAGGTGTCAGAGCAGTGTGACCTGATGTTCTCCGTGGAGGAACGCCATCTGATCCAGCGGCGGCTGCTGCACTTGGCGGAACACGATCCCGCTGTCGTCGCCGCCGCGATCATTGGCTCCCACGCCACCGACGATGAGGATCGCTGGTCGGACATCGATCTGGCCTTTGGGGTCAGAGGTCCGCTCGACTCCGTCCTGCGTCGATGGACGCAGCAGCTGTATCAGGACTTCGCGGCGGTCCACCACTGGGATCTGACGTCGGGGTCTGCGATCTACCGGGTGTTCCTTCTGCCTCACTGCCTGGAAGCCGACCTCGCGTTCAGTCCGGAGGCCGATTTCGGGCCGCGAGGCCCGAGTTGGCGACTTGTATTCGGGCGAGCCACACCACCCCAGGCTCCCGCACCGAGCGGCCACGACCACACGGCCGGCCTGGCATGGCACCATGCGCTACACGCACGGATCAGCATCGAACGAGGCAGATACTGGCAAGCGGAGCATTGGATCAGTGCCATGCGCACCCAGACGATCGCGCTCGCTTGCCAGCGCCTGGGCCATCCCACCAGCTACGCCAAAGGCGCCCACCTACTGCCGCCCGACATCACCGGTCCGCTCGAAACGACCCTGGTCCGCTCCATTGACGAGACCGAGTTACGCCGTGCACTCTCGGCCACCGCAACGGCTCTGAGCGCGGAGCTCACTCGCATCGACGCGACCCTGGCCGATCGGCTACACCCGATTCTCACCGAACTCGCCGCGATGGATCGGCCGGCACGAAGCGGCAGTCCACAGGCCGAGTTGCCTCAGAAACACTGAGACTCCGACCTCTTCACGTCCCACGTACGACGGCACCGCAGCCAGCACTGCCTGCGCCCGGGCTGCTACCGAGTTTCCAACGCCGTGTTCATCGACGCCCGAGCCTAGCTCCGCCCGGCGCGGCTGCTCGGTGTGGGGCTGGCTGGTGGCCGCCGTCGATGGGACGCGCTTCGTCGTCCCGCTCCGCACCAGACCACGGCGATGTTGACCGATCCGATGGTCAAGACTTGGGGTGGGCTCCAGGCCCGGGCAACAGATCGATGTCCGTAGCCCGCATGGGCTGTTCGCACTCCGAGCACCGTAGTTCCACGTGACTGATCTTGCCGCAGGCGTGGTGGCGGTAAAGCACCGGCGGGCCGGCCTCGTCCGCCGTCCACCGGTCACCCCATCGCACCATGACAAGCAGCAGATCACATAGCTCCTGCCCCTTGTCGGTGAGCAGGTATTCGTGCCGGACCGGCCGGGCGGAATACTCACGCCGGGCTAGGACGCCCTGTTCGACCAGCCAGTTCAGCCGCTCGGCGAGCACCTTGCGGGACATGCCCAGGCCCCGCTGGAGTTGCTCGAAGCGGTGCGTGCCGGCGTAGATGTCCCGCAAGATCAGCGGAGACCACGGCTCACCGATGACGTCGAGGGTGCGGGCGATCGAGCACGCCATGGCGCCGAATTGCGTTCGCTGCATGACGCCACGATACGCAAGATGGTTCCTTCAAGGAACTGACTCTGTTAGCGTCACGTCAGTCCATCTCCTTAAGGAACGGACTGCTGGTCTATGCCCCCTCCACACGCGTATGGAAGCCGAAAGAGGCCCGCATGAACCAACCGCCGATCGTCCCGACCAGGGACTGGCAAGACGCAGTGAACACCTTGCGAGTCCACGAAAAGGCACTCACCCGCCAACTCGACGCGGTAGCCGCGGCGCGTCGCCGGCTGCCGATGACGCCGGTCGAGCAGGAATACGTGTTCGAGGGCCCGTCCGGGCCTGCCACTCTGACCGACTTGTTCCAAGGCCGCCGCCAGCTCATCGTGTACACCTTCATGTGGCACGGCGTCGACGCCGTCTGCTCCGGTTGCTCGATGTTCACCGACAACGTCGGACATCTGGCCCACCTCAACGCCCGCGACGTCACCCTGGCGTTGACGTCCCATGGCCCACTGGACGACCTGCTGGCGCTGCGGCGGCGAATGGGTTGGGCCCTGCCCTGGTACTCGTCGCTGAACAACAGCTTCAACGCCGACATGGGAACCGGCGACGGATTCGCGCTGAACGTCTTCCTCCGGGCCGAGGACCGGATCTTCCGCACCTACACCACCACCGCCCGGGGCGTGGAGCGGCTCGGCAGTAACTGGGCCTTCCTCGACCTGACGCCATATGGCCGACAGGAGAGCTGGGAGGACTCGCCGGCAGGCTGGCCGCAGACCCAGCCCTACCAGTGGTGGCGGCTGCACGACGAGTACGACGCGACTAAGGATCCGTCATGACAGTCGGCACGCCGGTCGCTGAGCTCCTCTTCCGGCAGGAAGATGCAACACCCTTCAACACCGACGTGGCGACACTCAAGCGTTGGAGCCAGGCACTGGCCTGTCTGGAGTCGGCGCACAAGTGTTGGCTGTCCACGGTGGGACCGGATGGCCGTCCGCATGCCGCGCCGGTGATGTTGGTGCTGGTGGATGGGGTGCCGTGCATTGCGAGTCGCCCGAACTCCCGCAAGGGCCGAAATCTGGCCCGCAACCCCCGCGCTGTCATCACCGTGAGCAGCGAGGACCTCGACCTGGTGGTAAGCGGCGAAGCTCACCAGGTGTCGGGCGGCACCGCGCTGCGCCGGGTGGCCGCCGCCTTCGCAACAAAGTACGGCTGGACGTTCGCCATCAGGGACGGCCGAGTCCATGACGAGAGTCTGCCGGGATCGCCCGAGTATGCCTTTTACGACGTCTCCCCCGTCCGGGCTTTCGGCTACGGGCCGGACGGGCTGACCGCGACCCGTTGGCGGTTCAACCGCACCTGAGTGACCGGGCTCGGGGCGACGCCCCGAGCCCGTCCGCCGCTGGTTGCTCTGGGCCGCACTCCTCAACCTTGACGTCGAGGCCGCCGGCCTGAGATCAGTGGGCGGGCTCGCCGAACCAGCGGGAGAGGTGGTCGTCCAGATCCTGCTGGTCGTCGCCGATCCAGGCGACGTGGCCGTCCGGCCGCACCAGGACGCCCGGAGCGTCCAGTGCCGCAGTGGGATCCGCGAGGTGGTCGACCCGGTCTGACCAGCCGCCGACGGTCAGGCGTTCGGTGCGGTCCAGCAGCAGGCCGCGGCCGCGGTGCAGCAGACCGTAGAGGTGGCCCTGTTTCACGTCGATGTCGGGCAGGCGGCGACCGAGCAGGTCGGGGCCCGCGCCGAAGTCGTAGCGGATGCCGATGGCGGTGATCTTCTCGAGCAGGTGGAGGTTCACCTCGTCGAAGTCCATCAGCTCGGTGAGTAGCCTCCGTACGGCCTGTGGGCCCGGTTCGGTGGACAGCAACTCCGTCTGGGCTCGGGTGTTGTCCAGCACCGCCTCGGCGACCGGACGACGTTCGGCCTGGTAGCTGTCGAGCAGGGTTTCCGGCGCCCAGCCCCGGATGTGCGCGGCCAGTTTCCAGCCGAGGTTGACTGCGTCCTGAACACCCAGGTTGAGGCCCTGCCCGCCGATGGGCGGATGGATGTGCGCCGCGTCGCCGGCCAGCAGCACCCGCCCGACCCGATAACGGTCGGCCAGCCGGGTGGCATCGCCGAAGCGGGACAACCAGCGCGGCGAGTGCACGCCGAAGTCGGTCCCGGCGATGGCGCGCAACTGGTGTTTGAAGTCGTCGAGGGTGGGCGGTTCGGCGCGGTCGCTGACCCCGGCGGCGGGCACCAGGACGCTGTAGACCCCGACGCCCGCGGGCCGGAGCCAGAATCGCTGCTGGGTCTCGCGGATCTCGGCCACCGCGACGGCGACCTCCTCCTGCGGGACGCCCACTTCCATCTCGCCCATCAGGCTCTCGGTCCGTGCGGGCTCGCCGGGAAAGCCGACGCCGAGCAGTTTGCGCACCGTGCTGCGCCCGCCGTCACAGCCGACGAGGTAGCGCGACCGCAGTCGCTCCCCGTCGGTCAGCTTGACGGTCACACCCTCGTCGTCCTGCTCGAACCCGGCGACCGCGCAACCGCGCCGGACCTGCGCGCCCAGTTCGATGGCGTGCTCTTCGAGCAGACGTTCGATGACCGGCTGCGGGATACCCAGCAGATAGGCGTACCGGGAGTCCAGGCCCGTGGGCGCGGGTTTGGCGATGGCGGCGAAGTAGGCGCTGGCCGGACGCTGCCGCCCGTGCGGGAGGATGCGTTCCAGCAGCCCGCGCATCGCCATCAGTTCGAGACTGCGGATGTGCAGGCCGACGACGCGGACGGCCGACACCGGCTGGGTCTCCTTCTCCAGAACGAGTACCCGTACGTCGTGCAGCCGCAGCTCGGCGGCGAGCATCGCACCGGTCGGCCCGCACCCGGCGATGATCACGTCGTACGTGCGGGGCGCGTGGTCGGTGGTGGCGGCCGACGATGGTGAAAGGCCGCGGATGTCGCCCACGGCGGAGGCCGGATCGGTCGACGACGGCTCGGCGGTGAATTGCGCAGGGTGCATGGGTGTTGCCTCTCGGGAGTGCCGTGTTGGCAGGGCGCTCCCGGCGACACCTATGTCAATCGCCCGACCGTGACGGCAAGGGGGAGCACCCACATCGCTACAACGTTCATGGGTCTCACCTCCTCGGGCGGTGTCGCGGTCACCTGCAAACTAGCTCCCGAGCGCGTTGCCGTCGAGTCCTTTCCATCCGCGGCCCCGACGCGCTCGTCGCGAACCGCGCCGCCATCGACGTCGCACACGCCGCAGGAGCCAAACGAATCCTGTACACCAGCCACCAGGCCGCCTCCCGGGACTCGCTCTGCGCCGCCCGACCTCCGCCCGCTCGGTGCTCGAGGCCATCGTCGCCCAGCGGTGACGCGCGGGAGAGCCGGTCAGCGCAGCATCGCCCGGGTCATTCGACGGGTGGCGACGGACATCGCGATCGAGCCGAACGCGAGCAGGTAGGCCACCGGGATCAGCAGGTCCCAGCCGAAGCGGCCCAACGCGGGCTCGCGGACCAGTTCGATGCTGTGGTAGAGCGGCAGCGCCTGGACCAGGGGCCGCACCGCCTCCGGATAGACCGACAGGGGATAGAACGTCGTCGCGAACAGGTACATCGGCAGCATGAAGAGTTGGATGTACTGGAAGTCGGGGAAGTCGCGCAGGTACGTCGTGACGGCCAGGCCGCCGGCGGCGAACGCGTACGAGATCAGCAGCGACGCCGGTAGGGCCAGCAGCACCCAGGCCGACGTGACCAGCCCACCAACGGCCATGAGGGTGAGGAATCCGATCGACGTCAGCAGCCCGTTGATCATCGCGCTGGTCACCTCGCCGACGGCGATGTCGGTGACCGAGAGCGGTGTCGGCAGGATCGCCTCGTAGGTCTTCTCGATCCTCATCCGGACGAAGACGCCGAAGCTCGTCTGGTTGAATGCCGTGTTCATCGCCGTGGTCGCCAGGATCGCCGGAGCCACGTAGGCGGCGTACGGGACGTCGACGCCGGGGACCGTGCCGACGAGCATCCCGACGCCGACGCCGATCGACAGCAGGTACAGGATCGGTTCGACGAGCGCGTTGAGCAGTGGCGTCACCGACCGGCGGTAGATCATGAAGTTGCGTTCGATGAGCGCCAGGGCCCGGCGTCTCGTCCAGGCGGGTACGGCGACGGTGGTCATGGTGCCTCCCCGAGGCTCTGGGCGTGGGCCGTCACGGGTGCAGCCGTCGCCGGTAGGTGACCCGGGCGACCAGGAAGCCGCCGATCGCGAGTGCCAGCAGGTAGCCGATGTG
The DNA here is from genome assembly GCF_059358895.1 of Micromonospora sp. BQ32. Classification (NCBI taxonomy): domain Bacteria; kingdom Bacillati; phylum Actinomycetota; class Actinomycetes; order Micromonosporales; family Micromonosporaceae; genus Micromonospora; species Micromonospora sp. BQ32. The sequence goes on along the minus strand of NZ_JCADBI010000001.1, from coordinate 670,941 downwards.
GACCGAGCTGCCGGTGATCGTCGCTGTGCCGAGGCTGAGCGTGCGGCACAGCTCCACCCCGTGCCACAGCGGCAGCAGGTAGGACACCGGTTGGATCCACTCGGGTAGCTGTGAGACCGCGAAGAACGTGCCGGAGAACATGTACAGCGGCATGATGGCGAAGCGGAACACCGTGTCGATGTGGCGCAGCTTGCGTACGCCGACGGCCCACGCGGCGGCGGGCGCGGCGAACGCGACCCCGGTCAGCGTCGCGCCGAGCAGGGCGCCGAGGGCCCACCATCCCCCGATCAACCCGAACGCGGCCATCACCAGGATGAAGGCGCCGCTGGCGATGAGTACCCGGAAGGTGATGTAGAGCAGGTGCCCGGCGGCGAGCTGTTCCGGCCTCAGCGGTGTCGGTGTGGCGCTGCGGTACGCCCCGAAGCCCGCGGCCCGGGCGACGCCCGCGGACCCTTCCAGGAACGCGTTCTGCATAGCGGCGGCGGCCAGCATGCCCGGGGCGAAGAACGCCGCGTAGGAGACGCCGGCGATCTGGGCGGGCGCGTTGTCGTCGACGAGGGCGCCCAGCCCGGCGCCGATGCCGATGAGGAACAGCAACGGGTTCAGCACGTTGATCACGATCGAGCCCCGCCAGGTACGCCGGTAGAGCGTGACCCAGTATCGGAAGACGCGAAACACCAGTGGTCTCCCCTGCTACTCGATGAGCGATCGGCCGGTGAGCTTGAGGAACACGTCCTCCAACGTGGCGCGGCGGACCAGGGCGGTGAGCGGCGTGAGCGACATGGCGTGCACCGTGGCGAGGGCGGCCTCGCCATCGGCGGTGTAGACGAGCACCCGGTCGGGGAGCAGTTCGACGCGGCCGTCGGCGTCGTTGCCGCCGGTGGCCAGCACCGACGTCCGCAGTTTCTCCGCCGCGGTGTCCCGTTCGTCGAGGCGGAAGCGCAGTTCGAGAACCTCGCGGGTGGCGTACCTGGTGATCAGCTCCTGGGGTGAGCCCTGCGCGACGATCCGGCCGTGGTCGACCACGATGAGCCGGTCGCAGAGCTGCTCGGCCTCGTCCATGTAGTGCGTGGTGAGGATCAGCGTGACGCCCTCCTGTTTGAGCTGGAAGAGCCGGTCCCACAGGATGTGTCGGGCCTGCGGGTCGAGGCCGGTGGTCGGCTCGTCGAGCAGCAGGATGTCCGGTTCGTTAATCAGGGAGCGGGCGATGGTCAGCCGGCGACGCATGCCGCCGGAGAGCGTCTCGACCTGGTCGCCGGCCTTCTCCTGAAGCTGGGCGAAGTCGAGCAGCCGGGTCGCGCGGTCCCGGATGACGGCCCGCGGCAGGCCGAAGTACCGCCCGTAGATGTGCAGGTTCTCCCGAACGGTGAGCTCGTTGTCCAGGTAGTCGTCCTGGGTGACGACGCCCAGCCGGGCGCGGATCTCGGGCCCGTGTGTCATCGGGTCCATGCCCAGCACGCGCAGCCTGCCGCCGCTGATCGGCGACGTGGCGGCGATCATCCGCATGGTGGTGGACTTGCCGGCCCCGTTGGGCCCGAGCAGCCCGAAGGACTCCCCCCGTTCCAGCGCGAAGTCGATGCCGTCGACTGCCCGGAACTCCGCTGTGGAGCCGCGTGGCGGATAGATCTTGGTCAGACCTCGCGCCGCGACGAGGGGATGATCGTTCACTATCGCAGCCTATGAAATCAGACAGCAGACTGCAAGATCTTTGCAGAAGCATGGAATTTCTGGACGCCATAGCGGACTCCGCCACAGCTGATCAGCGGCTATCCGTAGATTGTCTTCTTGACGAGTGGTTGCCATGTAGCTAAGTTTCAGCCACCCGGACTGAGAGGCGTCTATGCAGACCCGACTCGTTACCGCGACCACCCTGGTGACCACATTGGTCGCCGCCCTCGCCCCCATCTCCGCCCAGGCATCGACCCCGGCGCTCCCCTCGGCCGCCGAGCATGGCTGGGTCACGTCGACGCTGCGACACATGAGCCTGGAGCAGAAGGTCGGACAGCTCTTCGCCACCTACGTCTACGGCAGTGACGCCACCGAGCCCACGGCTGCGGACCGGGCCGCGAACCTCGCCGCCTTCGGCGTGGAAACGCCCGCAGAAGTCGTCGAGCGGTACCACCTCGGCGGCGTCTGCTACTTCTCGTGGTCGCACAATCTGGACAGTCCCCGCCAGATCGCGACACTCTCCAACGGACTCCAGCGGGCTGCCCTCGGCGACCGGGCAACAGGTCGCGTACCCCTGCTCATCTCCACCGACCAGGAGCAGGGCGCCGTGGTGCGGATGCCCTCTCCCGCCGCCCAATTCCCCGGGTCGATGGCGCTGGGTGCGGGGCGGTCGACCCAGGCCGCCCAGACGGCGGCGGAGGTCACCGGGCGCGAGTTGCGCGCCGTCGGCATCCGCCAGCCGTACGCGCCGATCGCCGACGTCAACGTGAACCCGGCCAATCCGGTGATCGGTGTCCGCTCCTTCGGCGCCGACCCCACCCTGGTGGCCGACCTCACCGCCGCCCAGGTCGCCGGCTTCCAGGACCGGGCTGGGGTGACCGCCGTGGCGAAGCACTTCCCCGGACACGGCGACACGGCCACCGACAGCCACACCGGCCTTCCGGTGATCAACCACAGCCGCGCCGAGTGGGACCGGATCGACGCGCCGCCGTTCCGACGGGCGATCCGGTCCGGCGTCGAATCAATCATGACCGCGCACATCGTGGTTCCGGCACTCGACCCGTCCGGCGACCCCGCGACGTTGTCGCCGACGATCCTCACCGGCGTGCTGCGCGGTGAGCTCGGCTTCCGGGGTGTCATCGTCACCGACGCGCTGAACATGGCTGGCGTGCGCGCGAAGTACGGCGACGAGCGGGTGCCCGTACTGGCGCTCAAGGCCGGCGCCGACCAGCTCCTAATGCCGCCGAACCTCGCGCTGGCACGCGACGCGGTGCTACGGGCCGTCGCCACCGGTGAACTCACCGAGCGCCGAATCGACGAGTCGGTTCGGCGCATCCTCGGTGTGAAGTATCGGCAAGGGCTGGCCCGTTCCCCGGTGGTCGACGTCGAGAGGGCGGTACGGACGGTCGGCGCGCCGGATCATCTCGCCGCCGTCGCCCGGGTCACCGACCCGACGCTCACCGCCGTCCGCAACGACGCCGACGTGCTGCCCCTGCCCCGCGCCGCCCGGTCGGTGCTGGTCACCGGTTGGGACAACGCCGCCTTCGCCCCGGTCGCGGCGGTCACCGCCGGGTTCACCGCCCGCGGTGCCCGCGTCACCGCCCGGCCGGCGACCCTGCCCTCCGACGCGACGATCGCCGCGACGGCGAGCCAGGCCGCCGAGCACGACCTCACCGTCGTGCTGGTGAACAAGGCGTGGGACACCGCCGTCACCGACCCGCGCGCCAGTCAGCAGCGCCTCGTCGCGGCACTGCTGGGCACCGGGAAACCCGTGATCGTCGTGGCTGTCCGCGACCCGTACGACATCGCGTACCTGCCGGGGGTGACCACCTACCTGGCGACCTACTCGTACACCCGGGCGGCGATGGACGCTCTCGTCCGCGCGCTGCACGGCGAGCTGTCGCCGCGCGGGCGGCTGCCCGTCACGATCCCCACGGCCGAGGGGGCGGGCTCCGTGCTCTACCCCTACGGACACGGCCTGAGCTGGTAGGAGGCAACCACATGCAACGCAGGAATTTCCTGGTCGGCGCCGTCGGTGCGGGCGCGTTCGGGGCGGGGACGCTCGGTGTCGGAACGGCGGCGGCCGACTCCGGTGGCCGACGGGTCCGCACCGGACTCGACGAGCTGGTGTCCTCCGGATTCGCCGAACTCGCGGGCCAGCGGGTGGGCGTCGTCTCCAACCCGACCGGCGTCGACGCGGCCTACCGGCACCTCGTCGACCTGATGCACGGCTCAGGTCGGGTACAACTGGTCGCCGCGTTCGGCCCCGAGCACGGCTTCCGCGGTTCCGCGCAGGCCGGAGGCAGCGAGGGCACCGGCGTCGACGCCCGCACCGGCATTCCCGTCTACGACGCGTACGGCGCCAACCTGGCCCGGTGGGAGACCATGTTCACCGAGGCCGCGGTGGACACGGTGGTCTTCGACATCCAGGACGTCGGGGTCCGCTTCTACACCTACATCTGGACGATGTACACCTCGATGGTCGCCGCGGCCCGGGTCGGCAAACGCTACGTCGTGCTGGACCGGCCCAACCCGATCGGCGGGCGCGCGTACGGGCCGATGATGACCAGCCCGTACACCTCGGGAGTGGGCCTGAAGGAGATCATCCAGCAGCACGGGATGACCGTCGGGGAACTGGCCCGCTTCTTCAACGCCACCTTCCTGCCGGCCGAGGCGGGACGGCCGGTCGACCTGCACGTGGTCCGGTGCCGGCACTGGAAACGCGACGCCCTTCCCGCCGACACCGGCGTGCCCTGGGTGATGCCCAGCCCGAACATGCCCACACCGGACACCGCCCTGGTCTATCCCGGCACCGGCCTGTTCGAGGGCGTCGCGTCCATCACCGAGGGGCGCGGCACCTGCCGCCCGTTCGAGCTGATCGGTGGGCTGGCGACCGACTTCGACCATCACTGGGGAGACCGGCTCAATGCCCGCAACCTGCCCGGGGTCGAGTTCCGCGAGGCGTACTTCTCGCCGACCTCGGCCGGGCAGAAGCCGGACCTGCTCAACAAGCTCTGCGCCGGCGTCGAGGTCAAGGTCGTCGACCCGGCGGTGTACGACCCGATCCGCACCGGCGTGGCCATGCTCGTGGAGGCGCACCGGTACCCGGCGTTCGCCTGGCGGCGCGACTCGTGGGACGCCGTGCGCCCGTACTGGATCGACAAGCTCACCGGGTCGCCACGACTGCGTACCCAGATCGACGCCGGAGCTGACGTGGACGACGTCGTCGGCGCCTGGGCCGAGGAGCTGGCCACCTTCAACCGGCGCCGCCGGCCCTACCTGCTCTACTGAGGAGTGCGGTCATGACCAGGTCGATGCATCGCCCGCTCCGCTCACTCGCGCTCGGCCTGGCCCTGGTGGTCGCGGGCACGGCAATGCCCGCCGTGCCCGCGGTTGCCGCACCGGCTGGGTCCGGTCCGCCGACCGTCACCCCCGCCGACATCCAGTTTCGCCACGACACCTTGAGGCGCGGCAGCGCCCGGCAGGTCGGACTACTCCCCGACCAGGTGGATCGTCTGCCCGTCGACCTGGCGGCGTACCTCCAGCCGACACCGGACCACCCCGGACATCCGGCGTACGCCGGCGCGGTGGTCCTGGCCGCCAAGGACGGCGTGATCGTCCAGCACGCCGCGGTGGGCAGCGCGGTGAAGTACGCCTCCGTCGGGCCGCCGCCCGGACTGGTCGGCGTGGAACTCCCCGCCGAGGAGCAGATCCCGACCCGACCCGACACCATCTACGACCTGGCGTCGGTGTCGAAGCTGTTCACCACGATCGTCACCCTGCAGCAGGTGGAGCGGGGGCTGGTGGAGCTGGATGCTCCGGTCGCGCGGTATGTCCCGGAGTTCGCCGCGGGCGGCAAGACGGCGGTGACCGTACGGATGCTGCTCACCCACACCTCGGGCCTGCCCGCGTTCACGCCGCTGTGGAGCAGGTACCCCACGCCAGCCGAGCGTTTCACCGCCGCGCTCGCCACGCCGCTCGCGGCCGGGGCGACGCCCGGTGCCCAATACGTCTACTCCGACCTGGGGCTGATCGCGCTGGGCGTCCTGGTGGAGCGGGTGACCGGCCGGTCGCTGGCTGACCTGGTTCGCGACGGCGTGACCGGGCCGCTGGGCATGACCGACACGGGCTACAACCCGGGCCCGGAGCGACGGTCGCGGATCGCCGCGACCGAATACCAGCCGTACGCCGGACGCGGCATGGTGTGGGGCGAGGTGCACGACGAGAACGCCTGGTCGCTCGGCGGGGTGGCCGGGCACGCGGGAGTCTTCTCCACCGCGGCGGACCTGGCTGTGCTGTGCCAGTCGCTGCTCAACGGCGGCGACTACCACGGCCGGCGGATCCTGCGGTCGGACACGGTGCGCGCGATGCTGGTCAACGGCAACGCGCCGCTGGAGTCGGCCTACCCGGAGAGCGACCGTGGGCTCGGCTTCGAGCTGAACAAGCACTGGTACATGATGGGGCTCTCCTCGCCCGTGGGCTTCGGACACACCGGCTTCACCGGAACGTCGATCGTCGTCGACCCGATCTCCCACTCGTTCGTCGTCATGCTCAGCAACCGGGTGCACCCCGACCGGGGTTGGGGCAGCAACAACGTGGCCCGGCGGGCCGTCGCACGTGACTTCGCCGAGGCGATGCCGGTGCGGCCGCGTTCGGCCAGCGCCTGGCGGGCCGACCCAGACGACTCCGCGACGAGCACTCTGACGGCACCGCTGCGCCGGCCGGGCCGTGGCGCGACGGCGAGTTTTCTTCTCTGGTACGACACCGAGCCCCGCTTCGACAGCGCGCGATTCGAGGTCTCCACCGACGGCGGGCAGACCTGGGCGCCGACGACGATGCGCCTGCGCGACGCGGCCCGCCGGTGGAGCGCCGACGGCACGGTCACCGGCTACGGAGGTCGGGTGTGGTGGCAGGTCTCGGTGGCGCTGCCCGACCAGACCACCCACCTGCGGTGGAGCAGCAGCACCGACGGCTCCAGCCAGGGGCGCGGCGTCTACGTCGACCGGGTCGTAGCGGCGGACCGGCACGGCATGCTCTTCTCCGGCGAGGGTGCCGACGCCTCCCGGTTCGTCGCCGACGGGTGGTCGCCGGCGCGGAGCTGAGACGTTGCACCGTCGGAGCGCCCCTGGAGGGTCGACGGATACCAGTGGCGACGAGCGCCGACCTGCTCGGGGCGGCCGACGAGATGACGCGGGTGCGGCACGGGCCCGAGAGCAATTTGACCCTCGACCGGGTTGAGGCCCGACCATCGGCGACATGACCGACCAACCGACCGCCGACCCGACCATGACCCGGATCGTCGAGGCCGTGCAGCTCGGCCAGAGTGGCGCACCGGCCCCGGCCCGTGAGCTGCTCACCGCGCTGTGGGCCGAGCTGGGCCCCACCGGTGACGCCCTGCACCGGTGCACCCTGGCGCATTACCTCGCCGACCTCCAGGACACCACCGAGGCGGAGCTGGCCTGGGACGAACGTGCCCTGGCCGCCGTGTCCGAGCTGACCGACGAACGCGCCCAGCGGCACCTGTCCTCGCTCCAGGTCCAGGCGTTCCTGCCGTCGCTGTACCTCAACCTGGCCGACTGCCACCGACGCCTGGGCAACGTGGGTCCGGCCCGGGAGCACCTCGCCCGAGCCCGCGAACACCTGGTGCGGCTGCCGGACGACCCGTACGGCGAGAGTATCCGCGCCGCTGTGCGTGACTTCGTCGAGACCGATCCGACCGACCGCCGACGGTAGTGGTCGCTCGGGCGGGTCACCGGTCCTGGTGAGCGACGCCCGTGCGGTATTCCTGGGGTGAACGTCCGTAGTGGGCACGGAAGGCGCGGCTGAAGTGGGCCTTGTCCGGAAAGCCCCAGCGGGCGGCTATGGCATGGATCGGCTGCCGCAGCAGCGGGTTGCCGAGATCGCGACGGCACTGCTCGAGGCGCTTGGCGCGGATGAGTTCGGCAACCGTGGTCGCCTCCGCCTCGAACAGGCGGTGCAGCGATCGCAGCGAGATGTGGTGGGCGGTGGCGACGCTACGAGGGGTGAGCTCGTTACTGTCCAGGTGCCGGTCGATGAAATCGACGACGCGGGCCCGCAGCGCGGTGTGCCGGGCCTCCGGTGACACGGTGTCCTCGATGTCGAGGTACTGAGCGAGCGCGGCGGTGAGCAGGTCCACCGCCACACCGCCCAGGATCTCGGCCTGGGCCGGCTCGAACTGCTCCGGGTGCGCCGCGATGCTGCGCAGGTGGTGGGCCAACAACCCGCCGACGCCGAGGTGCGACGGCATCGGGATGGCCAGCAGCCGGCGGAGCCGGTCCGGCGCCAGGGGCAGCGTCGCGTGCGGTATCTGCACGGTGATCGTGGTGGCGAGACCAGGGCTGTCCGCGCGGTGCCGGGCGATGTGCGGCCGCGCGGTGTCCAGGAGCGTGAAGTGGTTGGCGGCTTCGAGCGTGGACTCGGTGCGGTCCTGGATCAAGGTGCTGTGACCCGTCAGCGGTAGCGCGAGTTGATACACATCGCCCTCGGCTCTGCGGACCAGCTTCGCGGGCCGGATCGAGTCCAGCGACGGGTACCGCAGCGAGGTCATCCGAATGCGGCCGAGATCGATGGCCTGTGCGTAGGCGACGAAGTTGTCCAGGTGGCCGCTGCTGATGTGCGCTGGCGCCGTCTCCTGAGCGACCAGGGCATACCAGAACGCGAACCGGTCCGTGGGCGGCAGCACCGTCGTGTCCACCACCTGGTTGGGCAACACTATTCTCGCCTCCCCCACATGCGAGCATGGATTCTTGCACGCCTCGATGCTCTTCACCCATGACGGGATTCCCACGCCCGGTGACGCCCGGTGGGTTGGCGAATGTCGACGGTGACCGGCGCCGACCTGCGGGAGGCGGCCGAGGAGATGACCCGGGTGCTGGTGCCACACCGGGAACGCGACTGGTCGGTGCCGGCCGGCTCACTGAGGTGGAGCTGCTGGACCACCGCGGCGCACGTCGCGCACGACCTCCTCGCGTACGCGGGCCAGGTCACCGGCCGCCCGGATGACGGCTATCTGCCGTACGACCTGCGGGTCTCCCCCGACGCGAGCCCGACGCAGGTGCTCACCGTGGTGCGGGCCTGCGCCGGGCTGCTCGCCGCCGCCGTCGACGCCGCCCCGCCGGAGACCCGGGCCTGGCACTTCGGCCCGTGTGATCCGGCCGGCTTCGCCGCGATGGGCGTGGCCGAGACCCTGCTGCACACCCACGACATCACCCTCGGTCTCGGTGTGCCGTGGCAGCCGCCGCAGCGGTTGAGCGCGCTGGTGCTGCGCCGACTCTTCCCGGACGCCCCGGCCGGGGCGGCACCCGAGGTGCTGCTGTGGATGACCGGTCGCGGTGAACTGCCCGGCCGGGCGAGACGCACGTCGTGGAGCTGGCGGGCCGCGCTCGAGTGACTCGCACCAGCGCCGAGGGGCGGGTGGTCGCCGGTAGGCGACCACCCGGTTGGAGCGTTCCGGTCAGGTCCAGCTGATGCCACGGTTGCGAACGCTGCGCATGTCCTTCTCCTCCCCCTCGGTGGCGGTCCCCGTGCCCGCCAGCTGACGTCAGCGTCGGCCGGGGCCCGCTTCGGCGGTAGGGATGTCGGCGTTCGGAGTCGTTCGGGCTTGTTCGACCGGAGACTCGAACGTCACAGGTGTGCAGGCAGGCCACCGGGGCACGAAAGCCAGGACCGCCACCGCGCCCGACAATCCGCTGAACCCGATCACCGTGGTGGCCGGCCATCGGTCGGCGGCCAGACCCGCCAGGACCATCGCCGATCCCTGTAGCCCACTGAGACCGGTGATGGCCACCCCGAACGCGCGTCCCCGGTACTGCGCCGGCACCGCGCGGCCGAACAGCGCGTTCAGTGGGATGGCGAAGGCGCTCGCGGCGCCGGCCAGCACCAACAGCAGGAGCATCATCCACAGCGGAGGGACGAGCCAGGTCACCGTCAGCACCCCGGCCGACATCGCGGCCAGCGGCAGGATGAGCCGTGGTCGGGTCGCCGGTGGACAGAACCGGGTGAGCGCGACCCCGCCGAGGGCCATCCCCAACGGTGCCGCCGCCAGCAACAGTCCGACGGTGCCAGCGCCGCCGCCGTACTGTCGGGCCAGCGGTGCCATCAACCCCTCGGCCGCGTACGTGAAGGCGCTGGCCGTCCACAGGACGAGAACGTAGGACCGCAGCCGGGAATCGGCGAAGATCACCCGCAGCCCGACCGCCCGGCCCTGGCCGGTCGGGCGCGACGGCGGTCGAGGCGCGGGGCGGGAACGCACGCCGATCCCGATCAGAAGAGCGGAGACCAGAAACGTGGCGGCGTCCACCAGCAGGGCACCGCGCAGCGACAGCACCGCCACCAGACTCCCCCCGACGGCGAAGCCGACCACCTGCACGACCTGGGCGCAGATGTTGTCCACACCGTTGGCCACGGCGTAGCGGTCGCCGTCGAGCACTTCCGGCATCAACGCCGCCCGCGCCGCCACGAACGGTGGCCGCATCAGGTTGACCACAAAGAGGAGCACCACCAGGGTTGGCGCGGGGAGGTCCGGCAGCGCCACCAGCGGGATGAGCGCCGCGCGGCCAAGGTCGCAGGCGATCATCACCCTTCGCCGGGGGAACCGGTCGGCGAGACCGGACAACAGCGGTCCGCCCGTGAGCCAGGCCAGGTACGAACTGGCGTAGGCGGCCGCCGCCAGCGCGGCCGAGCCGGTTTCGCTGAAGACGAGATAGGCCACGGTCACGGCAGTGAGCTGGTCGCCGGCCAGAGACAGCAGGTACGCACCGAACAGGTGCCGGTATTCGCGCACCGCGAACACCTCGGCGTACGTCGCGGCGCGCTCGGTCACCTCGCCCCGTCCCCTCCCGCGCCGGCGGTCGTCCGGGCGCTTGGCGCAGACCGTATCCGCGTTCGCGCCGTCGGGGCCGGGAGCAGGCGTTCGGACCTGTTCGGATCCGTTCTCGGACGGCCGGAGGGCAGGTGTCGACCGTGCCGCCCCAGCTATCCGGCGTCGAGCGAGTGCCGGTGACCGTCGAGCGGGAAGGGCGGCCGGGCCGGCAACACCTCCTGGAACACGAAGCCGCACTTCTGCGCCACCCGGCAGGACGCCACGTTGTCCACCTGGTGCAGCAGGTCGAGACGCGTCACCTCGGGAAACCGGTCGAACGCCCAGCGGCTCAGCGCGGTGACCGCGCGCGAGGCGACGCCGCGACCGCGCGCCCACGACGCCGTCCAGTAGCCCACCTCCGGCGCCGGACGCCGCGGCGTGACCCCCTTGAGGACCACGTTGCCCACCAGTCGGGCGCCGCCGGCCTGCTCTTCGAGGACGGCGAAGGTGTACCGCCGGCCGTCGGCCCAGTCCCGCAGTGCGCCGTCCAGCCACCGCCGGGCCTCGGCGGCGGTGGTCACCGGAACGCTGGTCCAGCGGCGCAGGACCGGATCCCGGTACGCCTGCACCAGGTCATCCAGGTCGTCGGCGCACCAGGGACGCAGCGCGACCCCCGGCGTCGAGGGCGTGCCGGGTGTCCGCGATTCGATCAGCATCGGCACAGTCTGCCGTGGCCGCGACGCAGCGGTCAGCCCCGACGGCGGCGCCACCGCTGCCACCAGCCGCGGCGGGGCCGGCGCGGCGGCGCCACGACGGCCGCCGCTTCGGTGACGGTCGTCGTGACCTCGGGCCGGGCCCGTTCGGCGCGCCAACGGCGGACCACGTCATCGGCGTTCACCGGACGCACCACGACCCGAGGGCCGTCGGGATTGCGCAGCCACGCCACGATCTGCGCGTTCAACTGCGCCACGAAGTCGCGGACGGACTGTTCGGTGGGCAGGTCACGGACCTCGTCGGGGACCTGCTCGATGCGTCGGCGCAGTTGCAGCGAGGTGGGCAGGAGCAGGTCACTGGGGAGCGCCTCGCGCTCCAGGAAGCTCTTGATCCACCACGACTCGTCGTACGGCGCCCCACGACCGGGGATCGGCTTGCCCATGCCGGGCAGGTTGTCGAACTCGCCGCGCTGCACGGCATCCTGGATCTTTGCCTCCACGGACGCTTCCCACGCCTCGCTCACCCTGCGGCACCTCCCCTTGGCCACCGTAACGCGCCGCGTCCGCCCGGCGACGCGCACTTGTCAGGGGTCAGCGCGCCCGCGACGGTGGGCATTCCCGCAACGGTGCCGCCGGGTCTCGTCGAACACGAGTGGATCGCCCCGGATCGCAGGCCACGGGCTGCCAGGTGGCCCTGGGCCAGGACGTTCGTCCCGATTACGGTCGGTGTGGGGTCTACCGAACGGGGGAAGTGTCGTGGTGGGTACGGGTGCACTGCTGGGTATCGCGCTGGTGGCGTTGGGGCTGGTGCTCACGCCCGGCCCGAACATGGTCTACCTGGTGTCCCGCTCGGTGGCGCAGGGCCGCCGGGCCGGGCTGGTCTCGCTGCTCGGGGTGGCCGCCGGCTTCGGTGTGTACCTGGCGGCGGCGGTCGCCGGTCTGGCCACCGTCTTCGTCCTGGTGCCGACGCTGTACGCGGTGGTGAAGCTGGCCGGTGCCGGCTACCTGCTCTGGCTGGCCTGGCGGACGCTGCGTCCGGGCGGGCACTCGCCGTTCACGCCCACGCCGCTGCCGCCGGACCCGCCCCGGCGACTGTTCACCATGGGTCTGATTACCAACCTGCTCAACCCGAAGATCGCGATTCTCTACGTGTCGCTGCTACCGCAGTTCGTCGACCCGACGCGCGGGCACCTGGCCACCCAGAGCCTGCTGCTCGGCCTGACCCAGATCGCCGTCGCGCTGAGCGTGAACGCGCTGATCGTGCTCAGCGCCGGCGCGCTGGCCGGGTTCTTCGCCCGCCGGCCGGTGTGGCTGCGGGTGCAGCGGTGGGTGACCGGCACGGCGCTCGCGGCGCTGGCCGTACGCATCGCCGCCGACCGCTCGCGCGCGGCGGTCGCCACTTCCTGACCGGGGGTGGTCACCGCCTTCGGTGGCGGTCGACCATCCCGGCGGCCAGTGGCGCGGCGTCCAGGTCACCGGCGGCGAGCCGGGCCGCGAGGGTACGGCGGACCAGCCGGTCGGCCAGCGCGGGCGCGTGCCGGCCGACGGCCATTTCCAGCCGGCCGCGTGCGGTGGTCGCCACGTCACGGGGGGCCCGTTGGGCGGTAGCGGTCCGCAGGATCGCCGCGACCACCCCTTCGACGGGCTCGGGGCGGGACACCCCCCGCAGGGACAGCCCGGCCTCGGCGGTGCTGTCGTGGATCGGGGAGGCGACCATGCTCGGGTAGACGACGCTCACCCCGACGTGGGTGCCCACCTCGTGGCGCAGCGCGTCGGCGTAGGCGACCAGGGCCCGTTTGCTCACCCCGTACGCGGCGGCGAGCGGGAGCGGCAGCACCGCCATCCGACTGGCCACGAAGATCACCCGTCCGCGTGCGGTGAGCAGCGGGGGCAGCGCGGCGGCGGTGGTGCGCCAGGCGGCGAGCAGGTTGACCTCCAGTTGCCGGCGGACCACCTCGTCGGGCGGCAACTCGGCCGGCGCCGGACCACCGACCCCGGCGTTGTTGATCAGCAGGTCCAGCCCGCCGAGCCGGTCGACGGCGGCCCGCACCGCCGCCGGTACGGCGTCCGGGTCGGTCAGGTCGCAGCCCAGCACCGGCAGGTCGTCGTCGGGGCGGGCGTGCAGGTCGAGCCCCACCACCCGGGCGCCGGCCGCGTTCAGTGCGGCGCCGAGGTGGCGGCCGAAGGTTCCGCTCGCCCCGGTGACCAGCACCCGCCGACCGGCCAGGGACCGACCGCTCACCGGGGTGCCCCCACCGGGGACGCCGCACCGGGGCGGGCGCGGCGGGTCCCGGCGGTCAACTCCCGGGCCAGCTCGGCCAGGTAGACGTCGAAGTCCACCCGCATCGCCGGGCGGCGCTGACCCCAGCGGGCGGTCGCGGCCCGCAGTTCGGCCCGGCAGACGGCGCGCTGTCGCTCCGGGTCCGGCAGCGCGTACCGGCCGGCGAGCTGCGCCGCGATCAGCTTGGCCTGCGCCTCGACCAGAGGGAACGCGGAACCGGTGGACTGCATCAACCCGACGAAGCTCAACCCGGGGGCGTCGGGGTGGAACACGTGCCGGTACAGCGGCAGGGTGTCGGCGCCCCCGGCGAGCAGCGCCGGGTCGAGGAACGGGACGTCCACCCGGTAACCGGTGCACCAGATGATCAAATCGACGCTGTCGCTGCGACCGTCGGTGAACTCCACCCGGTCACCGTCGAGGGCGGCGATGCCGGGCCGGGCCTCGACGTCACCGTGGGTCAGCCGCGACAGCAACCCGTCGGAGAGCGTCGGATGGTCCTGGAGGAAACCGTGCGTCGGCGCGGGCAGCCCGTAGCGGGCGGGGTTGCCGACGGTGGCGCTCAGCATCGTCTGGCTGATGCGTTGGCGCAGACGCCACGGCAGTCGGCGGGCCAGCGCCCCGTTGAGGGTGTCCGAGGGGCGGCCCAGCAGGTACTTCGGCACCACCCAGACGCCGCGGCGCAGCGACAGCAGGGTGCGGGTGGCCGCGTACGACGCGTCCACGGCGATGTCCATGGCGGAGTTGCCGCCGCCGACGACCAGGACCCGTCGGCCGGCCAGCTGCTCCGGGCCCCGGTAGTCGTGGCTGTGGATCTGCTCGGCGGTGCTGGTGCCGGGGTACCCGGGATCGGGCAGCCGGGGCACCCGGTTGTGCCCGTTGGCGACGACCACGGCGTCGACGGTGACCTCGACCGGACCGGTCGGGCCGCTGGCGGTAACCGTCCACGTGCCGGTGGGGTTCCGGGTGACCCGTTCGACGGTGTGCCGCAGCCGGATGGTGTCGGCCAGCCCGAAGCGCGTGGCGTAGTCGGCGAGGTAGCCGGCGACGCGACGGTGGTCGGGGTAGTCGGGCCAGTCGGCGGGCATCGGGTGGTCGGCGAACTGGGTGCGACCACGGCTGGTGTTGAGGTGCAGCGTGCGGTACGCGGGCGAGTCGGGTGCCCCGTACACCCAGAGGCCGCCGACCTGCTCGGCGGCCTCGAAGCCGACCGTCGGCACGTCGGCGTCGCGAAGTGCCTTGACCGCGGCGAGCCCGGCGGCGCCGGCCCCGATCACCGCCACCCGAGGTGGTACGCCCATTGCCGCCCCCATTAATCCAACGTCCGATGGATAATCGTCGCGCGGCGGCGGCCCGTCAAGGGGTTGGCGATCCGTACAGCCCGTCGAGCAGGCGATGCACGAACGCCCGGAACTCGCGCCGTTCCCGGGCGCCCGGCGCGCCCGCGGCCAGCGCCACCACGTGCCCGTGCGTCGCCCACACCAGACTCCGCACGGTGATGTGCGGGGTCGGCTCGGCCAGCGCGCCGGCCGCCGCCGCGGCGGTGAGCAACTCCGCGACCAGCCGGTACAACGGATCGGCGTAGCGCTGGTCGAGCACGGCGTGCCGCTGCGGTTCCAGCCAACGGCGCAGCCACAGCGCGGTGGTCTCGGGCCGGTCCTCCAAGAAGTCGACGAAGACGTCGACCAGCTCGTGCAGGGCCCGCCGTGCCGCGTCCGGACCGGCGTCGAGAGCGGCGCGGGCCTGCTCGGCGGCCTCCGTCAGCACCTCCCGCTCGGCGGCGAACACCCGGGCGAAGCACGCGTCGTAGAGCGCTGCCTTCGTACCCGTGTGGTGCGCGACAGTGGCGACGTCGACCCCGGCGGCGGCGGCGACCTCCCGCAGCCCGACGGCGTCGAAACCCCGCTCGGCGAAGAGCGCGGTTGCCGCGGTGAGCACCACCTCGCGGGTCGGCCGGGTCTCGTCGCGGCGGGGCCGACCCGGGCGGCGGCGGGGCATGGTCATGGCCGCCATTCTGCCCCTAGAATCCAGCAACCGTTGGATTGCGGAGAGGATGCGGCGATGACCGGGCTGGACCGGCGGCCCGCGGCCGCCACCGACGCGACGCTGCCGCGCCGCCCCCTGGCGGGCTTCGCGGCCGGCTCGCTCGGCATGGGCGTCTGGGTGACCGTACCCGGCCTGCTGCTGCTCTACTTCCTCACCGACGTGCTGGCCGTCGGGCCGTGGCTGGCCGGCCTGGCGCTGCTGCTGCCGAAGATCGCCGACGTGCTGCTGCACCCCTGGGTGGGGCACCGCGCCGACGTCGAGCAGACCCGACGCGGCGACCGGCGTCGCCTGCTGCTGCTCGGCTGTGCCCTGCCGATAGCGTTCGCCGCGCTCTTCGCCGTGCCCGGCGGCCTGACCGGCCCGGCGGCGGCTGCGTGGGTGGCGGTGTTCTTCATCGCCGGCAACCTGCTCTTCGCCGCCTACCAGGTCCCCTACCTGGCCACCCCGGCCGACCTGCGCATCGGCTACCACGAACGCACCCGGCTGATGGCGTTCCGGATGGTGGTGCTGACCCTGGGCATCCTGGTCTCCGGGCTGCTGGCCCCGCTGCTCACCGGCGGCGACACCGCGACGCGCGGCGGCTACCAGCGGATGGGCGTGGTCCTCGCCGTGGGGATGCTGGTGGCCATGCTGGTCGGTGTCGCCGGCATCGCCCGGCTGCGCGGGTCCGCGCCGGCCACCACCGCGTCCGGGCACGGCGGGTGGCGGGCGTTGCGCACGGCGCTGCGCGACCGGCAGTTCCGGTGGCTGGTCGCCGCGTACCTGGCGATGTCCACCACCACCCACCTGGTGCTCGCCGGGGTGCCCTACTACGCCGAGTACGAGCTGCGCGCGCCCGGCCTGACCACGGTGCTGGTGGCGGCGTTCGTGGCGCCGGCGCTGCTGGTCACCCCGGCCTGGCTGGTGGTGGCCCGCCGGGTCGGCAAGCAGCGGGCGCTGCTCGGCGCGCAGGGCGCGTTCGCCCTCGGCTCGTTGGTGCTGGCGGTGGGCCGCCCGGCCGGCCTGCCGGTGCTGGTCGCCGCGGTGGCGGTGCTCGGGGTGGCGTTCGCCGGCATGCAGCTGCTGCCGTTCTCGATGCTGCCCGACGTGATCCGCGCGGCCGGCACCACCAGCGGCACCGGGGCCGGCACCTACACCGGGGTGTGGACGGCCACCGAGGCCACCGGCGCGGCCCTGGGCCCGTACGCGTACGCGTTGTGCCTGACCGTGGGTGGTTTCGTGGCCTCGACGGCCGGTGAGTCGCCGGTGCAGCCGGACGCCGCGCTCGCGGCGGTCCGCTACGGCTTCGGGTTGCTGCCGGCGGTGGCGATGCTCGCGGCGCTGCTGCTGCAACGCCGCTACACCCTGGACGCGACGGCCCGGGCGACGAGCTGACCGGCCGGCACTAGACTTCTCCCTCGATGGACGCCCAGCCCAGCACCACCGAGACCCGCCCCTGCGCCCACTGTGGACGCCCGGTTGCGCAGCGGGTCGGCGCGGGCCGACCGTTTCGCTACTGCCGCGACAACGACGGCGCGTGCCAGCGCGCCTCCCGCAACAGCCGGATGCGGCACCGCAACGCCCCCGGCCTGCCCGGGCAGGTGGCCCGCACCTGGGAGGCGGTGGACCGGCTCGACCAGATCGTCGAGACGTTGACCGAGTCGCTGCACGCCGAGTTGTCCCCGGTGGGTGTGCAGCGGCAGCTCGCCCAGGCCCGCGCGGAGGCGGCCGCCGAGATCGCGGCGGCGCAGACCGAACGCGACGAGGCCCGCGACGACGCCGAGACCGCGGCGGCCGACGCGGCGCGCGCCCGGCAGCAGGCCCGCGACGCCCGCACTGAAGCCGACGACGCCCGTCAGCGCGCCGAGCAGGCGCAGCGGCAGGCCACCGCCGCCGACGAGCGGGCGCGGCACGCCGAGGCCGCCCGCGACCAGGCGCGCCACGACGCCAGCGCCGCCGAGGCGCTGCGCGCCCAGGCCGAGCGCGACCGCGACCAGGCCCGCGCCGAGGCGCGGGACCTGCGCACGGAGCGCGACGCCGAACGGCAGCGGGTGGCCGACCTGAGCGTGGAACGCGACGCGCTGCGCGCCGAGGCCGAACGGGGCGCCCGGGCCGCCGCCGAGGCGACCGAGCGGGCCGGGCGCTGGCAGGCCGAGGTGCAGGACGTGCGGCGTCAGATCGAGCAGTCCCGCGCCGACGCGGCGCGGACCCGCGCCGAGGCCGCCGACGCCGCCCGGGCGCGCGAGCAGGCCGACCGGGCCCGTGACCGCGCCGAGGTCGCCGCCCGGCAGGCCGACGAGGCCCGGCAGGAGGCCGCGGAGCTGGCCGCGCGGCTGCGCGCGGAGGTGGCCGCCCTGGCCGCCCAGCGCGACACGCTCACCGCCGAGCTGACCGTGGCCCGGCAGGCCGCGGCGGCCGCCGAGGGTCAGCGCACCGCCCTGACGGTACGACTCGACGCCGCCGAAACCGACCGGGACCTGGCCCAGCGGCGGGTGGCGCAGCTCGGCGACCAGGTCAGTGACCTGGCGTTGGCGCTGGCCCGCCTCGGCGCCGCCACCCCCGGCGACGCCACCTGATGATCGCGGCGCAACCTTCGGTAGGCTTGAGCGGTTAACCTCCCCGGTGGCCGCAGGCACACACCGTTGTCGCGACCCGCCCGGGGATCACCTCACCGGGTGACCGTCCCGGCCGGCTACCCTTGGTCCCGGCCCACCCGTGGACGCCTCACGCCCTCGGGCGGGAATGGCTCGGCGGGGACGCACCGTTACACCCAGAAGACCAGCACCACGAACGAGGGGAAGTCGATCATGGGCGAGCGTATGCTGCGCGGAAGCCGCCTTGGCGCGGTGAGCTATGAATCCGACCGCAACACGGAGCTCGCGCCGCGTCAGACCCGCGAGTACCTCTGCGCCAAGGGCCACCAGTTCGAGGTGCCGTTCGCCGTCGACGCCGAGGTCCCGACGACCTGGGAATGCAAGTTCGACGGCAGCGTCGCCCGACTCGTCGACGGTAGCGAGCCGGAGCAGAAGAAGGCCAAGCCGCCGCGTACCCACTGGGACATGCTTCTGGAGCGGCGTTCGATCGCCGAGCTGGAGGACATCCTCGAGGAGCGCCTTCAGGAGGTTCGGACCCGCCGCGGCCGCGCCTGAGCCGCACGACGCACCACGACGACGCCCCCGGGGGGAAAACCCCCGGGGGCGTCGTCACGTCTGTGCGCGAGTGGTGGCCTGGTCTCAGTGCCGACCGGGCTCGACGATCTCGCCCTCGATGGCCCGACCGCCGTCGACCACCACCGGCTGTTCCGGCTGCGGGGTCGGTTGCGGCGCACCCTGGCGCACCCGCACCGTGCGAGGCCCGAACAGGTCACCGGCGACCATCGACGACACCCGCCGCTCGGTGGCGCGCCGCACCCCGACGCGGGCCAGTCGACGCACCGGCGGCACCAGCAACAGCAACCCGACCAACCCGCTGACCAGGCCCGGCACCGCCAGCAACAGCGCCCCGGCCAACCCGACGAGCCCGTCGGTCACCTGCCCGCCCGGGGGCTGCCCGGCCGCCGCTGCGGAGCGGAAACCACGCCAGGCGCGCATCCCCTCGCGGCGCAGCAGCACCAACCCCAGCAGGGACGCGGCGAACACCAGCAACACCGCCGCCCCGAACCCCAGCGCCCGTCCCACGCCGACGAACACCGCCAGCTCCAGCACCACCGCCAGCAACAGGGCCAACGGCACGAACCTCAGTCCTCGGCGCATCTCACCTCATCGCCAATCCTGCGGACACCACGGACGTGTTCCGCCCATCCAGCATGACACGGTCGCGCTCACGGCCACCGCGCCTGACCGGTGGCCGTGCCGTGCACACCCCGGCGTACCGCCTGGCGCCGGTCGCGCACACCCCAGGCGGTGATCCGCCACAGCGCCTCGGCCACGATCTTCGGGCTCATCTTGCTGTCGCCGCGTTCCCGCTCGGCGAAGGTGATCGGCACCTCCACGATCCGCACCCCCGCCCGGTGCGCCAACCGGGACAGCTCCACCTGGAACGAGTAGCCCTGCGAGGTCACCGACTCCAGGTCGATGGCGTCCAACGCGCTGACCCGGTACACCCGGTAACCGCCGGTGGCGTCCGAGACGGGCATGCCCAGCGCCAGGCGGGCGTACAGGTTGCCGCAGCGCGACAGCAACAGCCGCCGCAGCGGCCAGTTGAGCACCCGCGCGCCGCTGGTCCACCGCGACCCGATCACCACGTCGGCGTCGCGGGCGGCGGCCAGCAACGCCGGCAGGTCCTCCGGGGCGTGGGAGCCGTCGGCGTCCATCTCCACGACCGCCTGGTAGCCGCGCTCACGCGCCCACCCGAACCCGGCCAGGTACGCCGCACCCAGGCCCTGCTTGCCCTGACGGTGCAGCACCTGCACGTGCGCGTCACCGTCGGCGAGGGCGTCGGCGATCGCGCCGGTGCCGTCGGGGCTGTTGTCGTCGGCGATGAGGATCTGCACCGCCGGGGCGGCCCGCCGGACCCGGCCCACGATCGCGGCGATGTTGTCGGCCTCGTTGTAGGTGGGGATCACCACCAGCACCCGGCCCACCCCGGGCACCTCGTCCGCGCGTCGGATCGTATCGGTCGCCTGGATCACGGTTCCTCCGCTCCCGCCGGCGTACCGGCTGTTGCTATCCGGGCCTGACCCGCTGCCGCCGGCGCAACACCGCCGCGCCGACCAGGGCCGCCACGGTCAGCGCGGCGAGCGCCACCTCCGGCCACCAGCCGAGGCGGGTGGCGAGGGTGCGTCCGTCGTCGAGCCGCAACTGCCGCACCACGACCTCCCGGGTGTTGAACCCGGTGGCATCGCTTACCCGCCCGTCGGGTGCGACGAACCCGGACACCCCGACCGTGGAGGCCATCAACGCCGGCCGGCCGTGCTCCACCGCCCGCAACCGCACCATGGCCAACTGCTGGCGGGCCTCCGCCACGTCGAAGGTGGCGTTGTTGGTCTGCACCACCAGCAACTGCGCGCCGCCGGTGACGGTGTCGCGGACCACCTCGTCGTAGGCGACCTCGAAGCAGATCACGTCACCGAGCACGGCGGGGCCGGCGCGTACCACGCCCGGGGTGCTTCCGGGCACGAAGTCGTTGCGGATCAGGTCGACCTGCTTGCTGACCATCCGGGCCACGTCACGCAGCGGCACGTACTCGGCGAACGGCACCGGGTGGCGTTTCGTGTACAGCTGGTCCAGGTCCGCGCCGGTACCGGGGCGCCACAGGATGCCCGCGTTGCGGACCTCCCCGACGCCGGGGCCCAGCAGCACCGCGCCGACCAGGATCGGCGCGCCGATGCTGTCGGCGGCCTGGGAGATCCGCGCACCGGCGGTGGGGTTGCGCAGCGGGTCGATGTCGCTGGAGTTCTCCGGCCACACCACCAGGTCGGGTTGGCGCTGCTGCCCGGCGGCGACCCGCCCGGCCAGCTCGACGGTGGCGTCGACGTGGTTGTTGAGCACCGCCTGCCGTTGGGCGTTGAAGTCCAGACCCAGCCGGGGCACGTTGCCCTGCACGATCGCCACGGTGACGGTGGCGCCGGACCCGGCGGTGGCGACCGGCACGAGCAGACCCCCGACGGTCAGCGCGACGGCCACGACGGCCGGTACGACCACCGGCGCCCACCGCCGCGCCGGTGAGCCGCCCTGCCGGCCGACGGAGCCCGACGTGACGTTCACTGGGCCCTGGGGGCCTGCTGTGGTGGCCGGTGGGCCCTCGGGGCCCGCTGGTGCGGCCAGCGGGCCGTCCACGTGCGGTGTGGCGTCCTGGGGTGCCTGGCGGCCGGCGGTGACCCAGGCCCGCCACACGGCGGTGACCAGCAACCCGCCGATGAGGGCCACGGCGAAGGTGACCAGCGGTGCGCCGCCCAGCGCGGCCAGGCGCAGCAGCGGTGAGCTGTCCTGGCTGAACGCCAACCGCCCCCACGGGAACCCGCCGAACGGGGTGCGGTCCCGCAGCGCCTCCTGCCCGACCCAGAGCAGCCCGGTCAGCGCCGGCCACGCCCAACGGCTCCGGTCGACCAGCGGCGACACCCAGGCGGTGGCCACGCCCAGCAGCGCCAGGTAGCCGGCCTGCAGCAGCGACAGCAGCACCCACGGCAGATAACCGGTGTGCAGGTTCGTCCAGGCCAGCAGCGGGGCGAAGAACGCCACCCCGGTCAGGAAGCCCAGGCCGGCGCCGGCGCGCAACCGCCGCCGGTGCGCGGCGGCGGCCAGCAACGCCACCCCGACGGGCGCGAGCGGCCACACCCCGTACGGGGGGAACGCCACCAGCAGGGCCAGCCCGGCGGCCACGGCCAGGGGCACGGCGACCCGCAGCGGCAGCGGCCGACCGGAAACGACCGGCCGGGGCAGCGCCGCCGGGGTGTGCGTCTCATCCCGGTCCAGGGTCGTCACCGCTTCACCTCGATCACGGGGCGAAGGTTACCTGGCTGGCGGGTGCACCGGCCGCGTCGGGCCGTCGGGCACGAACCGCCCGGGGAACATGAAATCGGGGCGCGGCTCGCGCCGCGCCCCGATGCTCCCAGGCCCTTCCCGGCCGGTGTGGCGAGGATGGGGCACGACGACCTTCGGACCGACCGGACGTGGACTGGCTGCCCCCGCCGGGCCGTTGTCTACTGGCCGTGCACCTCACCCTGCCCGTACACCGGTAACCGCGGCCGGTTCGCGCCGCCCCGCCGACCCCCGCCCGCTGGACCTGGCCGCCGCGACGATGACGCTCAAACATGTCGCTCGGCCAGCGGACGAAGGGACGAAGCGAACAACAGCCGCTTCCCGTGGTAGGACTCAAAGACGGTACGTGCCGACCCCCGTCGGTTGTCAACCCGCACCCGGCCTGTCGTGTGTTGCGACACGGCGTGTCGGTCGGCGAGTCTCAATGCGTACGCAGATGGTGACGCAGCAGCGCCTGCGCGGCGGCCCGGTGCTCCTCGGCGAGCAGCCCTCCGGCGGCCAGCACGTAGTCGGCGTCGACCACCGCGGCGGCGGCGCGGGGCAACGCCCACCCGCCGGCGTGATCGGCCAGAACCGCCGTCAGCACCTGCCCGGACACGTCCGCCGGCGCGTGCCGCAGCACCCCACCGGAGCCCACCAGCAGCCGCACGTCGCGCAGGTCCCGCCCGGCCCGCTCACCGGTCGCGGCGCCCCGGGCATGCCGGCGCAGCGCCACCGTCGCGGCGAGGGTGGCGATGCGCCGGTCCACGGCCCGCTCGACGCCGTCGACGGCCAGGAACGCCGGGTCGGCCGCCCGACGCGCCGCGGCGGCGGCCAGGTCGTCGGACTCGCCGGCGGCGAGCAGCCGCTCCTCCGCGGCGGCCCGCACCACCCCGGGGGCGCTCCACCGCATACCCAGATCACCCTCCACGGTGCGGGCCCGCCACAGACTGCCGGCGACCTCCCGGCCCGGCCCGGTGGCCCGCTCGTCGGGCGTGAGCACCGAGTACACGTCGGTGGTGGCCCCACCCACGTCGACCACGGCGAGGTCACCGCCGAGGGTGTCGGCGAGCACCTCCACACCGGTGAGCACCGCGTCGGGGGTGGCCGCCCGCACCAGCCGCGCGAACCGGGCGCCCCTGGACAGCCGTTTACCACCGATGACGTGGCGCAGGAACACCGCGCGGATCGCCGACCGCGCCGACGCCGGGGCGAGCACCCCGATACGCGGCAGGACGTTGTCGGCGTCGGTGACCGGCACCCCGGCGTCGCGCAGCAAACCGGTCAGCTCTTCGCGCACGTCGGCGTTACCCGCGTACACCACGGGCCGACGCCACCGGGCCCGCGCCAGACGGGTGGCGTTGTGGGTGATCGTGTCGGCGTCGCCGCCGTCGGTGCCGCCGACGAGCAGCACCACATCCGGGCGGGCCGCCCGCAACGCCGTAAGGTCGGCCGCGCCGAGCCGCCCGGCCGCGACGTGCACCACGTGCGCGCCGGCGGACAACCCGACCCGCCGGCCGGCCTGCGCGGTGACCAGCGGCTCGTAGCCGATCACGGCCAGCCGCAACCCACCACCGGCCGACGAGCACACGTACCACGGCACGTCGCGCACCCCGAGCCCCGCGGTGGCCGCCGCGACCGCGGCGTCCAGGCCGTGCAGCACGTCGGTGCCCACCGTGGTCGGCGCCGACGCCGCGCCGGCCAGCACACCGGCGGCCAGGTCCACCACCGCCACCTTCGTGTACGTGGAACCGACGTCGGCGCAGACCGCCAGGGTCACGACGCGGCGGGGACGACCACGGTGCCGGTCGCGGTGACCGCCACGATCGGCGGGTCGAGGACCTCCGCGGCGGACGCGGAGCGGTCCGGGCGACCCCGGCACACCACCGCGCACCCCAACTCCAGGGTCCGGCTGCGGGTGCCCACCCTCGACACCCGCGCGGTCACCTCCACCACGTCCCCGGCGTGGATGGGCGCGTGGAACCGCACGTCGGCGTACCCGGCGAACAGGCCCTCGTCGCCGTCGGTGCGGATGCACACCTCCGTGGCGACGTCACCGAACAACCCGAGCGCGTACGCCCCGTCGACGAGGTTGCCGGCGTAGTGGGCGTGCGAGTACGGCACATACCGCCGGTGCGTCACCGTCAACCCGAGCCGTGCGTCGGTCATGCCATCGCCTTCCGTTGCGTGATCAGGGCGTGCACGAGGTAGCTGGCCACCTCACCGGGCGTGGTGCCCCGACCGAAGATCCGGTCCACGCCCAACTCGTCGGTCATCGTCTCGTCGAAGCGGGGACCACCGACGATCAGCAGCGGCCGCCGCCCCGCCGGCATCGCCTCCCGGAACGCGGCGGACATCTCCCGGGTGTTGTGCAGATGCGCGTCGCGTTGGGTGACCACCTGCGACACGAGCACCGCGTCGGCCTTCTCCGCCCGGGCGGTCTCCACCAACTCCGGCACACTGACCTGCGCGCCCATGTTGGTGACCTTCAACTCCCGGTAGTACTCCAGGCCCTTCTCCCCCGCGATGCCCTTGACGTTGAGGATCGCGTCGATGCCCACGGTGTGCGCGTCGGTGCCGATGCACGCCCCGACCACGGACAGCTTGCGCCGCAACCGCTGCTTGATCACCGTGTTGACGTCCTTCGCCGACAACAACGCGAAGTCCCGTTCCACCACCTGCACGGCGCCCAGGTCCACCAGGTGGTTGACCCGCCCGTAGACGACGAAGAACGTGAACCCGTCGCCCATCGGCTTGGCGTGCACCACCATCGTCGGGTCGATGCCCATCTTGTTGGCCAACTGCACCGCCGCGCCCTCGGCGCGCTTGTCATGGGCCACCGGCAGGGTGAACGACACCTGCACCATCCCGTCACCGGTGGTGTCCCCGTACGGGCGCACGATCTGCTTCTCCCCGCTCACGCGGCGGCCTCCAGGATGTCGGTGGCCGGGTTGCAGTAGTCCGCCTCGTGCGCGGCGACCCCGGACAGGCCCTTACCCCGATCCGCGGGCCGCTTCATGATCCCGAAGGTGCCCTCGGCGATCGCCGTCAGCAACGTCTGCTCCCCGATCCGCTCCAACAGGTCCAGCGCCTCACCGAGGACCTGGTTGGCGCGGCGGCGGATGAACCCGCCCGGCGCGGGCACGAAGTCCTCGTGCAGCCCACCGGCCGCGCCCAGCACGTAACGCACGTTCTGCAGGGCGATGTCCCGGTCGGACAACCACGGCGTCACCACCGCCTCGGTCATCATCCCCACCAGCAGGATGCCCTGACCGGTCAGCGCGCCCGCCAGGTTGAAGAACCCGTCGAGCAGGTTGCCCCGGAACACGTCACCGGTCATGTGCTTCGTCGGCGGCATCCACTTCAACGGCGCGTCCGGGAACAACTCCCGGGCCAGCAACGCGTGCGCCAACTCCAACCGGAACGACTCCGGCACCTCCGGGTTGATCTCGAACGCGTGCCCCAACCCCAACTGCCAGTCCGCCAACCCCGCCTCGTGCGCGAAGAACTCGTTGAGCAGCTGCGACACCGTCACCGTGTGCGCCTCGTCGACCGCGTCGGCGGTGGTCAGGTAATTGTCCTCACCGGTGTTGATGATGATCCCGGCGCGGGCGTGCACCTGCCGGGAGAACCGCTGGTCAACGAAGGTGCGCACCGGGTTGATGTCGCGGAACAGGATCCCGTACATCGAGTCGTTCAACATCATGTCAAGGCGTTCCAGCCCGGCCAGGGTCGCCATCTCCGGCATGCACAACCCGGACGCGTAGTTGGTCAACCGCACGTAGCGGCCCACCTCCTTCGACGACTCGTCCAACGCCGCGCGCATCAGCCGGAAGTTCTCCTGGGTGGCGTACGTGCCGGCGAACCCCTCCCGGGTCGCGCCCTCGGGCACGTAGTCCAGCAACGACTGCCCGGTGGAACGGATCACCGCGATCACGTCCGCGCCGGCCCGCGCCGCCGCCTGCGCCTGCGGAATGTCCTCGTAGATGTCCCCGGTGGCGACGATCAGGTAGATCCACGGCCGCTGCGCCGGGTCACCGTGGCGCTTGATCAGACGGTCCCGCTCGGCGCGCCGCCGGTCGATGCGCCGAATGCCCGCGCCGACCGCCTTACGCGCCGCCGACCGGGCGGCCGTCGCCGCCCGCCCGGTGGGCTGGGTGAACCGCACCGAACCGGCGGCGGCCTTCTGCGCCAACAACGTCACGTCGGTGCTGCCCTCACGAACCAGGGCGTCGAACACCGGCACCGCCACCCCGTGACCCAACCCCACGTCCGCGGCGACCGCGTCGACGAGCCGGTTCACCCACGGAATGCCGTCCGGGTCGGCCCCGGTCACCCCGGCCAACCGCAGCACCGCCCGCTCCACCGACACCGTGGTGTGGCTGCGCGCCAGGTCCACCACCGGCTGCCCGGCCCGACGCGCCAACTCCCGCGCCCGCGCCACCAGCACCGGATCAAGATCAAGCTTCCCGGTCATGATGACCCTTCCTCATAGATGACCTCACCGCGCAGCACCAGACGCCGGCACACCGGCAGCGGCGTCGGGTCGTCCGGACCCCGCGCCTCCGGGTCCTCGGCCAGCAACACCGGCAGACCCCGCTCCACCCCCGCCGGCGTCGACCACACCGCGAACGTCGCCGGCGCACCCAACGCCAGAACCCCCTCGACGTCCAGGTGCACCGCCCGCCACCCACCACGGCTGTGCGCCGCGAACGCCGAACGCACACTCATCCGCTGCGCCGGGTTGTGGTGCGCCGCCGCCGCCCGCACCGACCCCCACGGATCCAGCGGCGTCACCGGCGAATCCGACCCGAACGCCAACGCCACCCCCACCGAGTGCATCGCACCCATCGGGTTCGACTCCAACGACCGGTCCAACCCCAACCGCGCCTCGTACATCCGACCCGCGCCACCCCACAACCGGTCGAACGCCGGCTGCATGCTCGCCACCACCCCGTACTCCACGAACCGCGCGATCAACCCCTTGTTCATGATCTCCGCGTGCTCAATGCGGTGCCGGGCCGCCCGCAACCGCTCCACCCCCACCGTCCGCGCCGCCGCCGCGAAACCGTCCAGGACCGTGCCGATCGCCGCGTCACCGATCGCGTGGAACCCGCCCTGCATGCCGTGCGAAGCGCAGTCCAGCAGGTGATCACGCACCTGCTCCGCCGACAGGTACCCGTGCCCGCAACCGTCACCGTCGCCGTACGGCTGCGACACGTGCGCCGTGCGCGACCCCAACGCCCCGTCGGCGAACAGGTCCCCACCAGCACCCACCGCACCCAACTCCCGGGCCCGCGCCGCGCCACCCAGCTCACCCCAGTACCCGTACACCTCCGGCAACCCCGCGCCGGAGATGCCCAGCACACCGGTGAAGTCCTCCTCGTCGGAGATCTCCGGGCCACCGCACTCGTGCACCGCCGCGATCCCCAACGACGCCGCGTGCGCCAGGGCCACCCGCTGCGCCGCGACCCGCTGCGCCCGACTCACCGACCCCTGCGCGGCCGCCCGCACCACATGGTGCGCGTCGCGCCGCAACCAGCCCGACGCGTCATACCCGGCCGCCCGCACCGCCTGCGGGCACGCCGCCAGCAACGCCGACGACACCAACGCCGAGTGGATCGACGCCTGCGACAGGTACACCCGCCGACCACCGGCCGCCCGGTCCAACGCCGCCGCGTCCGGCAACGCCGGATCCGACCAGCCCGACTCGTCCCACCCGTGCCCCAGCACCACCGCGTCCGCCGGCAGACCCGCCGCGAACCCGGCCACCGCGTCGAGCAGCTGCCCCGCCGAGCGCACCCCGGACAACTCCAGCCCGGACAACGCCAACCCGGTGTCGGTGGCGTGCACGTGCGCGTCGACGAACGCCGGCGTCACCAACGCCCCACCAAGCTCCACCACCCGGTCGGCCGGCGGCGCGTCACCGTCGGTCCCCAACCAGGCAATCCGCCCACCGGACACCAGCAGCGCGGTGGCGCTCGGGTCGGCGGGGCAGTGCAGCACGCCGCCGCGGTACAACGTCGAGGGGTTCGTCATGACCTCAGTCTGCCGCGACCCGCGCCGCGAACAGCTGACGCACCCCCGGCTCGGCCCGCAGCAGCCCCAACGCCAACTCCGCGTGCCCCGGCACGTACCCGTTGCCCACCAGCATCGTCACGTCCGCCGCCAACCCCTCCGCGCCCAACGCGGCCGCGGCGAAGCTCGTCGCCATCGAGAAGAAAATCACCGTGCCGCCGTCCGCGGTGGCCAGCACCGCCCCGTGCTCACACCCCGGCACGTCCACGCAGACCACCGTCACGTCCGCCGGCGCCCCCAGCGCGGTGGTCACCGCCGTGGACAACCCCACCGGGTCGCGCGCGTCGGCCAACGCCACCACCGACGCCAGACCGGCGGCCGTCAGCGCGTCGCGCTCCGCCGCCACCGGCACCACCCCGACGGTACGGGCGGCGCCCGCGCGCCGCGCCGCCGCCAGCGACAGCGACCCGCTCTTACCGGCACCACCGATCACCGCGACCCGCACCGGCGTCGGATCACCGCAACGCCGACGCTCCTCGACATAGCGCGACACCACCCGGGCGGTCAGCGCCGGCGCCCCGCACACGTCCAGCACGGCGAGGGACAACTGCGGGTCCTCGTCGTGGGGCAGCACCGCGGCGATGGACCGCGCGAACAGGATCGCCCACCCGTCACAGGGCACCTGCTCGCTGCGCCCGTCCCAGCGGGCCAACCCGTCGGTGATCACCAGCGGCGTCAACGTCAACGACACCAGCGTGGCGACCCGCTCCCCCGTCTTGAGCCCCAGCGGGGACCGCCGACCGGCCTCCTCGACCGTGCCGATCAGCATTCCACCCGACCCGGTCACCGGGTTCTGCATCTTCCCCCGGGTCGCGATGATCTCCAGCACCTCGGCGCGGACCGCGTCACCGTTCCCGCCGTGCTTCTCCGACAACTGCCGGAAGCTCGCCGCGTCCAGGTTGAGCCGCTGCACCCGGATCCGCACCTCGTTCGGCGCGATCTCCGCCGACGTGTCCAGCCGCCAGGCCGCCTGCGGCAGCACCCCCGCCGGTTGCACGACGCGGTGCAGTCCCACCGGTGACGTCACGCCGACCTCCCCTGTCCAGCCGCCCGAAGCCCCGGTCAAGGCTCGCGTAACGGGAAAACTTACGGCAGACTAGTTTCTGTACCGAATATTTTCCAGTAGCCTTCGGGCTCCGATGATCAGCCGCAGCACCGAGGAGGGGCCGTGACCCAGACCCAACCGGTTGAGACCATCCCTCAACCCCGTCACGCCCCGGTCGCCGCACCGACCGCCGGGCAGCCCTACGAGTACCACCGCCGCCCCCTGGTCGAGCCGGACTGGACCCGCTTCCCCGGCTGGCGCCACGTCACCCGCGACCAGTGGGAATCCGCCCAGTGGCAGCGCGTCAACTGCGTCAAGAACATCAAGCAGCTCCGCGCCGTCTTCGGTGACCTGATCGACGAGACCTTCTACGCCGACCTCGAGGCCGACCAGTTGGCCCTGGCCACCATGTCCATGCTGGTCCCACCACAAATGATCAACACGATGGTGCCGTTCGCGACCCTCACCACCGAGGCGCTGCTCGCCGACCCCATCCGCCGCTACATGATCCCGGTCGCCTCCGACCGACGCACCGACTGGCCCTCACACCCCTACGCCAGCCGCGACAGCCTCCACGAACACGACATGTGGGTCGCCGAAGGGCTCACCCACCGCTACCCCACCAAGGTCCTCGCCGAACTGCTCTCCACCTGCCCGCAGTACTGCGGGCACTGCACCCGCATGGACCTCGTCGGCAACTCCACCCCCGCCGTCGACAAACTCAAGCTCACCCTCAAGCCCGTCGACCGCTACGACGCCCACATCGCCTACCTCAAGGCCCATCCCGGCGTCCGCGACGTGGTCGTCTCCGGCGGCGACGTGGCCAACGTCCCCTGGCGCAACCTCGAGTCGTACCTCATGCGCCTGCTGGAACTGGAGACGGTCCGCGACATCCGGCTCGCCACCAAGGCCCTCATGGGCCTGCCCCAGCACTGGCTGCAACCCGACGTCGTCGAGGGCCTGGAACGCGTCGCCCGCACCGCCGCCCGCCGCGGCGTCAACCTCGCCATCCACACCCACGTCAACCACGCCCAGTCGCTCACCCCACTGGTCGCCAAGGCCGCCCAGACCGCCCTCGATGTCGGCGTCCGCGACGTCCGCAACCAGGGCGTCCTCATGCGCGGCGTCAACGCCACCACCCCGGAACTGCTCGACCTCTGCTTCGCCCTCCAGGGCGAAGCCGGGATCCTGCCGTACTACTTCTACATGTGCGACATGATCCCCAACGCCGAACACTGGCGGGTCCCGGTCTGGCACGCCCAGCAGCTCCAGCACGACATCATGGGCTACCTCCCCGGCTACGCCACCCCTCGCATCGTCTGCGACGTCCCGTTCGTCGGTAAGCGCTGGGTGCACATGCTCACCGAGTACGACCGTGAGCGCGGCATCTCCTACTGGACGAAGAACTACCGCACCTCCATCGAGTCCGCCGACCTGGAGGCGCTCAACAAGCGCTACGCCTACTACGACCCGATCGACACGCTTCCCGCCGACGGCCAGCAGTGGTGGGCCGACCACCGCGACGACTGACCCCAGCGGGCTCGTGGCTGCGATGGGCGGGGGCGTGCAGGAAGGCTGAGCCTCAGCCGCCGGCCAGCACCTCGGACAGCGGCGCCGGCACCAGCCCCCGCTCCCGCAACCCGGCCAGGATGTGCGGCAACGCCTCGTCCGTCATCGCCGCGTTCGCCTCGGTCACATGCATGATCACCACCGAACCGGGGCGAACGTGGTCCAACACCGCCCGCACCAACGGCTTCCACGCCGTCGCGAACGGATCGCCGCTGACCACGTCACCGTCGACCACCGTCACCCCCAACGGCGCCAACTCGTCCAACGCCGCCGGGTCGTGGCACAACCCCGGAAACCGGAAGTACCGGGTCTGCCGACCCCCGTACGGCGCGATCACCTCGAACGTCTTCGCCACATCGCCGGCCAGCTGGTCGACCGGCAGCCGGGGCAGGTCGTAACAGTCGGCGGTGAACGCCGCGTGCCCGTAGGTGTGGTTGGCCAACTCGAAACGTGGATTGCCGGCGATCCGCCGGGTCACGTCCGGATACCGCCGCACCCACTTGCCGGTCAGGAAGAAGGTCGCCGGCACCTGTTCCCGTTCCAACAGGTCGAGGATGCGCAGGTTCGCGTACGACTTCACCCGGCCGGCCCGCAGGCTGGCCAGCATCCCGTCGGTCATGTCCGCGTCGAAGGTCAGCGCAACCTTGGCACCGGTGCGCGGCCCGTGATCCACCACCGGCGCCCGGGTCCCCACCGCCGTGGCCCCCGGAACCGTCGACGTCGGGACGGCCTGCGGTGTGCCGGGAAGCGTCGGCGTTGCAACCGCCGGCGAAGCGCTGGCCGACGGTGCGGCCGTGGTGGCGGACGAGCCGACGAAGACCGGCCGCTCCGGTGGTGGCACCCGGGAGGCCGTGCACGCGACACTGCCGCCAACGGCCGCCGCAACCAGTACGCCACACCACAACGGGCGAAGCCGGGGTCGCATCACGCCGCAGATCATCGCAGACGCGAAAACGTCTCACTGCCCCGCGCGCGCCGCCCGAACTCTGCGCGTTACGCCCGTCGGGCGGTGCCGCTCCGGTAAGCGACATACCTCAGGGGCATGAATATGACTCCCTGGTATATCGCTCATCGGCGACACTCCCCCAGGCGGGCACCGAGGCCGCTACCCGAGCAGCGACAGGGTAGCCGCAGCACGGCGGGTCCCCGGGCGACGGTGCGCCCGGGGACCCGTGGACCGCTCAGGTCACTTCGTGAAGGAGTCCTTCACGTTGCGGCCAGCGTCCTTGACGTTCTGACCGGCCTGCTTGGCGCGCGCGTCGCTCTGCTGGCTGGCGCCCTCGCCACGCATCCGCTCGTTGTCGGTCATATCGCCGACGCGCTCCCGCGCGGCGCCGGCCATCTGCCCAACCTTGTTCTTGGCCTTCTCGGTGAAGCTCATCGCGCCTCCTCGGTCTGGCGGCTGTCCTGGCCGCTTGCCCCGTCTCCGGGTGCCGAAACCGGCCGTGCCGGTCGGCACACCCGCTAAGGCATCCTAGGAAGATAGGTAGTGGGAGGGTGGCCTGTCGGCCCCGCCCCACGATGGTTAACTGACCGCATGGGAGAGCTCCTGCTGATCCGGCACGGCGAGACCACCTGGAGCGCCACTCGGCGGCACACCTCGTACACCGACCTGGAGCTGACCCCCGACGGCGAGCGACAGGCCCGCACCCTGGCCGCGTTCCTGGCCGGCCGGCGCTTCGTCACCGTGCTGGCCAGCCCCCGCTCCCGGGCGCTGCGCACCGCGCAGCTGGCCGGGCTCACCATCGACGGCATCGACGAGGACCTCAGCGAGTGGAACTACGGCGAGTACGAGGGCCGCACCACCGTCGACATCCACGGCGACGATCCGCACTGGAACATCTGGACCGACGGCTGCCCCGGCGGGGAGTCCCCCGCGCAGGTGGGCGAACGGCTCGACCGGGTGCTGGCCCGCGTCACCCCGCTGCTCGACCGGGGCACCGTCGCGCTGGTCGGGCACGCGCACAGCCTGCGGGTGCTCGGTGCCCGCTGGATCGGCCTGCCCCCGTCCGCCGGTGGACGGTTACGCCTGGACACCGCCACGGTCAGCGCGCTCGGTCACGAACACGGCCGGCAGGTCATCCTGCGGTGGAACCAGCCGGCTCCTCCGGCGCCCGGGACCGCGACCGACTCGGTGCCGCAGCGCTGATCTTCGGCGGCCGGTTCTCGTACGGGGTGGACAACACCACCGTCGTCCGGGTCGTGACGTTCGCCGAGGTACGGATCTCCTGGAGCACCCGCTCCAGGTCGGTGGGGCTGGCCACCCGCACCAGCAGCAGGTAGAAGTCCTCCCCCGCCACCGAATAGCAGGAGTCGATCTCCGGCAGGTGGGCCAGCCGCTCCGGGGCGTCGTCCGGCTGCGACGGATCGAACGGCCGGATCGCCACGAACGCGGTCAGCGGCAGCTCCAGCGCCTCGAACGACACCCGGGCGGCGTACCCCTTGATCACCCCGCGCTGCTCCAGCCGGCGGACCCGCTGGTGCACGGCGGACACCGACAGCCCCACCCGCTCGGCCAGGTCGGTGTACGACAGACGGCCGTCGGCGGTCAGCGCGGCGACGATAGCGCGGTCGATCTCCTCCACGGCGTGCAACCTACCGGGAAAACCGTCCCACGGCGACGAGGTACCCGGGTGACGGGCCGCGACGGGCCGCGGCGCACCCACCGCAGCCCCACCACCACGCACCGTCGTCAGCCCTTGGCCAGCGCCCGGGAGATCACCATCCGCTGGATCTGGTTGGTGCCCTCGACGATCTGCAACACCTTCGCCTCCCGCATGTACCGCTCCACCGGGTGGTCGGCCACGTAACCCGCGCCGCCAAGCACCTGCACCGCGTCGGTGGTCACCCGCATCGCCATGTCGGTGGCGAAGAGCTTCGCCTTGGCCGCCTCGATCGCGTACGGGCGGCCGGCATCGCGCAGCCGGGCCGCCGCGAGGGTCAGCGCGCGGGCGGCGGAGATCTGGGTGGCCGCGTCGGCGAGGAGGAACCCCAGCCCCTGGAAGTCGATGATGGAGCGCCCGAACTGCTGCCGCTCCCGGGCGTAGGAGACCGCGTAGTCCAGGGCGGCCTGGGCCAGCCCGACCGCGCACGCCGCGATGCCCAGCCGGCCGGAGTCCAGCGCGGACATGGCGATGGTGAAGCCCATCCCCTCGCCGCCGATCAACCGGTCGGCCGGCACCCGCGCCTCGTCGAAGGCGATCTGCGCCACCGGGGAGGCGCGCAGCCCCATCGTCCGCTCGGCCGCCTGCGGGGTGATGCCGGCCGTGCCCGCGTCGGCGAGCAGGCAGGAGATCCCCTTCGGACCGGGCCCGCCGGTGCGGCAGAAGACGTTGTAGAAGTCGGCCGTGCGGGCGTGAGTGATCCACGCCTTGGTGCCCGAGACCAGGTACGCGTCGCCGTCCCGATCCGCCCGGGTGGTCAGCGCCGCCGCGTCCGAGCCGCCCTGCGGCTCGGAGAGGCAGTACGCGCCCAGCAACTCGCCACCGAGCATGTCCGGCAGCAGCTTGCGCTGCTCGTCGCTGCCGAACGCCGCCACCGGGTAGCAGGACAGGGTGTGCACGCTGACCGCCTCGGCGACCGCGAGCCAACGGCTGGCCAGGATCTCCAGCACCTGCAGGTACACCTCGTACGGCTGCGCCGCGCCGCCGTACTCCTCGGGGTAGGGCAGGCCGAGCAGGCCGGCCCGGCCCAGGGTCCGCAGCACCTCGCGGGGGAACTCGGCGCGTTCCTCGAAGGCCGCGGCCTTCGGCGCGAGCTCGCCGTCGGCGAGCTCGGTGGCGAGACCCAGCAGGTCGTGGGCGTCGTCGGTGGGGAGGATCCGGTCGACAGTCATAGCGCGATGAGCTCCGTGGGGGTGGTGTTGAGCCGTTGCACGCCGTCCGTGGTGCAGACGACGATGTCCTCGATGCGGGCGCCGTGCCGGCCCGCCAGGTAGATGCCCGGTTCGATGGAGAACGCCATGCCGGCCTCCAGGGGCCGGTCGTTGCCGGCCACCAGGTACGGCTCCTCGTGCCCGTCGAGACCGATGCCGTGGCCGGTGCGGTGCAGGAACGCCGGACCGTAGCCGGCGGCGGCGATCGGCGCCCGGGCCGCGGCGTCGGCCGCCGCGGCGGTGATCCCGGGCCGCACTGCCTCGACGGCGGCGCGTTGGGCGTCGAGCAGCACCGCGTAGTAGTCCAGGAAGTCGGCCGGCGCCGACCCGCCCGCCAGATAGGTGCGGGTGCAGTCCGAGCGGTAGCCCGAGGCCATGGTGCCGCCGATGTCGACCACCACCGGCTCGCCGACGCCGATCGGCCGGTCGGAGGTGCCGTGGTGCGGGCTGGCGCCGTTGGGCCCGGCCGCCACGATGACGAAGTCGACGGTGACGTGCCCGGCGGCGCGGATCGCCGCGGCGATGTCGGTGGCGACCTCGGCCTCGGTGCGACCGGGGCGCAGCCACTCCCCCATCCGCAGGTGCACCTCGTCGATCGCCGCGCCGGCCTCGGCGAGCGCCGCGATCTCCGCCGGGGACTTGCGGATCCGCAGCTCGCGCAGCACCTCCCCGGCGAGCCGTTGCCCGGCGTCGGGCAGCGCCGCGCGCAGGCCGAGGACCTGCTCGGCCCACATCCGGTCGGCGAGCCCGACCGCCGTGACCGGGCCGTCGAGGGCGGCGACGACCAGGGGGTACGGGTCGGTGCCGTCGACGTGGTCGACGATGCGCACGCCGGTGGCCGGGGCTGGGGACGCCTCGGCGGCCGGGCGTTCGAGTCGGGGGACGATGAGGGTCGGCTCGCCCTCGGCGGGCAGGACCAGGCAGGTCAGCCGCTCCCCCGCGTGCGCGTCGTACCCGGTGAGGTACCGCAGGTCAGAGCCGGGGGTGAGCAGCAGGGCGTCCAGGCCGGCGGCGGATGTGGCGCGCTGCGCGGCGATCAGCCGGTCGGGCGGATACAGCTCGTCGGTTCCCACCCCGTCAGCTTAACGGTCGTTTGGGCAAACCCCATATTGACACCGGTCGGCCGGAAATCCATCGACGTTGATTGACGCGGACAGTTAACACTCTTTAAGATTTGGCTGCCTCGAGGCCCACCCGTCCCTGCGTCCCGCACCTCCCGCCCGCGACAACCCTGCGCGGGCGGGTGTCGTCCCCCGCCCACGGGAAGGCCCTCGATGTCCTCACCACTGCGCCGCGCCCTCGCCGCCGGCCTGCTCGCGCTGGCCACGGCCGGCGCCACCCTCACCGTCACCAGCGCCCCCGCGCAGGCCGTCGTGCTGCCGAACAACTTCAAGAGCGTCGGCTACATGCCCTCCTGGGCCGGCAACATCAACACCATCCAGTACAACAAGCTCACCCACATCAACTACGCCTTCATCCTGCCCAACAGCGACGGCAGCCTGCAGGGGGTGGACGGGGCCCGGCTCTCCTCGCTGGTCTCGCAGGGGCACGCCAACAACGTCAAGGTCTCCATCGCCGTCGGCGGCTGGAACGACGGCAACGACTCGGCCTTCGAGGCGCTCGCCGCCAACGCCGGCAGCCGCACCAACTTCGTCAACAACCTGGTCAACTTCGTCAACCAGTACAACCTCGACGGCGTCGACATGGACTGGGAGTACCCCGACCCGGGCACCTCGGCCAACAACTACACGGCGCTGATGACACAGCTCAGCAGCGCCCTGCGCAGCCGCGGCAAGCTGCTCACCGCCGCCGTGGTCTCCGAGGGCGGCAGCATGCAGGGCGTCCAGCCGGCCGTGTTCAACCAGGTCGACTGGCTCAACATCATGGCGTACGACGGCGGCAGCCCGCACGCCAACTACGACTGGTCGATCAACAGCATCAATCTGTGGAAGGCCCGCGGCCTGCCGGCCAGCAAGGCCGTGCTCGGCATCCCGTTCTACAGCCGCCCCGTCTACTACAACTACTCGTACCTGGTCGGACTCGACCCGGCGAACGCCAACCGGGACTGCGCCACCATCGGCGGCAGCCAGCAGTGCTGGAACGGCATCCCGACGGTCAAGCGCAAGACGCAGTGGGCGCTGGCCAACGCCGGCGGCGTGATGAACTGGGAGCTGTCGCAGGACACCAGCGGCTCGACCTCACTGCTCAGCGCCATGTACGACACCATCATGGGCGGCACCACCCCGCCGCCGACCGGACGTACCGGCCGGATCACCGGGATCGGCGGCAAGTGCGTCGACGTGGCCTCGGCGAGCACCGCCAACGGCGCCGCCATCCAGCTCTGGAGCTGCAACGGCACCAACGCGCAGACCTGGACCGTGGCCAGCGACAGCACGCTGCGCGCCCTCGGCAAGTGCGCCGACATCACCAGCGGCTCCACCGCCAACGGCGCCAAGGTCCAGCTCTGGGACTGCAACGGCAGCGGCGCGCAGGTCTGGCAGGCGCAGTCCAACGGCACGCTGCGCAACCCGCAGTCGAACAAGTGCCTCGACGCCAGCGACAACAGCTCCGCCGACGGCACCCGGTTGCAGATCTGGGACTGCTTCGCCGGCGCCAACCAGCGCTGGACGCTCCCGGCCTGACGGTGCGTCGCAAGGGTCCCCTGCTGACGCCCCGCGTCAGCCGGGGATCCTCGCGTGCTCGCGGACCAGGGTGAGCATCTCCTGCACCGAGCCGGCCGGGTCGGTGACCGGGAACTGCACGGCTCGCACCACGGCCTGCGGGTCGACCAGCAGGGTCAGCCGCTTGAACCGGGTCACCCCGCCGGCGCGGAACACCGGCAGCAGCAGCCCCGCCCCCAGCCGGCCGTCCTCATCGGACAGCAGCGGAAACGGCAGGTCGGCGTACGCGGCGAAGTCGGCGAGCTGGTCGGGCCGCTGGGTGCTGATGCCGTACACCCGGACACCGGCGGCCTGGAAGTCCGGATGACGCTTGGCGTAGGTGGTCGACTCCAGGGTGCAGCCGCGGGCACCTGGGATCTCCGACCAGGCCGGCGGATAGCCCTGCGTCCCCGGCGCGTACGCCCCCGGGAAGAGGTAGAGGACGCTCCATGTGCCGGCCGCGGCCACCGAGACCGGCTGACCGTCGGAACCCGGCAGCACGGCCTCGGGCAACCGCCGCCCGATCAGGTCGTGCGCCCGGCGCGCCTCGGCAGACCCGGCGTCGGCCGTCGCGGTCAGCTTACCGTCACCCATCAGATGCCTCGTCCCCCAGTCCTGTAGGGCGATCAGCACCGGCAGAAGCCCTTCGCCCTTCCCGGTGAGCAGGTAGTCGTAGCGCGGGGGGTGTCGTGAGTACGGCCGGCGCTCCAACACACCGCGCTCGACCAGCGCGCCGAGGCGCTCGGTCAGCGCCCGACGGCTGACGCCCAGCTCACGTTGCAGCGCGTCGAAGCGGGTCGTCCCGCCGGCGACGTCACGCACGATGAGGAACGTCCACCAGTCCCCCAGTACGCCGAGCGCCTGCGCGATGCCGCAGTCCGCATCGGCAAGATCCTCTCGCCGCACCCGCTACCTCCATTGGCTCCGTCCGACTATAGTCCGTTCCGAATTGGAACGCTTCGTGTCTGCGGTCGGCAGCGGTCCGCGCGTCGGTTTCCCTGATCGAACGCCACCGGGAGCCATAGCCTGGACGCGGGGAGCCGCCCGGACTCCCCCGACCGGGAGGACCGTCGTGGCAGGGAACGAGGTGAACCAAGCGGCGACCCGCCGTCGCCGCCAACTGTGGGCCGGGGTCCTCGCACTCGCCGGCCTGGTGCTGCTGATCATCGGCGTCACCGTCGCCGACGGGATCGCCGCCTGGGTCGAGGTGGTGGTCGCGATCCTGCTGCTGGTGGCCAGCTACGTCGTGCAGCACCTGGCCCGGCGGGAGACCGTCTACCAGCACGACGAGCAGGGCTGACATCCACCGACGGCCGGGCGTACGCCTGATCGTCGGAGGGTTGTGCCAGGCTGTCCGGCGTGGCACACCGATCCCCGATCCTGCTGATCGACGCTCCCAGCCTCTACTTCCGGGCCTACTTCGGCATTCCGGAGTCCGCCGCCCGCGCCGAGGACGGCACCCCGGTCAACGCGGTGCGCGGCTTCCTCGACATGCTCGCCACCCTGATCCGAGGGCGGGGCGCCGACCGGATGGTCTGCGCGCTGGACTACGACTGGCGCCCGGCGTGGCGGGTCGACCTGCTGCCGTCGTACAAGGCGCACCGGGTCGCCCCGCAGGGCGGCGAGGTCGTTCCGGACACCCTCTCCCCGCAGGTGCCGATGATCCTGGAGGTGCTGGCCGCGGTGGGCATCACCGCGGTCGGCGCGACCGGTTACGAGGCGGACGACGTGCTCGGCACCCTCTCGGTGACCCAGCCGGGCCCAATCGAGGTCGTCTCCGGAGACCGGGACCTGTTCCAGCTCGTCGACGACGCCCGACCGGTCCGGCTGCTCTACGTCGGGCGCGGTGTCGCCAAGCTCGACGACTGCGACGACGCGGCGGTGCGGGCCCGCTACGGCGTGCCGGCCGACCGGTACGCCGACTTCGCCGCGCTGCGCGGCGACCCGAGTGACGGGTTGCCCGGTGTGGCGGGCGTCGGCGAGAAGACCGCCGCCCGGCTGATCGAGCGCTACGGCAGCATCGCCGGCATCCTGGCCGCGCTCGACGACTCCGACTCGTCCTTCGCACCGGGCCTGCGCGCCAAGCTGGCCGCGGCGCGCGACTACCTGGGCGTCGCGCCGACGGTGGTCCGGGTCGCCCTGGACGTGCCCCTGCCGGAGCTGCCCACCGCGCTGCCGAGCGCCCCTGCCGACCCGGACCGGCTGCTCGAGCTCGCCCAACGATGGAACCTCGCCGGCTCGGCCCGCCGCCTGGTAGACGCCCTCGCCGCCCCCCGTGGGGACGACATCCCGTCGACATCCCGGCAACCGGGGTAACCACCCCGACCTCCGGGAGCCCGAGTCGATCAACCCCGTCGGGGGACGAGCGGGCGAACGCGCGATACCGCGCTCGTCCGCTGGTTACCGTCCGTGGAGGCGGATCGGACAGGTCTGTCGAGTCGAGCGGTTCCGCAGGAGTATCCCGTGCACCTCGCCGCGCCGGAGCCCGGATCGCCGCGAGCCAGCGGTCCGCCGGTGCGCGACCCGGAGGCCCCGCGCCGGGTCACCCTCCTCGAACTCTTCTTCGATCTGGTGTACGTGGTCGCGCTGGCGCTCATCTCACGGGGAATGGTCGACCAGCTCGACTGGCACCGCGCCGCCGAGGCACTGATCATGCTGGCCGCCGTCTGGTGGACCTGGACGATCACCACGCTGGTCACCGACCTGTACAACCCGGAACGCACCGAGATCAAGCTGCTGATCAGCGCCGTGATGTTCGGCGCGCTGCTGATGACCACGGCGATCCCGGAGGCGTTCAACGATCGAGGGCTGGTCTTCGCCGGCACCTACGTGGCGATCCACCTGGGGCGTGGACTGTTCCTGATGCCGGCGGTACGCCGCGAACCACAGACCCAGCGCCGGGCGGCCCGCATCTTCCTCTGGTTCGCGGTGTCGGCGATCCCGTGGCTCATCGGCGCATTCGTCAGCGGGGACGCCCGAATCGTGTGCTGGGCCATCGCGCTCGCCATCGACTACATCGGCTTCCGGCTCGCGTACCCGGTGCCGGGGCTCGGGGTGGTGCCCGAGAAGCAGCGCAACGTCACGGCGGAGCACCTCTCCGAGCGCTACCAGCAGTTCTTCATCATCGCGCTCGGCGACGCCATCCTGACGATCGGCACCATGTTCAGCATGGAGCACAACGAGGCGGAGAACATCGGGGCGTTCGCGGTGGCGTTCCTGACCACGCTGCTGCTCTGGCGGATCTACGTGCACAAGTCCGGCGAGCTGCTGCCGACCGCCATCCAGGCGGCCCAGTCGCCCAGCAAGTTCCTGTTCAGCGCGCCGTACACCCATCTGGTGATGATCGCCGGCGTGGTCACCACGGCGGCCGGCTTCCACCTGGTGCTGCACGAGCCGACCGGGCGGACGCCGCCGGCCTGGCTGGCGGTGATCCTCGGCGGCCCGGCGCTGTTCCTGGCCGGCCGGGCCGCGTTCGAGTACGAGGTGTTCAGCCGGGTGTCCTGGTCCCGACCCGGCGGGGTGCTGGCGCTGTTGACCATCGCCCCCGCCCTGCTGTACCTGCCACCGGTGTTCGCCTCCCTCGGCGGGCTGCTGGTGCTGGCCGGCGTGGCCTACGCAGACTTCCGGCGTAGCCACGGCAAGCCGCCGGAGGCGCCGTCACCGCCGCACTGAACCAACCAGCCCTCGCCGGCCCTGCCATTCACCCCGTAATCGAGCCGGCCAGCAGCCGGCCGGCGTCGGGCACGTACGGCTCGACACCCAGACCGGTGAGCAGTTGGTGCACGGTCGCGGTCGCCGCGGTGAGCACCGGGCGTCCGAGACGGGTCTCCACCTGCGGCACCGCTGCCAACGACGGCAGCTGCACGCAGGCGGAGAGGATCACCGCGTCCACGTCGGTCACGTCCAGCCGATCGGCCAGCTCGACCAGCCGCGTCGCGGGGATGCGCCCGACCGCCACATTGTCCGGCTCGCCGAGGCTCACCGCCTCGGTCACCTGTACGCCGTACGCGGCGAGGTAGCCGACGACGGTCGCGGTCAACGGCGGCAGGTACGGCGCGATCAGGGCGACCCGGCGGGCACCCAGCGCCCGCAGCCCGGCGAGCAGCGCGCCGGCACTGGTCACCACCGGCATGTCGTGCCCGGCGCGACCGGCCGCGCGACCCAATCGCCGCTCAGCCCGCTCATGCGCGCCGGCGCCCTCGCACATCACCGCCACCAGGCAGGCGTACGCCAGCACGTCGCAGCGGGCGTCGGCCAGCTCGGCGGCACACCGCAGGGCGGAGCGGTTCATCCGGGCCAACTCGTCGGGGGTCACCTGACTCAGCCGTACCCGGCTGGCGTGGGTGCTGAAGCGGACCGTCGGGTCGACGGTCTCGCGTCGGCGCAGCATCGCCGGGACCTCGGTCTCCATGGTGGTGTTGGAACTGGGCACTACCAGGCCGACGCGGTAGCCGCTCACACCAGCGCCCCGGCGTACCCCCGGACCTGCAACCGCTCCCGGGCGCTGCCGGCCAGGCGCACCTGTAGGCCGAGCGGCGCGGCGGCGCGGCGGACGTCGTCCAGGTGCAGCGATCCGTGCCGGTCAACGGTGAGCACCGGCGGTTCTTCGAGGTCACCCTCCGGCGCGTGGAACGAGAGCAGGGTGACCGAGGTGGTGAGGTAACCCGGGTACGCGGCTCTGGCGGCGGCCTCGTCCCGGTGGACCAGCACCACCAGATCGTCGAGGTGGGCGAAGTCGGCGGCGAGGGCACCCGCCTTCCAGTGCGCCGGTTCCTCCGCCGCGCCGGTCAGATGCCGAGACCGGTTCGCCGAGGTGATGTAGAGGTGGTCCGATCCGGTCTCGGCGAGCGCCCGCTCGAAGAAGGCGTTGGACGGGCAGGTCAGGCCCGGCGCTATCACCTGGGTGGTCCGCATCCCCTCGTCGACCTGGGTGAGGTGCTCGGGGAGCCGATCCGCCGCGGGCCCGCGGAAGCCGAACGGCCCGGCCCCGTAGAGCGCGTCCATCAGCGCTCGCACCCGACCGACCGGCAGGCGCGGCGAGATCCGTGTCCAGTCGAACATCCCGGGGATCCGGCCGATCGCGGTGGTGACGCTGCCGACCTGGTGGACCGGTCGGCCCTTGGCCAGGTTGACCCGGCGCACGGTGGCCGCGTCGGGACGCGTCACGATGACGTAGAAGTTGGCGAACGCCGCCGCGACGATCGCGCCGCCAGCCAGCGCGCGGGCCGCGACCGCGACGTCCTCGGGGCGGTCGATGTACAGGGGCGGTGTCGGGGCGTCCATCAGTCCTCCTCGGCGGGGCCGTGAGGCAGTTCTACGTCCACTCACCCGGATGACGGCGAGGTCGGTCGCCGATCCGATAGCCGACAGGCACTACCCGGTGCGGGCGGCGGATGCCCGGGCGGTACACAACGGCGGGCGCCATCGGCCGGATGGAGGATCCGGCGGGGGCCCTAGCACGCAACCGTTAGCCGCGCGACCCGATTGGGTACAACGGCTGCACCTCAGATCCACCACATACCTCAGGAGGCAGCGATGCGCGGCACCTCGATTCTCGGAGTCATCGTCGTGATCTGGTTGGTGATCGGCGCGATCGCCGGTGGCCAGCGCGGTTATTACAGCGGCGACGACACCAACTGCGCCGAGGCCGGCACCATCCTGGTCACCATCGTGGCCGGGCCGTTGAACTACATCGGCGCCAACCCGAAGGTCGACTGCAAGCTGCCCGAGCCCTCCAAGTAGGACAGACACACAGCGGCCCGTGCCCCCGGATCGAGGGGCGCGGGCCGCTGTGTTTGAGGAGGGCTGCTCAGCCGCCGGAGATGTCGTCGGTGATCCCGGGAAGCGGTCCACCAGACTGCCGACCAACCGCGCAGCGGCGACTACACCACAGGTGTCGTCTCCAATCTCGCCATGCAGGTGGCCGGCACCCCGACCTTCCTGCGCACCGCCGAGCAGCAGGGCGTCAGCCCCGAACTGCTCAGCCCCTACTTCGACCTGATGCGCCGCCGTCTGGCGGAGGCCGGCGGCGAGGAGGACCTGACGGGCGTCATCGATCTGCTGGTGCGGTGACGGGGCCCGGTTGACGCTGGTCCTTGGCGGTAGCGGTTCTCGGCGTCCGACGCCGTGCACCGCACACCG
Source organism: Micromonospora sp. BQ32 (assembly GCF_059358895.1). NCBI lineage: Bacteria > Bacillati > Actinomycetota > Actinomycetes > Micromonosporales > Micromonosporaceae > Micromonospora > Micromonospora sp. BQ32. The sequence goes on along the minus strand of NZ_JCADBI010000001.1, from coordinate 627,611 downwards.
CCTAAGGCATCCTAGGAGGCTGGTTTGCAGGTCGACGGCGTTTGTCCGCGCCGGGGCCGGGAACCGCGCAACTTCAGCCAGCGAACGGGATCGGGAGTGCGGCATGCAGATCGGCTACAAGTTGGCCTCGGAGGGGTACGGGCCGCAGGAGATCATCCGACAGGCCATCCTGGCCGAGCGGGCTGGCTTCGACTTCGTCGAGATGAGCGACCACTTCCACCCCTGGCTGGAAGCGCAGGGCCACTCGTCCTTCACCTGGAGCGTGCTCGGCGCCATCGCGGCCAAGACCAGCACCCTGCGCCTGGCCACCGGGGTCACCTGTCCGACCGTCCGCTACCACCCGGCGATCATCGCGCAGGCCGCGGCGACCATGGCCCTGATCTCCGACGGCCGGTTCACCCTCGGGGTGGGCGCCGGCGAGCGGCTCAACGAGCACGTGGTCGGGCAGGGCTTCCCCAGCGTGCGGGGCCGACACGAACGACTACGCGAGGCGCTGGAGATCATCCGGCTGCTCTGGCAGGGCGGCTACCAGTCGTACGAGGGCCGACACCTGCACCTGGAGGACGCCCGCATCTTCGATCTGCCGGACACCCTGCCCGTGATCGCGGTGGCCGCCAGCGGTGAGGCGTCGGCCCGGCTCGCCGCCGAGCTGGGCGACGGGCTGTTCGCCACCGAACCGGACGCGTCGATCGTCGAGCACTACCGACGCGCGAAGGGTTCGGGCCCGCGCTACGCCGAAGTCCCGCTGGCCTGGGCCACCGACGAGAAACAAGCGGTGCAGGCGGTATTGCAGACGAGCCGGTGGATGGTCACCGGCTGGAAGGTGATGAGTGAGTTGCCGAACCCGGTCAACTTCGACGCGGCGAGCGCGCACGTCGAGGAGAAGCACATTCGGCAACTCTTCGCCGTCGGCCCCGAACCGGAGGCACACGTCGCCAAGGTCCGGCCGTACGTCGAGGCCGGCTTCGACCACATCGTCCTGCAGAACGCCGGCCCCGACCCGGACGGCTTCCTCGACTTCTTCGCCAACGACCTCTCCGGCCGCCTCCGCGCGATGGGCTGAGGCGCACCATCCGCTCGCTGACGAGCAGGCAGGCAGGCTGGCGTGGAACATTCGCCGCCGGGCTACACCCAGGGGCACAGCCGGAGCACCCGGCCCACCGGCGATCGGTTGATCGCTCCTGCGGGTCGGGTGCGTCCTGGAACGGGGTCGGCCACCTGACGGGCCACCCTACTGACGGGTCAGCGGAAACAGTGGGGAACCGGCGCCGTGCTGTCCAGGCAGTTGCTGGGCTCGTTACCGCTGATCTCGGTCTCGTCATCGACCTTGGCCTGGGCCTTGTCCACGAGGAGGCCGCCCGGTCGCACGTCGGAGACGTTGTCGGCCACCCGGCTCTTGAACAGCGAGATCTGGCCCATGGTGACGAAGATGCCGCCCGCCTTCTTGTCGGCGTCGTTGCGGCTGACGTCGCTACGGCGCACCAGCAGGTTGGACTTCTCGGAGTAGATCCCACCACCGTCGCCTTCGGACGTGTTGTGCGCGATGGTGCTCTCGTCGAGCGGAAGCAGACCCTGGAAGGTGGAGATGCCGCCGCCCTTGACCGTGGCGGTGTTGTCGCGGATCGTCATGCCCCGCAGGTAGAGCACCGCGTCCGAGTTGGCGATGCCCCCGCCGACCTCGGCGGTGTTGCCGATCACCCGGACGTCCGAGACCTTGCTGCGGGCCGAGAAGCTGGCGAAGCCCCCGCCCTGCGCCGCCTTGTTGTCGGCGAACGTGCTCCGGTGGACCTCGGCCGCCCCCCGGTAGTTGCCGAGCCCACCGCCGTAGCTGGCGGCGCTGTTCTCGAAGAACTTCGACCTGTCCAGGGTGAGCACGCCGCCGTTGAGCAGGCCCCCGCCCTTGCCCTCCTTGCCGATGGCCCGGTTGCCGACGAAGGTGCTGTCGCTGATCACCATGTTGCCGTCGTTGAAGATTCCGCCACCGCCACCCTCGGCGGAGCGGGAGGTGCTTCCGATGATCGTCGTGCGCCGCACGGCGGCGGCGGCGCCGTGGACCACGTGGATGCTGCCCCCCTCGGCTGCCGACCGCCCGTTCTTGAGGACGACGTCACTCAGGTCCAGCTCACCACCGTCGCGGACGGTGAAGAACCGGAACTCGTCGGCGTTCGGGGCGCGCCTGATGGTGGCGCCCTCCCCGCGGATGGTGATGGCGTGGTAGATGACGGGCAGGCCCGCCTTGTCGTCCTTCGGATCGCGCGGGGGCGTCTCGGCGTCCCCGGGGTTCTCGGCGGTGTCGGCAGCCTCGCGGGCGTCCCGGATGCCGCCGTCGTAATCGTCGGGTTGCTGAAATGCCTCGGTGAGGGTGTAGGTGCACTTGCGCGCGAGGCGAAGCTCGCCGCCACCCTCGGCGTTGGCCCGGACGAGAGCCGCGATGAGTCGGTCGGAGTCGCAGGGCACCGTCACCCGGTCGGATGCCGCGGCCGCCACGCCGGTCAGACCCGTCGTCGCCACCACCATGCCGCCAGCCACCAGACCACTGGTTAAGAACCACCGGGACCGCCGCCTGGGCCGCGCTGGGCGTCGACTCGCTCGGTACGTGAACATAGAAACTCCCCTGCCCCTCGTGCATCTGAACCGGCCGCACCGAAACAGGCGCGGGGTGGCTAACGTCCCTAGCGCCACCGAAAATGACGATACGGCGGTCAAATGTGACAAGGCAGGCGAACGTGAATAACTTTGCCATTCTGCTGGGGCACCCCATCCACCGCCGACGGGACAGCAGGATCGAATGCCGACGAAACACCGGCTCGGGCCGCTCCAGTGCCAGGGGCCGCCCCCATGGGGCGCCGGGCTCACCCGCCGACGTGGATGCCGGGCCGACGCAGCGGATCCCGTTCGGTCCGGCGGATGATCTCCCGCACCACCGGCGGGGTGTCCCCACGACCCAGGATGAGGTAGCGCGCCAGGTGCGCGATCGGGCTCCCCTCCGACCACTCGAAGTGCGCGTGCGGCCGGACCCCGGTGGCGTCGCGCAGGGCCAGCAGGATCGCGGCGATAGCGTTGGGCGCGGCCGGGCTGTTGGCTCGCAGCACCCGGAAGCCGCCCACCTCGATCCCGTGCACGCGCAGCACCTGACTGAACTCCGACGGATCGACCACATCGATCTCCAGGAACAGCACGTCCGCGGCCCCGGGCACCGGATTCATCCCACGCTGAGCCCGCTCCTTGAGCGTGTACTCCTTCACTGACCCCTTCTGCCGCTTGTTCGCGATCAGGTGCAGCTGCCCGTCGTGCGCCAGCGACTCGGTGATGAACCGACGGGCCGCCTCATCGAACTCGATCCGCTCGGCGCGCAACTCGGTGGTCCGGGTGACCCGGGAGACCAACGAGACCACGATGATGCCGAGGATGAACAGGGCGGAGATCGTGATCCCGTCCGGCTGTTCGATGACGTTCTCCAGCAGCGCGTACAGCAGCACCAGGGTCAGCACGGTGAAACCGATCGCGGAGGCGCGCCGGTGGCGACGCGCCGCGGAGATCGTCACCGCCACCGCCCCGGAGACCATCATCGCCAGGATCCCGGTGGCGTACGCCCCGGCCTGGGCGTTGACGTCGGCGCGGAAGGCGATCGTGATGGCGACGCTGACGACCGTGTAGACGATCACCACGGGGCGTACCGCCCTGGCCCACTCCGGCGCCATGCCGTACGACGGCAGGTAGCGCGGCACGATGTTGATCAACCCGGCCATCGCCGAGGCACCAGCGAACCAGAGGATGAGCACGCTGCTCACGTCGTAGACGCTGCCGAACACCTCACCCAGGTAGGTGTGCGCCAGGAACGCCAGCGCCCGCCCGTTCGCCGCGCCGCCCGGCCGGAACTCCTCCTCCGGGATGAGCACCGTGGTCACGAAGGTCGTCGAGATCAGGTACACCGACATGATCAACGCGGCGGTGGTGAGCAGCCGACGCGTGTTGCGGATCCGGGTGGCGAGCCGGGCCTGCTTGTCCGCGCCGTCGGCCGCGACCAGGGGCATCATGCTGACGCCGGTCTCGAAACCGGACAGCCCCAGCACCAGCAGCGGAAACGCCAACACGGCGGTGAGCAGCACGTGGCCCGGTCCGCCGCCGGTCGAGGTCACCGCGGCCGTCCAGTTCGACACGATGCCCGGGTCCTCGGCGATCCGCGCCACCGCGACCACGACGATCACCGCGTTGAGCACCAGGAAGACCGCGACCAGCGGGATGGCCACAACCACCGCCTCGCGGAACCCGAGCAGGAACACCCCGCCGAGGATGAGCAGCAGCACCACGGTCACCACGACCGACACCACGGATCCGTGCAGGGTGTCCGGCAGGTACGGGTTCTCCAACAAATGCACTGTGGCGTCGGCCGAGGAGAGGGTGATCGTGATGATCCAGGAGGTGGCCACGAAGCCGAGCAGCACGAGGACGAAGATCTTGCCCCGCCAGAACGGCAACAACCGCTCCAGCATCGCCACCGAACCCTGACCATGCGGGCTCTCGTGGGCCACCCGCCGGTACATCGGCAGCATGCCGAGCAGGGTGAGCGCGACGATCAACAGGGTCGCCAGCGGGGAGAGCGCACCGGCCGCCACCGCCGCGATGCCCGGCAGATACGACAGCGTGGAGAAGTAGTCCACGCCGGTCAGGCACATCACCTGCCACCAGGCGTGCCGACGGCTCTGCCCCTCGGTCGCCTCGGGGCCGGGCGGCTGCACCTGGTGCTGGAAGAGCCACCGGCGCAGCGGGCTGGTCGGCGGCGCCGACTGGGCCGGGGTGGCCACTCGTTCGGGCACCACGACCCCCTGCCGGCCGCCCCGGTGCGGACGGGCCGGATCGCGGGCCGCCCGCAGTGCCGGGTCCGGCCCGGTCGGCGTGTGGCGGCGTCCGCTCCAACGTCGCGGTTTCGCCCGGTGCTCGTCACCCATCGCCCGTCCCACCCTCACAGGTCCTGATCCGACGGTAGGCGGTGCCCCGGCGCCCGGTCGGCGGAACCGGGCAGCTGTTCGGCCTGCTCAGGACAGATCCGGGACGGCGAGCAGCCGGGTCAGCGCGGGTGGGTCGGCGACGGTCACCGTGGCCGCCGGGTGCCGGAGCCGCCCGCCGGGCACCAGCGCCGGCACCGGGGCGCGGAAGCGCAGACAGATCCCGCCGGCCGCACTGCTGCCGAAGGTGGCACCGCCGTCGGCCAGCGACAGGTGCGGGCCGATCGCCCGCCACCAGCGGTACGGCCCACTCAGCTCGACGGCGATGACGTTGTCCCGGTCGGTCCGCAGCCGCCACGGCCCGTACCGGATCATCAGGTCGCGGTCGGTGACGGCGACCCAGGCCGTCGTCGGGCGGACCCCCAGCAGCGCCAGCATCGGGCGGAACACCGGATCGAAGCGGAACGGGAACCGCGTCGCGACGCCGGTCATCGGGCGCCGGGCCGAGCGGTGGGTCGCGACACCGGGCCACCCGGCCGTAGAGGGCCGGGCCGCGCGGGCCGGGGGCGGGCGGCGGGCCGACGCCGGGCCAGGACGGTCATGGCGCGGGCGTACCCGATCCGAGCCCGCCGACACCTGCGGATCCGCACGCCGTCGACGTGACCTCACCCGGCGCTCCCCCACCGCCGGCCGGCACCCCCCGGGCCGGCCGACGGTGGCGGACGGTCGACACCCCCCGGGCCGACCGGCTGTCCCCCAACCTGGCCGACCCGACCTCGGGCGGCCACGCGGGGTGGAACTGGTGGGACGCGCCCCCGCGCTCCGCCGCCCCCCACGGGGCGGAGCGCGGGGGCCCCCCGTCCCGGCTACTGCAGGAACGCCCCGAGGGGCGAGAGCAGCAGCCGGCCGAGCGCCGCGGCGTTGTCGTCCAACCGTGTGCGCTCACACTCGCGGGCGTCCGGGTCGTGCCGGCACCGCCAGATCTTCTGCGCGTTACGCCAGGCGACATCGCGCGTGTACTCGACCAGTTCCCCCTGGTACCAGTCGTCGATGTCGCCGTTGAGCATGTCGATGAGCAGCTGCCACCGCTCCAGATAGCCACGGCGCAGGCCGGGGATCTTGTCCGCGAAGATGTTGTTGATTTCGAGGTAGTCGTGGTGCTGGTCGCTGCCGTCGACCGGCTCCGACTCCAGGTGGTCGAACGTGGTCACCAGGGCGAACGGCAGGTCGAAGTTGATGTGCGCGTTCACCCCGGCCGCCGCCGAGGGCAGGGGGCGCGCGTCCGGCCCCTGCATCCGCTCGAACAGGCACGACCACGCCTTCGGGGTGCCGGGGCTGGAGTCGGTCCACAGCCGCATCGCGTCGAAATACCGGGCGGCGAACTCGACGTCGAGCCGGGAGAGGAAGACCGGATCGACGAAGCGGTCGTCGTACAGCCCGTCGAGGACGCTGCTGGTGATGGTCAGGTAGAGCTTGTTGAAGTCGGCCAGTGGGCAACTGGCTTCCAACGGGGGCAGCCGGACCAGCATGTCCTGGAGCTTGGTCAGGTGATCGACCACGGCCGGCACGTCCGCGGGATGGTCGGCGAGCAGGTCGACGATGTCCCGGTGCACGGGCCCCCAGACCGGTTCGATCATTTCTCCTCCATGGTGGTCGGCGGCATCCCCCGTGCCGTCGTCGACGCGGCCCAGCCTCTCAGCCGACACCGGCCTGCCGGATCAGTAGAACGACGTATCCCGGCGCGCACACGCGCCGGGATACGTACGAAGTGGTGGGTCAGCCCCGTTGGTTACGCAACTGGATCGCGCTGGCCTGCACCCGGGTACGGACCTGGAGCTTGTCGAAGATGTGCGACACGTGCACCCCGATGGTCCGCTCGCTGATGAACAGCCGCTGCCCGATCTCCTTGTTGGTCAACCCCTCCGCGACCAGGGCGAGCACTTCCCGCTCCCGGGCGGTGAGCGCCGTCAACTCGTCGTCGGACGCCTCGGCCGTGACGCTGCGCGTACCGGTGGTGGGGTCGTGCTCGTCCAGCGACACCCGGGCCCGCCCGGCCAGCTCGCGGATCTCCGAGGTCAACGGCACAGCGCCCAACCCCTGCGCGATCCGGTACGCCTCCCGCAGGAGCTTGCCGGCGGTGGCCACCCGGCTGCGACGAGCCAGCAGCGCCTCGGCCTGCCGCAGCCGCGAGTAGGCCGCCGGATAGGGGTGATGACGTCGATCCCACTCGGCGGCCGACACGGCCCACAGCTCCGGGTCGCTGCCGTCGAGGCGGCTCACCTCGGCGGCGCACAGCGCCAGGAAGCCCTCCACCACCGAGCGCACCGGCCGGGCGGCCCCGGCGCTCTTGCGGGCCACCCGCTCGGCCACGTCCCGCAGCCGGCGCACCGCCGTCGGGTCCACCTCCATGGTGCGGCTGGCGTGTGCCTCCGCCTCGGCGCGCAGGCCGTGCCAGACCAACGCGGAGAGGATCATCACGTCGTCGGAGCGGCTCTCGGTGAGACCGCGCTGCACCGCCTGCCGCGCCACGTCATGCCGGCCCTCCCACATGGCCAACCCGGAACGCAGGGTGAGCAGCGGGATGACGTGTCGCGCCCCGCCGCCGGCGAGCAGGGTCGCCACCGCGTCGAGGTCCCGACCGGCGGCCTCGATGTCGCCGTAGCCGACCGAGAGCCGGCACCGGGCCAGCAGCAGCTCCACCGCGTCCGCACCGGACGGTCGGTGCCGCAGGGCCGCGGCCACCACCTTCTCCGCCTCGGCCCACTGGCCCACCCGGAACAGCCCGTTGATGGCGATGGCCAGCAGCCGGGTGCCCCAGGTGCGGCCCAGCCCCAGCTCGGCCGCCCGTTCGGCGCCCCGCCGGGCCACCACCACGCCCTCCTCGAGGATGTTCAGTGGCCCGGTCAACAGTTCCGCCAGGTGCAGGTACGCGCAGGCCACGTCCTCGGGCTGACCGGCACGCTCGGCCGTGTCGAGGGCGTCGCGCATGACCGCCAGACCGGCGTCCGGGTCTTCCAGACAGGCGTCGCTGAAGCCCAGCGCCGAGCTGGCCAGCACCACCTCGGTGGCCGAGCCCTCCACGTTCTCGGCCAACGCCAGCGCCTCGCGGGCCCGCTCGCCGGCGTCGGCGTACCGACCCAGGTGCAGCAGCAGCTCGGCCAGGCGGGCGGCGGCGCTCGCCCGGTCCCGAGGGGAGCAGTCCTCCGCCTTCAGCGCCCGCTGGTATTCCTCCTCGGCCAGCGCGGAACGACCGGCGGCGGCCAGGTAGCGGGCGCGGCGGATGTGCAACGCGCAGCTCGGCTCGCCACCCCGCAGCGCGACCAACTCCTCCAGCAGGGCCAACGCGCGGGCGTGTTCCCCACAGTGGTGGGCCGCCTCGGCGGCGTTCTCGAGCAACTCGACCCGGTCCACCGTCAACGGGCCCGGCTCGGCGGCCAACTGCAACGCCGCCGACCAGTGTCGATGCGCCTCGGCGTAACCGTGCAGCCGCTCGGCCTCCTGGGCGGCGGCCACCGCCGCCGGCAGGGCACGCGCCGGCTCGCCGGCCAACCGCCAGTGGTGCGCCAGCCGGGCCTGGTGCAGCTCACCCGGCGCCGTGGTCAGCGCCTCGGCGTAGCGGCGGTGCAGCCCGGAGCGCTCGGCCGGCAGCAGCTCGTGCGCCAGCACCTCGGCGACCAGGCGGTGCCGCAGCCGGTAGCCCTCGTCGGCGCCGACCAGCAGCCGGTGCGCCACCGCGGCCCGGGCCGCGGCGATCAGCTCGTCCTCCGGCATCCGCAGCACCTCGGCCAGCAGCCAGTGCTGCACCGGCTCGACACCGGCGGCCACCGCGTGCACCACTGCGTGCGCGTGCTGGGGCAACGCGTCGACCCGATCGAGGAAGATCTCCCGCAGCGTCTCGGACAGGCCGTCGCGGCCGTCACGCAGATCCCGGGCCAGCTCCTCGATGACGAACGGGTTGCCACCGCTGCGCTGCCACACCTGCTCGGCCGCGTCGGCGGTCAGCGTCCGGCCGATCACCGCGGCGGCGAGCGTCTCGGTGTCGGCCCGGCCCAACGGCGCCAGGTCGAGCACCCGCACCGTACGGAGCCGACGCAGCTCGGTGAGCACCCGGCGCAGCGGGTGCGCGCCCTGCAACGACTCGGCGCGTACCGCCGCCAGCACCGACAGCTGAAGGTCACCCAGGCCGGCGAGCAGGTAGAGCAGGAGCTGCCGGGTGCTGCGGTCGACCCACTGCAGGTCGTCCAGGATCAGCACCAGCGGGCGACCCTCGGCGATCAGGTGCAGGCCGCGGGAGACCCGCTCCAGCAACGCGCCCGCGCCGTCCGGGCCGGCGGTCTCGTCGGCGAACATCTGCAACAGCCCTCGCACCGCCGAGGAGGTGCGGGCGTGCGAGGTGGACACCTCGGTGTCGAACCGACGCAGCGCCTGCAACAGCGGGTGCAGCGGGGAGGCGTCACCGATGTCCAGGCAGCTGCCGGTGAGCACCACGGCACCCCGCTCGCGCAGGCGGTCGCCGATCTCGCCCAACAACCGGGTCTTTCCCACACCACTCTCGCCGGTCAGGAAGACCGCCGCGGTCTGCCCGTGCGCGGCGTCACCGAGCAACGCGGACCGAACCGTCTGCACCAGCTCGGCCCGGCCCACGAGCGGTGCGGTGTCCACATCGCTGGCCATGCAACGCAGCCTAATCACAGAGCCCCACACCGTTCTACGGCCGGCTGCCGCTTGTGGTACTCCTCGCGTCGACTTTGCGACTAAAGGTTGCAGGTGGCCGACATACGTCGTTCGGCAGATCCCCCGTCGGCCCAGGAATGCCAATCTCCGGAGGTGATCAGGCAACAGCGGGGAGAAAGGCCGGTGCGAAACCCATGACCACCAGCATCATCGTCGACACGCAACGGACCGTCACCCCGCTCTGGCCGGTACCCCAGGAGAGGCGCATCGTCACCGTCCTCTTCGCCGACATCGTCGGCTCCACCGCCTTGGTGGACCAGCTCGACCCGGAGGACGTCCGAGCGTTGCAGCGGGCCTACTTCGACACCGTCGCCGGTGTGCTGCACCGCTGGCAGGGGGTGGTGGAGAAGTACATCGGCGACGCCGTGATGGCGCTCTTCGGCGCTCGGCACTCCGACGGCTTCGACGCGTACCGGGCGGTGCGCGCCGGGCTCGAGATCCAGGCCGCGCTCGACCGGCGACCCATGGTCGGCGACATCAGGCTGCGCGTCCGGGTCGGGGTCGCCACCGGCGAGGTCGTGGTCGACCTGGGCGACGCCGTCAGCGGCGGGCACGGCGTGGCCAGCGGCGCGGTGATCACCACCGCCGCCCGCCTGCAGGAGTACGCCCCACCCGGCGCCGTCGCGCTCTGTGCGGCCACCGCTCGCGCCACCGCTGGTCTGATCACCCAGCGTCAGCTGACGCCGGTGCCGGTCGCCGGTCGGGTGCCGCCGGTGCCGGTCTGGCACGCCGTCGGCCCGGTACGCCCCGGCGTCGACCGGCACGACGGCCCGTTGATCGGTCGACGCCGCGAGCTGGCCACCATCCGCGACCAGTTGGGCTGGGCCATTCGGGACCGGACGCCGCGCTGGATCTCCCTGGTCGGCCCCACCGGCAGTGGCCGCAGCCGGCTGCTGCACGAACTGACCCGTGGGCTGACCACGGTGGACGGGTTGGCGGTGCGCTGGTGCGTGGCGACCTGCCAGCCGTACCCCGATCAGGTGTTGGCGCCGGTCGCGCACCTGCTCCGCGGCCTCGCCGGGATCCGGCACAGCGACGGCCCGACGGCGGTCCACAACCGGCTCGTCGCCGCCCTGACGCCGCTGTTCCCGCCGACCAGGGTGGCCACCGCGGTCCCGGCGCTCCAACGGATGCTGACCACCCCGGACGGCTCGGCCGTCGCCCTCGCCGGCGCGGCGGTCTGCCGGGAGGTCCTGCTGCGCCTGGCCGCCCACCAGCCGCTGATCGTGGCCGTCGACGACCTGGACCGCGCCGCGCCGACGGTGAGCCGGTTCCTGCACGCGCTGTTCAGCGCGGCGACGGAGCGTGGGCTGCCGCTGGCCCTGCTCACCGTGCATCAGCCGCAGTGGGCCGACACCCGACCCGGTCCGGCCCGCCGGGTGACGATCCGACCGCTGGCCACGGTGCAGTCCGGGCGGCTGCTGCGCCACCTTCTCACCCGGGCCGGGCAGCCGGTGGCCCTGGTCGATCGGCTGCTGCCGCTGGTGGGAGGCCGCCCGGGGCACGCGGCGGCGTACGTCACGTCGCTGGTGGACGGTGCCGATCCGGCGGCGCTCCCGCTGCCCGAGGCGGTACGCCGGGCCGTCGGCGCGGAGCTGGACCACCTCGACGGTGAGCGGCGGGCGGTGCTGATGGCCGCCGGCACCCTCGGTGGCCTGATCTCCGGCGCGGCCGTGGACCGGGCACTCGGCTGGACGCCCGGCCGGTCCGCACCCGCACTGCGCGGGCTGGTCGCCGCCGGGCTGCTACTCCCCCACCGCGTCGACGGGTACGCGTTCGCCGCGCCCGCGCTGCGCCAGGTCGCCGCCGAGCGGTTGCCCCGCGCCCTGCGGGCCGTCTTCGCCAGCCGAGCCGCCGACGTGCCGCGCCTCGACACCGTGCACCGGGACGCCAACCCGCCGGAGCAGCGCGCTGCTGCGGTCAACGGCTCGGCGGCGAGGAGCGCCGAGATCGTGCGCCTCGACACCGTTGGCGCTCGGACCGGCCGCCTCGACGCCGTCTTCGCGGCGCTGACCCCGGCGGGGCCGGAGGGTGTCACCAGCCCGACAGCGCTGAGGCGCGGTAGCCCCACTCCGGCGATGGCCGCCCGGCCAGCCGTGTCGAACCCCGGCGCGAACCGTACGGCGGGCCCACGCCGGCTCCGAGCCGTCGCCTCGGCGGGCGACGTACCCCCGACGCCGGGCCCAGCGGCGACCCGGTCTCCGCGCAGTGCGGGCGGTGTCCCGCCCCGGGACATCGGACGGCCCGCCGCGCCGATTCGCCGCACGCCGGCGAGTTCAGCTGGTCACTGGACACTCGCCGACGCCGGCACTCCGCCGGGCGCGGTACGGGCGATACCCCGCCCGTCGTTGATCCGCCGACTGGACGACCTGCCCGCCACCGCCTGACTGCGGGAAAGGACAGCTCAGGACGGTCGCCCGCCGAACTGCCAGTTGTGCACCTCGATGTCGGCGTACCGGTCCGCCGTCAGGATCGCGCGCGCCGCGTCCGGGTTCGGCGCCCGGAGCAGCGCGGCGGTGCCGAGCCAGGTGACACCGTCGTCGGCCAGCAGGGGCCCGTACGCGATCAGCTCGTCCGGGTCGGGCGGCACGGCCAGATCGGCGGCCGGCCCGAGACCGAGGCCGAGCACCAGATAACGGCGGCCGCCGGTCCGGCCGCCCGGGAAGTCCCACATGGTGCGGCCCAGCGTGTTGTGCCACCGGCGCAGCACCACGTCCCGGTACACGCCGGCCTGGTAGTTCGGCTCCTCGAAGGCGAATGCCCGCGCGGCGGCCGGGTCGGGCACGTCGACGATGTGCACGCTGCCGGTGGGCGTGTCGCCGACGAAGGTCGGGCCACGGGCGATCATTCCCGCCGCGTACCGGTCCATATAGGACCAGTGCTCAGGCAACAGCTCGTCGCGCAACGCCGCCGAGCCGGGCCGGTCACTGTGGTAACAGAGAAACTCCACGCCGCATTCTCGCCGCAGTGCCGCTCACCCAGCCGGGCCGGGGTGTCGCCCTGGCCGCTTCGGCACGGACGCCCGGGGCCAGCAGCGCCGTGCCGAACGACCGGAAGGCGAACGGGAGGCGGCCCCGCGCGGTGGTGGGCCGCCGAACGCACCCCGCGGTGAGCTGGCTGCCCCGTGTCCCGTGGGAACGGGTGAGCTGCTCACCAGCGCGACTAGGATTGGTGTTGTCATGCTGCTACGGGTGCTCGGGCCGCTTGAGGTCGAGGTCGACACAGGCGGGCCGGTCGACCTCGGCGGCCCCCGTCAACGCGCCGTGCTCGCGCTGCTGCTCGCGGCCCGCGGCGAGGTCGTCTCCGTCGGTCAGATGATCGAGGATCTGTGGCGGGGTGACCCGCCGCCACGGGCTATCGCCTCCCTCCAGGCGTACGTCTCGCACCTGCGTCGCATCCTGGAGCCGGCCCGCGAGCGCCGGGCGCCGGCCCGGGTCCTGGTCACCGCGCCGCCGGGCTACGCGCTGCGGCTGCCCGCCGACGCCGTCGACGCCGGCCGGTTCGAGGCACTGCTCGCCGAGGCGCGTGTGGTCGGCCCCGCCGACCCGGGCCGGGCACGTCAGCTGCTGAGCGGCGGGCTCGAGCTGTGGCGCGGTCGGGCGTACGCCGAGTTCGCCGGTGAGCCGTGGGCGCAGCCGGAGGTGCTGCGGCTGGAGGAGCTACGGCTCGGCGCCCGGGAGCTGCTACTGGACGTGACTGTGCGCTGCGGCGACGCGGCCGAGGCGGTGCCGGAGGCAGAACTGTTGACCCGGCAGGCGCCGCTGCGGGAGGAGAGCTGGCGGCTGCTCGCGCTGGCGTTGTGGCGTACCGGTCGGCAGGGCGACGCGCTCGCCGCGCTGCGCCGGGCCCGGGCGACCCTGGCGGAGCAGCTCGGTCTGGACCCGGGGCCGGCGTTGGTCGAGGTGGAGTCCGCGATCCTGGGCCAGCGGCTCGACCTGCTGCCACCCGTGCCGGCGACGACGGTACGCGTCGAGCGACAGGTGCCCGAGGACGTCTTCGTCGGTCGGGAGGCCGAGCTGGAGGCGCTCCGGCAGGCGGCCGCCGACACGGTGGCGGGCGGGCCGCGCGTCGCGCTGCTCAGCGGGGAGGCCGGGGCCGGCAAGACGAGCCTGCTCACCCGGTTCCGGGACGGGCTCACCGCCCACGCCTGGCTGGTCACCGTCGGCCGCTGCCCCGAGGTCGAGGGTGCCCCACCGGCCTGGGCCTGGGTCGAGGCGCTGCGGCAGCTCGCCGAGCAGGCACCCCCGGGCGACCTCGCACCGGCGCTCGCCCCGCTGCTCGGCGGGGGCGACGGCGAGCCCGGTGGCGACGTCACCGCCGGCCGGTTCCGGTTGCACCGCGCCGTCGGCGCCTGGTTGGACGCCGCCGCGGCCGGCAGACCGGTCGCCGTCGTCCTCGACGACCTGCACGCCGCCGACGCCGAGACGCTGCTCTTGTTGCAGAGCGTCACCGAGATGACCACCGGCACCGTCCTGTTCGTCGCGGCGCTGCGGCCCGCCGACAGCGCCGAGCGGCTCGCCGACACGATGGCCGTCCTGGCCCGCCGGTCACCCCGTCGGATCCCGTTGGGCGGTCTGACCACGTTCGAGGTCGAACGGCTGCTCGGCGCGCTGACCCGGACCACCGTCGACCCGGACACGGTCGCCGCGTTGGCCGAGCGGACCGGCGGCAACCCGTTCTACGTCCGGGAGTCGGCGCGGCTGCTCGCCGCGGAGGGCACGCTCGTCGCCACCTCCGAGGTGCCCGAGGGCGTACGCGACGTGCTGCGCCGACGGCTCTCCCGCCTGCCGTCGACGGCCGTCTCGGTGCTGCGCCTCACCGCGGCCGTCGGGCGGGAGGCCGATGTGCGAACGCTCGTCGACGCCGCCGGCACCGACGAGGGCACCGTCCTGCGGGCGCTGGAAGCCGGGCTGACCGCCGGGCTGCTCACCGAACCGGCGCCCGGGCGGGTGCGGTTCGTACACGGCCTGGTCTGCGACACCATCTACACCGACCTGCCGCAGCTGCGCCGCATCCGCCTGCACGCGCGGATCGCCGCCGCCACCCGCCGGCTGCGGCCCGACGACTACCCGGCCCTGGCTCACCAGTACGCCCGCGCCGCGTCGGCCGACACCGCGCCGCTCGCCGTCGACTACGCCATCCGAGCCGCCGAACTGGCCGAGCGGCGGTACGCGTACGACGCCGCGATCGAACTGCTCGGCAACGCTGTCGAGGCCGCCGCCACGGTCGCCGGGGATCGCGACGCGCTCCGGGTCGATTTGCTCGGGCGGCTGCTGCGCGCCCAGGCGCGGGCCGGTGCGGTGGCCGCCGCCCGGCAGACCCGCGCTCGGGCGATCGACGTCGCCGCGGCGTCCGGCCGGGACGAACTGCTGGTCGCGGCGTTCACCGCGTGGACCGTCCCCACCCCGTGGCTGACCCACGAGTACGGCGCGGTGGACCACCGCGTCGTCGAGCTACTCACCCGGCTGCTGCGCGCCGACGACCTGGACCCGGTCGCCCGCTGCCGGCTGCTCGAGGCGCTGGCCACGGAGTTGGACGGCGAGTCCGATCCGCGAGGCGTGGCCGCCGGACGGGAGGCGCTCGCCCTCTCGCGGCGGCTGGACGACCCCGAGCTGCGCGCCCTCGGGCTGGCCGCGCGGATGCGCACGATGAGCTATGAGCGGGAGGCGCCGGACCGCCGGGAGTTCGCCCTTGAGCTGCGTGACCTCGCCGACGAGCACGGGCTGGTGACGTACCGCTCGGTCGCCGAGCAGGTGCTGGGCCACTCCGCTGCCGCGCTCAACGAGCCGGACGAACTGCGCCTCAGCGTCGCCCGGCAGGGGTGGTTGGCGGAGACGTACCAGCTGAACGAGGCGCAGACGATCAACCTGTGCTCGCTGGGCGCCCTGGCGCACGTCGCCGGCGACTTCGCCGCCGCGCGGCGGCACTACGACCAGGTCGCCGTGCAGATGCGGCGGCAGGGTTCGTTGCACGCCGATGCCTTCCACTACTTCTCCACCGGCACCCTGCTGATCAGTCAGGGACGGTTCGGGGAGCACCTGGAGGCGACCCGGAGGGTGCGCGGGTCGTTGGGTCCGATCGTGGACGACCTGCTGGCGCTGGCGCTGATCGAAAGCGGACGGGTGGACGAAGCGCGGGCCATGCCGATCGGGCGGCACACCTACCGCCCGGACTACTTCGAGTCGGCCTTGCTCAGCGTGCGCGGGATGGTGGTCGCGGCGCTGGGGCGACAGGACCTGGCCCAACCCGTGATCGACGCGCTGCTGCCGGTACGCGACCAACTGGCCGGTTTCTCCACCACCGCGGCCGTGGTGCGACCGGTCGCGCTGACGCTCGGGGAGCTGTTCCGGCTGGTGGGCCGCACCGAGGAGGCGACCCGGCACTTCACCCTCGCCGCCCGGGTGGCCCGCCGATGGGAGTCGCCGCACTGGCTGGCCGAGGCGACCGCCGCCCTGGCCCGCTGACGGCCACGGTTGGTGGATTCCAAGCCGGCTCCAAGTGGCACCGAGCATGATCAACAGATCTGTGCCAGTTGATCCCTCGGAAAGGTCACCGTGAACCAGAACCACCGCGAAGCCATGGCCGACGTGCGCGACATGTACATGGCGCACTCCGCGCTCCGTCGCGAGTTCAGCCTGCTGCCGCAGCTCGTCCGCGACGTCACCCCGGGCGACGCCACGCGCGCGGAGGTCGTCGGCGCCCACGCCGAGATGCTCTGCCACATCCTGCACGTGCACCACGAGGGCGAGGACCTGCTGCTGTGGCCCCGGCTGCTGGAGCGCGGCGGCGCGGAGGCCGCTGCCATCGTCCCCACCATGGAGGCGCAGCACCACGCCATCGAGGACGCCCACGCGGCGGTGGTCGCCCTCCTCCCCGAGTGGCGGCGCACCGCTCGCGGCGGTGAGCCGCTCGCCGACGCCCTGGAGCAGCTACGCGCCGCGCTGATCGCGCACATGGCCCTGGAGGAGAGCGAGATCCTGCCGCTGGCGCAACGGCACGTCACCGCCCGCGAGTGGATGCAGCTCGGCGAGCACGGCATGAGCAAGTCCCCGAAGAAGCAGCTGCCGCTGGCCTTCGGCCTGGCCATGTACGAGGGCGACCCGGAGGTGGTCAAGGCGGTGCTGGCGCACGCCCCGCTGCCGGCGCGGCTACTCATGCCGATCATCGCACCCCGGCTCTTCGCCAGCCACGCCAAGCGGGTGCACGGCACCGCCACGCCCCCGCGCATCGGCGCCAGCGTGCGCTGAGCGAGGGCCGCGAGTCCCCCGACCCGGGCGCGACGTCGGCGACCAAGCCCGCCCGGCTGCCAGGTCGACGACTCGACGCGGCCGTCGGTCAGCTTGTCGTGGCGGCTGCGGCATCAAGCGGTATACCTCAGGGGCATATTCATACCTCTGAGGTATACCGCTCCTCGGCAGATCGACATGGCGGGTCAGCCGAGCGCACGACGGAGGCCACCAGGTAACTCAGGGTCGAGTCAGCCCTAGGGTCGACACCTGCCGTTCGTCAACCTTCGGCTGCGCCGCTCGCCGACGTCGACGCCGCGGCGTCGGCCCCACTGGCCGCCGCTGGCCGGGCGCTCAGCCGGCGGCCAGGAAGGCCAGCACGCGCGGCCAGGCCGCCGCGGCGGCGTCCGGGGAGTACTCGGCCACGTCCGGATCGGTGAACAGGTGGCCCACGCCGGGATAGCGGAAGACCGTCAGGTCGGCACCGGCGTCGGTCATGGCCTGCTGCCACTCGTCGACCTCGTCCGGCGCGTCGTACGGGTCGGGGTCGGCGAGGTGCAGCTGCACCGGCAACCCGGGTCGGACCGTGTCCGGGGCGCCGCCGGTGCCGTGCAGCAGGAGCAGACCGGCGGCGTCGGGGCGCTCGGCCAGCAGCGCCCCGGCCACCCCGGCGCCCATCGAGAAGCCGGCGAGCACCGTCTCCGGTGGCAGGTCACGCAGCGCGGCCCGGGCCCGGTCCAGCACCACCTCCTGGCCGATCTTGTCGAGCAGCGCGAAGCCCTCCTCGACGGTGTCGGTGGCCGGGACGCCGTACAGATCGGGGGTGCTGACCTGGTGCCCGGCGGCGCGCAGCCGGTCGGCGGCGGCGCGCACGGTGGGCCGCAGCCCGTACACGGAGTGGAACAGCACGACGTTACGCATCCGGTCATCCTGCCGCAGTCGGCCGGTTGTCCCGGGTGGCCACGCGGGTGGGCGTCAGACCAGTGCCGCCAGCCGCGCGACCAGGTCCGTCGGTGGCGGCATCCCGGCGATCTCGCGGCTGACCTGCCCAGCAGCGGTGCGTAGACGCTCGTCGGTGAGCAACTGGGTCAGCGCCCGCGCGGTGATGTCCCGGGGTCGCAGCGCCAGACCGGCGCCCCGGCGGGCCACCAGCTCGGCGTTGTGTCGCCGGTCCCCCGGACCCGTGGTGGCCAGCTGGGGCAGGCCGGCGGCGAGGGCACCGAAGGCGCTGCCCGCCCCGCCGTGGTGCACCAGCGCCGCGCTCGCCGGCAACGCCTCGTCGAGCGGGATCCAGTCGACCACCCGCACGTTGCCGGGCAACGAGCGGGCCGACCGCTCGTCGGGGCGGACCAGCACGATCTCGGCGTCCACCTCGGCGGCGGCGGCCACCACGGCGGGCATCGGCCCCCGGTCGCCGGGGCCGGTCAGGGTGCTGCGGGTGACCAGGATCCGGGGGCGTTCACCCGGTTCGCGCAGCCAGGCCGGCAGCTCCCCGCCGCCGACGTAGGACGTGTAGCGCATCGGCCAACCGCTCTGCGTGGCAACGCTGGGCGGGGCCACGGCGAGGGCGGCGGCCGGCGCGGGCAGCTCGGTGAGGCCATGGCGGCGCAGTGCGGCGCCGAGTCGGGCGACGGTGGCGCGGACCAGGTCCCGGCCGTCGAAGAGGGCGTTCTCCTGGCGTACGGCCGGCACGTCGAGCCGCGCGGCGGCCACCGCGCCGGCGACCGCGAACGGCTCGTACAGCACCAGATCCGGCCGCCATCGGGTGGCCAGCGCGACCACCGGGTCGGTGAGCTGGTCGTTGAGCGTGCCGAACAGCAGGCCGGCGCCCCGGGTGCCGGCGGTGCCGGCCAGCTCTGCCCGCGCGATCAGCGGATGGCGGGGGAAGACCCGCAGCGCGATCCGGCCGAAGTCGAAGCCCGGCGCGACGTCGTGCACCGGCAGGCCGGCGTCGGCGGCGGCCAGAGCACCGCCGCCAGTGGCGACCAGCACGTCGTGGCCGGCGTCGCGCAACGCGACAGCGAGGGGCACCAGCGGGAAGACGTGCCCGACGAGCGGGGCGGAGACCACCAGCACGCGCATGAACAGGATCCTATGTCGACGACGACATCGAGGCAGGTCGCTGGTCGACGATGCGGCGCATCTTGCCCATCGACCGTTCCACCGTGTCCGGGGCGAGGACGTCGACCGCCACGCTCACCCCGATGGTGTTCTTCACCAGCTGAACCAGGGCGCCGCCGGCCCGCTCGGCGGCGTCCATGTCGACGTCGGCTCGCCGCTCCACCCGCACTGTCAGGGTGTCCAGCCGGCCGAGGCGTGCAGGCGGGCCACCCGTTCCCGGGGTACGGCGAACATGCCGAACGGGTAGTTCTCCCGCAGCTCGGCCTTGCCGGTGAACGGGAAGCGCGCCAGGTCGTCGAGGTCCCGGCAGTCGTCGGGGTGCACCCCGGCCGCGTCGAACGCCCGCCGGTAGTGCGGCACGTTGTCGTACGCGTGCCGCAACGACCAGCGCAGTCGGTCGCGTTGCAGGGCGCGCAGCTCGTCGATGCCGGCGCGCTCGATCGGCTCCAGCTCCTCCGGACGAGGGGTGCGGTCCTGCATCGGCTGCCTCCTTGGCGCGGCGGTCCCGGTGGGGCTGCGGGTACCGTACGCCCGCCGTGGCCCGGGCGGCGGGGCGGTCAGCGGGCGGCCGGCAGCCGGTGCAGGGCGTCGACCAGCGGTGCCAGCTCGGGGGTGGCCTCCGCCTGGGCGAGCGCGTCGGTGAGCACCCGGTCGTGCGTCGGTCGGGTCTGGGCGAGCAGCTCGGAGCCGGCCGGGGTCAGCTCGGTGTAGATGCCTCGCCGGTCGTCGGCGCAGAGGATGCGGGTGAGCAGCCCCCGCTGCTCCAGCCGGGTGACCAGCCGGGTGGTGGCGCTCCCGGAGAGCGCGGCGGCGCGGGCGAGCTGGCTCATCCGCATGTGCCAGCCGTCCTGCCGGGAGAGCGCGTCGAGCACCGTGTATTCGACGACGGAGAGGTCGTGGCCGGCCTGTAGGGCCCGCTCCAGGGACGTCTCGATCAGCCCGTGCAGGGCGGCGAGGGTGCGCCAGCCCTGCGCGCGGATCTCGACCGCGTCGTCGGCGATGCCCATGCCGGCCTCCTCGGTGTGATCTGAACGGGCCCCAGGCTACCACGCTTGCGCCGATATAGAGCGCGTGCAAGTATTTCGTTGCTGGCGCGTGTAGTTGCATGCGCTTGATATCTGCCCTCTTTCGATGGGAAGACCATGTCCGTACGCCACAAGTCCCTGCCGCCTGGCCTGATCGCGCTGGCCATCGGCGCATTCGGCATCGGGCTCACCGAGTTCGTGATCATGGGGCTGCTGCCCGAGGTGGCCGCCGACTTCGCGGTCACCGAGCCGGTGGCCGGCTGGCTGATCTCCGGCTACGCGCTCAGCGTGGCCGTCGGCGGGGTCGCCCTCACCGCGGCGGTCACCCGCCTGCCGCGCAAACCGGTGCTGCTCGGCCTGATGGTGCTCTTCATCATCGGCAACCTGCTCTCCGCCGTCGCCGGCGACTACGCCGTGATGATGGCCGGCCGGATCGTCGCCGCGCTCTGCCACGGGGCGTTCTTCGGCATCGGCGCGGTGGTCGCCGCCGGGCTGGTCGCACCGGCCCGCCGGGCGGGCGCCATCGCCATGATGTTCGCCGGCCTGACCATCGCGAACGTGCTCGGCGTGCCCTTCGGCACCTTCCTCGGGCAGCACTTCGGCTGGCGGTCGACGTTCTGGGCGATCACCGCCATCGGGGTGGTCGCCCTGATCGGGCTGGCCCTGCTCATCCCGGCCGGCGACACCGCCACCGCCGACCGTCCGGCCGGCGGGCTGCGTGGCGAGTTGCGGGCCTTCACCCACCCGCAGGTCTGGCTCTCCCTGGTGATCACCGTCCTGGGCTTCGGTGGGATGTTCGGCGCGTTCACCTACATCGCCTACACGCTCACCGAGGTCAGCGGCTTCGCCACCAGCACCGTGCCGTGGCTGCTCGTCCTCTTCGGCGTGGGGCTCTTCGCGGGCAACCTGCTCGGCGGCCGGGCGGCGGACAGGTCACTGTCGCGCACCCTGGTCACCGTCCTGGCGGTGCTCACCGTGGTGCTCGTCGGCTTCGCGCTGACCGCCGCGAACCCGGCGCTGACCATCGTCGCGCTGGTGCTGATGGGCGGGTTCGGCTTCGCCACCGTGCCGCCGCTGCAAATGCGGATCATGCGGTACGCGCACCAGGCGCCGACCCTGGCGTCCGGGGCGAACATCGCCGCGTTCAACCTCGGCAACGCGTTGGGCGCCTGGATCGGCGGGGTGACCATCGCCGCCGGACTCGGCTACACCTCGCCGATCTGGGCCGGCGCCGCACTCACCCTCATCGGGCTGGGCGTACTCCTCGGGGCGCTGCGGCTGGCCCGGCGCGACGAGCCGGCCCGGGCCGACGCGAGCCTGGTGGAGAGCACGGTCTGACCCCGCCGCGAGGAGGACGCCGGGCCGGGCGGTTGCCCGGCCCGGCGTCGCTCTGATCATCGCCCTGCCATCTTCTCGCAATTGCAAAAGATGTGCAACAAGGTCTGGACAGCACCCTCGTGCCGTAACTAGCCTGATCGCTATGAGTCCTTACATTGTGGATCCCTGGGCCTGGCAGGAGAGCTGGGACCGCCAGCAGGAGGCCTACCTCCCGGACCGGGAACACCGGTTCACCGCCATGCTCGACACCGTCGACGCGGTCCTCGACGGCCGGCCGCCGCGCGTGCTCGACCTGGCCGGCGGCACCGGCACCATCTCGCTGCGGACGCTGGCGCGCTTCCCCGCCGCCGAGACGACAGTGGTCGACCTCGACCCGGCACTGCTCGCCATCGCCGCCGCCTCGCTGGCCGACCGGGCCACCATCATCACGGCCGACCTCGGCACCCCCGAGTGGCGCTCCACGCTCCCCCACCAGGAGTACGACGCCGTCCTCACCGCCACCGCCCTGCACTGGCTGCCGGCCGACCGGCTCGGGCAGCTCTACGCCGAACTGCGCGACGTGCTGCGCCCGGGCGGCGTCTTCGTCAACGCCGACCACATGCCGGACGACACCCTGCCGGAGCTGACCAAGCGGCTGATGGACCGGGCCCGGGACCGGCGCGACGCCCGGTACGCCGCCGGCGCGATGCTGTCCTGGTCGGACTGGTGGGAGCGGGCCGGCGCCGACCCGGCGCTCGCCCCGCTGGTCGCCCAGCGACAGGCGATCTACCCGACCGGGCACAGCCCCGAGTGGAACCCACCGGTCTCCTGGCACCTGGCCGCGCTCACCGCGGCCGGCTTCAGCGAGGTCGGCACGGTCTGGCGAGGCGGCCCGGACGCCGCCGTCGCGGCAGTGCGCTGACGCCGCCCTCGCCGGCACCGCGCTGACGCCGCCCTGGCCGGCACTACGCTGAGGAGCCGTGCCAGAGCCGTTCGAGCCGCGTACCGATCCCGACGTCGACCTGCGCGTCCCCGCCGACCGCCGGGAGCTGACCGCGCGCCCCGCGACGGTTCTCGCCGCGATCGCGGCCGGCGGGGTGTTCGGCGCGCTGGCCCGGGCCGGCCTGCAACACGCCGTTCCGCACCCGCCGACCGGCTTTCCGTGGGCCACGTTCACCATCAACACATCCGGCTGCCTGCTGATCGGCGTGCTGATGGCGGTGCTGGGGCACCTCGACGGCGGCCCCCCGCTGGCGCGTCCGTTCCTCGGCGTCGGGGTGCTCGGCGGGTTCACCACCTTCTCCACCTACGCGGTCGACGTCCAGCAGGCGATCGTCGCGGGCGCACCGGGCACCGCGTTGGCGTACCTCGCCGCGACGGTGCTCGGGGCGCTCGTCGCGGTCGGGTTGGGTGACGCCGTCACGGCCGGGCTGCTGCGGCGGTCGACCCGGTGACCGTCCTGCTCATCGCCCTGGGCGCGGCCGTCGGCGCGCCGCTGCGCTACCTCACCGACCGGGCCGTGCAGTCCCGGCACGGCTCGGCGTTTCCCTGGGGCACGTTGGTCGTCAACGTGGCCGGGTCGCTGCTGCTCGGCGTCCTGGTCGGCTGGCCGGCCGGCCCGGCGGTCGGCGCGTTGCTCGGCACCGGGTTCTGCGGCGCGCTGACCACCTACTCCACTTTCAGCTACGAGACGCTGCGGCTGGCCAGGAGCGGCCATCGGCTCCTCGCGCTGGTCAACGTGCTGGGCAGCGTGACCGCCGGGCTCGTCGCCGCCACCGCCGGCTACGCCCTGGCCCGCGCCCTGGGCGGCTGATCAGGCACCCGCCGCGCCACGCCCGATCCCGTCGACACCAACGCCTGGACCAGGCGTCGATCAGCAACACACCGAGGGTATATACGCGAGGTATACCCTCGGTGTAGTCTGCTGGCATGAGCGTGCCACTGACCCTCCTCGGCCTCCTCGAACGGGAGCCCAGCCACGGTTACGACCTGAAGCGCGACTACGACGCCTTCTTCGGCCGGGGCAAGCCGCTGCCGTTCGGCCAGGTCTACTCCACCCTCAGCCGACTGGCCCGCGACGGCAAGGTGGTGATCAGCGACGTCGCCCCGGGCTCCGGCCCCGACCGCAAGCGCTACATCATCACCGACGTCGGCGCGACCGAGGTCGAACAGTGGCTGACCCAGCCGGTCGACCCGGAACCGCACCTGCAGACGGTGCTCTTCGCCAAGGTCGTGCTCGCGCTGATGCTGGACCGGCCGGCCACCGAATACCTCGACACCCAGCGCAGCGCGCACCTGCGCCGAATGCGTGAGCTGACCGAGATCAAGCGCGCCGGCAGCCTGGTCGACGCGCTGCTCGCCGACCATGGCCTCTACCACCTGGAGGCGGACCTCCGATGGATCGAGATGACCGGCGCCCGACTGGACGCCCTGCGGAAAGAGGTACGGCCATGAGCGTCGTGATCGAAGCGCGCGACGTGGAGTTCTCCTTCGGTCAGACCCCCGCCCTGCGCGGCGCGAGCGTCGCCGTGGAGGCGGGCGAGATCCTCGCCGTCATGGGCCCCAGCGGCTCGGGCAAGTCCACCCTGTTGCACTGCCTGGCCGGCATCCTGGTGCCCGACTCCGGCGAGATCCTCTTCGACGGGGCCCGGGTGCACGCCATGGCCGAGACCGAGCGCAGCAGCCTGCGCCGGGACCGCTTCGGCTTCGTGTTCCAGTTCGGCCAGCTCGTCCCCGAGCTGACCGCGGTGGAGAACGTCGCGCTGCCGCTGCTGCTCAGCGGCGTACACCGCAAGCAGGCGCTGCCGAAGGCGCGGGCCTGGTTCGCGCGCCTCGGCCTGGACGGCCTGGAGCAGCGCCGTTCGGGTGAGCTCTCCGGCGGGCAGGCGCAACGCGTCGCCCTGGCTCGCGGCCTGGTCGCCGAGCCGCAGGTGCTCTTCGCCGACGAGCCGACCGGCGCGCTCGACTCGCTCACCGGCGAGCAGGTGATGGACCTGCTGGTCGGTGCCGCCCGTGAGCAGGGCACCACGGTCATCCTGGTGACCCACGAACCCAGGATCGCGGCGTACGCCGACCGCGAGGTCATGGTCCGCGACGGGCGCGTGAACGCGCCGGACCGGATCGCCTCATGATCCGCTTCGGGCTCCGCCTCGCCCTGGCGGGCGGCCGTGAGGCGCTCACCCGCCTGGTCGTCATCGCCGCCGCCGTCGCGGTCGGCAGCGGGCTGCTGCTGACCACTCTCGCCGGGGTCAACGCGGTCAACGCCCAACTCACCCGGTACGCGTCGATGTATCCCAGCGCCTCGGCCGGCGACGCGGACCCACTGTGGTGGTCGAACCGGCAGGACTACTTCCACGGTGAGCAGATCATTCGGATCGACGTCGCCGCGACCGGCTCGACCGCGCCCACCCCGGTCGGTATCCCGGACACGCCGGGCCCCGGCGAGTACTACGCCTCGCCCGCGTTCCGCGAACTGCTGGCCGCCCACCCCGCCGACCAGCTGCGCGACCGCTACCCGGGGCGGGACCTCGGCACCGTTGGCCCGGCCGCGCTGACCTCGCCGGACACCCTGCTCGTCATCGCCGGCGGCACCCCCGAGCAGGTCGCCGAACTGCCCAACGCGCGGCAGGTCACCAGCGTCGGTGACACCCCCGCCCTCCCCGAGGCCACGGTGAACCTCATCCTGGGTGTGGTCGCCGGTGGGTTGCTGTTCCCGGTGCTGATCTTCATCGGCACCGCCACCCGGCTCAGCGCCGCCCGCCGGGAGCAGCGTTTCGCCGCGATGCGCCTGGTCGGCGCGACGCCCCGGCAGATCTCGATGGTCGCCGCGGTGGAGGCGGCCGCCGCCGCCGTCGCCGGCACCGCTGTCGGCTTCGGCCTGTTCTACGCCTTCCGCGACCTGCTCGCGGGCATCCCGTTCAGCGGCATGCCGTTCTTCCCCAGCGACATGTCCCTGGGCGTGCTGGACGTCCTGCTGGTGGCGCTCGGCGTCCCCGCCGGCGCGGCGCTGGCGGCCCAGGTCTCGCTGCGCCGGGTACGGATCTCGCCGCTGGGCGTCACCCGGCGGGTCACCCCCCGGGCACCGCGCGCGTACCGGCTGATCCCGATGGTGCTCGGCGTCGCCGTGCTGGTCCTCGCCATCGGTTTCCGGCCCGCGACGTCCGACGGCCAGGCCGCGGTGTTCCTACCCGGCCTGCTGCTCATCATGGCCGGTCTGGTCTTCGCCGGCCCCTGGTTGACGATGGTCGGCGCCCGGGTGATGGCCCGGTACGCCAACCGCCCGGCCACGCTCATCGCCGCGCGACGCCTCGCCGACAATCCCAAGGCCGGCTTCCGGGCGATCAGCGGCATCATGCTCGCGCTCTTCGTCACGAGCGTGTCCGTCGGCGTGATCACCACGATCGTCGCCAACCGCGGCCCGGCGCCCACCGGCTCGACCGACGCGGGCACGGTGACCACCGTCTTCAACGAGAAGGTGCCGTCGGTGCCCGACACGGTCTTCGCCGAGCTGCGGGCGATCAGCGGGGTGCGGTCCGTGACCGCCATCCGCGAGAACCCGGTGATGACCGACTCCGGCGAGGTCGGGGTGATCGCCTGCACCGACCTCCCGAGCGCGTACGGCCGGTGCGCCGACGGCGCGAGCGTCATCGAGGTGCCGTTGGGCCTCAGTCGCTGGCGGGAGTCGGCGTCGCCCGCGACCGTCTGGCCCGCCGCGTCGCTCACCCTCGACGAACTCCAGCGGCTACCGGTCGGATCGATGGTCATCGGCACGGACGGCTCCGCCGCCGCCGTCGAGCGCACCCGCACCGTGCTGGAGGTCGCCTTCCCGACCTTCTGGGTCGGGCCGAACGTGCCCGGCGACTTCGAGTCGGACTTCGCGAACACGCTGCGCGGCTGGGAACAACTGGCCAATGTCATCATCGTCGCCAGCCTCGCGCTCGGCGGGTGCAGCCTCGCGGTCAGTGTCATCGGCGGTCTCACCGAACGCCGACGCCCGTTCAGCCTGCTGCGCCTCAGCGGCGCTCCGGTGCGGGTCCTGCGTCGGGTGGTGGCGCTGGAGAGCGCCGTGCCGATGCTCGCCGTCGCCGCCGTCGCCATCGGCATGGGCCTCCTCGCCGCCCAGCTGTTCCTCCGGGCGCAGATGGACTACACCCTCGTCGCGCCGCAGCCGGGCTTCTACGTGATCGTCGTCGTCGGGTTGGCAGCCTGCCTCGGCGTCATCGCCTCCACCCTGCCGCTGCTGGAACGCATCACCGGGCCGGAGACCGCCCGCAGCGAGTAGTCGTCATCCCGTCGGCCCGGTGGTGGTGAGAGCGACCACCGGGCCGAGGACGAAGACGGCGGGCGGACCGACGCCCTCCCGGGCGGCGACCGCGCCGATCTCGTCCAGCCGGGCGGGCACCGACCGCTGGTCGGGCAGCCCGGCGTCCTGCACGGCCAGCACCGGGGTCTCCGGGGCGCGACCGTGCTCGATCAGCACGGTCG
Organism: Micromonospora sp. BQ32; assembly: GCF_059358895.1. Classification (NCBI taxonomy): domain Bacteria; kingdom Bacillati; phylum Actinomycetota; class Actinomycetes; order Micromonosporales; family Micromonosporaceae; genus Micromonospora; species Micromonospora sp. BQ32. The sequence goes on along the minus strand of NZ_JCADBI010000001.1, from coordinate 600,758 downwards.
CGATCTTGGCGATGGTGTCGACGGCCATCAGCAGCACGACGGTGCCCCGGGCCCGGGCCAGCGCCGCCCAGTCGACAAGCGAGTCGGGGTGCCCGGGCGGCAAATGCCCGGACACCACGGTGACGTCGTGCGCCACGCCCCGGTGCGTCACCGGCACCCCGGCGAGGGCCGGTGCGGCGAGCGCGCTGCTCACCCCGGGCACCACCGTCACCGGAACGCCGGCCGCCACGCAGGCATGCACCTCCTCGTGGCCGCGCCCGAAGACGTACGGGTCACCACCCTTGAGCCGGACCACCCGGCGACCGGCGCGGGCGTGCGACACGAGGGCCTCGTTGATCGCCTCCTGGGCCATCGACGGGCCACGGGGCACCTTCGCGGCGTCGACCACCAGCACGTCGGGGCGCAGCCCGGCGAGCAGCCCCTGCGGGGCGAGGCGGTCGACCACCACGACGTCCGCCGCGTCGAGCAGCGCCCTCGCGCGTACCGTGATCAGGTCGTCCGGTCCCGGCCCGCCGCCGACCACGGCGACCGAACCATGGTCATGCGCGTGGTGGTGGCCGTGGTGGTGGTGGTGGCCGACCGGGTCGTCGGGGTGGTCATGCGGGCGTTGCGGGCGACCGACCTTGTCCGCGAAGCCGGGCATCAACACCCGGTACGCGCAGGTGTCGCAGTTCATCCGGATGTCCCCGCCCAGCGCCTCGGCGTACCGCTCCAGGACGAGGTCGGCGAGGGCGTCACAGTCGCCGATCACCTCGGCGACGCGGACGTCCAGGTCGGGGTGGGCGGCGGCGAACTCGGCCGACTGGGCGACGATCCGGTCCGGCAGCACCCCGGCGAACAGGAAGTACGGCGCCACCACGATCCGCCGCGCGCCGAGGCGGCGCAGCCGCTCCAGCACGGCCGGCACCGACGGCTGCGCCAGCGAGATGAACCCCGGCTCCACACCCGCGTAGCCGCGCCCCTCCCAAAGCAGCCGGGCGACCTTGGCGACCTCGGCGTTGGCGTCCGGGTCGGTGGACCCCCGCCCGATCAACGCCACCCACGTACCGGCCCGGTCCGCACCGGCCAGTGCGGCGTCGATGCGCTGTTCGAGGGCTTCGTGCAGCAGCGGGTGGGGGCCGAGCGGGCGGCCGTAGCGGTAGCTCAGCCCGGGGTGGCGCTGCTGCTCGCGGGCCATCGCGGCGGGGATGTCGCCCTTGCCGTGACCGGCGCCGGTGAGCACCAGCGGCAGCGCCACCAGCGCCCGGTGCCCCCGGGTGACGAGCGCACCGACCGCGTCGGTCAGCGGTGGGCGGGACAGCTCGATGAAGCCGCCCTCGACGTCGCCGATGTCACCGCGACCGCGGACCCGTTCGACGAGAGCGGCGAACTGCTCGACCCCGGCCGCGCTGCGCGTGCCGTGCCCGACGATGACCAACCCGGTCATGACTTCTCCTCGACGTAGAGCAGGGCGTTGAGGGCGGCGGCGGCGACCGCCGAGCCACCCTTCTCCCCCACGTTGGACACGGCGGGCAGGCCGCTGGCCCGCAGCGCCGCCTTGGACTCGGCGGCGCCCACAAAGCCGACCGGCAGGCCGACGACGAGCGCCGGTGCGGCGTCCAGGGTGAGCAGTTCGACGAGCGCGGTGGGCGCGCAGCCGACCACCCAGACCGCTCCGGGACCGACCCGCTCCAGGGCTATCCGGACGGCCGCCGCCGAGCGGGTGATGCCGGCCGAGCGGCCCAGGGCGGCGGCGGCCGGTTCGGCGACCGGGCAGACCAGTTCCAGGCCGGCCCGGGTAATGCCGGCGGCGACCATCGCCACGTCGGTGACCACCGGCGCCCCGGCGCGCAGCGCGGCCAGCCCCGCCTCCAGGGCGGCCTCGTCGCAGACCAGCTCGTCGACGTACGCGAGGTCGGCGCTGGCGTGCACCACCCGCTCGGTCACCGCGCGGCTCAGCGGCGGCAGGTGCGACAGGTCGACGCGCTCGCGCAGGATGCGGTACGACTCGGCCTCGATGGGGTGCACCACCCGGCTCACCGGGTTCCTCCACAAGCGTCGGGCTCGACGACGCGAATCGCGTCGACCGGGCAGATCTCCAGGCACTCCAGGCAGCCGGTGCACCGGTCGGCGCGGACCGTGAGGCCACCGGCGACCGGTCGGATCGCGTGCGTGGGGCAGGTGAGCAGGCAGGCGCCGCAGCCCTGGCAGGCGTCGATCGTCACGAGCGCCACCGGTACCCCCGGGGTGTGACCATCCGGCCGGCGACCAGCCGGGTGTCGCTGCTGCCGACGACCACGACGCTGTACATGTCGACGATGGCCGGGTCGAGCGTGGCCAGGGTGGCGAGGTGCACCCGTTCGCCGGGACGGCTGGCGTTGCGCACCACGCCCACCGGGGTGTCCGGTGGCCGGTGCGCGGCGAGGATGCCGAGCGCCTTGCCGAGCTGCCAGTCGCGGGCCCGGCTGCGCGGGTTGTAGAAGAGCGTTACGAAGTCACCCTCGGCGGCGGCGGTCACCCGCCGCTCGATGACGTCCCACGGGGTGTGCAGATCGGACAGGCTCAGGTAGGCGTGGTCGTGGCCGAGCGGGGCGCCGAGCAGCGCCCCGGCGGCCAGCGCGGCGGTGACGCCGGGCACGCCCACCACGTCGATCCGCTCGTCGGCGTACTCCAGGGCGGGGCTGGCCATCGCGTACACCCCGGCGTCGCCGGAGCCGATCAGCGCGACCGCCCGGCCGGCGGTGGCCTCGGCGACGGCGGCGCGCGCCCGCGCCTCCTCCGCGCCCAGCCCGCTGGAGAGCACCCGGGTGCCCGGGCGGAGCACGTCGCGGACCTGGTCGAGGTACTGGTCGAGGCCGACCACCACGGCGGCGCGACGCAGCTCGGCCACCGCGCGGGGGGTGCGCAGGTCAGCGGCGCCCGGCCCGAGGCCGACGACGGCCAGCCGGCCGCGTGGCGCGTGCCGGGCCACCGCCACGGTGGCCATCGCCGTCGCGGTCTTCGGAACCAGCAGCGTCGCGTCGTCGGCCCGGCCGTCCGGGCCGAGCAGGGCCGCGGCCTCCGCCACGCTCGGCGTGCCGACCGCGGCGCGGACCACCTCGCTGGGGTGCGGCACGTCGACCGCCGCCAGCCGCGTCGCCGGCCAGGTCACCAGGGGTACGCCGAGCGCGTCGGCGGTGCTGCGGATGCCCGCCTCGTCGGCCTTGATGTCGGCGCTGGCCAGGCAGCGCAGGCTCGCCGGGTCGAGGCCGGCCTCGGCCAGCACCCGGTGCAGCAGCTCCGCGACCTCGGCGGCGGGTACGCCCCGACTCGCGCCCACGCCGGCGACCAGCGACGGCGGCCGCAGCACGGCGGTCCGCCCGTCGAGCGGCACCACCCGGTCGGTGACCAGCAACCGGTACCCGCCGTCCGCCGGGTCCTCGGCGGCGGCGCGCACGTTCGGGGGCAGGGCGGGCAGTGGCCAGTCGGCGTCGGCGATCAGCCGGACCGGCTCGCCGTCCAGGATGGCCCGGGACACCGCGGCGACCGCGCCCTGCACCGGCCAGCCGAGGGTGTCCAACCCCGGCAGGTCGACCGCGTCGGTGGCGGTGGTGATCACCGGTCGGGCGCCCAGCACGGCGGCGACCTGCTCGGCGAGGGCGTTGCCCCCGCCGGCGTGCCCACCGAGCAGCGCCACGGCGTGCCGGGCCGCCTCGTCGACGACCACCACGGCCGGGTCGGTGCGCTTGTCGTCGAGCAGCGGCGCGACGATCCGCACCACCGCCCCGGTGGCCAGGAACGCGATCACCGCGTCGCATTCGGCCCAGGCGGTCCGCAGCGCGTCGGCGACGGTCTCTTTTGGGACCAGCCGGGCGTGCGGCCATGCGGCGGCGAGGGTGTCGGCGTGCCGGCGGCCGGCGGCGGTGGCCGCCACCAGGCCGATCCGGGCGGGCGAATTCTGGTTGGTCACGGGCGCTCTCCGGTGAGGACGACCACCGGGTTGGTGGCCGCGAGACGGATCGACCCGCCGGGCAGGTCGGCGAGGCGGGCGGCGGAGAGCTGGCTGCCCTCGACCGTGTAGCCGGCGGCGCGCAGCAGACCCATGGCCGGTGCGACTCGGTCCAGTGCGGCCAGGGTGAGCACCACCCGCTCGGGTTGGCGGGCCACCACGGCGGCGAGGACGTCGACGCCGCCACCGCCGACGAAGACCGCGTCGGGCTCGGGGAGGTCGGCCAGCGCCGCCGGGGCGCAGCCGGTGACGAGCCGGACGTGCACGGCGTGCGCGGCGGCGTTGGCCTGGACGGTCGCGCCGGCCTCGGGGTCCTGTTCGACGGCGAGCACGGCCGCGCCGAGCAGCGCGCACTCGATGCCGACCGAGCCGCTGCCCGCCCCGATGTCCCAGATCAGCCGGCCCAGTCGGGGGCGCAGCCGGGCGACGACGAGGGCGCGCACCTCCGACTTCGTGATCATGGAGTCGCGGTGGGCGTACCGGGCCTCCGGCAGCGCCCAGCCGCCGGCCGGCGCGGCGGCGGGCTGGTTGTCGGCGCGCATCCCGCCGGCCGTAGCCCGACCGGACGCGGCGGGCGCGGCGTCGTCGGCGGGCGCGGCGTCGGCGAGGCTGAGCAGGACGTGCGGGTCGGCCCAGGTCGCGGCGGCGGCCTGCTCGGGGGTCACCGCACGGATCCGTTCGGCGGGGGTGCCCAGATGCTCGGCGACCAGCAGGCGGCGGGACCAGCCGATCAGGCCGGCGGCCAGCTCGGCCGCACCGGCGCCCGGCGCGGTGAGCACCGCGACCAGCGGCAGCGCCCGGCAGGCGTTCAGGGCGGCTCGGGGGTCACGCCCGTGCGCGGTGACCACGGCGGCGCCGTCCCAGGGCAGCCCGGCGCGGGCGAACGCGGCGGCCACACTGGACACCGCCGGCACCACCCGCAGCGGCAGCCCGGCCACGCGCAGTCGCCGGACGATGCCGAACAGGCCGGGATCGCCGCTGGCCAGCACCACGGCCGGCACCCCGGCGTCGACAGCCTCGGCGAGGCGGCGCAGGGCGGGGGCGAGCGGCCCGAGGGCGACGGTGTCCGCGCCGGCCGGTACGGGCACCGCGGCCAGGTGCCGGGCGGCCCCGACCACCAGCCCGGCGGTGGCCAGCACCGGGGCGAGGGCGGGGTGCGGCGGGGCGCCCGCGGCGTCCAGACCGACCACGGTCACGCCGGTCACCGGGGCCACCAGCGTCATCGGGGCCACCTGCCGGACGAGGCGACGACGTGCGCTCCGGCGAAGTCGACCATCGCCACGTCCACGCTGACCGTTGGCCCGGCGAAGCGCCGCAGCACCTGGCGGACCCGCTGGCAGAGCAGGTCTCCGGCCGGGGCGAGCAGCCCGGCGGCCTCCCACAGCTCGTACGCGTGCCGCCCGGTGTTCGCCTCGGTCACGGCGGCGACCAGCGACGGGTCGCCGCCGGCCTCGGCGGTCACCGCGCCGAGCAAGGAGAGGTCCACCGTGGAGCGGGTGTAGTGGGTCATCAGGATGCCGGCCGCGAGTTTGGCCAGCTTGCCGGCCATGCCGACGAAGACCACCCCGGTCATCGCGTCACCCACGGCGGCGGTCACCGCGGCCCCGGTGAAGTCGCCGACCTCGACGAAGCAGACCTCGGGCAGGTCGGGCAGGAGCGCGCGGGCGGCCCGCTCGGTGCGCCCGCCGGTGCAGAGCACCACGGTCGGCTCGCCCTGGGCGGCCATCACGTGCACGGCCTGTACGACGCTGGCCCGCCACGACGCGGTGGAGAACGGGCGGACGATCCCGGTGGTGCCGAGGATCGAGATGCCGCCGAGGATGCCGAGCCGGCGGTTGGTGGTCTTGCGGGCCATGATCTCGCCCCGGGGCACGCTGATCACCACCCGGACACCGACCTCGCTGAGGTCGACCACCTCGGCCACCGCCTCGCCGATCATCCGGCGGGGGGTGTCGTTGATCGCCGGGCCGCCGACCGCGAGCCCGAGGCCGGGTTTGGTGACCGTGCCGACGCCGGCGCCGCCGGCCAGCCGCAGGCCGGGCACGTCGGTCCAGTTCACGGTGGCGGTCAGCTCGGCTCCGTGGGTGACGTCCGGGTCGTCCCCGGCGTCCTTGACCACCACCGCCTCGGCCCGGACCGGTGGGCTGCCGGTCACCTCGCAGCGCTCCACCGGGAAGCGGACCCGGCGTCCGGCGGGCAGCCCAATCTCCACCTCCTGCTGGCTGGTGCCGGTGACCAGCGCGGTCACCGCGGCCTTGGCCGCCGCCGTCGCGCACGCGCCGGTGGTCCAGCCGGTGCGCAGCGCGGTGGGCCGGACCTTCGCGGTACGCGGCAGGTCCGGCTCGCGCAGCGGCGGCTCGTCGTACATCACGGTGTGTGCCCCGGTGTGGCGGTCCCCCCGGTGCGGGCGCTGGCCTGGCGGCGCAGCTCGGCGCGGGCGGCCGGCTCGGCCCGGCGGAAGGTGTGGAAGTGCCCGGGGTGGTACAGGTGCGAGCGGGTGCCCTCGGCGGCGAGAGCCGGCCCGACCAGGAAGAGGGTGTGCTTCCACAGCTTGTGCTGCTTGACCGTCGCCTCCAGGGTGCCGACGGTGCAGCGCACCACCAGCTCGTCGGGCCAGGTCGCCTGGTACGCCACCACGGCCGGGGTGTCCTCCGGGTAGCCGCCGGCCAGCAGCTCAACCTGCACCTGCCCGGAGCGGGCGGCGGAGAGGAACAGCGCCATGGTGGTGCCGTGCCGGGCGAAGTCGCGGACCCGCTCACCGGGCGGCATCGGGGTCTTGCCGCCTTCGAGGCGGGTGAGGATCACCGACTGGGCCACCTCGGGCACGGTCAGCTCCCGGCCGACGATCGCCGCGACGGCGGTGAACGAGGACACCCCGGGCACGATCTCGACGGCCAGGTCGAGCGCCCGGCACAGGTCCAGTTGCTCCTGCACCGCGCCCCACAGCGCCGGGTCTCCGGAGTGGATCCGGGCCACGGTCAGCCCCTGCTCGGCGGCGCGCCGGTAGAGCGGCAGCACACCCTCGATGGGCAGCTGCGACGAGTCGACGATCTCCGCGCCGGGGCGGGCGTGGTCGAGCACGTCGGCGTGCACCAGGCTGGCCGCCCAGATCACGATGTCCGCCTCGGCGATCACCCGGGCGGCCCGCAGGGTCAGCAGGTCCGCCGCCCCCGGGCCGGCTCCGACGAACCACACCTTGCCGTCGCTGGTCACAGCTTTCCTCCTCGGTGCTCGCGGCGGGCCGGAACCAGCAGCGTCGACAGGTACGGCAGGTCGTGCTCGGTGTCGTCGACGGGCCCGATGCGTTCGCCGGGCAGCCCCAGGCTGCGGCCGAGCACCGCGTCACCGAGGCGGCCCTGCCGGCGCAGCTCGGCGAGCAACTCCGGGTGCCGCCGCCAGCCCTTGTAGGCGACCACGGTGCCCGGCCCGGCGAGGGCGTCGGCGAAGAGCGCCAGGCCCGCGGTGGCCGGCAGCAGGGTAAGCGGTTCGCGTCCCTCACAGAGCGGGGTGCCGCTGCGCGCCGCCAACTCCTGCATGGCGGTGACGCCGGGCACGGTCGCCACCCGCACCGCCGGGCGCAGCGCGCGGACGCTCTGGGCCAGATAACCGAAGGTGGAGTAGACGTTGGGGTCGCCGATGGTGGCGAACGCGAGGGACCGCGCGCCCGCGTCGATCGCCTCGACCACCACCCGGGCGGCGTCGTCCCAGGCCGCCGCCCGGCGCGCGGTCACCCCACCCCGGTCGTCCAGCGCGAACGGCAGCCGGCGCAGCCGGTCCGCCGTGACGTGGGCGTGCACGGTCGCCTCGGCCCGCCCGGCGTCCGCGTCCGTCGTCGTCGGACCGGCGATGGCGGTGGGCGCGACCCGGTCCGCCATCACGGGTACGAAGACCAGGTCGGCCTCGCGCAGCAGCCGCACCGCCTTGACGGTGAGCAGGTCCGGGTCGCCCGGGCCGACGCCGACCCCGGTGAGCGTGGCGTCGGCGTTCATCGGCACGCCTCGACCAGTCGGCGGGCCGCGGCCGGGTGACCGGCCCAGTGGGTGTGCAGGTAGGAGGCGTGCACCCGGGCGGCGACGAAGCCATGCTCGGTGTCGTTCCAGCGCCACGCCGGTGCGTCGCCGTGCCCCGGGTCGGTGGTGGTGCGGTGGAACTCGTGGCCGCGTACCGGCTCGCCGGCGCGCGCCACCGGGGAATCGGTGACGGCGAGGGCCTCCCGGTAGCCGAGGGTGAGCCGGTCGGTCATCCGGGCGGTCAGGTCCAGCCGGCCGCACATCGGTACGCCGTCCAGGGACCGCCCGAGGTAGAGCAGCCCGGCGCACTCGGCCACTATCGGCCCGTCGAAGTCGGCGAGTTCGGCGCGGAGCGTGGTGTTGTCGGCAAGCCTCTGGGCGTACGCCTCGGGGAAGCCGCCGCCGATCACCACCGCCCGGGTGCCGGTGGGCAGCGCCGGGTCGCGCAGCGGGTCGACGGTGACAACGTCCGCGCCGGCCGCGGTGAGCAGTTCGGCGGTCTCCGCGTACGAGAAGGTGAAGGCCGGACCACCGGCGAGGGCGACCCGTGGCCGCTCGACGCCGGCCGGCCCACCGACGGCGGCGACCGGGTCCCACGCCGGGGTGGTCAGCGGCGGGGCGGTCCGGGCCAGGTCGAGCACGGCGTCGAGGTCCACGGTGGCCTCGACCAGTTCGGCGAGGGCGGTGACCATCGCGACGGATTCGGGTGCCCGCTCGGCGACCGGCACCAACCCGAGGTGCCGGGCCGGCGCGGCCACCTCGGCGGCGCGGGTGACCGCCCCGAGCACCGGTACGCGCACCTCGGCGAGGGCGTCGCGCAGCAGCGTCTCGTGCCGGGGTGAGCCGACCCGGTTGAGGATCACCCCACCGATCCGTACCGCCGGGTCGAACGCGGCCATGCCGAGGGTGAGCGCGGCGGCCGACCGGCCCTGCGCGGTGGTGTCCAGCACCAGCAGCACGGGTGCCTCGATGAGCCGGGCGACGTGCGCGGTGGAGGCGTAGTCGCGGCGGCCCACCGCGCCGTCGTGCAGTCCCATGACGCCCTCGACCACGGCGATGTCGGCGGGCGTGGGGACGCTCGCCCCGTGGCGCAGCAGGGCGGCGATCCGGTCGGCCCCGACCAGGAACGGGTCGAGGTTGCGCCCTCCTCGCCCGGCGGCGAGGGCGTGGTAGCCGGGGTCGATGTAGTCGGGGCCGACCTTGTGCGGGCTGACCGTCAGGCCCCGACGGCGTAGCGCGGCGAGCAGCCCGGTGGCCACCGTCGTCTTGCCGTGGCCGCTGGCCGGGGCGGCGACCACCACCCGGGGCAGCGTCCAGTGCGCGCTCACCACTCGATGCCCTTCTGGCCCTTCTGGCCGGCGTCCATCGGGTGCTTGACCTTGGTCAGCTCGGCGACCAGGTCGGCGGCGGCGACCAGGCGCGGGTCGGCGTCCCGACCGGTGATCACGACGTGTTGGAAGCCGGGCCGGTCGGCCAGGGTGGCGACCACCTCGTCGACGTCCACCCAGCCCCACTTCATCGGGTAGGTGAACTCGTCCAGCACGTACAGCCCGTAGCGCTCGGCGGCCAGGTCACGCTGGATCTGCCGCCACCCCTCCAGGGCGTCGGCGGCGTGGTCGGCGTCGCCGCCGCGCTGGATCCAGGACCAGCCCTCGCCCATCTTGTGCCAGGCGACCGGCGCGCCCTGGCCGGTGCGCTCGTGCACCTCGCCGAGCGCCCGGAAGGCGTTCTCCTCCCCCACCCGCCACTTGGCGCTCTTGACGAACTGGAACACCCCGACCGGCAGGCCGGCCGTCCAGGCCCGCAACGCCAGCCCGAAGGCCGCCGTCGACTTCCCCTTCATCTGTCCGGTGTGCACGATCAGCAGTGGCCGGTGCCGCCGCTGCCGGGTGGTCAACCCGTCAAGAGGCACCGAACTCGGTTGTCCCTGCGGCATCAGCACTCACTCCCTCGCGTCAGCACTCCCGCGATCTTGCGGTTTCTGTTGGTCATACGTGCGCTTGGTCCGTTATGCCGCGACAGGAAGTGCACGATCGCGGGGGTGGGTGAGGGCTTCCAGGGGGGTTCGGGGGGCGTTCAGCTGGGTGGCCAGGCGGGCGGCCAGGTGCAGGCGGACGGGGCCGGATTCGCAGTCGACGACCACGCACGGGGCGCCGGTGGCCGCCAGGACGGCTGCCGCTGCCGCCGCCCGGTCTAGCGGGCGGGTGCCGGCGGTGGCCCGGCCGTCGGTGACGACGAGGACCAGTGGGCGGCGCTTCGGGTCGCGCAGGCGTTCCACCCGTAACAGGTCCGCGGCGGCGAGCAGCCCCTCGGCCAGCGGCGTACGCCCGCCGGTGGGCAGCTCGGCCAGCCGGGTCGAGGCGGCTAGCACCGACGAGGTCGCCGGCAGCAGGGTCCGGGCGTCGGCACCCCGGAACGCGATCACCGCGACCTTGTCCCGCCGCTGGTACGCGTCGGTGAGCAGGGCGAGTACCGCGTCCTTCACTGTGGTCATCCGCTGCCGGGCACCCATCGAGCCGCTCGCGTCCACCACGAAGAGCACGAGGTTGCCCTCGCGTCCCTCACGAACCGCCTCGCGCAGGTCGTCCCGGCGCAGACGCAGCGGACCGGTGAGCCGGCCCCGGGCCGCCTGGTGCGGCGCGGCGGCGCGGATCGTGGCCGGCAGGTGCAGCGCGCTCACCCGACCCGCCGGCACCCGGGCGCCGGTGGTGCGGCCCCGCCCGGTGCGGGCCCGCGACCGGCGGCCCGGCACCCCGTCACCCAGGCCGGGCGCGGTGAACGTCCGAGCCCTCAGCCCACCCCGGGGTACGGCCACCGGCTGGGAGTCTCCGCCCCAGGCCGGGTCGTCGTCACCGGTCGCCGATTGCCGGCCACCGCGCGGGCTCGAGTTCTGGCCGTCGTCGCCCCGGTCGTCGCCGGTCGGGTGCTGCGGCCAGCCATCGTCGTCGCCTCGGTCGCCCGGCTGGCGCTGCGGCCAGCCGTCGGCACCGTCCGGGCCGTCGGTGCGCGCGTCCGGGCCAACGCCATTCCGCGCCGACGAGTGTCCGGCCGACCCGGGTTCACCCCGGTCGCCGCCGCCGTCGCCGCCCGGCAAGCCGTCGCCAGCCGGGCCTCCCCCGTTGGGGTCGCCGTCACCGGCCGGGCCACCGCCCTGCGGGCCGCCGCCGTCCGGGCCACTGTCGTCCGGCCCGCGGTCGTCGGGGCCGGCGTCGTCCGGGTCGTCGGGGTGGGCGTCCTGGGCGCGCTGCAACGCCTCGTCGAGGCGCTTCTCGTCCAGCCCCGGGGTGTCGAACGGGTCGCGGCGGCGGCGGTGCGGCAGGGCCAGCCGGGCGGCCACCCGAACGTCGTCGATGGTGACCCGGTCCCGGCCGTGCCAGGCGGCGTGGGCGAGGGCGGTACGGGCGGTGACGATGTCGGCCCGCATCCCGTCTACGTCGAACGCCGCACACACCTCGGCGATCTGCCGCAACGCGGCGTCCGGCAGGCGTACCCCGGGAAGCCGGCGGCGGGCGGCGGCCACCTGGGCGGCGATCTCCGCGTCGGCGTCGGCCCAGCGGGCGGCGAAGCCGACCGGGTCCGCGTCGGCGGCGAGCCGGCGGCGGACCACCTCGACCCGGATCTCCGGATCCCGGCTGGCGCCCACCTCCACGGTGAGCCCGAACCGGTCGAGCAGCTGCGGGCGCAGCTCCCCCTCCTCCGGGTTCATCGTGCCGACCAGCAGGAACCGGGCCGCGTGGCTGACCGAGACGCCCTCCCGCTCGACGTGGCTGCGACCCATCGCCGCCGCGTCGAGCAGCAGATCGACGAGGTGGTCGTGCAGCAGGTTGACCTCGTCGACGTAGAGCACACCCCGGTGCGCGGCGGCGAGCAGGCCCGGCTCGAAGGCGCGTACCCCCTCGCCGATCGCCTTCTCCAGGTCCAGTGCGCCGACCACCCGGTCCTCGGCGGCGCCCACCGGCAGCTCGACGAGGCGGGCCGGGCGGGTCTCGGCGGTGGCGTCGGCCGGGTGTGGGCCGTCGGGGCAGGCCGGGTCGGGCTCGGCCGGGTCACAGCCGAAGCGGCAGCCGGCCACCCTGCGCACCGGGGGCAGCAACGCGGCGAGGGCCCGCACGGCGGTGGACTTGGCGGTCCCCTTCTCACCCCGGACCAGCACCCCGCCGATCGCCGGGGAGACCGCGTTGAGCAGCAACGCCAGTCGCATGTCGGCCATGCCGAGCACCGCACTGAACGGGTAGGTCGTCGTCATGCCCGGTCCTCCAGGTCGCCCTCACTGGCCAGGTACGTGTCGCGTAGCCGGTCGAGGGTGGCCGGCTCCGGCTTGGCCCACAGCCCCCGGTCGGCGGCCTCCAACAGCCGCTCGGTGATGCCGCGCAGCGCCCACGGGTTGGACTGCTCCAGGAACTCCCGGGTGGTCTCGTCGAAGAGGTACGCGGCGGCCAGGTGCTCGTACATCCAGTCGTCGACCACACCGGCGGTGGCGTCGTAGCCGAACAGGTAGTCCACGGTGGCCGCCAGCTCGAACGCGCCCTTGTAGCCGTGCCGGCGCATCGCGGCGATCCACTTCGGGTTGACCACCCGGGCCCGGAACACCCGCCGGGTCTCCTCGCCCAGCGTGCGGGTGCGCACGTCGTGTGGCATCGCCGAGTCACCCACGTACGCCTGCGGTGACGTGCCGGTGAGGTGACGGACCATCGCCACCATCCCGCCGTGGTACTGGAAGTAGTCGTCGGAGTCGACGATGTCGTGCTCGCGGGTGTCCTGGTTCTTCACCGCCACCGCGATCCGGGCGAACGAGCGCTCCATGTCGGCGCGCGCCTCCCGCCCGTCCAGGCCCCGGCCGTACGCGTAGCCGCCCCACACCGCGTACACCTCGGCCAGGTCGGCGTCGCTGCGCCAGGTCCGGGCATCGATCAGGGGCAGCAGCCCAGCGCCGTACGCGCCGGGCTTGGAGCCGAAGATCCGGGCGGTGGCCCGCCGCTCGTCGCCGTGCTCGGCGAGGTCGGCGGCGACGTGCGCCCGCAGGTAGTTGTCCTCGTCCGGCTCGTCCAGGGCGGCGACCCGCCGGACGGCGTCGTCGAGCAGCGCCACCACGTGCGGGAACGCGTCGCGGAAGAAGCCGGAGATGCGCACGGTGACGTCGACGCGGGGCCGGCCCAGCTCGGCGGTCGGCACCACCTCGATGCCGGTGACCCGCCGGGACCGGTCGTCCCAGACCGGCCGGCAGCCCAGCAGCGCGAGCACCTCGGCGATGTCGTCGCCCTGGGTCCGCATGGCGCTGGTGCCCCACACGGTCAACCCCACCGACCGGGGGTACGCGCCGGTGTCGGCGAGGTGTCGGGCCAGCAGCGAGTCGGCGAGGGCCACCCCGACGTCCCAGGCGTTGCGGCTGGGGATGGCCTTCGGGTCGACGGAGTAGAAGTTGCGCCCGGTGGGCAGCACGTTGACCAGGCCCCGGGTGGGTGAGCCGGACGGGCCGGGTGGCACGAACCTCCCGTCGAGGGCCCCGAGGGTGTTGGTCAGCTCGTCGGTGGTCCGGTCCAGTCGGGGCACCAGCTCGGTGGCGGCGAAGTGCAGCACCGCGGCGACGTCCGGGATCGACCGACCGGTCACCTCCGTCACCACGGCGTCGGCCGCGTCCACGGCCCAGTCCAGGGTTTCCATGCCGACGACCAGCCGCCGCGCGAGGGCCTCGATGAGGTCGATCGCGTCGGCGGCGGTGCCGGCCGGCCCGTCGACCACGTCGGTCAGCGCCGCAGGCAACGCCAGTCGCCGTCCCGGCGCCGCGAGCAGCTCCTGCTCGTCGAGCCCGTACCCGACGGCGAGGGCTTGGCGCAGGCCGGGCAGGGCGCGGGCGCCGCCCCAGATCTGCGGGGCGCGCAGCACCGCGAGGACCAGGTTGACCCGTGGCTCGCCGGTGGGCGCGTCGGCGAGGATGTGCAGCCCGTCGCGGATCTGCACGTCCTTGACCTCGCAGAGGTACCCGTCGAGGTGCAGCACAAAGTCGTCGAAGTCGTCCGCGTCCGGCATCGCCTCGGCGTGCAGGTCGTGGTGCAGCTCGGCGGCGCGCACCAGGTCCCAGATCTGGGCCCGCACGGTGGGCACCTTGGCCGGGTCGAGGGCCTGCACGGTCGCGTACTCGTCGAGCAGTTGCTCCAGTTTGGCCAGGTCGCCGTAGGTCTCGGCGCGGGCCATCGGCGGGACCAGGTGGTCGACGACCACGGCGTGTGCCCGCCGCTTGGCCTGGGTGCCCTCGCCGGGGTCGTTGACGATGAACGGGTACACCAGCGGCAGGTCACCGAGGACCGCGTCGGGCGCGCAGTCGGCGGCCAGGCCGAGGCCCTTGCCGGGCAGCCACTCCAGGGTGCCGTGCTTGCCCAGGTGCACCACCGCGTCCGCGCCGAAGCCGCCGTCCGCGACGGGCGCGGTCAACCAGCGGTACGCGGCCAGGTAGTGGTGGCTGGGCGGCAGGTCCGGGTCGTGGTAGATGGCGATCGGGTTCTCCCCGAAGCCGCGGGGTGGCTGGATCAGCAGCACCACGTTGCCGAAGCGCAGCCCGGCGAGCACGATGTCGCCGCCCTCGGTGTACAGCTCGCCGGGCGGCTCACCCCAGTGCTCCCGCATCCGCTCACGCAGCTCGGCCGGGACCTGGTCGAACCAGCGCCGGTACGTCGGCCCCGGTATCCGGGCCTCGGCGGCGGCCAACTGCTCCGGGGTGAGCCACTCCACGTCGTGACCACCGGCGGCGATCAGCGCGTGGATCAGCGCGTCGCCGTCGTCGGGCGGTGGCGCGTCGCCCAGGTGGTAGCCGGCCTCGGCCAGCGCGGCGAACAGCCGGACCGCCGAGGCCGGGGTGTCCAACCCGACGGCGTTACCGACCCGGGAGTGCTTGGTGGGGTACGAGCTGAGCACCACGGCGACCCGCTTGTCGGCGTGCGGCACGTAGCGCAGTCGGGCGTGGCGCACCGCGATCCCGGCGACCCGGGCGGCCCGCTCGGCGTCGGCGGCGTAGACCGAGAGCCCGTCGGCGTCGATCTGCTTGAACGAGAACGGCACGGTGACGATCCGGCCGTCGAACTCGGGGATGGCCACCTGCATGGCGGCGTCCAACGGGGACAGCCCGGCGTCGCTGTCGGCCCACTGCGCGCGGGTGCTGGTGAGGCAGAGCGCCTGGATGACCGGCACGTCGAGGGCGGCCAGGGCGCCGACGTCCCAGGCGTCCTCGTCGCCGCCACCGGAGGCGTCGGCGGCGACCGCACCGCCGGCCGCGAGCACCGTGACCAGCAGGGCGTCACACCGGGCGAAGAGCCCGAGGGGGCCGGCGCCCGCGGTCAGCCCGCGCAGCGAGCCGCAGAAGATCGGCAGCGGGTTGCCGCCGGCTTTGTGGACCGCGTCCGCGAGCACGTCGACGAAGTCGGTGTTGCCGGCGAGGGCGTGCGCCCGGTAGAAGACGATGCCGACGGTGGGCCGGTTCGGGTCGGCGGGGTGTTCGCCGTGCACGCCGTACGCCGGGGTGGGCGCGGGTGGGGCGAACCCCTCGCCGGTGAGCAGCACCGTGTCGGAGAGGAACCGGGCGAGCTGCCCCAGGTTGTCCGGGCCGCCCTCGACCAGGTACGCCAGCGCCTGGGTGACGACGCCGGACGGCACGGTGGAGATGGCCATCAACTCCGCGTCGGGCAGCGCCTCACCGCCGAGCACGACCGTCGGCGCGCCGGTGGCGAGCACCGCGGCGAGGCCGTCCGGCCACGCCTGCCGACCGCCGAGCAGGCGTACGACGACGAGGGCGACTCCGTCGAGCAGGGCGGGCACCTCCTCGGCGGTGACTCGCGCGGGGTTGGCCAACCGGTAGTCGGCGCCGCTGGCGCGGGCGGCCAGCAGGTCGGTGTCGGCGGTGGACAGCAGCAGAATGCGCACGGCAGGCTCCGGAAAGTGACGTCCTGCGCCCAACGGGGGCGACGGGACGATGCGGGTGGGTACGGCGTCAGCCGGTACGACGGCCCGGGTGAACGACACACCGACGCGGGCGTCGGGGCCGGTCAGCGGCGGGCGCCCGGCTCAGCGGTACCGGAAGCCAGCGACCTGGCGCACGCCGCAGCGGCCGGCCCGAGGCGTGCGGGCGCGGCCGGTTCCGGGCGCGGCGCGGCGACCGGCGCACAGGTTATGACGATGATCGTCGATGGGTGAGACGCCGTGCGTCATCGGGTCCTCCTCGGGTGTCCACGCCCTGGGGTACGTCCCGACGGCCGAAGTATCCTGGCTTCCGGATCGACGCTCTCCCCCGGCCTTCCAACCGCAGACACACGGCCGTGACTCACGAGGGGGGATCGCTCCCCGGTGACAGTGGCGGGACCGCGTCGGATTCGCACCGACTTCCTTCACTGCCGTCAGGCCGCGAATGCTGCCACACCGCCGCGCCGCCGGTCAACGCGGACCCCGCTGTCACCCGGCCTCGCTCACCACATTGACCTGCGAAAATATCGGCGCGGGGGGTCGCCTTCCACGACGGCGGGCTGTTGAGCTGGTTGATCCGTGTCGGAACCATCCCATGGCGGGACAGTGCGTGTGCGGTCCCCTTTGGAGCTGATGTCGTAGACGATTCAGCTCCGGCGGGGTTCATCGACGACGCGGTCAGCCTGGGTTACTCGTGCTCAGAGCGGCGCGGCCGGCGGGTCAACGACAGCCAGCCGAGGAAACGTACATGCATCACGGCAGGGTCGGGGCGACCGCCGAGGCTGTACATGTCGTGGATGGCCTCGTTCATGCAGGACGTCAGGTAGAGAGCCAGCGCCAGCGAGTGGCCGTAGAACTCGGCGACGAGATCAAGTTGGGCGCGGGAGCACGGCCACGCGGCGGCGCAGTTGCGGCACAACCAGGCCGGGCGCATGGGTAGGTGCGGACGGGACCGGAGACTCACACCACGACCCTGCTCACCGCAACTGCCACCATCCATCACAGCGGGTGATTCCTCGGCGGATAACTTTCTTCCGCCCTCCGGATGTCCTCCCGGTGCGGCCATCCGGCCACTGGATAAGCTGACCCTCACCCCTTGAGCAGGAAGGGAGCCATCCGTGAGCGTCCGGACAACTACCACGCTTTCTATCTCCGACCTGCTGTGGGACAGCACCGACATGCTTGATGCCTTGGCCGCTCGCGACGTCGCTCAAGTATTCCGCCTCGTCCAGCGAGCCACCCGCGCCAGCCAAACCACCCTCGGTGTCGCCACCGGTCTCAGCCAGGCTCAGGTCAGCGAGATCACCAGCGGTGCCCGCCGGGTCAGCAGCATCGATGTCCTCAACCGCATCTGCACCGGCCTGTCGATGCCGCGCCACGCACGTATGACGCTCCTGCTCGGCGAACGCGACCGGATGCCGGCCGAGCGGGACGTCAGTGGCCCGCAGGCCGCGAAGACTGCGCGGGACCAATGCGCCGATGTCACCGCGATCTATTCCAGCCGCTCAGATTTCCTGGCGGAGCTGCCGCCGCACGTTCTCTTCGACCGTGCCACGGACATCCGGGCGTCCGGCCTGTCGCTCAACCTCATCTGTCAGCAGTACGCCGACAACCGCCTCCTGAAGCTCCTCGCCGCCGGCACCCACCTCCGTTGCCTGTTCCTTGATCCGGCCGGTGAGGCGATCAGGCGGCAGGAGCGTGAGGACGACTATCCGGACGGACACCTGAGCGCTCTCACCGAACTCAACATCCAGAACCTGGCCCGCCGCATTCGTGACCGGCTCCCCGCAGGTGCCCGGGACCACCTCACCATCGGCGTCTACGACGAGTCCGTTCGGGCCAACGTGCTTCTGATCGATGACCGGCTCTGCGTCGTTCAGCACTACCTACCGCAGATGCGGGGCGTCGACTGCCCGACGATGGTCATCGAGCGCAGCGCGGGCCCCTCCGGCCTCTACCCGATATTCGACGCGATGTTCAGCTCGCTCTGGGATCGCAGCCGCCAGCTATGACCGACTACGCCCGCCTCCTTCCCCTCGCACAGGAGGCCGTCGACCTGGCGCAGGATCTGATGCGGACGCTTCAGCCCGGCGCGCTGACCTTCAAGGGTGACCGCGACATGGCTTCCGAGTTGGACTACGCCATCGAGAGGAGGGTTCGCGATCATCTAGCCGCCAAGGCCCCTGACGTCGGGTTCCTCGGCGAGGAGTACGGCAGCAGCGACGACAACAGCACTCTCACCTGGGCACTCGATCCCGTCGACGGCACCGTCAACTTCATCCACGGGTCACCCCTGTGCGCGATCTCCCTCGGTCTCGTCCACGGCGCCGAGGCCGTCCTCGGCGTCATCGACCTTCCCTTCCTCGGCACCCGCTACCACGCCGCCAGGGGACACGGCGCCTACGCCAACAACCGACTCATCCACACCAGCGGGGTCACCGACCTCAAGGACGCCGTGGTCGCCATCGGCGACTACGCGGTCGGCAACGAGGCCAGCCGGAAGAACGCCGAACGACTTGCCATCACCGAGCAGCTCACCCGGCACGTGCAACGAATACGCATGCATGGTTCTGCCGCGATCGACCTCGCCTGGTTGGCTCACGGCAGGATCGACGCGTTCATCATGCTCAACAACAAGCCCTGGGACACCGCCGCTGGCGTCGTCGTCGCCCGCGAGGCTGGTGCCCTGGTCGTCGACGTTGACGGCACGCCGCACAGCGTGGACGCTGTCGCCACGGTCGGCGGCAACAACCTGCTCCTTCCGCCCATCCTCAAGCTCGTTCAGCGATCACTCGCAGGTGCGGAACCCGACCAGGATGGAAGGCCATCGCCGACCTAGCTAGCTGGGCAGTACAGCTAGCGCAACATCTCGCCTTGCCGATCATGGAGTTGTGCTGAGCGACAAAACGGCCTTTCATCTTCAAACTGGGCACCACGCCTCCATGATCGACCTCGACATCGGGGTCAGCCGGCGGCACGGTCATGATCCGCAGAGCCGGCGTTCAGCGGGCGTGGCGTTCCGGGTGGGCCCGGCTCCAGGTCCGCATCCGTTCCGGGTAGCCGGTGCGCGCCGCCTCGTACAGCGGCACCGCGTGCTTGCGGGCGATGGCCCCGGCCGCGCGGGGCGTTCCGGTACGGCGACGGATCCACTCGCCGTCGTGGGCGATCGCCACCACTGTGGTGTCCGTCGCGGTCGTCTCCGGCTCCAGGTAGAACTCCACCCCCCGCCGGGTGGCCACGAACGCCTCCAGCGCCGCGAGGTCGTCGCGGGTCGCCTCCCGGTCCAGCTTCGTCGGGGTCGCCTCGGCACCCCGTGACCGGCGATTGAACCAGCTCATGCCCCACCCCTTCCCTCGACGCCCTCCAGTGCAGCACCGATTCCTGGCAATACGCTGCACGCCGGGTGGGAGACACCTGGCTCGTCCAGGAATCACCGGTGGAACCAACGGCGGGTGGGCGGTGTCATGAGTGTGATCCGAACGGAGGTCTCCCCTGGACAACGACGCGCTCGTCACCCGCGCTCGGGCAGGTGACCTGGAGGCGTACAACCTCCTGGTCGCCCGGCACACCGCGTCCGCGTACCGGACCGCGGTGCTGCTCGGCGCGGGCTCGGACTCCGAGGACGTCATCCAGGAGGCGTTTGTGAAGGCGTACCGGAAGTTGTCCCATTACCGGGGCGAGGCATCCTTCCGGTCGTGGCTGCTCGCGATCGTCGCCAACGAGACCCGCAACCTGCACCGCTCGCGGGGGCGGCGGGACGGGCTCGTCCTGCGGGCGGCGGCAGCGGACCCGGCGCCCGAGATCGTCGAGGACCACGCGGTCGGCGCGGTCCTCGCCGGGGAGCGCCGGGCGTCGCTGGTGCAGGCGCTGCGGCAACTGCCGGTACGGGACCGCGAGGTGATCGTCTGCCGGTTCTTCCTCGATCTCACCGAGGAGGAGACGGTGGCGGCTCTGGGCTGGCCCCGAGGCACGGTGAAGTCGCGTACGTCCCGGGCGCTGGCGAAACTTCGCCACCTGCTCGACCGTGAGGAGGTCCGGCATGGGTGACCTCGAACGGGAACTGCGTGACCTCGCCGCCTGGCTGGACACCCCCGATCCGCCCGACGTGACCGCCCGCGTCCGCGTACGACTCGGCACGCCCGCGCCCCGGCGGCGCCGGTGGCGGTCCCTCGCCGCGGTGGCGCTCGTCACCCTGCTGGTGGCGGTGTTGCCGCCGACGCGGGCCGCGATCGCCGACGTCGTCACGGGGCTGCTGCGCTTCGCCGGAGTCAGCATCGCCACCTCACCCGCCCCGACGCCGCCCGGCGGCACCGCGTCGTCGTTGCCCGGGCAGCGGGCCGTAGCCCTGGACGAGGCCCAACAGGCGGTGCGGTTTCCGATCCGCCTGCCGGCGAGGCTGGGCCCGCCCGAGCAGGTGTTGGTCGCCGACCCGGACACCACGGGCCGGTACCGGGTGGCGACGCTGCTCTACGACGGGGGCGCGCTGCGCGTCGACGCGTTCGACGGTCGCCTCGACCTGGCGTTCCACAAGGAGGTCAGCCCGCCGGGCGCGAACTGGGTCGAGGTCAACGGCGACTTCGCCATCTGGGTCGGCGGTTCACACGCCCTGTCCTACGTGGACCGGGCGGGTGAGACCCGCAGGGAGACCGCCCGACTGGCCGCCTCGACCCTGATCTGGCAGGACGACGACGTGAGCTACCGGCTTGAGGGCACCCTCACCAAGGCCGAGGCGATCGAGATCGCGCGCTCGTTGCCGTAGGAACCTGGCGGGCCTGGGCGGTGTCGCTTAGATGCGACGAGTCGTCGACGCGTACCGGAAGGGGCGAGATGGGTTCCTGGGGCAGGTTGATGCTGGCATCCTCGGTGGTCCTGCTGGCGGGGTGCACGCCCACGACCAGCGGCACGGCGCCGGCGGCGGGTACGGCCACCACGGCGAGCACCGCGACCGCCTGCGCGGCGCGGATCGAGACGGGGTCGCTGCCCGACTGGGCGGACGCCGGGTTCAGCGGGGACGCTCGGGTTCCGCACGTCTTCGGCGCGAAGGGTGACATCGTGGCGGTGCTGTTCGCCCATCCGCTGCGACAGGTCCGGACGGACGGGTCGAACAACAAGATCCTCTGGGTGGCCCGCGCCGCCACGACCTCGCCCGACCCGACCGCACCGGCAACCCTGGTGATCACCGCGACGCTGGACGGCACCGATACCCGGGTGATCCGGGAGGTCCCCGGTGGCCCCGGTCCGTCGATCATCGACCTGCCACAGGCCGGTTGCTGGCGCCTCGACCTGCGCTGGTCCGGGCACACCGACACGATGGACCTGGTCTACGCCCCCTGACCGCACCTCGGGCCGCCTAGGCTGCCGATCATGCCCATGGACGCGCGGGCGGCGGCGGCCCGCAACAACGCCGAATGGTGCGACATCGTCTGCCGCAGCCATGGGTTGGCCGGCCGTACCGATGGCGACGCCTGGTCGGTCCCCCACCGTTCGCCACAGTGGTACCCGGACGCGGTCACAGTGCGGCCGGGCGTCGACGCCGAGGCCCTGCTGGCCCGGATCGACGCGGGACCCGGCGCGTCGGTGAAGGACAGCTTCGCCGACCTCGACCTGTCCGGGTACGGGTTCGGGGTGCTCTTCGACGCGCAGTGGATCCACCGGCCACCGTCGGCACCACCTGTCGACACGCCGCTGGCCGCGGTCACCACACCCGACGAGCTGGCCTCCTGGGCGGCGGCCCACGGCGGCGCGGAGCTGTTCCGCCCCGCACTCCTGGCCGACCCCCGCGTACGGGTGCTCGCCCGCCACGACGACCGTGGTGTGATCACCGGTGGAGCGGTGCTCAGCGGCGACAACCCGTACGGCGTCTCCAACCTGTTCACCCGCACCGACAACCCCCGCGACATCTGGCGCGCGGTGTGCGCCACTCTGCCCAACGCGCCGTTGGTCGGCTACGAAACCACCCCGGACCTGACGCCGGCGCTCTGCGCCGGCTTCACCACCACCGGCCCTCTGCGCGTCTGGCTGCACACCTAGCGCTCCGGCCACTGGCTCCGCGCACGGACAGCTATGCTGGGCGGCATCGGCACCGATCCGGCCATCACCGGGGAGCCTCCGGAAGAACGGGCAGCTCGGCTGCCCCAGTAGAACCGGACGTAGCGGCACGTCACGCCGCGAAATTGAGCGGCGCCTGCACCGTCGAGGCGCAAGCGGGGTGGTACCGCGGAGTCCTGGCCATACGCCCGGCGCTTCGTCCCCGCGTGGGCAGTGAGCTGATGCCCGCGCGAGCGGACGTGAAGTGTAGGGAGAACGTCGGTGCCGGACGGTCCGTCGAAGTCGCCATTCGTGCCACTGCCCACCAAGATCGATTTTGGTGGGATGGACCGTGCGGTCATCGAGTGGTGGCAGACCAACAACGTGTTCAACCGGAGTCTGGAGCAGACGGCCGACGGTCAGCCGTGGGTGTTCTACGAGGGGCCGCCGACCGCCAACGGCACGCCGGGCACCCACCACATCGAGGCGAGGGTCTTCAAGGACCTCTTCCCCCGGTACCGGACGATGCGGGGTTTCTCGGTGCCACGCCGTGCCGGGTGGGACTGCCATGGCCTGCCGGTCGAGCTCGCGGTGGAGAAGGAACTGGGGCTGGGCGGCAAGCCCGACATCGAGAAGATGGGCATCGCGGAGTTCAACGCCCTGTGCCGCACCTCGGTGCTGCGGCACGTGGACGAGTTTGTCCAGCTCAGCGAACGTATGGGGTACTGGATTGACCTGGAGCATCCGTACCAGACCATGTCACCGGAGTACGTGGACAGCGTCTGGTGGTCACTGAAGCAGATCCACGACGGCGGGCGCCTGGTGGAGGACTTCCGGGTCGCGCCGTACTGCACCCGCGACGGCACGACCCTGTCCGACCACGAGGTGGCGCAGGGGTACGAGACCGTCACCGACCCGTCCGTGTACGTGCGGTTTCCGGTGCGCGGGGAGGTAGCCGGACACAGCGGCGTCGACCTGCTGATCTGGACCACCACCCCGTGGACCCTGGTGTCCAACACCGCCGTCGCCGTGCATCCCACGGTGACGTACGCCCTCGCCCGCACCGGGCAGGGCACGTTCGTCGTCGCCGAACCGCTGGCCCGGCGGGTCCTCGGCGACGAGGCGGAGATCCTGGCGACGGTACCGGGGTCGGCCCTGGAGGGTTTGCGGTACGAGCGGCCGTTCGACCTGGTGGACATCCCGGACGCGCACCGGGTGGTCCTCGCGGAGTACGTCACGACCGAGGACGGCACCGGCCTGGTGCACCAGGCGCCCGCCTTCGGCGCGGACGACCTCGCCGTCTGCCGCGGCTACGGGTTGCCGCTGGTCAACCCGGTCGCGCCGAACGGGCGGTTCGACGACGGCATCGACCTGGTCGGTGGGGTGTTCTTCAAGGACGCCGACGCGTTGCTCATCGACCGTCTCAGGACGTCTGGCCGGCTGTTCCGGCACGAACCGTTCGAGCACCCCTACCCGCACTGCTGGCGGTGCCACACCCCGCTGATGTACTACGCGCAGCCCTCCTGGTACATCCGCACGACCGAGGTCCGCGACGAGCTGACACGGGAGAACGAGAACACCAACTGGTACCCGGAGCACATCAAACACGGCCGCTACGGCGACTGGCTGAAGAACAACATCGACTGGGCGGTGTCCCGCTCCCGGTACTGGGGCACCCCGCTGCCGCTGTGGCGATGCCCGGACAACCACGTGACCGCGATCGGTTCCCGTACGGAGCTCGGGGAGCTGGCCGGCGCCGATCTGTCCGAGCTGGATCCGCACCGCCCGTACGTCGACGAAATCACCTTCGCCTGCCCGGACTGCGGCCAGGTCGCCACCCGGGTCCCCGAGGTGATCGACGCCTGGTACGACTCCGGAGCGATGCCGTTCGCGTCGTTGGGCTACCCCCACGTGCCGGGTAGCAAGGAGATCTTCGAACGCACCTACCCGGCCCAGTACATCTGCGAGGCGATCGATCAGACGCGGGGGTGGTTCTACACGCTGATGGCGGTGGGCACGCTTGTCTTCGACCGGTCCCCGTACGAGAACGTCGTCTGCCTCGGGCACATCCTGGCCGAGGACGGCCGCAAGATGAGCAAACACCTGGGCAACATCCTGCTGCCGATCCCGTTGATGGACACGCACGGCGCCGACGCGGTGCGCTGGTTCATGGCCTGCTCCGGCTCACCGTGGTCGCCGCGCCGGATCGGGCCCGGCCCACTCGACGAGATCGTCCGCAAGGTGTTGATGACCTACTGGAACACCGCGGCGTTCTTCTCCCTCTACGCCGCCAACTCGACGTGGGCGCCGCACCTGGCGCAGCCGGTCGCCCAGCGACCGGTGCTGGACCGGTGGATCGTCGGCGAGGTCCACGCCCTCGCCGCCGCCGTCGACGAACGGATGCAGAACTACGACACGGCGCGCGCCGGCCGACTGCTCGCCGACTTCATCGACGATCTGTCGAACTGGTACGTACGGCGCTCGCGGCAGCGTTTCTGGGAGGGCGACCCCAACGCGCTCACCACCCTGTACGAGTGCCTCGACATCCTCACGCGGCTGCTCGCGCCGTTCATTCCCTTCGTCACGGAGGAGGTGTGGCAGCAGGTCGTCCGGCGCGGGGCCGCGTCGGCCCCGGAGTCGGTGCACCTGGCTACCTGGCCCACCCCCGACACCACACTGATCAGCGCGGAGTTGTCGGCCCAGGTAGCCACGGCGCGGGCGTTGGCTGAGGCGGGCCGGTCCGCGCGTAAGGCGAGCAGTCTGCGGATCCGTCAACCGTTGAGCCGGGCGCTCGTGGGGCTGCCGGCCGGCACCGTTCTCCCGCAGGCGTTGCTGGACGACATCGGCGACGAGTTGAACGTCAAGGTTCTCCAGCCGCTCGATCCTCAAAGCGGGGTCATCGACGTGCGGGTCAAAGCGAACTTCCGGACCCTGGGCCGCAGGTTCGGCAACCGCACCCAGCACGTCGCCAAGGCCATCGCCGCCGTGGCCCCCCGGGAGTTGGTCGACGGTGTCCGGGCGAACGGGACGTACCCGCTGTCGGTCGACGGTGCGCAGGTCGAGGTGGGCGTGGACGACATCCTGATCACGGAGGTGCCGCGCACCGGTTGGGTCGTGGAGTCACAGCGCGGCGCGACGATCGCGTTGGACACCGAGATCACCCCCGAACTGGCAGCCGAGGGCGTCGCGCGCGACGTCGTACGCATCATCCAGCAAGCCCGCCGCGACGCTGAATTCGAGGTCTCCGACCGGATCACGGTGTCGATCGCCGCGCCCGCGGAGGTCGCCGCGGCGATCTCCGCGCATCAGAAGCTCATCGCGCACGAGACCCTTGCGCTCCAGTTGACGGTTGCGGACGCGTTGTCGGAGGGGTTCTCCGGCACGGTGGGCGACGGCCAGGAGATTGTGGTGCACGTCGTGCGGGCCTGAGCGGCGACGGGGTGGACGATCAGTGGAGACGGGTCAGGTCTTCCGGGGTCAGGCGTAGGGCTCCAGCGGCGATGTTCTGCGCCAGGTGCTCCGGGTCCGAGGTGCCGGGGATGGCGAGCACGTGGGGGCCCTGGCGCAGGGTCCAGGCGAGGCGTACCTGCTGCGGGGTGACGCCGTGCGCCCGGGCGACCGCCTCGACGGCCTCGTTCCGCGCGGTGCTCGCGCCCGCCTCCCGTCCGGTGCCGGCCAGCGCGAAGAACGGCACGTAGGCGATGCCCCGCTCGCCGCAGAGCCGGACGAACGCGTCCTGCTCCCGGTAGGCGTCCACCCCGTAGTTGTTCTGCACACAGACCACCGGCGCGATGCCCGCCACCTCGTCCAGCTGTTCCGGCCGGGCGTTGGAGAGCCCGAGGTGCCGGATCAGCCCGGCGGCCCGCAACTCGGCGAGCGCACCGAACCGGTCGGCCAGCGGCACCGGGCCCGGCCCCCGGCCGAGGCGCAGGTTCACCACGTCGAGCTGGTCGCGGCCGAGCCGCCGAAGGTTCTCCTCCACCTGGGCCCGCAACTGCGCCGGGGTGAACGCCTCGGTGAAGCCCGCCTCCGGGTCGTACCCGAAACCGACCTTGGTGGCGATCACCAGATCGTCCGGGTACGGGGCGAGTGCCGTGCGGATCAGCTCGGTGGCGTAGCGGGCCGGGCCGGTGCCGACGCGCAGTGTGCCGCCGGGCGAGACGTAGAACGCGGCCGTGTCGATGTGGTTGACGCCCAGTTCCACGGCGCGGCGCAGCAGGGCGACGGCCCGGTCAGGGTCGGGGTTCGCGGTGATCCGCATGGAGCCGAAGCCCATCCGGCGCACGGTGCGATCGCCCAGGGTCCAGGTGCCCGCCGCAGCGGCGGTGATCTTGTCGGTTGGCATCGGGCGACCGTAACCAGTACGGGTGCGCGGCGCAGTCGGCCACGCACCCGATACCGCCCGGCGGCGAGATGGGTTAGTTTTTACCTACCGACGGAGCCGTTCCCGCGTTGTGCGGTGGGCGCAGCACCGGCACCAACAGCAGGGTCGGCAGCAGCAGCAGCGGCACCGCCAGCAACGCGCGCAGGGTGCCGACCTCGTCGCCGACCAGCCCCAGCAACGGCGGGCCACCGAGGAACGCGGTGTAGCCGATCACCGCGACCACGCTCACCCGCACCGCCGCGTGCGCCTCGTCGTCGGCCGCCGCGCTCATCCCGACCGGGAAGCCCAGCGACGCACCGAGGCCCCACAGCGCGACGCCGATGATGGCCACCGGCCCAGAGCCCGCCAGCACGGCCAAGCCGGCGCCGACCACCGCGAGCCCGATGGTGCCGGTGAGCACCGGCACGCGACCCCACCGGTCCAGCGCGATGGTGCCGGCGGTGCGCCCGACGGTCATGCCCACCACGAAGACTGCGAAGACCGCCGCGCCGGCGGCCTCGCTCAGGTCCCGTCCGTCGATGAACGCAACCGCCAGCCAGTCGTTGGCGGCGCCCTCGGTGAACGCCGCCACCAGCACGAACAGCCCGATCAGCAGGGTGCGCGGCTCGCGCCAGGCGGCGAGTTGCGCCCGTCGGCGGGCGGCCGGGGTGGCGTCCGCCGGGTTGCCCGTGTGATCGCTACCCACGGGCAGGAACGTCCGGGCGGCGAGCGCGGTGCCGGCCAACACGACCACCGCCACCGCGACGAGGTGCGCGCCGACCGACACGTCGAACCGGGCCGCCCCGGCGCCGAGCGCCGCGCCGGCCACCGAACCGAGGCTCCACCCGGCGTGGAAACGGGGCATGATCGTCCGGCCCAGCCGCCGTTCGACCGCAGCGCCCTCGACGTTCATCGCCACGTCACAGGCGCCGGAGCCGTAGCCGAGGGCGACCAACCCCAGGGCGACGATGGCGAACGACCCGGTCATGGTGGCGCCCAGCCCCGCCACGGTCAGGCCGACCGCGACCAGCACGGTGGCCATCGTGACGGTGCGGGCCGCGCCGAATCGCTGGGCGAGCAGGCCGGAGGTGGGCATGGCGAGCAGCGCGCCGATGCTCATCGCCAGCAGCAGCAACCCGAGTCGACCGGCGGAGAGGTCCAACGCCTCACGGACCGCCGGGACGCGGGCGAACCAACTGCCGACGGCCAGCCCGTTGAGGGTGAAGGTGACAGCGACGCCGTTGCGGGCGAGCCGCACCGTCCGCAGGGTCGGCGATGCGGTGTCCGGGGCGACGGGTCGACTGGTGGGGGCGCTCACGAGGGTGTGTCCTCTTTCTCGGGGTGATCTCCTGGCACGATCGCACACCTGAGAGCGCTACCACCACAACCGGGGACCGCCCCTTACCGCTGCTGGTCCGGCCGGGGCATGATGTGAGCAGGCGTTGGCCCGACCGGACGGGCCGCCGCAGGAGGCGACGATGACGACAGCGGCACACCGACCGGCCACCCTCGAGGACGTGGCCCGGGTCGCCGGGGTGTCCCGGTCCACGGCGTCGCGGGTGATCGCCGGCACGGGGTTCGCCTCGCCAGCCGCCCGGCAACAGGTCACGGCAGCCGTCGACCAGCTCGGCTACGTGCCCAACCCGGCCGCCCGGGCGCTGGTCCGCGGCGGCGGCGTACGCCTGGTCGTGGCCGTTCAGGGGACCAGCGCCGCGGTGCTGGACGACCCGTACGTGCACCAGGTGGTCGGCTCGGCGGCCCGGGTCTGCACGCCCGCCGGTGTCGGGGTGGCGCTGTACTGGCTGCCGTTCGGCGACCCCCGCCGTTTCGACCAACTCGACGGGGATCGCAGCGTGTGCGGGGTGATCCTGGTCAACACCACGGAGGATCTGCTGGAGGCGGTGCCACGGTCGCTACGCGGTCGGGTGGTCTCGATCGGTGTCGGTTCGGCGACCGTGCCGTCGTTCGACGTCGACAACGCCGCCGGCTCCGAAGCGGTGCTGCGCCATCTGTACGCCTCGGGTCGCCGCCGGATCGCCATGGTGACCGGCCCTCGGTGGCTGCCCTGCGCGCAACGCCCCGTGCAGACGTACCGCCGGCTCATGGCCGAGGCCGGCCTACCGGAGCGGATCCTGCCCGGGGACTTCAGGGCGGCGCGCGGCCGGACGGCGGCCGGCGAGGCGCTGCGCCGCTGGCCGGACATCGACGCGATCTACGCGATCAGCGACGACACCGCGCTCGGGGTGATCGCGGGCCTGCGGGACGCCGGCGCCCGGGTGCCCGGCGACGTCGCGGTGGCCGGCTTCGACGACATTCCGTTGGCCGGGATGACCGCCCCGGCCCTGACGACGGCGAGTCATCCGGTAAGCCGGATCGCCGTCGCCGCGGCCACCGCTCTGCTGGACGGGCGCCCGGCGGCTCCGGTGACCCTCTTCCCGTCCGCCCTGGTGGCACGCGCCAGCGCCTGAGTCGACGACCAGGTGAACGCTGAACGGTTAACCCCGCACGGGCCGGGTAACCGGGTCGGACCTTTCGTCCACCACGAGGAGCGCCGACCCGTGTCCGACTCCGCGCCGTCACACTGGGACCCGGCGCCGAGCCCTCGGGACGGCCGGTTGACCGTCCGCCACCACCCGCCGGTGGCACCGGGCCACACCGGGCTCGTGCCGATGACCGGCCCCGACGGGAAGCAACTGGCCCTGGGGTACGCCCCGGAGCCGGCGCCCGACGGTTCGGCGTACCGGTTGGTGCTGCTCCTGCACGGGGCGGGCGGCTCAGCGCGGCAGGGACTGGACCTGCTGTTGCCGGTCGCGGACGCGCAGCACCTGCTGCTGGTCGCCCCGGATTCGTCGGCGGCCAGTTGGGACCTGATCGCCGGCGGCTTCGGGGCGGACGTGGGGCGGATCGACGCGCTGCTGGCGACCGTCTTCGACAGCTACCCGGTGTCCGACGTGACGATTGGCGGCTTCTCCGACGGCGCCTCGTACGCATTGTCGCTGGGCCTGACCAACGGGGATCTGTTCGACGCGGTGCTGGCCTTCTCCCCCGGCTTCGCCGCGCCACCGGTCACCCACGGCCGGCCACGGATCTTCATCTCACACGGCGTCGACGACCGGGTGCTGCCCATCGACGTGTGCAGCCGCCGCCTCGTCCCCCGCCTGCACGACCTCGGCTACGACGCGACCTACCAGGAATTCCCCGGCGGCCACGACATCCCCACCTCGATCCGCGACTCCGCCACCACCTGGCTCACCGGCCATCCCCCACGGGCAGGGGCCCATCCCTGATCACTGTGGGTGTCAGACCGGGGGGAGGCCGAGGGCGTCGTCGACGCGGGCGAGGACGGCCGCGTCGTCCTCCGGATTGACGCCGCGCAGCAGGTCGATGGCGGTAGCCCGGACCTGACCGATGATCATCGCCAGGGGAAGGGTCTGCGCGGGACCGAAGAGCTGCCCGGCGGTGTGCACCGCGGCCAACGCCGACTCGTCGGCCCGGGCGGCGTGCCGGTCGGCGGTCTCCTCCTGCCCGTTCAGGTCGGCGGCGAGGGCGGCACCGGCCGCACGGACCGCCTCGGCCAGCAACCGCAGGGCGGCGCCCAGCTCGGCCGGGACCGGGGTGTGCAGCCGACTGAGGGTCACCCCGGCACGGGCCAGCACCCGGACGTTGCGGACGGCGTAGTCGATCTGCCGGATCGACTCGTCCACCGAGCGCAGCCGACCGATGTGCTGACGTCGACGGACGTTGAGCCGCAGCGCCTCACCGGCGGCCAGCACTCCGTCGCGCAGCCCGTCCACCCGGGCGTCCATCCCCCGCGCCTGCCTCAGCGCGGCCACCGCCGCCGGCTCGTCACGGTGGTCGAGCGCGGCGGCGATCCCGCCCAGCAGCCCGGCCAACTCGTCGAAGGTCCGCCGCACCTCGACGACCAGCGGGGCCAGCGGATGCCGGGCGTCGATCAGCAGGCTCGCCGCGAGCGCGACCGCGCCGCCGATCAGCGCGTCGACGAAGCGGAACGGCACCAACGACCCGTCCGGCGGTGCGACCACCACCAGGTAGAGCGCGGAGACCGCCGCCTGCACCAACGTCACGCCGGTGGCGCCGAAGGCCACCGCGAGGAGGACGGTGAGCAGGATGACGGTGAAGACCGTCCAGGTGCTGCCCGGGCCGAGCGCCTGCACCACCAGGTCCGCGACGAGCACCCCGGCGGCGACTCCGAGGACGACCTCGACGGCTCGGCGGATGCGCTGCCCACGGGCCTGACCGAGGACGATCAGCGCGGCGGCCGGCGCGAAGAAGGGCTGCGGGTGCCCGAGCAACCGGGTGGCCAGCAGCCAGGCCACGGTCGCCGCGAGCGTCGCCTCCAGCACCGGCCGCCAGCCGTGCCGCAGCCGCCCGCCGGCCGTCCGCAGGCCGGTGAACCGCACCATCGCCCAACCTCTCCCACCCACGCCAGCCGGCCCCCCGCGCCCGTTCCGACACCAACCGTCAGCTCACCACACCCGCCACCAGCTCACGGCGGCACGCCACCAACCCCGGCGCCGCACCGCACGCCACGGCACCGTCAGGTCACGACAGACACCACCAGCTCGCGACGGGGCACCACCACGCCGCCCGCGTCCGGGCCGGGCCCGGCCCGGCGAGCTGCTCGCCGACGGGCGCGCCGGTCGGGTCAGCTGCCGGTGAGGGCGCGTAGCAGCGTACGGACGGCGGCGCTCAGGTCGTCGCGGCTGGCCGCGGTACCGGGCTGCGGGGCGCTGAGCGCGCCCCCGCCGGCCAGGCGGTCGAAGAGCAGCCCGTCCACGAACGCGACGAACTGGTCGCCCTGCCGGTCGGGGTCGGTGGCCCCGGCCCGGGTCAGCAGGTCCCGGGCCTGCACCCGCAGGCCGGTGCCGTGCTGAAGAATGCCGCGCAGCTCGGGCCGGTGCACCGCCTCCAGCAGGCACGCGTAGCGGGCGAGGCTCCGGCTGCGTCCGGCGCTCAACCAGCGGTCGAGCACCTCGGCGACGCCGGCGGCGAGCGCGTCGAGGTCGCCGCTGCCGAGCCGGGGGGCGGGCGTCGGGGGTGGCGGGCCGGTCGGCAGGTCGTACGCGGCCAGGTCGGCCAGGTCCCGTTCGGCGAGCCGTCCCACCACCGCCTCGATCAGCGCTTGGCGGGTCCGTAGGTACGCGGAGGTGGTGCCCGGCGGCATTCCGGCGCGGCCGTCGACCGCCCGGTGGGTCAGGGCTCGCATGCCACCGTCGGCGATCAGTTCGATGGCCGCGTCGGTCAGTGTCGCGATCCGGTTCGCCCGCGCCGTCATGGCAGTCCTCCCTTCCGGTGGTCCGCAGGCAGTATCCTCCTTCTACAGGTGTAGAAGGAGGATCGACATGGACGACGCACACGCGGTGGTGGTCGGCGCCGGCATCGGCGGGTTGAGCGCGGCGCTCGCCCTGCACCGGCACGGGTGGCGGGTCACCGTGCTGGAGCGCGCCCCGGAGCTCCGCGAGGTCGGCGCCGGCCTGAGCCTGATGGCCAACGCGGTGCGCGCGCTGGACGCCCTCGGCGTCGGCCCGGCCCTGCGCCGGGGTGGACACGGCGGGGCGCCCGGCGGTATCCGCAACCGGCACGGGCGGTGGCTGTCCCGGGTGGACGCCTCGGAGATGATCCGGCAGTTGGGCACCACGGCGCTCGGCGTGCACCGGGCCACACTGCATCGCACGCTGCGCGAGGCGCTGCCTCCCTCGTCCCTGCACACCAACGCCACGGTGGAGCACGTCGACTCCGGCCCGGACCGTGCCGAGGTGCGCTATCGGGGGCCCGACGGCGCGCACACCCTCACCGCCGATCTGGTGGTCGGCGCCGACGGCCTGCGCAGCCGGGTCCGCGCCCAGCTCTGGCCGCAACACCCCGGCCCGGTCTACGCCGGATCGACGACGTGGCGAGCGGCCATCGCGTTTCCGGACCCGGTCCCGGCCGCCATCAGCTGGGGACCGGGCGCCGAGTTCGGCATGGTGCCGATCGGCGACGGCCAGCTCTACTGGTACGCGGCGCTGAACGCCCCACCCGGCGGCCACGCCCCCGACGAGCTGGCGGCCGTGCGGGAGCGCTTCGGCGACTGGCACGACCCCATCCCGGCGCTTCTGGCGGCAACCGCACCCGAGGTCGTGCTGCGCAACGACATCCACTATCTGGCCGAGCCGCTGCCCTCGTACGTGCGGGGACGGGTGGCGCTGCTCGGCGACGCGGCCCACGCGATGACACCCAACCTCGGGCAGGGCGCCGGGCAGGCCATCGAGGACGCGGTGGTGCTCGGCGCGGTCTGCGCCGGCGGCACCGAGGGGTTGCCGGCCGCCCTGGCCGCGTACGACGAGCAGCGTCGACCGCGTAGTCAGGCCGTTGCCCGGGCCTCCTTCACCGCCGGCCGATTCGGACAGCAGCTGCGCCATCCGGTCGCCGTCGGGATGCGGGACACCGCGTTGCGGCTCACCCCGGGCCGGGTCGCCCTGCGCAGCATGGCCCGCTACGCGGACTGGCGACCGCCGGCCGGCTGAGGCGGCCCGGCGGCGGCCCGACCGGCGGCCAGGGC
Organism: Micromonospora sp. BQ32; assembly: GCF_059358895.1. Taxonomy (NCBI): domain Bacteria; kingdom Bacillati; phylum Actinomycetota; class Actinomycetes; order Micromonosporales; family Micromonosporaceae; genus Micromonospora; species Micromonospora sp. BQ32. The sequence continues at coordinate 567,882 of NZ_JCADBI010000001.1, read as the reverse complement.
GGTGAACTCCGCCGAGGCGAGGAACTCGGTCAACACCTCCACGGTGCCCGGCGTCCAGGGACGACCGTCGAGCACCTCGGCACCGGGGACGAAGAGCATCGCCGCGCCCTCACCGAGCACCACGTCCTCCTGCCGGGCCCGGGTGCTGCCGAGGAAGTAGTGCTTCACCCGATCCAGCTCGGGCAACCGTTGCACGGCGACCGGGTGTAGTGGCCCGTCGGCCCGCAGGCCGGTCTCCTCCCACAACTCCCGTTCGGCGGTCTGCTCCGGCGTCTCCCCCGGCTCGCCGTGGCCGCCGGGCAGCCCCCACACGTTCGGGTGGTGCGTCGCGTCACCGTCGCGCAGTTGCAGCAGCAACCGTCCGTCGGGATCCACCAGCAGGACGCACGCGACAATTCTCATCCGACCAGCCTACGGCGACGAGGAACCGTCGTCGCCCCAAAGCTCCAGAATAGTCATTCGGGTCGCCATTGGGGCTAATCAAAGGCGACAGTGCGCCGGTACAATCGGCGACTTCGTTGTGACCGATCGCTGACTGCTGATGATGAAAGCGATCACACACACTGAGCCCATGAACAGGAGAGTCAACCGCGGTAGGGCCCTCCGCGTCGCGGTGTGCCTACTCCTTCTCGCCGCGCTCAGCGGCTGCATGCAACTCAACATGGGCTTGACCGTCAACGCCGACGACACGGTCGACGGGCAGTTGCTGCTGACAGCCCAGAAGTCCCTGCTGAGCGTACGTAACAAGAACCTCCCGGTCGCCTTCGCGGAGCTGCGACAGAACATCCCCGCGCTGCCGGCCGGAGAAGAGACCGGGTACGAGGACGACAAACTGCTCGGCTCCCAGATCAGTTACCGCAAGGCGCCGCTGGCCGGTTTCGACACCGAGAGCGTGAAACTGGTCAGGGACGGCGACCTGTACCGCTTCACCCTGCCGCTCGATCCGAAGAAATATGGCGGAAAGGTTGCGGAGCAGAATCCGCAAAACCAACAGGCGTTCCTCAAGCTCATGTCGTTCGAGATCTCGGTGACATTTCCCGGCCGGGTGATCGACAGCAATGGCACCGTCAACGGCCGTTCGGTCAGTTGGAAGGTCGACCCCAACCAGGAGAAGCCGGCCGAGTTGCGGGCAGTGGCCGAGGCGCCACCTCGACCGTCCACCTCGCCGGTCGCCGCCGGCGACGACGACGGCGGATTCCCCTGGCTGCTGGCCGTCGGCGGTCTCCTCCTCCTGCTGCTGCTGCTCGCCACGGTGGGCGTATTCCTGATGCGCCGTCGCCAACCCGCGGCGCCGGCTGCGCCCGGTCCGACCCCGCCGCCGGGCCCGCCCGCCGGCGCCCCGGGGCCCGGCTGATCCACCTGGTGGCCGGCTCAGCCGGCCACGCCCGGCCCCGGCCGCCCCCGAAACGACGGCGACCGGCCCCGGTGCTCCCCGCAGGGGGCACCGGACCTCACCACCACCACATCCCGGTCGCACCATCGCAGAAGGGGGATCGTCATGAACGATCTCTTCACCTGGGCAGCCCTGGGGACCATCGCCGGCGCGAGCGCCGCGACCCTGCTGGCCACCAACGTCATCGGCGGGCTGATCGGCCCGAGCGGCGACAAGCTCCGCAAGTGGATCGCCATCGCCATCGCGCTGCTGCTGTCCTACGTGACAGCGGCGTTCGCCGACGACGCCGGCGGCGAGAAGTGGGTCATCGCGTTCTTCAACGCGCTGGTCATCTTCTCCGCCGCGCTCGGCGTCAACCAGTTCCCGCCCGGCAACCGACAGGCGACGCCGACCCAGGTCGCGAGCGGTCGTGAGCCCCGAGTCTTCCGCTCCTGGGTCTGAGGGGTGTCGTCATGGTCTTCGGAATTCTCAGCGCAGCCATCCAGGTCGGCTTCGGCGCCCTGCTCGGCTTCCTCGCCGGTGGCCCGATCGGGCTGCTGATCGGCGCCGTCGTGGGCCTGGTGTTCGGCGCGGTCTTCGGCTGGTCGGTCGCCTCGGCCGGGGTGTACGCCTCGGACGCCCGCGGCATCTTCCTCTTCGTCGTCGACCACACCTGGAGTCTGCTCAACACGGTCGTCGGCGCCATCTACCTGACCGTGCACCTGATCTTCGGGCACTCACTGGACCGGCCCACGTCGCTGGGCAGCGGCCGGGTCAGCGTGGTCGAGGGGGTCTCGCCCCGGTACGCCACCACCATCGGCACCGTCTGCGCCGGCTCCAGCTCGGGCATCCAACGCCACGAGGACGTGCACATCTTCCAGGGTCGCCTGCTCGGGCCGCTCTACATCCCGCTGGTGCTGGCCAACTACGTCCTGTTCACCATCGCGCCGGTGTGGCTGCTCTACCACGACCACACCAACGCGCCGATCAACCGCTTCACCCGGTACTTCGAGATCGGCGTCTACCCGCACGTGTGGAACGAGGCCATCGCGTACCGGATCCAGGGCACGCCGCCGCGATGAGCACCCACGGGCGCGGGCCGATCGAGACCGCCACCGCCGAGCTGGTTGCCTGGGTGACCAGCGCGGCGGGGGAAACCGTCCCGGTCGGCCCGCCCCGCGCGTGCGACGACGCCGACGGGCTCACCCTCTGGCCGATGGAGCTGCGCCCGGCCCGGCAGACCCGCTCCAGCGGCGCGGTCCGCGAACCGTACCGGTTCACGGTCCGCCACCTGCTCTGCGTGACCGGGCCGGCCGGCCTGCCCCGGCTGGACCGGGTGCTCACCGCCGCGACCAGCGACGGCAGTTACCCGGTCGTGTTGGAGGCCGGCGACGCGACGCTGTGGACGGCGTTCGGCACGCCACCCCGACCGGCCCTGCTGATCGACGTGGCGGCGCAGGTGGACCACCCGACTCCGGCCGCGCCGCCGGTGCTGCAACCGCTGCGGCTGCGGCAACTCGACGTGCGCAGCCTCAGTGGGCGGGTGGTCGGCCCCCAGGAGCAGCCACTGGCCGCGATGCGGGTCGAGCTGCCCGGCACCGGGTCCGCCACCCGCACCGACACCGAAGGCCGGTTCCTGATCGTCGGCGTCCCGCACGACCCCGAGCACCCGAGCCCGGTCCGGCTGCGGCTGACCGGACGCGGGCTCGTCCTCACCGCCGACGTCGATCCGGCCGAGGACGACATCGTCATCGTCTGCGCGCCACCGACCCACTGACACCCACCCGCACAGGAGGACCGATGCCCAGTTACTTCTCCCCCGGCATCTATGTCGAGGAGGTCCCCAGCGGCGCCCGACCGATCGGGCCGGCGAGCACCAGCATCGCCGCCTTCGTCGGCGTCGCCCCGGACCGCTCCGCCCATCTGGGCAAGGCGGTGCCGGTCAACAACTGGACGGAGTTCCTGCGACTCTTTGCCGATGGGGAGCGGGTGGAGAGCACCCCGCTGGCCCGGGCGGTCTTCGGCTTCCTCGACAACGGGGGCGCCCGCTGCTGGGTGGTCAACGTCGGCGAGGGTGGCGCGATCACCGGAACCGGGCAGCGGCGCGGCGGCCTGCAACTGCTGGAGGCCGTCGACGAGATCTCCATCATCGCCGCGCCCGGCTTCCACGACGTGGTGTCCCACGAGGCGCTGCTCAGCATGGCCGAGCGCACCCGCACCATGGTCGCGATCTGTGACCCGGCACCGGACATCGACGACATCTCCGCGTTGACCCGGGTCGCCACGCCGTCCTCCGGCAAACCCCCCAAGCCCGCCGAGGGTGCCGGCGGCGGGGCGGCCGGCGGTGCCGGTGGCGGGGCGGCCGGCGGTGCCGGTGGCGGCGCGGCGCAACCGGGCGGCTCCGGCGGGCACGAGGGGGCCGCCTACCGGCCGCGGCAGTCCGAGTTCGGCGCGTTCTACTACCCCTGGCTACGGGTACGCGACCCGATCAGCGGCGAGTTGGAGCTCACCCCACCGAGCGGGCACCTGGCCGGCATCTGGGCCCGCACCGACGCCCTGCGCGGGGTGCACAAGGCTCCGGCCAACGAACCCGTGCGTGGCGCCGTCGACCTGGGCTACCTGGTCACCCGACCGGAACACGACGTGCTCAACCCCAAGGGCGTCAACGTGATCCGCTACTTCGCCGGCGAGGGCATCCGTGTCTGGGGCGCCCGTACGCTCGCCGCCGAGGCCAGCGAGTGGCGCTACCTCAACGTGCGACGCCTCAGCATCGCCATCGAGCAGGCCATCGCCAACGGCACCCGGTGGATGGTGTTCGAGCCCAACGACTTCACCCTCTGGCGCTCGATCCGGCGCGACATCGGGGCGTTCCTCACCCGGGTGTGGCGCGACGGCGCGCTGCTGGGACGCAGCCCCGAGGAGGCGTTCTTCGTCAAGTGCGACGAGGAGACCAACCCGCCGGACGTCCGCGACGCGGGCATGGTGATCGCCCACATCGGCATCGCGGTCGTCAAGCCCGCCGAATTCGTGGTGTTCAAGCTGAGCCAGTGGGCCGGCGGCACCGAGACCGAGACGATCGGAGGCTGACATGCCCACCACCGCCACCCCGCAACCCGGGGCCCCGGTCGACCCGTACCGGGCGTACAACTTCCGGCTGCTCATCAACGGCGTCACCAACGGCCACTTCACCGAGATGACCGGGTTGGAGGTGAACATCCCCGGGCAGCCGTACCGGGAGCACGGCCTGGGTCGAATGCGGATGGTGCCCGGTCAGGCCGAGTACGAGCCGGTGACGCTGCACTTCGGCCTCACCGCCTCCCGCGAGCTGTGGGACTGGGTGAACGCCACCGCCCAGGGCACCCTCAACCGCCGCAACGTCTCCGTGGTGCTGCTCGACTCGGTCGGCACCGCCGAGGTGCTGCGCTGGAACCTGATCGACGCCTGGCCGACCCGGTGGCGCGGCGCGCACCTCAACACTCTCAGCCATGAGATCGCCATCGCCTCGCTGACCCTGCGCTACGAGGGCCTGGAGCTGGAGACCGGCGGTGCCACCGCGCCGACGCCCGCGTAGCTGGCTGGCCGGCCGGCTGCGCTCGGCGGCCGGGGCGGTGCAGCGCCTCGCCGGGCGGGTCGAGCCCGCCGGACACCTTCCGCCGCAGCCGCCGTCGGAGACCCCCGCGGCGACACCGCGCCGCTTCGGGGAGCCTCCGCAGCACTGGCTGGACCTGGTCGCCGCCCACGCGCCCGGTCTGCTGCACGACCTGGACCTCGACCCGCCCGCTGCGGAACCGACGGAGGGGCGCGATGCCCCCGCCGGCGGGCCCGGCTTCGGCGATCGGCTCGAACCGGACGGTCCGGACCGGTGGGCCGCAGTGACCCGACCAACTCGGCCCGTCGGGGAGGGAGCCGGGTTCCCCGCCGACTCGGGGGGTCGTCGCGCCCCCGGCACCGTGGGTCGCGCCCCCGGCACCGTGGGTCGCGCCCCCGGCACCGTGGGTCGCGCCCCCGGCACCGTGGGTCGCGCCCCCGGCACCGTGGGTCGCGCCCCCGGCACCGTGGGTCGCGCCCCCGGCACCGTGGGTCGCGCCCCCGGCACCGTGGGTCGTCGTGCCCCCGGCACGGGTAGTGGCCCCGGCATAGGCAGTGGCCCCGGCACGGGCAGTGGGCCCGGCCGCGCCACCAGCATGAGCGGCCCTGAGATTGCCGCGCACCCCGACGGGCGCGGCCGCCCGGCGTCCGCCACGCCCGGCACGGTGGGCAGCGACGCGACGGCGGGCGCGCTGTACGGCGTCGACGGGTCCGAGGTGGTGGCCGGGGGTGGAGGGCCGGACGGGTCGCCCGCGACGGGCGGAACCGGGAGGTCGGCGCACACAGCGAGCGCAGCTGACCGGTCCGGCAGCCCCGGCATCAGCGGTGCCAGCCAACGGGCCAGCAGCGACGCCGCCACGGTCGCGATGACCGCCGCGGTACCAATCGCCTCCGATGGGGACCGACGTCCGCCGGTCGGGCTGCTGGACGGTTGGCGTCTGCGCCCGCCATTCCGACGGGTCGCGGCGACGGGACCAGCGCGGGACGACGCCCCGACCGCCGACACGAACCGGCTGCCCCTTTTCGGGCAACCACCCCGTCCCCCAATCCACACCGCCCTCACTGAGATCTTGGAAGATCTCGGCCCCTCCAGGGGCGCTTACCTTCCAAGGTCCACGACTGACTCCGCCGACGTCGGTGGGGTGAGGCCGGACCAGGCGGCGGCCGGCGGCGTGGGGGTTACTGGCGGCGGGGTGGCGGTTACTGGCGGCGGGGTGGGGGCTACTGGGGGCGGCCGGTGGCTGGCCCTTCCGGACGATCGGGCACGGTCGGGGCAGCGGGTTGGCGAGCGATTCGGACCAGGCACCGGAAATCGGAACGGTCCGGCCACCAGGACCGCGGGTGTCGCCTGGGGCGGCTCGGCGCACCGCGATCCGGGCGGCGGGTGGGGGCCGGAGAGCGGACTGTTCCCGCCTGACACGACGGCGCTCGACCCGTGGCCGGCGCTGCCCGACGACACCGCGCTGTGGGCGGTGGCCGGCGCGGCGCTGGACGCCGCCCAGCTGACCCGGCTCGACCGGGAACAGGCGGGTGACTGATGGAACGGGTCGCCTTCCTCATCGATTCCTCAGGCGTTCGGGTGGACTGCCTGCTCAACCCGGAGACCGTGCAGGTGACCCGGCTCGCCGGCGTACGCCAACGGGGTGCCGGCGGCGGGCAGCTCACCGGGTCCGGGCTGGCCGACGACCCGCTGGTCTTCACCGGCGGCGGACGTACCGAGCTGGTGCTCGACCTGCTCTTCGACGTCGACTTCGTGGAGGCGCAACTGCGTCCGGCCGACGTCCGGGTGCTCACCCGTCCGCTGTGGATGCTGGCGGAGAACTCCACCGCCGAGCATGGTTGGCTGCGACCGCCGCTGGTCCGGTTGGTGTGGGGCAAGACCTGGAACGTGCCCGGTGTGATCATCGCGGTGGCGGAACGTTTCGACGCGTTCACCGGCACCGGGTCGCCGCGACGGTCCTGGCTGCGGCTGAAGCTGGTCCGCGCGGCCGAGACGGCCGATCAGGCCGAGGCCGGCTTCGCCGAGGAGTTGGCCGCCGCGAGCACCCCGACCGCCGCGCCGGGCAGCGCGGTGATCGCCGCCGGTGACGGCGCGGCCGAGCCGGGTCGCTCCGGTGTGCGTTTCGACCTGCTGGCCAACGACGCGCTCGGCTCGCCGCTGCGCTGGCGGCTGCTGGCCGAACACAACCGGATCACCGATCCCCTCGCCGTGCCGGCCGGCACCACCCTCGCCGTCCCACCGGTCGCCGGCACCGGCGGCGGGCCGACCGTCGGTGGCTCGGTGACCGGGCTGGCGCGGGCGGTGGCCAGCGCGGTGGGCGCCTCGATCGCCGGCGCGCCGTGGAACGCGGCCACCGGCCCGACCGGCGCGCCTGCGAGCGGGGCCGGCAACCCCGGGGGTACGCCGTGACCAGCATTGCGCCCCGGGCGTTGATCGTCCTCCTCGACGGCGTCGAGCTGGTCGGCGCGGCTCGTCAGCGGGTCCGCTCGCTGCGGGTGGCGGCCCGCCTCGACCAGCCCACCCAGGCCGAACTGGTGCTGGCCACCACTGCCGGGACCGGCGCGTTCGACCCGGCGGTACGTCCCGGCGCGACGCTCGACGTGCGGCTCACCGATCACGCGGACGCGCTGTTCACCGGCGAGGTCACCTGCGTGGAGGTGGAGTACGCCGCCGACGGGGCGGCGGTGCTGCGGCTGCGGGCGTACGACCCGCTGCACCGGCTGCGCAAGCGGCAGGGGTTGCGGGTCTTCACCTCGGTGACCGCCGTCGAGCTGGCCCGGGAGCTGTGCGGCGCGGTGGGGCTGGCGGTGACCGCCGAGGTCGACGGCCCTCGGTTGGAGCGGCTGCTCCAGCACCGGCACAGCGACCTGGAGCTGCTGCGTGAGGTGGCCGGCCGGGCCGGGCTGCACCTGGCCGCGGACGGCGACGGCGTCCGGCTGATCACCCTCGCCGGCTACGGGGAGCCGGTCGCGTTGACGCTCGGCGCGGGGGTGCACACCCTGCGGCTGTCCACCAACACCGACCAGGCCAGCGGTGCCAGCGCGGCCCTGGGCTGGCACCCGCAGCGGGCCGAGGTGATCAGCCAGCAGGCCGACGAGGCGCGCTGCGGTCGACCCGCCGACGACCGCCCGGACCCGGCCGACGTGGGTGCCGGCGGCGTTCGCACCGCCGTGGACCAGCCCGGCCGCAGCGACGACGAGTTGGCGGCGCTGGCCCAGGCCCGCCTGGACACCCGGGCGGCGGCGCTGGTCACGGCCGAGGGAGTGGCCGAGGGCGATCCGGCGCTGCGGCCCGGCCGGCGCGTCGACCTCGGTGGGGTGCCGGACCCGGTCGCCGGGGCGTACGTGCTGACCGAGGTGGTGCACACCGTGGACGGCGACGGGCACCTGACCCGTTTCTCCACCGTGCCGCCGTCCACCCCGGCCACCCCGACCGGCGGCGCGGTGGTCACCCTCGGCACCGTCACCGACGTCGCCGACCCGGACGGGCTGGGCCGGGTCCGGTTGACCCTGCCGGCGTACGGGGACCTGGACGCCGGCTGGCTCGCCGTGCTCTGCCCCGGGGCGGGGCCGGGCAAGGGCCTGGTGGCGCTCCCCGATCCGGGCGACACCGTGCTGGTGGTGCTGCCCGGCGGCGAGCCGGCCTCGGGCATCGTGCTCGGTTCGCTGTTCGGCGCCGTCGAGCCGTACGACGCGGGCATCGACGACGGGAAGGCCCGCCGCTGGACGATGCGCACCGCCGGCGGGCAGTCGATCGTCGTCGACGACGTGCGGCGCAGCCTGCGGCTGGCCACCGAGGGCGGCAGCTTCCTGGAGTTGACCCCCGACCTGGCCACCCTGCACGCGGCGTCCGACCTGGTGATCTCCGCACCCGGCCGGGCCATGGTGGTGCGCGCCCGCAGCGTGGACTTCCTGCACGCCGCCTCGACCGAGGACCCGACCACCGCGGCGGAGCAGGCTCGTTCGCTCGCCCGCGCCCACCACCAAGGAGGCGGCTGATGCGCTGGATCCACCGTGACTCCGTGATCACCTGCGATCACGACGGCCGGGTCGAGAACCGACCCTCGCGGCAGTGGGTGACCGTCACCGGTGTGCCCGTGCTCGTCGACGACGACCCGCAGGGACGCACAATCATCGCCTGCCCGAACTACGGCCCGACCATCAAGCCGTGCACGACGACGCTGACCGTCCGGGTCGGCTACAGCGACTGGGTCCGCGTCGACGGGCACCGGGTGGTGCTGTCGCACCTGGAGGGGTTCACCAACGGCACACCGCCGGGCCTGGTCAAGCACACGGTGCGCGACCCCCGCCAGCAGTTCCTGGGGGCGGACCGATGAGGGCGTTCCGCTTCGTCGGCGCCGGCTTCGACGCCGGCCGTAGCGGCGGGTTGGCGCTCACCGCAGCCGGCGGCCTGGCGATGACCGAGGGTGACGAGAGCGTACGGCAGGCGCTGTTCCTGCTCCTGTCGACCACGCCGGGCGAGCGGCTGATGCGACCCGGGTACGGCTCCCGGCTGCACCGGTTGGTCTTCGCGCCCAACGACGACACCACGGCCGGTCTGGCCATCCACTACGTCCGGCAGGCCATCGCCCGGTGGGAGCCCCGGGTCGAGGTGATCGACGTGGACGCCGGGCCGGACCCGGACGACGCGTGGCGGTTGGTGATCCGGTTGGACTACCGGGTGCGGGCCAGCCTGACACCCGGGCAACTGGTCTTCTCCGTGGATCTGCTCCCGGTCGACGAAACCGCCCAGGGAGGTCCGTCATGACGCTGCCCGTGCCGCACCTGGACGATCGCGGGTTCCTCGACCTGGTCACCGAGGCCCGGGAACGGATCCGGCAGTCCTGCCCGGCGTGGACCGACCTGTCGGCGCACGACCCCGGCATGGCGCTGGTGGAGACGTTCGCGCACCTCACCGAGGTGATGATCTACCGGCTGAACCAGTTGCCGGAGAAGGCGTACGTCTCGTTCCTGAACCTGCTCGGGGTCACCCGGCACGCGCCGACCGCGGCCTGGGCGGACATCCGGTTCACCCGCACCGGCACCGACCGCGGCGCGGTCCGGATACCGGCCGGGCTGCGGGTCGCGGCGGCCCGGGGCGCGGACCCCCGGCCGGTCGTGTTCGTCACCACCGAGCCGACGCTGCTGCCCGCCGACGAGACGTCGGTGACGGTCCGGATGCACCACTGCGAACCGGTCGAGGCGGAGCTGCTCGGCGTGGGCACCGGCCAGCCGGGGCAGGTGCTGCGCGCGGCGCACGCGCCGCTGACGCACACCGCCGAGGCGCTGGACCTGCTGCTCGGGGTGGAGGTGCCGGCCGGCACGGTCGAGCTGGGCGCGGCGGCCCGCGAGCACGACGGTCGCACGTTCGAGATCTGGCAGCCGGTGGAGAGCTTCGCCGGGCTCGGCCCGCAGGCCAAGGCGTACCTGGTCGACCGCTGCTCGGGCACGGTCACCTTCGCCCCGGCCCTCGACCTGCGACCCCCCGCCGGTACGCCCCCGCACGGCGACGTCACCGCCGACGCGGCCACACCGGCGAGCACCGCGCCGCCGGTGACCGTCGCGGCGGTGCCACCGGCCGGGCGGCAGATCCGGCTCTGGTACCGCGCCGGTGGCGGACCCACCGGCAACGTGGCGGCGGGCACGCTGACCAGCCTGCGCGACCCACTAACCGGGGTACGCGTGGACAACCCCACCCCGGCGGCCGGCGGCCGGGAGATGGAGACGCTGGAGTCGGTGCTGCTGCGCGGCCCGTACGAGTTCTTCGCCCAGCAACGGGCGGTCACCGCCCGCGACTTCGAGGTCCTCGCGACCAGCTCCGGCGCGGTGGCGCGGGCGCGGGCGTTCACCCGCGCGGCGGTGTACAGCTTCGCCCGGCCGGGTGAGGTCGAGGTGGTGCTGGTGCCGTACGTGCCGGAGGCGGCCCGACCGGGCGGTCGGCTGCCGGTGGCGGTGCTGCGCGAGCACGAGGTGCCCGAGGCGCGCCACCGGGTCGAGGCGGACCTGGAGGAACGCCGGATGGTCGGCATCCGCTCCCGGGCCACCTGGGCGCGGTTCAAGGCGGTGTCCGTGCGGGCCCGGGTGGTGGTCCGCCGCGAGGAGGACGTCGACGCGGTCCGTCGCCGCATCCACGATCGGCTGCATCAGACGTTGAGCCCACTGCCCACCGCGCTCAACCCGACCGGCTGGCCGTTCGGTGAGCCGCTGCGGGCGTCCAACGTGTACCGGCTGCTGGAGCACGCCGAGCCGGGGGTGCGCTACGTCGAGTCGGTGCGGTTCGTCGTCGACGAGGCCCCCGACGCGGACGTCCGCGCCCTGGCCGTGGACCAGTACCAGCCGCGCACCTGGTACGCCGGGCGCGGCCCGGTGTTGTTCCGCTCCAGCAACGGCGGCGCGGGTTGGGAACCGGCCGGTCGCTTCGACGATGAGACGGTGCTGCGGGTCGCACCCGCGCCCGCGCCGGTACGGCCGGGCATCGTCGCGCGTTCCGGCTCGGTGGCCGTGGTGACGCTGCGCGCCTCGGGGGGCTCCCGGGTGCACCTGAGCACCGACCTGGGCGAGACGTGGTCGCTGCTCACCGACCTGGACTCGCGGATCTCCGACGTGGCCTGGCTGGACCGCGACGGCGCGGGCGCGCTGCTGGTGGCCACCGACACCGGCCTGTACGAGGTGTCGCTGCTGCCCGGGGCGGTGCCGTTGCAGATCCTGGTCGACCCGTCCGACGCCGACCGGGGTTTCTACGCGGTCCGCACGTTCGTCTCCGAGCGGGGCGCGCCCGGGGTGGCGGTGGCCGCGCAGGCGAGCTTCGGGGTGTACCTGTCGACCAGCGGCGGCCGACCCGGCAGCTTCAGTCACGTCGGTCTGGCCAATGTGGACAATCGGGTTCTCGCCGTGCAGTACGACGGTCCGGCCACCCTGCTGTGGAGCGGCGCGGGCGAACCGGACCCGAAGAAGCCCGGCCAGGGCTGCCACCGCACCCGGCTGTTCGAGTCCGACGTGAAGTGGCAGTCGATGCAGGCCGGGTGGCTCGGCGGCACCTGCCGGGACCTCGCGTTCGCCGGTCAGCAGGCGGTGGCGGCCACGCAGAGCGGCGGGGTGCTGCGGCTGGACACCCTCGCCGCTCAGCCGCAGTGGCAGGCGGTGTCGGTCAACTGCGGGCTGCCGTTGCGGGACCGGACCCGGTTCGTGCCGGTCGACGCCATCGCGGTGAGCGGCCCGACGACCGGCAGCGCGACGGCCGGCGGCACGGCGGCCGGCGGCACCGGCGCGGCGGAGCGGTTGATCCTGGCCAGCGGGGAACGCGGCGTGCACCGCAGCGCCGACGCCGTCACCTGGACGCCCAGCGCCAACCAGGCCACCGCCGACGTGGTGACCGTCCCGGATACCTGGCTGCTCTGCTCCGGCGAGCACGACATCGAGGTGGTGCGCCAGGATGCGACGCTCGGCGATTGAACGGCTGCTGCCCGCCGCCTACCAGCGGGCCTGCGTGCCGGGCAGCGTGCTCTGGGCGCTGCTGGACGTGATGGAGGGGCTGCACGCCCCGGACGAGGCGGTCCTCGCCGAGGTGGAGGCGCTGTTCGACCCGTACCGGGCGCCGGACGGCCTGGTCGTGCGGTTGACCCGCTGGGTGGCGATGGATCACGTGGTGGCCTCGCCCCGGCCGGACGCCCCACTGCCGCTGCCGGTGGGTCGGCTGCGCGACCTGGTGGCCAACGCCGCCCTGCTGGCCCGCTGGCGCGGCACCCCGTACGGAATGCGCCGAGCCCTGGAGTTGGCCACCGGGATGTCGGGCTTCGCCATCGACGAGCCCGCCGAGCGGGCCTTCCACGTCGTGGTGCGGGTGCCGGTCGCCGCCGCCGGCCAGCTCGCCGTGATCACCCGCATCGTCGAGGCGGAGAAACCCGCCTCGGCCACCGTCGAGATCGTCCTGGAAGAGGAGTCGTCATGACCACCGAGTGGGCGGTCGTCGCCGCCGCCGAACAGTTCACCCTCGACCCGCGCAACAGCGGCGAGCTGACCTTCACCGTCTCCAACCCAGGCAACGCGCCGGACACGGTGGTGTTCGACGTGGCACCCGGTGACGGCTCCCAGCGGGCGTGGTTCACCGTCGTCGAACCCCAACGGGTGGTACCCGGCCAGGGCTCGGTGTCGTTCCTGGTCAAGCTCGCCGTGCCGGCCGGCACCCCACCTCGGCGCTACGACATGACCGGGTTCGCGTACTCGGCGAACACCGCGCCGGAGGAGAGTTCCCGCTCCAGCGGCCGGGTCACCTATGAGGTGCGGGCGGTCGCGCCGCCACGGCGTACCCCGTGGTTGTGGATCGCCGCCGCGGCGGCGTTGGTGCTGGTGGTGGTCGCCGTGGGGGTGGTGTTGCTGACCCGCGACGGCGAGCCGGCCCCCGGCGAGCCGCGGGTGGTCACCGTCGAGGCGGAGAGCCTGGTGGAGGGTGCGGTGATCAAGTCGCCGCAGAACAGCAAGGCGGCGGTGGGCGCGCAGCCCAACTGCTGTGGGGTGACCTGGTCCGGGGACAAGCAGCTCTTCTTCACGGGGCTGGCGATCGGCGATCAGGTCACCGTGACGGTGCAGATCCCGGCCGACGGCACCTGGCGTTTCGCCGCGGTACGCACCACGGCCCTCGACTACGCCAACACCGTCTTCGCCATCGACGGCAACCAGGTCGGCGGCACCTTCCTCGGCTTCACGCCGACGGTGCGGAAGACGGAGTTCCTGGACGTCGGCACGGTCCGGCTCGCCAAGGGCCCCCACCAGGTGACGCTGCTGGTGGTCGGCAAGACGCAGGGCACGAACTCCTACTTCGCCGGGGTGGACACGATCCGGTTCACCGAGGTCGTGGCGCAGGCCGTGGCGCGATGAGTGGTCGGCAGAAGGCCCTGCTGGGGCTGCTCGCCGTCCTGCTGGTGGCGCTCTTCGTGGTCGCGGTCGGCGCGGGCCGCGACGACCGGGGTGATCCGGGGGCCCGGCACGGGTTCGTCGACCGGTTGGGCGCGCTGGGTGGCGAGCGTTCGGCGGTGGATCCGGCGACGGTCAGCGCCGACTGCGCCGACGAGACGGGCCGGTTGGCGTTCTCCGGCAGCTGTGTGGTGCGGGTCGCGGACCCCGGCGGACTGCGCACCCTGGTGCTGCGCAGCGCGGCGCGGTTCACGGTCGTCGCCCCGGCGCCCGGCGACGCCGACCTCACCATCCGCGACGAGGTCGAGCCGGCGGCGGATGGCACCGGCGCGGTGGCGAAGATCGCCGTCGACCAGGCCGCCGAGGTGGGCCTGGTCTGCCCCGGCCTGGGCGGCTGCACGGTCGTCGTGGCGACCTCCTGACCCGACCTGGACTGAGAGGAAGGTGCCACCGTGGGTGATCTGCGCAAACCGTTCCTGCTGCTGGCCATGCTCGCCATCGTCCTGGCGATCGGGGTGGAGCTCGGTGCCGGGCTGCTGCTCGGCGGCGCCGATGCCGGTGCGGCCCTCGCGGACAGCGCCGGCGCGCTGGACGTGGAGATCGACGACGTGTCCGGGGTCAGCGAGCCGTCCGGTCGGGGCACCGGCTACCTGGCGTTGATCGACGCGGTGGCGGTCTGGAGCACCGGGCTGTTCTGCCTGGGCCTGCTGCTGCCCGAGCGGGTCCAGGGTCGGGTGCAGGGCGTCGCCAGCCTGATCTTCTCGATCATCCTGATCATCGTCGCGCTGGTCGCGCTGGTCGTCGCGTTCGTCGAACTGTCCATCATGGTGTCGCTGTTCCTGGCCGTCCCGTTCGGCACCCTGGCGTACCTGGCGTTGTGGGGGTTCTTCCCGGTCGGCGAGGCGGCGGTGCTGCTCGGGCTGGTGCTGCTGCTCAAGCTGGTGTGGGCCGGGATGCTGGTGCTGGCCCAGCCGCGTTTCCTGCAGAACAAGGGTCTCGTCCTGCTGATCCTCACCACCCTGCTGTGCACGGTCGTGCTGGAGTTCCTGCACAACCTGGTGCCGGTGATCCTGGTCAGCATCGTCGACGACGTGGCGGCGCTGGTCTTCGCGATCATCGCGATCATCTGGGGACTGGTGCTGCTGATCGGCTCCATCCCGGCGATCGTCAAAGCCGTCCGAGTAACCGCCGCCCTACCGACCCGCGCCACCACCGCCCGCTCCTCGCCGCGTTGATCATGAAGTTATTGCCACTCTGCCCGACGTGTCCTGGCAATAACTTCATGATCAACGAGAGCGGGTTGGGGCCGTCCGCGCGCTGACCGAGGCCACTTGGGGTGCTCATGGCACCGACGCGAGCAGGGCGCCGACACCGTCCCGGTCGAGGGTCCCGTCGGCCACCCACACCCGGTACCGGCCATGCCGGCTCCCACCGGCCGGCACCACCGCCGGGCGGTCGAACGCGAACGCCACGCAGACCCCTGGATACATCCCGGTCCGCACGAACCACCGGTCGTTGCGGCCGAGGCCCGTGAAGACCAGGGTGTACGCCCCACCGCCCGACCGGGCGCCGGTCAGCGCGAGCCACGGCGCCGCGCTGCCGTTGACCGTCTCCTCCCCGGCCGCGTCGGCGGTGAACACCGCCGGTTCACCGTCGGCGGCGGCCCGCCAGAAGAACCCGCCGTAGCCGGCCCCGCCCGGCCGGCCGTTGGTGGCCGGGCTGCCCAACCGCACCTCCCGATCGTCCGGGGCGACGAGGACGGACTCCAGGTCGAGCCGCCAGGCGTCCGGCGCGACCACGGACGCGGCGAGCCACCTCCGCTCGGTCAGCAGCACCCCGCCGGCCCGGTCGCGCCACTGGAGGTCGTGCACGTACCGGCCCGGGGACCGTTCGACCTCGCCGGTGTGCGCGATGACGCCGTGGTCGTCCCGCCAGGTGTAGCCGATGTCGCGGACGTAGGTGCGTCCACCCCAGAGGTTGCTGCCGTCGACGTCCTGCACCGCGAGGGACGCGCCGAGGTGCCACACGTGGTCGGCGGGGAGCGCGTCGGTGACCACCGTTCCGCCGAGGGTGCGTACCGGGTGCAGGTACGGTCGGGGCCCGTGCCGCGCGTCCAGCGCCGGGTCGAGCACGTACTCGGCCACCTCCGTGGCCCCGGCCGCCAGCCGCACCGTCTCCTCACTCACGACAGCTCCCGGCGGCCGACGACGGCGACCGAGACCGGCCGGCGGACGGTGAGATCGGCCGTGACCGACCGGCGGACGGTGAGATCGGCCGTGACCGACCGGCGGACGGTGACGGCGTGCAGGGCGGCCACGGTGTAGCCGGCGAGGATCGGCACCGCGACCGGGGTGACCAGGACGGCGAGCAGTCCGGCCAGCGCGACGACCCCGGTGAGCGCGGCCCAGCGGGTGGGCGCGTCGAGGCAGGCGCGGGCGGCGGACCGGGCCGAGGTCCGCCACCGCCCGCCCCCGTTGCCGCCCACCTCGACGACGACCAGCCCGGCGTACCCGGCCAGGCCGGCCGCGATCAGCGCCGTCACCAGCAGCGCCACCGGGCCGCCCGGCACCCGGCCGGTGGCCAGCGCGGCCAGGTCGGCGGCGAGCAGCGCGGCGCCGACGAGCGCGAGCAGGCTGACCGGCACACCGGGCAGCACCGAGCGGCCGAACCGGCGCACGGTCGTGCGCGCCGACGGCCAGCTGCCGGTACGCGTCCAGTCGTGCACCGCCGCACTGGCCGTGCCCACCGCCGCGGCGGCGGTGAGCAGGGGCACCGCCGCGAGGGTCAGCAGGATGCCGAGCAGCGCCAGGTCAGCGGCGTCACGGGCGACGTCGCGCCAGTCCCGCCGCCCGCCGGTGTCGGCGGGTTCAGCCCGTGATGCCGGTTCAGCCCTTGATGCCACTGGTGTTGATCCCTTCGACGAGCATCCGCTGGAACGCGACGAAGAACAGGAAGACCGGCAGCAGCGACAGCACCGACATGGCGAACATCGGGCCGACCGCGCTCTGGCTGGTCGAGTCGATGAACAGGGTCAGCGCGACCGGGACCGTGTAGTCCTCCAGTTGGGACAGGAAGACCAGCTGGCGGAAGAAGTCGTTCCAGGTCCAGATGAACGAGAAGATCGCCGTGGTGACCAGCGCGGGGCGGCTCAGCGGCAGGATGATGTGCCGGAAGATGCCGAACGGGCCGGCGCCGTCGATGCGGGCCGCCTCGTCCAGTTCCCGGGGGACGCCGCGCATGAACTGCACCATGAGGAAGACGAAGAACGCCTCGGTGGCCAGGAACTGCGGGATGAGCAGCGGCAGGTAGGGCCATTCGCCGCCGACCAGCCCGAGCGTGCGGAACAGGATGTACTGCGGCACGATCAGCACGTGCTGGGGCAGCAGCAGCGTGCCGATCATGACGGCGAACCACATGCCGCGCAGCCGGAACCGCAGCCGGGCGAAGGCGTACGCGGCCAGCAGGCAGGACAGGCCGTTGCCGACGACGGTGAGCAGGCTGACCATGGCACTGTTCAGGAAGAACCGGCCGAAGCTGACGTCGAAGTTGGACCAGCCGGCGGTGTAGTTGCCCGGGGTGAACCGCTCGGGCAGCAGCCCGAGGTTGTTGACGATCTCCTCCTGGGACTTCATCGACGTCCCGATCATCCAGAACAGTGGGTAGAGCACCACCGCGACGATCACCACCAGGATGAGCAGCCGCAGCACCGGCCGGCCGCCGGGCCGGCGACGCGTGGTCGGTGTTGCTCCGGTCGGCGCGTCGGCCGTCGGGGTCACCGTCACCATCACCGGTCCTCCCCGTCGGAGTAGTGCACCCAGAACCGTCCGGTGCTGAAGAAGACCGCGGTGATCACCGCGATGGCGAGCAGGAACACCCAGGCCATCGCCGAGGCGTAGCCCATGTCGAGTTCGGTGAAGCCGGTGATGTAGAGGTTCAGCGTGTACATCAGGGTGGAGTCGACCGGACCGCCGGTGCCGTTGCTGAGCACGAACGCGGCGGTGAAGCCCTGGAAACCGTTGATGGTCTCCAGCACCAGGTTGAAGAAGATGACCGGGGAGAGCATCGGCAGGGTGACGTTGCGGAACTGGCGGAACCGGCCGGCCCCGTCGACGGAGGCCGCCTCGTACAGCTCGGTGGGCACCTGCTTGAGCCCGGCCAGGAAGATCACCATCGGCGCGCCGAACTGCCAGATGGCCAGCACCATGAGCGTTTCCAGGGCCCAGTCCGGGTCGTTCACCCACGGTTTGCCGGTGATGCCGAAGAGGCTCAGCAGCGAGTTGAACGCGCCGTCGCGGTTGAACATGTTGACCCAGACGATGGCCAGCGCGACGCTGCCGCCGAGCAGGGACGGCAGGTAGAACAGCCCGCGGAACAGCCCGACGCCGCGCCAGGCGCGGTTGAGCAGCAGCGCCACGCCGAGCGCGGCGGCCAGCTTCAGCGGTACGGCGATCAGCGCGAAGGTCAGGGTCACCCGCACCGCGTGCCAGTACGACGGGTCGGCGGTGAACATCCGCTCGTAGTTGGCCAGCCCCACCCACTGCACCTCGGAGAAGGGGGTGAGGATGTCGTAGTTGGTGAAGCTCAGGTAGAGCGACAGCAGCATGGGGATTGCCGTGACACCCATCAGGCCGATGAGCCACGGCGACAGGAAGACGTACCCCGCCAGACCTTCGCTGTGCCGGAAGCGTCCGGGCCCACGCCGCTCAGCGTGGGCCCGGTCGGATCCGGGGCCGCGTCGGGTCGGGTCGGGCGCCGTGGTCAACGCCACGAACCTCTCCTCTCCTAGCCTTGCGGCGTCAGGCGATGGCGGACTTGCACGCCTCGACGAACTGGGCGGCGGCCTCGGCGGTGGTGGCCCGACCGTACTGCGCGTTCTCGGCAGCCTTGATCAGCTCGGATCGCACCTTGCTGTGTCCCTTGATCGGCACCTGCGGTGCCTTGCCGAACTTCTGGGTCAGCTCCGCCTCGACGGCGATGGACTGCTTCATGGCCGGGTCGGTGGTGTCGTCGCTGACCACGCGGCGCAGGTCCTGGTTGGACGGCAGACCGCGGTCGGTGCCGAGCAGCTTGACCGCCTCCACGTCGTTGTTCAGGAAGTTGATCACGTCGACCGCGACGTCCTTGTTCTTGCTGCCCTTGAACACCGACCAGTACATCGAGGCCCGGGCCCACTGGGCGCTCGGGTCACCGGGGTAGGCGATGACGCCCAACTCGTCCTTGGTGTTCTTCTTCAGGTCCGGCATCTGGTTGGCCCAGACCCAGGAGGTCGCCGACTTGCCGGTGACGACCAGCTGCTTGGTGATGTCACTGGAGTTGCCCTCGTGGATGACGTCGGCGGTCGGGGTGGCCTTGCGGTCCCGGGCGCCCTTCCACAGGTCGAACCACTTGGTCACGTCCTCGGCGGTGAAGCCCAGCTCCTTGCCCTTGTAGAGGTCCTTGCCCTGCTGCCGAAGCCAGACCCAGAACGCCTTGTAGTCGGCGCTCGGGTCCTGCGTGCCGGGCACCTTGGTCTTGGCGGTGACCTGCTCGGCCCAGGCGATGTGCTCCTCCCACGACATTCCGGTGGTGGGCTCGGGCAGGTTGTGCTTGGTCAACAGCGTCTTGTTGTAGACCAGGCCCTGTGTGTTCTCCCCGGCGGCCAGACCGGCGAGCTTGCCGTCGACCACGCCGTACTGCCAGAGGCTCTCGGGGAACTTGGAGGTGTCCAGCTTTCCGGACTTCTGGTACGAGGTCAGGTCGAGGGTGGTGTTGCGGGCCGCGTACTCGGCGAGGTAGTTGTCGTCGATCTGGAACAGGTCCGGCGGGTTGCCGCCGGCGGTGAGCGTGGCCAGCTTGTCGAAGTAACCCTGGTTGGCCTGCCAGGTCTTCTCGAAGGTCACGTTCGGGTGCTTCTTGGTGTAGAGGGCCAGCGCGTCCTCGGTCAGCTTGGCCCGGGCGTCGCCGCCCCACCAGAAGACGGAGAGCTTGACCGGGGCGTTCGGATCGGCGGCGCCGCCGCTGTCGTCTCCGCAGGCGGCGGCGCCGAACATCAGTGGTGCGGCGACCGTCACGGCAAGCAGGCCACGGAGCAGGCCCCGCCGAGGCAGCGGGGTACGGTGGGCGCGCCCGACGGGCGCGTCAGTGGTGGGGGGCGTTGCGGGGTGCATGTGCGCTCACTCCTCGGCATTAGGAGGCGACGGCGTCACCGGTGGCCGCAGTCGGGTTGCCCGGGCCCGCAGGGCAATGCGGGTCCGGGCCACGCGGTGCGGCCAGGGGACGTGCCGGCCGGGCGTACGGGCCCGGGCCGGTCGAGTCGCGGATGACCAGGTCGGTCTGGAGCATTACCTGTGCGGTGGTACGACGGACGCCGAGCGCCGTGCCGGCACCGGATCCCCGCGCACCGCGCGGTGACTCGATGTCCTGTTGCAGCAGCATGTCGACGGCCGTCCGGCCGGCGGCCCCGGTGGGTGTGGCCACCGTCGTCAGTTTGGGTCGGGTCAGCCGGCTCAGGGTGATGTCGTCGACCCCGACGACGCTCACCTCCTGCGGCACCCGGACCCCGAGCGCGTCCAGCCCTTCGATCAGGCCGATCGCCATCAGGTCGTTGTAGGCGAGCACCGCCGACACGCCGCTGCGTCGCACCTGCTCGGCGACCGCGGAGCCGCCGACCTCGGTGGGCGCGTTGGGGCCGAGCAGGGTCAGCTCCGCACCGGCGGCGCGGGCGGCCGCACCGGCGGCACGGCGCATCTCCCGGTTGGTCCACGAGCTGCGCGGGCCACCGAGCAGCGCGATGCTGCGGTGCCCCAGGCCGACCAGGTGCTCGATCGCCGAGCGGGCGCCCTGCCCGACGTCCATCAGCACGCAGGGCAGGCCGGTCACCTGGCGGTTCACCACGACCAGTGGCACCTCGCGGCTGAGCTGCTCGATCAGGCTGTTGCTCATCCGAGGGCTGCACAGCAGCACTCCGTCCACCTGCTTGGCCAGCGCGTGGACCAGTTCTTCCTCAGCGGTCGGGTCCTCGTTGGTGTCGGCCACGAAGACGTGGTAGTCGCGGTGCCGGGCCTGACTCTCCGCCGCCTTGATCAGCGGCGGGAAGAACGGGTTCGCGATGTCCGCGATGATCAGCCCGATGTTGTGCGTCCGCCCGGTGATCAGGGCCCGGGCGGCGCGGTTCGGCCGGTAGCCCAGATCCTCAGCGCACGCCAGCACCCGGACCCGGGTCTCCGGGTTGACCAGGTGCGGGGCGGAGAAGGTGCGGGACACGGTGGAGATGTGCACACCGGACGCCCGGGCGACGTCCCGGATGGTGACTGGCACGGCGGCCCCTTCGTCCGATGTGGTGGCGGTCACGCAGGTGTGGCCCATTAATGCAAACGGTTGCGTCAGTGTCAACGGTCAATGGTTACGGCTTCGTTGCACCCACGCTCCCCTTGGTGACCTGCTACCCCCCAAACACTGACATATGACGCCGATACCGCTGTCGTCGTTGACGCGATCGGATCGATCGTGATTACTTCATTGCAAACCTTTGCAGGATCACGGGAGGCGACCGATGTCACCGAGAGCCGCCGGACGGGCCCGGTACGCCGTCGTGGGCACCGGCGCGCGGGCGGAGATGTTCGTCCGGGCGCTGGTGCTCGACCACGCCGACACCACCGAGCTGGTCGCCTTCGCCGACACCAACCAGTCCCGAATGGACGCGCACAACCGCTGGCTGGGCGAGCTGGGCCACCGCCCGGTGCCCACGTACCCGGCCGGTGACTTCGCGGCCATGCTGGACTCCGAACGCGTCGACGTCGTCCTGGTCACCAGCGTCGACGTCACCCACGACGAGTACGTGGTGGCCGCGCTGCGCGCCGGCCGGGAGGTCGTCACCGAGAAGCCGATGACCGTGGACGTGGCACGCTGCCGGCGGATTCTGGACACGGTGGCCGACACCGGCGGCCGGGTGACGGTCGCCTTCAACTACCGGTACAACCCGCTGCACGAACAGGTTCGCCGACTGCTCGCCGAGGGCGCGGTCGGCGAGATCGGCTCGGTGCACTTCGAGTGGCTGCTCGACGTCCGCCACGGCGCCGACTACTTCCGCCGCTGGCACCGCGACAAGGCCACCTCCGGCGGGCTGATGGTGCACAAGGCCAGTCACCACTTCGACCTGGTCAACTGGTGGCTGGCCGCCACACCCGTCGAGGTGTACGCGGCCGGCCGACTCTTCTTCTACGGCGAGGACGGTCGTCGGCACGGCTACGCCCGCGACTACGACCGGGCGCACGGCTCCCCCGCCGCCGCCGACGACCCGTTCGCGCTGCGGCTGGACGCGCACCCTCGGCTGCGCGAGCTGTACCTCGACGCCGAGGCCGAGGACGGCTACCAGCGCGATCGCAACGTCTTCGCCCCCGGGGTGAGCATCGAGGACGACATGGCGGTGCTGGCCCGCTACTCCACCGGCGCCACCATGACCTACCACCTCACCGCGTACGCGCCCTGGGAGGGCTACCGGGTGATGGTCAACGGCAGCCGGGGCCGGCTGGAGCTGGACGTGGCCGAGAACGACTTCGTCGACCGGGGCACCGCCGGCGCGGTCAAGGGCGCCGCCCTGCACGGCGCCGAGGCGCCGGCCGAGGGCGGAGGTGCGACGCTGACCCTGCGCCCGTTCTGGGCCCCGCCCCGGCAGATCCCGGTGGAGGGTCGCAGTCGGCACGGGCACGGCGGCGCGGACGCCCGGATGACCGGGGTGCTCCTCGGCGGTCAACCCGACCCGCTGGGCCGCGCCGCAACCGCCGACGACGGCGCGTTGGCCCTGCTCACCGGCCTGGCCGCCAACCGGTCCTTCGAGACCGGCCAACCCGTCCGCGTGGCCGACCTGCTCAACCCCCGCTGACACAGGAGACGAGGAGCCCCACCCCGTGCCCACGTTCGACCACACCGACCTGCTCCTGCCGCCCGAACCGGGCCAGCGCGCGCTGGCCCGGGAGCTGTACGCCCTGGCCGCGGCGCAACCCATCATCTCGCCGCACGGACACGTCGACCCGGCCCTGCTCGCCGAGGACCGCCCCTTCCCGGACCCGGCGCAGCTGCTCATCGTGCCCGACCACTACCTGACCCGGATGCTGCTCAGTCAGGGCGTACCCCCGGCGGACCTGGGGGTGCCCACCCGCGACGGCAGCCCGGTGGAGACCGACGGCCGGGTGATCTGGCGACGCTTCGCCGCGCACTGGCACCTGTTCCGGGGCACCCCGTCGCGGCTCTGGCTGGAGCAGACCTTCCGCACCGTGTTCGGGGTGCACACCCCGCTCGGCCCGGCCACCGCCGACGCCCTCTACGACGAGATCGCGGCCCGGCTCGCCGAGCCGGACTTCCGGCCCCGGGCGCTGTTCGAGCGGTTCAACATCGAGGTGCTCGCCACCACCGAGTCGCCGCTGGACGACCTCGCGCAGCACGCCAAGCTCGCCGCCGACGGCTGGGGCGGGCCGGGCGGCCGGGTGGTCACCACGTTCCGCCCGGACGACGTGGTGGACATGGAGTTCGAGGGCTGGTCGACGAACGTGGACCGGCTCGGCGAGCGGGCCGGTGAGGACACCGGCACGTACGCCGGCTACCTGGCCGCGCTGCGGGGCCGACGCGCCGCGTTCATCGCCGCCGGCGCGACCTCCTCCGACCACGGCCACCCCACCGCGCGCACCCTGGACCTGACCCCGGCCGAGGCCGAGCGGCTCTACGACCGGGGCCGGCGCGGCGAGGCCGACGCCGCCGACGCGGAGGCGTTCCGGGCGCACATGCTCGTGGAGTTCGCCCGGATGTCGCTCGACGACGGCCTGGTCATGCAGCTGCACCCCGGCGCGGTGCGCAACCACAACCGGTGGTTGCACGCCCGGCACGGCCGCGACGTCGGCGGCGACATCCCGCAGGCCACCGAGTACGTGCACGCGCTCGCCCCACTGCTGGGGCGCTACGGCAACGACCCCCGGCTGCGACTGGTGCTCTACACCCTCGACGAGGACACCTTCACCCGCGAGCTGGCACCCCTCGCGGGCGGGTACGCCGCGCTGCTGCTCGGCGCGCCCTGGTGGTTCCTGGACTCGCCGGAGGTGCTGCGCCGGTTCCGGGAGACGGTCACCGAGAGCGCCGGCTTCTACAACACCACCGGGTTCGTCGACGACACCCGGGCGTTCTGCTCCATCCCGGTACGCCACGACGTGGCCCGCCGGGTGGACGCCGGCTTCCTGGCCCGGCTCGTCGCCGAGCACCGGCTGCCGCTGGACGAGGCCGCCGAGACCATCGTCGACCTGGCGTACCGGCTGCCCAAGCGGGTCTTCAACTTCGTCGGGGACGACCACCGGTGAGCGCGAGGAGTGCAGCGCAGCGGAGCCCCGCAGTCGCGAACGAAAGGCAGGCTCAATGACGGTCACCATCACCTCCGTCGAGGTGCACGACGTGCGGTTCCCCACCGCCGCCCGGGGCGACGGCTCCGACGCGATCAACCGGGGCGACTACTCGGCGACGTACGTGGAGCTGGGCACCGACGCCGGCCCGACCGGCGCCGGGTTCACCTTCACCAACGGCCGGGGCAACGAGATCACCTGCGCGGCGGTGCGTGCCCTGGCCCACCACGTGCGGGGCCGCACCATCGAGGAGATCACCGCCGAGCCGGTGGCGTTCTGGCGCTCGCTCAGCGCGGACGTGCAGCTGCGCTGGTTGGGCCCGGAGAAGGGCGTCATCCACATGGCGACCGGCGCGCTGGTCAACGCGGTGTGGGACCTGCGGGCCACGCTGGCCGGCAAGCCGATGTGGCGCTTCCTCGCCGACCTGCCCACCGACGACCTCGTGGCCAGCGTCGACTTCCGGCACATCACCGACGCGCTCACCCCGGACGAGGCGGCGGCCATCCTGGACAAGGGGCGCGACGGGCTGGCCGACCGGTTGGCCGTCCTCGAACGTGACGGTTTCCCTTCGTACACCACCTCGGTCGGGTGGCTCGGCTACCCCGACGACAAGGTGCGGGCGCTGACCCGGCAGGCGTACGCCGACGGCTGGCGGGCGATGAAGATGAAGGTCGGCGGCCCGCTCGCCGACGATCTGCGGCGGGCCCGGATCATCCGGGAGGAGATCGGCCCGGACGCACTGTTGATGATGGACGCCAACCAGGTCTGGGACGTCGACGAGGCGATCACCGCGATGACGGCGCTGGCCGAGGTGAACCCGTACTGGATCGAGGAGCCCACCCACGCCGACGACATCCTCGGGCACGCCCGGATCGCCCGGGCGGTGACCGAGTTGACCGCCGGCCGCTGCCGGGTGGCCACCGGTGAGGTGGCCGCCAACCGGGTGATCTTCAAGCAGTTGCTCCAGGCCGAGGCGATCGGGGTGATGCAGATCGACGCCTGCCGGGTCGGTGGCGTCAACGAGGTCCTGGCCGAGCTGCTGCTGGCGGCGAAGTTCGGCGTGCCGGTCTGCCCGCACGCCGGCGGCGTGGGCCTCTGCGAGTACGTCCAGCACCTGGCGATCTTCGACTACCTGCGGGTGGGCACCGGGCTGGACGGTCGGATGATCGAGTACGTCGACCACCTGCACGAACACTTCGTCGATCCGGTGCGGACCCGCGGTGGCCGCTACCTGCTGCCGGAGCGGCCCGGTTACAGCGCCACCATGAAGCCCGCGTCGATCGCCGAGTTCCGCTTCCCGGACGGTCCGGCATGGCGGTGACCATCGGGGCCTCCCGGCTCGGCCTGGGCATGTTGCGTCGGCTGCCCGCCGAGGCCCGCCCGCTGATCCGGCCGGGCACCGTGCCGACCGGCGTCGTGCACCTGGGGTTGGGCGCGTTCCACCGGGCCCACCAGGCCGTCTTCACCGAGGCGGCGGTCGGCGCGGCCGGCGGCGACTGGGGCATCGTGGCCGTCGCCCCGCGCAGCACCGCCATGGTCGAGGCGATCGCCGCCCAGGACAACCTGTTCAGCGTCAGCGCCCTCTCCGCCGCCGGCAGCGCCACCCGGGTGGTCGGTGCCCTGAGCGGCGTCCGGCACGCACCCAGCGACCCGGACGCCGTGGTGGCGCTGCTCGCCGACCCGGCGGTCCGCGTGGTGACCCTGACCGTCACCGAGAAGGCCTACCAACTCGACCCGGTGACCGGCCAACTGTCCCCGGACTCGGCGCTCGCCGCGGACCTGGCCGGCGGCGGACGCCCGACCACGGTGCCGGGGCTGCTGCTGCGCGGGCTGGCCGCCCGGGCCGCCGCGGACGCCGGGCCGGTGGCCCTGGTGAGCTGCGACAACCTGCCGGCCAACGGTCGACGACTGCGCGGCATGCTCGACCAGGCGGTCGAGCGGGCCGGCGGTGTGCCCACCGGGCTGGTCGAGTGGGTGGCCGGCAACGTCACCTGCCCGGGCACCATGGTGGACCGGATCGTGCCGGCCAGCACGCCGGAGACGATCGAGGCGGCCCGCCGGGCGCTCGGCGTGACCGACCTGGCCGCGGTGGCCGCCGAGCCGTACGCGCAGTGGGTGATCGAGGACGACTTCCCCGGCGGCAGACCGGGCTGGGAGTTCGCCGGGGCCGTGCTCACCGACGACGCCGGCCCGTGGGAGCGGTTGAAGCTGCGCGCCCTCAACGGGGTGCACTCGGCCATCGCGTACCTCGGGGCGTTGGCCGGCCGGGAGACGATCGCCGACGCGCTGGAGATCCCACACCTGCGCGACGTGCTGCGCCGGCTGATCGCCGAGGACGTGGCGGCCAGCTTCACCCCACCGGACGGGGTCCGGGTGGTCGACTACGGCGAGCAGGCCCTGGCCCGATTCGGTAACCCGGCGATCCACCACCGCACCCTCCAGGTCGCGATCGACGGCTCCCAGAAGCTGCCGCAGCGCGTCCTGCACACCATCGCCGACCTGCGCGCGGCCGGGCGGTCCGCGCGCTGGGGCGCGCTGGTCGTGGCGTCCTGGTTGCGCTTCGCGCTCGGGTACGCCGATGACGGCCGGCCGTTGCCGTTCCAGGACCCGCTGGCCGGGCCGATCCGGGCCGCGCTGGACGCCGGCGCGCAGACCCCGGAGGGCGCGGTCGACGCGGTCTTCGCGCTGCGCGACGTCATCCCGATGGAGGTGGCCGAGGACGACGAGGTCCGCGCCGACGTGATCGCCTGGCTGACCGCGTTGGAACGGCACGGCGTCGAGGCCACCCTGGCCGGTGCCCGGTGACCGGGTCCACCCGGGCCGGTCGGCGGTGAGCGGGGTTACGCCGCCACCCCGGGTGGCGGTGATCGGGGCGAACGGGCACGGTCGCTGGCACCGGCGGGTGATCGCGCCCCTGCACGCCGCCGGTCGGCTGCGGTTGGTCGCCCTGGTCGACGTCCGGCCGGTGGAGGACGACCCGGCAGCCCCGGTGCCGCCCGGGGTGGAGGTGTTCACCGACCACCGGGCGATGCTCGCCACCACCCGGCCCGAGGTGGTGGTGATCTGCACGCCGCCGCACACCCACCTGGCGATCGCCCGCGACGCCCTGGCCACCGGCGCGGACCTGCTCCTGGAGAAGCCGCCGGTGTTGTCGCTGGCCGAGCACGAGGAGCTGACCTGGGCGCTCACCGCCGCCGGCCGGGTGGCCCAGGTGGGTTTCCAGGCGCTCGGCTCGGCGGCCCTCACCGCGCTGACCGACGCGCTGGCCGCCGGCCGGCTGGGCACGGTCACCGGCATCTCCACCATCGCCGCCTGGCAACGACCGGACGCCTACTACGCCCGCTCCCCCTGGGCCGGTCGACGGAGTCTGGACGGCCGGCCGGTGCTGGACGGCGCGCTCGCCAACCCGCTCGCGCACGCGGTGATGCAGTGCCTGGCGATCGCCGAGGCGCTCGCCGGGGCGACACCTTGGCCGGTCGCGATCGAGGTGGAGCGGTACCGGGTCCGGCCGATCGAGGTGGAGGACACGGCCGTGCTGCGGGTCCTGTTCCGCGTCGGGCCGCCGGTGCTGGTGGCGGTGACCCTGGCCGCCGAGGAGTTCGTCGCGGGCGAGGTGGTGGTGACGGGTACGACGGGGCAGGCGGTGCTGGAGTACCCGACCGACCGGTTGCGTCTGCCCGGGGACGTGGTGACCCGCCGCGTGCCGGGGCGGGTGGGGCTGCTGGAGAACCTGCTCGCCCACCGGGTCGACCCGGTGGGGGTGCCGCTGATCGCGCCGCTGGCCCGTACCGCGCCGTTCACCGCGCTGCTGGACGCGTTGCGGCCCGCGCCGGAGCCCCGGCTGCTCGACGGCGACCTGGTGAGCACCGTCGGCGAGGGCGGGGAGCGGGTCCGCCACCTGCGGGGCGTCGTCGACGTGTTGCGGAGGGCGGCCGAGCGGGGGGCGCTGCCGAGCGAGCTGGCGGTGCCGTGGGCGTCCGCCGCGTACCGCGCCGAGCTGGCCGGATAGCGGGACAGGCGGCACCTGGGACGGACCCACCACCAACGAATGGAGAGCGCTGATGCGCAGAATCCTCGGCGGCGCCACCGTGGTCGCCCTCCTCCTCGGCGCGGCCCCCACCGTCGCCGCCGCCCACTCGGACGCCCTGTCCGCCGACCGGCTCTCCTGGACCGCCCGGCACCTCGGCCGGCAGGCGCTGCCCGAGCGGGACGGTTGGGCGGCCGACGGCCCCGGCACCACCGGCGGCTCGGCGGCCACCCCCGAGCGAACCCGGGTGGTCCACGACCGGGCGGGGCTGGTCGCCGCGCTGGGCGGCGACAACGCCAGCAACGCCACCGACGCCACCCCGAAGCTGATCTACGTCGACGGCGTGGTCGACGGCTTCGAAGGGCCGGACGGCACGGCGCTGAGCTGCGCCGACCTGGCCGACCCGGGGTACCGGTTGGACGCCTACCTGGCCGCGTACGACCCGGCGGTGTGGGGACGGGTGCCACCGAGCGGGCCGCTGGAGGAGGCCCGGTTGCGCTCGGTGACCAACCAGACCCGGCAGACCCAGATCAACGTCGGCCCGAACACCACAATCGTCGGGCTGCGCGGCGCTCGCCTGACCGGGCTCACC
Organism: Micromonospora sp. BQ32; assembly: GCF_059358895.1. Taxonomy (NCBI): domain Bacteria; kingdom Bacillati; phylum Actinomycetota; class Actinomycetes; order Micromonosporales; family Micromonosporaceae; genus Micromonospora; species Micromonospora sp. BQ32. Next base: position 539,032 of record NZ_JCADBI010000001.1, on the reverse strand, counting down.
CTCATGATCGACCGGGCGTCGAACGTCATCGTCCGCAATCTGACCCTCGTCGACGCCCGGGACTGCTTCCCCGCCTGGTCACCGACCGACGGCGAGGCGGGCAACTGGAACAGCCAGTACGACCAGATCTCGGTACGCCGCAGCGAGAACGTCTGGGTCGACCACAACACCTTCACCGACGGCGACAACCCGGACAGCGCCCAGCCGGTGTACTTCGGACGGCCCTACCAGGTGCACGACGGCTCGCTGGACATCACGCACACCGCCAGCCTGGTCACCGCGTCGTGGAACCGCTTCACGGGTCGGGACAAGCTGCTGCTGATCGGCTCGTCCAACACCGTCGGCCCGGACGTGGGCCGGCTGCGGGTCACCCTGCACCACAACCTCTTCGACGGCGTCCTGCAACGGCTGCCCCGGGTGCGCTTCGGTCAGGTCGACGTCTACAACAACCACTACCGACTCGGTGGGGACGGCTTCCAGTACGCACTCGGCGTCGGTGTGCAGTCGGCGATCTACGCGCAGAACAACTTCTTCACCCTGGACGCGCCGGTCGACCCGGCCGACCTGCTCTACGACTGGGGTGGCACCGCGGTGACCGAGCGAGGTTCCTGGGTCCGCCAGGGCGGCGGCACGGCCCGACCGGTCGACCTGCTGGCGGCGTACAACGCGACCCATGACCCCGACCTGGCCGCGGACGCGGGCTGGACGCCGACCCTGCGTCGCGACCCCGTCCTGCCGGCGCCGCTGGTCCCCCTCCTGGTGGGCCCGCTCGCCGGCGCTGACCGGCTGCCGATCTGAGGGCTCGGCGCGCCGGCGACTCGCGGTCGGGTCCGCGACGTACGGGCTCATCGATGTGGTGAAGATCGGCTATAAGTGACGCATGGACTTCCCGCCGCACCTGGGCAGTATGCCGATGCACGCGATCACCGAGATCCACGGCGAACCGGGCCTGCTGGAACGTTTCCGGTTGGAGGTCCAGCAGTTCGACGACGCCGCCCGGGCGCGGTTGACCGCGGCGCTCGACCTCGCCGCCGAACTGCACCGCGACGATCGACGCGTCCGTGAGCCGTACCTGAACCACCTGCTGCGGGTGGCGATCCGGTTGATGCACCACTACCAGGTGCGGGACGTGGACGTGATCGTCGCCGGTCTGCTGCACGACGCGGTGGAGGACCACCCGGCCGAGCTGGCCGACGGCGACCCGGGCACCGACCCGACCGGGGCCGCGCTGGCCGCGCTCGCGGCGCGGTTCGGGCCACGGGTGGCCACCCTGGTCGCCGCGGTCACCAACCCGGTGTACGACCCCGAGCGGGACCGCAACGAGCAGTACCGGGAGCACCTGGCGGTCAGCCTGGACCGGGAGCCCTGGGCCCGAGTGATCAAGGTGTCGGACTTCACCGACAACGGGGTGGGCGTGATCCACACGGTCGGGCCGAAGGTGATCTCGTCGGCCCGGAAGTACCGGCCGCTGGTGCCGCTGTTCCGGGACCTGATCGGCCGGCCGGACACCCCGTTGTCACCGGCGGTGAAGCGGCACATCTTCGGTCAGTTGGACCTTGCCGAGGAGCGGTTCAGCGCGATCCTGGACCAGCCCGCGCCGAACTGACGACGGCCGGATCACCCGACCGGGTTCCGAGACACGTTCTCGGATAGGCGAGGAACCGCTGACCTACAAGGTCGCTCCGCTCACCAGCGTCGCCTACCTTCAGGTGACCTGGCCCAGCCTCGGCGACCTGCACGAGGTCTTCGACGCCTGGCAGCGTGTCGCACCGTTCACCGACCCCCGCCTCGGCACCCAGGTCGAGGTCCACCCGGATGAGATCCTGCTGTTCGCGGTGCTCGCGGACGGGTCGGAGGCAGAGGCCAGGAAGCTGCTGGCGCCGATCCTGTCGATCGGCAACCCCACGCTCACCGTGCAGACGGGCGGCTGGGGCGACGTCTACGCCGGCTTCCAGATCCCGAACGAGGACGAGCCGGCGAAGTGGACATTCTTCTCCCAGTTCACCCGCGAGCCGTTCCCGGCGAAGGCGGTCAGCGTGATCCAAGCCTTCATGGAGAAGTCGCCCTCGCCCGACAGCAACTTCTTCACTCAGGCATTCGGCAGGGGGGCGCACCGGCAGGAGCCGTTCGGTGGCGCGGCCTTCCCGCACCGCGACGCGCTCTTCTACTCCGAGCCCGGCGTCGGCTGGGGCACCCGCGGCGAACCGGACAGCGACGACGCTGTGACTCCGATCGCCCAGACCTGGATCGCCGAGTTCAGCCAGGCGCTGCGGCCCTACGTGCACGGCGCGTACGTCAACGTGCCGAACATCGGCATGGCCGAGTGGGAGAATGCCTACTGGGGGCACAACTTCCCCCGGCTGCGCAAGATCAAGGCGAAGTACGACCCGCACAACGTCTTCCAGTACGAGCAGAGCATCCCGCCCGCGACACACTGACCCGGATGGCCGGCGGTGCGGGTCCCGCCACCCGCACCGCCGGGCCACCAACCTCGTGCCCGGAAGGGAGGCGCGCCCCGGCGCGGGAGGCGTGTCACTCCGGAGAGCGATATACCTCAAAGTCATATTGATACCTCTGAGGTATATCGCTCATCGAAGGAGCTGTTTCCGGCGACCGTCACCCACGGTGAGAGGCCGTCCCCACCGCCGCCCACGCCGGGCCCGAATCAGCGATCAGGCGGGCGCGGCCTCGTCGAGGACGACGCGCAGCGGATGCGGGGCGCTGGTGGCGAGGTTGCCGAGCACGGCGAGCAGCAGGCCGTACTGATCGGTCGGCTCGTCGACGAGCAGTTGGCCGGCGTCGGTGATCAGGAGGGTGAGGGGGCCGGCGTCGAGCCGGTCCCGGAGCACGTCGGAGAGGGCGTCCCAGGTGTCCCCCAGGTACGCCGGCAGGGCCAGTACGGCGGCGAGCGCGGCGAACAAGCCCGCCCTGGTCCGCGTCGTCGCTCCGGCCAGCACCACCGCGCCAGGCATGTCGAGGCCACCGTCGTGGCAGACGATCAGCCAATCGGGCACCCGACCCGCGTGCTCGTCGACCATCACGTTCCTCCTGATCTGACCGGGCGACACCTGACCGGGCGACACCTGACCGAGACGACGACGCGGGGGCCGACCGACCCCGACCGGCCGGCCCCCAGGCCGGTCAGAGCCGGTAGAAGTCGGTGTAGTGGTTGGGCGAGAACCAGGTGACCCCGGTGCTGCGGTTCACCACGATCCGGTAAGCGTCCCGGGCGGCGCCCTGGGTGCGCGGGTAGACGTCGTACTCGTAGTAGGTGGCGTTGGCGGGCAGTTGACCCTCGTAGTTGTAGAACTGACCGCCGGCGAAGTTGGACTTCCCGCCGCTCCAGGAGTACCAGCCTCGGCTGGTCGGGAACCCCTTGGCGGACCAGCCCGAACGGGCGGTGCGGGCGTCCGCGCAGCGGCTCATGGTGCAGGAGCTGTAGACCGCCGCCGAGGCCGGGTCGGTCAACCGGGGGGAGACCACGGACGGGCCGACCAGCGCGGCGGCGACCATGGCGAGGAGCAGGGCGAGGGTGGTGGTACGCCGGCGGATCGCGCCGAGCGTTGCCAGCGGGGACACGAGGGTGGACACAGGCTGCCTCCAGACCATCCGATCCATCGATCCGAGTGATTGTCGAACCGGACCCAGTCTCACCGCCGCCGGTCGGCGACAACACCCCTCGGCGCCCCAACGGCTCCACAATGCTCGGTTAACCCCGAATGATCATCTGTCTCGGCGCGCCCGATCGGCAGCAGCGCGAGCATGCCGATGCTGACCCAGACGTACGCGTTGGCACCCACGAACCCCCACGGCCCGGCCGACCCGTTCGCGAAGACCCAGACCAGCCCACTGCACAGCACGACGTAGCCGACGGCACCGGCGCGCGCCCGACGACGGGCCGTCGCGTCGACCGGTGGCCACGGCAGCGTGGACGCGGCGAGCACCACCAGCCCCGGTACCAGCCACACCAGGTGATGCACCCAGGTGACCGGGCTGACCAGGCACGCGGCGACGCCGGTCAGCGCGAAGCCGGCCCGTTCGTCGCCGTCGCGCACGGCCCGACGCACCCGTACCGCCCACACCGCCAGCACGGCGACGACCAGCAGCAGCCACAGCCGCCGGTCCGGGTGCGCCGGACCGAGCCGGGCGACCAGGCCGAGCAGCGACTGGTTCGACACGTACGCCAACTCACCGACCCGGTCGGTGTCCCACAGCGCCTCGGCGAAGAACGTGCGGCTGGCCTGCGGCGCCAGCGCCGCCGCGACCAGTGTGGCGCCGACGGCGGTGCCGATGGCCGTGGCGGCGGCCCGCCACCGCCCGGTGACCAGCAGATACCCGATGAAGACCGCCGGGGTGAGCTTGACGGCGGCGGCCAGCCCCACCCCCACGCCGGCCAGCCGGCTGCCCCGCTCCACCAACCACAGGTCCAGGTAGACCAGCGCCACCAGCAGCAGGTTGACCTGCCCGAAGCTGACCGTGTCCCGCACCGGGTTGAGCCCGGCCAGCAGACAGCAGGCCAACGCGAGCGCGTACCAGCGGGTCCACCCCTGCCGCCGGGCCAACGGGTCGACCAGCAGGTGCAGCAGGAACGCGACGGCCAACGCGGTGAGCAGCAGGTTCGCCACGATCGTCGGGTACCAGGCCAGCGCGGCCATCGGCGCCATCGTCACCGCCGCGAACGGTGGATAGGTGAAGCCGTACCCGTTGCCGGTGGTCCACTCGTACAGGTCGCCGCCGCGCGCCCAGTGCCCGACCGCGCCGTGGTAGACACCGACGTCGAACCAGCCCCGATGCCCGGGCAGCACCGCGATCGCCACCGCGAGCACGGTGACCAGGCCGAGGATCGTCACCACCTGCCGCCAACCCGCGCTCACCGGGCCAACTCCACCGGGGCGGGCGGCACCAGCAACCGCAGCGAACCGACCGCGAGCAACCCCACCAGCACCCCGGCGGTGGACAGCACCGCCTGCGCCATGTCCGGTCCGAAGCCACTGGGCAGCGCCACGAACGCGAGTACCACCGCGCCCAGCGCCGCCACCGGCCGGGCCCGGCCGTGCGCCGCCGCCGCGATCAGCACCAGACCCCAGAGCGCGTACCAGGGCCGGGTCGCCGGGCCGAGCAGCGCCGCCGCCACCAGCACCAACCCCAGCGCGTACGCCGGGCCGAGCCGCCGCCGATGCCACCACGCGCCGACCGCCACGGCCAGTGCGGCGGCCACGCCCAGCGCCAGGCAGAGCCGCATCGGTGCGTCGCCCAGGTGCAGACCGAACCGCCCAGCCGCGCGCACCGCCACCCGACCCAGCGCGCTGGAGATCGACCAGCTGTGCCGGTACATCGGGGTGCCGAGCGCACCGACCCACCCGTACCCGATGCCGGTGGCCCAGGTGACCGCGGCGGCGGTGCCCAGCGCGAACCCGGCGGTGCGGGCCACCGAGGTCGGCAGCCCGCGGTGACGCGCGGCGAGCGACGCGACCACCAGCAGCCCGACCACCGCCGGCACCTTGACCAGCGCGGCGAGGGTGACCAGCACGGTGGCCGCGCCGTAGCGGTGTTCGAAGGCGAGACTCAGCCCGGCCACCAGCAGCCCCAGCATCACCGCCTCGTTGTGCGCGCCCGCGACGAGGTGCAGCGGTACGAGCGGGTTGAGCACGCCCAGCCAGAGCGCGGCGGCCGGGTCGACACCACAGTGCCGGGCCAACCGGGGCAGGTACGCCACCAGCAGCGCCACCCCGGCCAGCGCCACCAGGCGCAGAGCGAGCACGCCGAGCACCAGCTTGCCGCCGGTCACGCCACTGACAACTGCCGCCACCGCCAGGAACACCGGCCCGTACGGCGCGGGGGTCTGCTGCCACATCTGCGGCACCTCACCGGCCAACGCGCCGCCCAACTGGGCCACCCCGTGCCGGTACACATCGATGTCGGCGAGGACCATCGCGCCCTGCGCCAGGTAGCTGTACGCGTCCCGGCTGAACAGCGGCGGCGCCACCAGCAACGGCCCCGCCCAGCAGAGCAGGGTGAGCGCAGCGGACCGCCGGTCGACGACCTCGTCGGGTGCGTGCGGGTGCCGGCCCGCCCACCACCAGGCGGCGACGAGCAGGGTCAGGCCGGCGTACCCGCAGAGCAGACCCGGCCCCGCGAGCTGCCGCAGCGCGCTCCACCAGGCGGCGTGCGCGCCGATGGGGAGCGCACCGGCGGCCAGACCGGCGCCGGACAGCAACGTGGCACCGACGCCCCCGAGCAGCCGGTACGCGACGACGGTCGGCAGTGTGCGCACCCGGGCAGGATGTCGTCCACGGCTGACCGGCACCCGACGCCCGGACGATCACCAGGCGACGGGGTGATGACGTACCGGCTCGGTCGTCCCGTCGTCGACGGCACGGCGTCGGATTCGTGTCGATATGCGGTCTGCTCGGTGACGGCGTGGCGGCCGGCATATCGGTCATCGGTTGTTAGCGTGAAACGCGGATCCGGGACCGTGGAGGGGTGCCATGACGGACGCCCCCGACGGGAGGCCGAGGCCGGCGGACCAGTGGCGGCACCGGGGCACACGAGGGTTGACCATCGCCCGCGACGCCGGTGTGCGTGGCTGGCGGTGGTGGGCGCGAAGCTGGGATCGGCTGGTCGCCGCACTCCAGGACGAGGCGCCCGTCGGCTCCGCCGCCGCGCCGTCGCCGTCCGGTCCCCTCGTCGAACAACGCGACGCGCCCCGGCTGATCGCGGTCCCGGCCCGCGGGTACGTGTACTCGTTCTACATCCGCGCCACGTTCGCCTGGTCGTCGCCGGCGAGCCTGCGGTCGGAGGTGCTGAGCTGGTACGTGCAGTACTTCCAAGCCAACGCCATCCAGCGGCTGACCCGGCTCGCTGCCGACGCCGCCCGGGACCTGCCCCCGCACCGGGCCGGTGACCTGGAGGTGGCGTTGCAGCGGGCGCTCGCCGAGGATCCCCTGTGGCACTACCAGCGGGGCGACATCACGCTCACCTGTCGCCCCGACGCCGCCGTACGACTCGACGAACGGATCATGCCGGCGCTTCAGCCGCACGTCGACCGCCTGGTCAAGCTGGAGTACCAGTTCGACGAGCAGATCCGAATGGCCCGGTACGCCGAGGAGCTGAGCCGCCAGTGGGCGGCGATCCTGGATGATCACGCGGACGACCACGACCTGGCCGACGCCCGCGACCACATGCTCACCGCGCAGAGAGAAGCCGCACGATGGATCGCCGAACTCCTCCACCGCCACGCCAACCCCTCGAGCGACCCGACCGCCCGAGTCCCCCCACAAGCTTCTTCACGATCACTTGATGGTGAGTAGTTGTTTGGGGCTGTCGAGAACTACTGAGCATCGAGTGATCATGGGCGGCCGTGACGGTTGGCGAGGATGGCCAGAGTCTCCTGGCGGACCATGGCCGGATCCGTGGTGAGGCGACGGTGGCTGAAGCGGACGACGAGGATGCCAACGGTGGCGAGCAGGGCGTCGCGGCGGAGGTCGATCTCGCGTTCGGCCGGATCGCCATGGCTTGTCGCGCCGTCCAGCTCGATGTTGACCCGTTCCGCCTCGGCGAACATGTCGAGATAGATCGTCCGAGCGCCGACCCGTACCCGCGCCTGCCGGGTGAACCTCGGCATTATCACCACGTGCGGCGGCTCCATTGCCAAGCCGGGCCGGTGCCGCATCACGAGATGCGGCAGGCTCCTCATGCCCGATTCGGTGGGCAGGTCGATATGCACCGGCTCACCCGGTGGTTGACTCCGCAGGCCCCAGACGTCGAGCGCGGTCAGTCGACTGAGCGCCCCGCGCCCTCCCACATAAGCCAGCGCGGCGCGACGGGCCAGCGACGGTTCGACCCGCGCGAGAGGTGGCAGATCAGGGTGGGCATCCCGGACGAGCGCTGTATCGACGTAGACCTCCGGCAGGACTCGGACCACTCGACCGGCCCGGCACGCGCCCTGGAGTGTCCACGGCGGCGCCACGCGGAGTACGTCCCGTCTGGTAGCCAGGCCACCGCCTCGGTCGAGCAGGGATTGCGAGCGTGCGTCCACCGGCCCACCCTGCCGTCGAGCGTCGCCCTCGCGGGGGGTGCTGTGGACAGCAGAAGCACCTGTGGATGACGCCCGAGTCCTACCCGGCTGTGGTAGGCGCCGCTGAGCGCGCCGCACGGACGGACCGGTTGGGCAGCCACCTACCCATGGCGAATGGCCGCCGCCGGTCTGGTCGACCCGGCGGCGGCCAATCGGGGCCGAAAGCGCCCCTCCGAGCAGCGAGCGCTAGTAGGTGAAGGTCCAGAGGAAGTAGAAGCCGGGGGCGTTGGGGCCGTACTGGCGGTACTCGCAGTAGTACCCGCTCCACAAGCCGGTCTGAACACCCTCACTGCCGTAACTGTTGCAGAACTGACCGTCGGAGTAGACATTGCGCAGCGTGCCGCCCGGCGGATCCGCCGCAGCCGGAGTGGCACCGAACCCGACCAGCCCGCCCAGCGCCAACGCCACCGCCGTCACCAGGGTCGCCCATCTGCGTCCGCGCATGAAGCCTCCTCACATCACCGTCCACGGTGCATGGCAGCTCCGCGTCGAGCCGAGACCGTGACATCGAAGTTTGTGAAAGTAGAGGCTTGCATGAGCGCATGCGGTTCGGCTCCCGACAACGGGCGGCGCTACCGCGATGATCCGCCAGGTCGATCTCCATCGAATGGGCATCCGCCCTGATCAGACCTCAGCCGCCGTGCCACATGGGGGGCGTTGCGGTTGACGGTTTGCACGACGATGGCCGGCTCGGCGAGGACAGCGACCAGCCCTCGGGACACCGCGACCGCGAATGGGCCCAACGCCTGTTGCACGATCACCGCGTGGCACAGCTGAAGCCCCGGCACCGCCGCGCTCAGTTGGCGGGCATCTCCGGCGTCACGGTGGACCGGTCGACCAACGCCTGCCGTAGCGTCGCGGACTGCTCCACCGACCCCCCGCGCACCCCGAGACTCCGCCGGGCCGCCCGGTAGTACCCGTCGCGGGCATCGTTGACGCGGGTCAGCATCTCCGCCACGTCCGGTGGCGCCTCGACGATCCCCCGGGCGAGTCGTTCGACCTGCCAGATCGCGTCCCGCCAGTTGGCGGCGGCGGCGACCGTCGGCTCGTCGCCGAGCAGCAGCAGGTTCTCCCAGACGATGGTGCGCCGAGCGTCCGCCTCGGCCAGCCGGGTCAGCCCCTCCTCGCGGTCGATGGGGTGGCTTCGCGAACCCGGCCGGTGGTCGGCCGTCAGTCGCAGCGCCACCGCGTGACTCTCCTTGAGGGCGTGCGCGTAGTCGACGTACGCGTCGAGCCGCCGCTCGTCCCAGCGGACGCTTTGGCTGCGCCGCCACCGGGCACGGTCGGCGAGCGAGGTGGCGAGGATGGTGCCCAGGGTGCCAACCAGGACGCCGAGGAGCGCCGGAAGCTGCGTCAGGAAATCGCTCACCCGGTCGAGGCTGCCAGCCCCGGGCAACCCCGTCCGCCCCGGCCCACGCCCACTGATTGCCCGGCTCTGGACCGGATGATCGGTGGCAGCTCAGCAAAGCTGGTGTCGCCGTGTCGAGTCGCTGAGCTGCCAGCGATCATCGGGACGCCGAGCTGCGGCTCAGGACGGGACGTCGCGGTGGCGGAAGGCGGCCACGCCGACGGCCAGCAGGGCCGCGGCCACCGCCGCCAGCACCACCAGGGGAAGCGCCGCCGGGTCGACAGCGGGCACGGACGGCACATGGGTGTACGGCGAGACGTTGAGCGCGGCCTGCGGCAACTCCAGCACCGCGCCGAGCTGCCCGAGGAGCAGGAAGACCAGCAGCGCCGTCCAGGACAGCACCACCGACCAGCGGGGCAGCAGCCCGAAGATCGCGGTCACCACCCCGGCCACCACGAGCAGGGCGGGCAGGCGCAGCAGGGCGGCGCCGCCCAGCTCGGCGGCCTGGCCGAGCGGCTCTCCGGTGACGATGCCGTAGCCGAGGCCGGTGGTCACGCCGGCGAGGAGCAGCAGGGCGAGCGCGCCGAGTGTCGCGGCGAGCACCTGGGTGCCGAGCCAGCGGGTGCGGCTGACCGCCGTGGCGAGGGCGGCCTCCAGCACCCCGTCGGCTTCGTCGGCGCGTACGCGGAGCAGGGCCTGCACGACGTACGCGCCGATGGTCAGGGCGAAGAGGCCGAGCATCGCGGCCAGGTACGCGTTGATCAGGTCGGCTCCGCCACCCATCGCGTTGATCGCTTCGGCGGCGGCTGGATTCGCGTCGATCATGTCGTTGAACTCGTCGGCGGCGACGCCCATGGAGAAGCCGAGCACGGCCACCCCGACCGCCCAGCCGAGCAGCGTGCCGCGCTGCATCCGCCAGGCCAACCCGGCGGGGCTGAGCAGCCGTGGCGCGCCGGTGGCCGGGCCCCGTCGGGGTGCGATCAGCCCGGCGCCCTGGTCGCGTCGCTCGGCGAGGGCGTACGCCAGCGCCACCCCGGCGAGCAGCAGCGCGACGGGTAGGGCGAGCACCCACCAGCGTTCGCCGTCGAAGGCTCGCACCTGGTTGCCCCAGCCGAGCGGGGAGATCCACGATGGCCAGGCGCTGCGCACGCGGGTGCCGTCGGCGCTCTGTTCGCCGAGCACGTCTCCGGCGGCGCGTAGCACGAAGGAGAGCCCGACGGTGGCGGCGGCGAGCGCGTTGGCGCCGCGCGAGGTGACGGAGAGCTGGGCGGTGACCGCGGCGATCGCGGTGAAGGCGACTCCGACGCCGCCGATGGCGGCCGCTGCCGCGACGGAGCCGGCGAGCGGTAGACCGGCGCCGACCAGCGCGACCGCGAGCAGTGCGGCGGCCAGGGCGTTCGCCGCGACGATGACGAGCAACGCGGCGGTGAGTGGCGCGTACCGGCCGACCACGTTGGCGCCGAGCAGTTCGGCCCGGCCGGTCTCCTCGTTCTGCCGGGTGTGCCGGGTCACCGCGAAGGTGCTCAGCAGCGCGACGATCAGGGCCAGCGTCACGTACGTCTCGGCGACCGCCACGGCGCCGAGGTCGGTGCCGTGGATGGGGCCGTTGAAGGCGCGGGCGACCAGGCTGGACGCCGAGGTGGTGGCGTAGCCGAGCCGGGCCTCCTGGTCCGGGTAGATGCCGGCGACGCTGCCGGCGAGGGCGTAGCCGAGCAGGGGCGTGCCGAGGATCCAGATGGCGAGGCGGATCCGGTCGCGGCGCAGCACGAGCCGGGCCAGCCGGGTGGTGCCGGTGAGGGCGCTCACCGGGCACCGCCCTGCGGGGCGTCAGCCTGCGCATCGGCGTCCGAGGCGACAGCGGCGGAAGCGCCCGATGCGGCAGCGGCAGGAGCGCCAGTGGCTGCGGCGGCGGGGTCGTCGCCGTAGTGGCGGAGGAAGAGCTGTTCCAGGGTGGGTGGCGTGCTGGTCAGCGCGCGGACGCCGAAGCGGATGAGCTGGCTGAGCAGCTCGTCGAGGTGGGCGGGGTCGACCTCCAGGTGGGTACGGCCGTCGACCTCGTGCACGTCGTGCACGCCGGGCAGCGCGTCCAGGCCGGTGACCGGGCGGGTGGTCTCGACGGTCACCGCCGTGCGGGTGAGGTGGCGCAGCTCGGCGAGGGTGCCGGATTCGACGGTGCGGCCCTCGCGGATGATGCTGACCCGGTCGCAGAGCGCCTCGACCTCGGCGAGCACGTGGCTGGAGAGCAGCACGGTGGCGCCGGCCTGCTTGACCCGCCGGACCTCGTCCTGGAACACCGCCTCCATGAGGGGGTCGAGGCCGGAGGTCGGCTCGTCGAGCACGTACAGCTCCACCGGGGAGGAGAAGGCGGCGACGATGGCGACCTTCTGCCGGTTGCCCTTGGAGTAGGTGCGGCAGCGGCGGGTGGGGTCCAGGTCGAAACGGTGCAGCAGCTCGTCGCGGCGACGCCGGTCGAGGCCGCCGCGTAGCTGACCGAGCAGGTCGATGGCTTCCCCGCCGGTGAGGTTGGGCCAGAGACTGACGTCGCCCGGCACGTACGCCAGCCGGCGGTGCAGCCGGACCGCGTCGCGCCACGGGTCCGCGCCGAGCACCTGGGCGTCACCGGAGTCGCGGCGGAGCAGCCCGAGCAGGATTCGAATGGTGGTGGACTTTCCGGAGCCGTTGGGCCCGAGGAAGCCGTGCACCTCCCCCTGCTCGACCCGCAGGTCCAGCCCGTCGAGTGCCCGGATGGCGCCGAACGTCTTGACCAGGTTGCCGATCGAGATGACGGGCATCGCCCCTCCTGCCGTTGGCTGCGTCGACCGTCACCACTGTACTGACCACCGGTCAGTCGAATCAACGGTGATCGTGCCCACCGGTCAGGACGTCGCTAGGCTGGCCGGCATGACCGCCGATCCCGCGGACGACACCCGCAGCCGGATCCTGCGCGCCGCACTCGACCTGTTCGCCGAACACGGCTACCAGCGCACCTCGCTGCGCCAGATCGGCGAGCGGCTGCGGCTGACCAAGACCGCGATCCTGTACCACTTCCCGGCCAAGGAACACCTGCTCGCCGCCCTGGTCGAGCCGTTGGTGGCGGACCTGGAGGCGCTGCTCGACTCGGCCCAGACACAGCCCACGGAGCGGGCCCGGTGGGCGGTGCTGGAGGGCTGGGTGGACATCATGCTCGCCCATCGCCGACCGCTCGGCATGCTCTTCCACGACATCGCGCTGATCGGCCGGGGCGACACGTACCACCGGTTGATAGTGATCGCGATGCGGGCCAACGACCTCATCGCCGGGCCGGACGCCGGACGTCGCGAGCGGGTCCGGGCGCAACAGGCGGTGGCCGCGTGCAGTGATCCGGTCGTCTTCTTCACCGACGTGTCCGACGAGGTGCTGCGCGCCGACATGCTCGACGGCGTACGCCGACTGCTGGCCCCGCTGCCCGCCGACGCCACAGCCACGCCGCACGCGGAACCCACGGCCGGGGCGCGAACGGACGCCGCGGCGGGACCGCACGCGAACCCCGCGGCGGGACCGCACGCCGGAGCGCGCACCACCACGACAATCCCGGCGCTGGCGCGGGAGAATCCGACGCCCGTGAGCGCGGGGGACGCGGCCCCGGGAAGCGCGACATCGACGACATCTTCGGGGGCGGCGAGCCGGCGTCGGCGGCCGGGACGGCCGCCGGCCTTGGGCCGGGAGCAGGTCGAGGCGGCTCGGCGGATGCACGCGGCGGGCACCCACTCGGTGGACGCCATCGCCGCCGCGCTGGGTGTCTCGCGGGCCACCGTCTATCGCCACCTGACGGCGTCATAACGAGACGGTTCTAAGACTGTTTCGAGACGGTTGTGAGCCGAAGGCTCAGGCCGCCAGCGTGGCGTAGCGGCCGTTGCGGCCCAGCAGGCTGTCGTGGGTGCCGGCCTCGACGATCCGACCGTGGTCGAGCACCGCGATCTGGTCGGCGTCGCGGACCGTGGAGAGCCGGTGCGCGATGGTGATCGTGGTGCGCCCCTGAGCGAGCACGTCGAAGGCCCGCTGTACGGCGCGTTCGGTCTCGGTGTCCAGCGCGCTGGTGGCCTCGTCGAGGACCAGGATGCGCGGGTCGCGCAGCAGCGTCCGGGCGATGGCGAGGCGCTGCTTCTCACCGCCGGAGAACCGGTGGCCGCGTGAGCCGACCATGGTGTCGTACCCGTCGGGCAGCCCGGCGATGAGGTCGTGGATCTGGGCGGCGCGGGCGGCGTCCTCGATCTCGGTGTCGGTGGCCCCCGGCCGGGCGTAGCGCAGGTTCTCCCGGACCGTGGTGTGCAGCAGGTACGTCTCCTGGCTGACCACGCCGACGATCGCGGCCAGGTCGGTCAGGCGCAGGTCGCGCAGGTCGACGCCGTCGACGGTGATCCGGCCGGCGGTCGGGTCGTGCAGCCGGCTGACCAGCCCGGCGAGGGTGCTCTTGCCGGAGCCCGTCTCACCGACCAGGGCGAGGCTGGTGCCGGCGGGCACGTCGAGGGTGATCCCGGCGAGGGCGGCGGTGTCGCTGCCCGGGTAGCCGAAGGTGACGTCCTCCAGGCGCAGGTGGCCGCGAACCCGGGTGGGGTCGAGGCGGACCGGTTCGTCGGGGTCGGCCACGTCGACCGGCAGGTCCAGGTATTCGAAGATCCGGGCGAAGAGCGCCAGCGACGCGGTGAGCGACACACCCACGTTGAGCAGCCCCATCAACGGCCGGAACAGGCCGCCCTGGAGGGCCGTGAAGGCGACCAGGGTGCCGATGCTCAGCGTGCCGGCGGTGCCGGGCAGCCCGGCGGCGAGGTAGATGACCGCCGGTACGGCGGCGAAGATGATGCTCATCGAGGCCATCCGCCAGCGGCCGGCCAACTCACTGCGCAGTTCCAGGTCGACCAGGCGGGCCGAGGAGGCGGTGAACCGCTCGATCAGCGCGGGCCCGGTGCCGAGCGTCTTGGCCAGCTGTACGCCGCTGATCGAGAGCCCCTCCTCGACGGTGACGTTGAGGTCGGCGAGTTCGCGCTGCCGCTGGGCGGTGATCTCGCGGCGCATCCGGGCGACCCGGCGGGTCAGCCAGATGGCCGGCGGCAGCACCACGAGCGAGACCAGGGAGAGCTGCCAGGAGAGCGCGACCATGGCGACCGCGGTGGCGACCACGGTGGTGAGGTTGGCGGCGACGGCGGTGGCGGTGGAGGTGACCACCGACTGCATCCCGCCGATGTCGTTGGTGATGCGGGACTGCACCTCACCGGTGCGGGTGCGGGTGAAGAAGCCGAGTGACTGGCGCTGGAGGTGGCTGAAGACGTCGGTGCGCAGCCGGTGCATGACCCGCTGACCGACCTGGGTGGAGATCCAGGTCTGCACGACGCCGAGCGCGGAGGTCACCGCCGCGACGGCGACCATGCCGAGGACCAGCCAGACCAGCAGCGTCACGTCGCGCTGCGGCAGGGCCCGGTCGATCACGGCGCGCAGCAGGAACGGGGTGGCCATCGCGATGATCGAGGAGACCACGATGATCGCGGTGACGGCGGCCAGCGCGGGCCGGTGGGGGGTGAACAGGCGGCCGATGCGGCGCAGCGACACCTGACGGGCCTGCGTCTTTTCTTCGGCGCTGAGGGTGCGGTGGCCGCGGTCGCGGCCCTTCGGGGTGGGTTCCAACGGGGCACTACCTTTCGTCGGGCAATATTGCTGAGGTTACCTCATCATGAGGTAGCAACCACATCTCCTGCTACGGTATTCCGGTGACCGAGCACACCGTCGACAGCGCCGATGACGAGAGCCTGGCGGAGACGTTCTGGGCGGTGGCGTCCCGTTTGCGCCGGCAGACCCGCGACTCACTGGCACCCTGGGATGTGACCCCCAGCCAATCCCGGGCCCTCGGCGTGCTGGCCCGGCACGGCGAGGTACGTCCCGGCACCCTCGCCGAGCACCTGCACATCGCGCCCCGCTCGGCGACCGAGGTCGTCGACGACCTCCAGACCCGAGGGCTGGTCGAGCGTCGACCCGACCCGGCCGACCGTCGGGCGACCCTGGTCGCGCTCACCGAGGAGGGCGACCGGGTCAGCACCGCCATCCGGGCCGCGCGCCGGGCCGAGGCCGACCGCTTCTTCGGCCACCTCAACAACACCGACCGCGCCGAGCTGGCCCGCATCCTGCGCACCCTGCGTGGCTGACGGGTTTGCCCGCCGCCCGCCCGGGTAGCCAGCGGCCCCCGTCCGGTCGGCGGGACCGGCCGGCACCGGCCGGGGGTGAGGTGACAGGAGGCCCGGCTGATGTGCGGGATCAGCGGGGAAGCGCGATTCGACGGCCGCTCGCCCGACGCGGCGGCGGTCACCCGGATGACCGAGGCGATGCGCTCACGCGGCCCGGACGACGAGGGCCTGTTCGCCGACGGCTGGGTGACCCTCGGGCACCGTCGGTTGACCATCATCGACCTGTCCGACGCGGGCGGGCAGCCGATGGTCCGCGACGACCTGGGCCTGGCGCTGGTCTTCAACGGCTGCATCTACAACTACCCGGAGCTGCGCGAGGAGCTGCGCAACGCCGGGTACGCCTTCCACTCCACCAGCGACACCGAGGTGATCCTGGTGGCGTACGCGCACTGGGGTGAACGATTCGTCGACCACCTGGTCGGCATGTTCGCGATCGGGCTGGTCGACCGGGCCCGGCGGCGACTGATCCTGGCCCGCGACCGGCTCGGCATCAAGCCGCTCTACCTCGCCGAGACACCGGGGCGGCTCCGGTTCGCCTCCACCCTACCCGCGCTGCTGCGGGCCGGCGACGTCGACACCGGCATCGACCCGGTGGCGCTGCACCACTACCTGTCCTGGCACTCCATCGTGCCCGCGCCGCGCACCGTGCTGCGCGGCGTGCGCAAGCTGCCGCCGGCCACCCTGCGGGTGATCGAGGCGGACGGGCGCAGCCGCGAGGAGGTCTACTGGCGACCCGACTACGTGCGGGAGCCCGCCGACGCGGGGATGGACGCCGCCGACTGGCGGGCCGCCATCGGCGACGCGCTGCGCGCGGCGGTTCGCCGACGGCTGGTCGCCGACGTGCCGGTGGGAGTGCTGCTCTCCGGCGGACTGGACTCCAGCCTCA
The DNA here is from genome assembly GCF_059358895.1 of Micromonospora sp. BQ32. NCBI lineage: Bacteria > Bacillati > Actinomycetota > Actinomycetes > Micromonosporales > Micromonosporaceae > Micromonospora > Micromonospora sp. BQ32. The sequence continues at coordinate 522,509 of NZ_JCADBI010000001.1, read as the reverse complement.
TCGTGGCGCTGCTCGCCGAGGCCGGCCAGCGACACCTGCGTACGTTCAGCATCGGCTTCGACAGCCGTGACGGCGAGTCCGGCGACGAGTTCCACTACTCCGACCTGGTGGCCCGCGCGTACGACACCGACCACCACCGGATCCGACTGGCCGACGACGACCTGGTGCCCGCCGTCCGACGGGCCGTGCTGGCGATGACCGAGCCGATGGGCAGCCACGACGTGGTCGCCTTCCACCTGCTCTCCGAGCAGGTGGCACAACACGTGAAGGTGGCACAGTCGGGGCAGGGCGCCGACGAGGTGTTCGCCGGCTACGGCTACCACCAGCCGCTGGTTGACGCACCCCGACACGGGGCCGCCGAGACGTTCGCCGCCGCGTTCTTCGACCGCGACCACGACGAGTTGCGGCGCATCGTCGGCCCGGCGTACGCGCTGGAGCACGACGCCAGCCGGGACCTGCTCACCGGGCACCTCGCCGCGCCCGGGGCGCAGAGCGCGCTGGACGCGGTACTGCGCCTGGACACCCACCTGATGCTCCCCGACGACCCGGTGAAGCGGGTGGACAGCATGAGCATGGCGTGGGGCCTGGAGGTGCGCACACCGTTCCTCGACCAGGACCTGGTCACCCTGGCCGCGCACTGCCCGCCGGAGCACAAGGTCGCCCAGGGCGGCAAGGGCGTACTCAAGGAGGTCGCCCGGGAGGTGCTGCCCGCCGAGGTGATCGACCGGCCCAAGGGCTACTTCCCAGTGCCGGCGCTGCGCAACGTGGACGGCCCGGTGCGCGAGCTGGTCGCCGAGGCGTTGCAGGCGCCGGCCGCGCGCGAGCGGGGGCTGTTCCGCCCGGAGTACGTGGCGCAGCTGCTCACCGAGCCGGACCGGGCGCAGGCGGCGGCCGGCAGCAACAAGCTGTGGCAGCTCGGCCTGTTGGAGCTGTGGCTTCAGACGCACGACATCCGTTGAGCCGTCGGCCCGCCGCGTCGGGTGGTCAGCCGGCGGCCGTGCGGACGATCAGGTCGTCGATGACCCGGTGCAGGTCTCCGGCGCGTTCCAGCACCTGCCGCTGCCGGGTGGCGCCGGTGCCGTCGCGGCGCAGCCGGGCGAGCTGCGCCAACACGTACCCGAGGTCGCCGTGGCGCAGCAGGGCCGGGGCGATCACCGCCATCAGCTCGTCGACGAGCGCCCAGGCCGGCCGAGTGCCACCGGCACGCAGGTCGATCAGCTCGCCGTCGAGGCCGTCGTGGGCGGCTCGCCAGTGCGCCGCCGCGACCAGGCAGTCCCGGACGTTCGGGGCGCTCACCCCGGCGCGGACGTCGTCGGCGAGGGTGGCCACGAGGGACCGGACCAACGCGGCGACCAGCACCGCGTCGTCCACCTCGGTGCAGACGTCACCGACCCGCACCTCCACCGTCGGAAAGGTCGACGACGGGCGGGCGTACCAGTAGACCATCGCGGCGTCGAGCATGATGCCGGCGGCGATCAGCTCGTCGACCGTGCGGTCGTAGTCGGCGAGGGAGTCGAAGTACGGCGTCGGTCCGATGCTGGGCCAGCGTTCCAACTGCATCGAGCGCCAACTGGCGTGCCCGGTGTCGTACCCGTCGTGCAGCGGCGAGTTGGTGGTGATCGCCTGCACCACCGGCAGCCACCCCCGCAGGTGATTGCAGACCTGCACGGCCAGTTCCCGGTCAGGCAGCCCGACGTGCACGTGACAGCCGCACACCGCCGGGTCGTGCGCCACCGGCCCGTACCGGCGGGACATCGCGTGGTAGCGCGGTTCGTCGGGAACCGTCCGGTGCGGCTCGGCCACCGGGGTGGCGCCGACCGCCACCAGCCGGGCCCCGGCCGCCGTGGCGGCCTCGGCGGCGGAGCGGCGCAGCGCCACCAGGTGCGTGCGCAGTTCGCTGAGGTCGGCGCAGACCGGGGTGACCATCTCCACCATGCTGTGCCGGAACTCCTGGCGGCTCTGCTCCCGGGCCGGGCCGTGCAGCGCGGCGAGCACCTGGTCGGCGACCGGCAGGTTCCGGCCACTGTCCGGGTCGAGCAGCAGGAACTCCTCCTCCACGCCGAGCGTGAGGATGGACAGATCGGGCGCGGTGTCCGTAACCGTCGTCGCACGGTAGGCCATGCCGCCTCCATCCACTCGTGCGACCACGGGCGGACCCGTGGTCGGGACGCCTCGGTTTCCCGGCGCGGTCCCCAGCCAAACGCACGCCCAGGCAGGGACGCCTCCTACCATCGAGCCAGCCGGACACGTACGGGACGGAGTGGCAGATGACGGACGAGAACGCCGCGGACGATCCCGCCCTGCTCCTCGCCCACCACGAGAACTCGTGGGATGGGTCGTACTGGGGAGTCGGCGCGACGTCGGTCGGGCCGCGCGTACGTTTGAGCGGGCACCTCTGGTCCGCCAGCGCCGAGGTCAGTGAGGGGACCAACGAGTACAACTGGGCGGACGTCGAGCTCGACGCGGTCGAGTTCGCCGAGGCCCTCACGCGAGTGCAGGAGGGAGCATCCTGGCACTTTCGAGAGGCATCGATCAGCGGTCGTTACCTAGAGGTGGGACAGGACGGCCTTCATTCGCCCACCAAGGCCCACATGGTGCTGACCGAACGCCGCTTCGACCTCCTTCTGCTGGATTCGTACGATGCCGCGTTCGCCGAGACCGACCAGGCCCGCACCGGCATCCTCGAACCACGGGGTGAGCTCGACCGGGCGTTCCTCCGATCTCTGCGTCGTCATCCCGACTACCTCGACCGGCTGCGCCAGACCGGCCTCGAGCGCACGGTGCTGAGTCTGCTCAACGAGTCGAACGCTCAGGGTGTCCGCCTGGTCGAGGTTGCGGGAGGCAGGTTCTGGCTGGCCTATCCGGGAGATCGGTCAGAGGCGGCGATGCTGCTGTCGATCGAACATGATCCCTCGGGGATCGTCGGCATTGATGTCGTGGACCGTATCAACGGGGCACGTGACCGCAGCATGGTGTCCAAGGCCGCGATCGTCACGCGGTCCTCGTTCTCCGACGACGTCCGGACCGGCTACGGCGCGCGCAGCCAGCACATCGAGTTGATCGACTACGACCGGCTCAGCGGAATCCTGCTCGATGCCGGTTGGACCAGCCGGACCCCCGGCTACCTGGTCTGCCCGGTCCAGCGCCGTCCGGAACACATCGTCTTCATCTCCTACAGCTGGGACCAGGCGGACTTCGCGGTCTGGCTCTACAACCAGTTGACCGGCTGGGGATTCAGGTGCTGGCTCGACCGGGTCGACCTGTTGCCCGGCGACGTGATCCTGTCGGCCGTTCAGCAGGCGCTCGACGGCGTCGACGCGGTTGTCCTCTGTTGCTCGCAAGCGGCGCTGTCCAGTTCGTGGGTGCAGGCGGAGATCAACCACTGCCTTGAGCGCGAGGAGGCCACCGGGAAGCCGATCCTCATTCCGGTTCTGCTTGACGAAGCCGACCTCGACACCACCCGGGTCCGGCGTGACCGCCTGGCAGCCGACTTCCGGCAGTGGACATCGGCGGCGCCACCCGACGCCCGGCTGGAGAGACTCAGGATGGCGATCGACCGGACCATCGGCGTCGGTCCGTCCTCCCCGGTGTGACACCGGCACAGGTTGTCGCGGGGCGCGCGGTTCCGCAGTGGATTTTGTCTGGGACGATGCAGGAATGTTGATGCGCTGGCGCGGTTCCCGGTGGTTCCACGTCGCCCTGGGTCTGGTGGTCGGTGCCGCTGCGGGGTTGGCGGTGTACCTGGCCAGTCGACTGACCGGGCCTGCCCTGTTCGCGCTCTGTGGCACGACGGCGGGCGGCGTCGCGGCGGTGGTGGCGTCCTCCTACTCGCGGTTCTTCCAGTTGGCCGAGGTGACCGTCTCGGTCCCGCAGTTCAGCGAGCTGAGGTTCGCCGTCACCCGGGACAACAAGCAGACCGCGTGGCGCCTGTTCGTCGAGGCGGTCACGCGGGTGTCCGGCCAGCCACTGGGGACCGGCACGGGCCTCGTCCGGGAGGCGATGACGTCGTTGTACCAGCTGTTCTCGATCACCCGGGAGGTGCTGAGCCAGGCGGCGCCGTCCGTTCGTACCACCGGTCGCCCCACCGTGGAACACCTCGGGATCGCCATGCTCAACAACGAGCTCAGGCCCTTCCTCTCGACGTGGCATCCTCGCCTGAGAGCGTGGGAGCAGGCCAACCCGGATGGGCCCGAGTCCGCCTGGCCCGACGACGCCGCCTGCCGCGCGGAGCTGGCGGCGATGCAGCTCCGGTTGCTGCGCTACGTCGAAGGTCTGGGTGAGCTCGCCCAGGTGCCCAACGTCGAGGACGTGATGCGCGGCATCCTCGCCGAGCCGCAGACCGTCCCCGGTCAACCGACGCGTCAGCCGATGGTGGCAGACCAGTGATCCCCCGGCGGGTCAGTGCGGCGCCAGGGCCGTCGCGCGTGCGGTGAGAAAGGCCCGTTCGGCCGCGTTGTCCGTGAGGGCGACAGCCGTCCGGTACGCCTCGACGGCCTCCCCGCCCCGGCCGAGCCGAGCCAGCAGGTCGGCGCGTACCACGTGGTAGACGTGGTAGCTGTCCAGGTCGAGGCGGTCCACCTCGGTCAGCGCCACCGCCGGTCCGGACAGCTCGGCGAGCGCGACGGCCCGGTTCAGCGCCACCACCGGGCTGGGGGCGACGACCGTCAGTTGGTCGTACAGCTGAAGGATCTGCGCCCAGTCGGTGTCGGCGGCGCGCCGCGCGGCGCTGTGCACGGCGGCGATCGCGGCCTGGATCTGGTACGGGCCGGGCCGGTCGCGGCGCAGGCAGCGGCGCACCAGCGCCTGCCCCTCGGTGATCAGCTGGGCGTCCCACCGGGCCCGGTCCTGGCTCGGCAGCGCCACCAGCTCGCCATCGGCGTTGGTCCGCGCGTTGCGGCGGGACTCGGTGAGCAGCATCAACGCGAGCAGACCGAGCGCCTCCGGCTCGTCCGGCATCAGCTCGACCAGCAGCCGGGTCAGCCGGATCGCCTCGACGCACAGCTCGGCGCGGACCAGCTGCCGCCCGGCGCTGGCCGTGTAGCCCTCGTTGAAGATCAGGTAGAGCACCGCGAGCACCGCGTGCAGCCGGTCGGGCAGGTCGGCGTCGCGCGGCACCCGGTACGGGATCCGGGCGTTTCGGATCTTCGACTTGGCACGGACCAGCCGCTGCGCCATGGTCGGCTCCGGCACCAGGAAGGCTCGGGCGATCTCGGCGGTGCTCAGGCCGCCGAGCAGGCGCAGGGTGAGGGCGACCCGGGCGTTCGGGGCGAGCGCCGGATGGCAGCAGGTGAAGATCAGACGTAACCGGTCGTCGTGCACCGGTCCCTCCTCCGCGGGTGGGTCGGCGGCGTACAGCAGGGCCGCCTGGGCGTGCCGGTCGACCCGGGACGCGTCGCGGCGCAGCCGGTCGATCGCCCGGTTCCGGGCCGTGGTGATGATCCAGCCGGCCGGACTGGGCGGCGGGCCGGTGGTCGGCCAGCGCGCCACCGCGACCACGAAAGCCTCCTGGACGGCCTCCTCGGCGAGGTCGATGTCACCGAGGAGGCGGACCAGGACGGCGACCGCGCGGCCGTACTCCGCGCGGAACACCGCCTCCACCTCGGGCACGGTCAGTCGCCGGCCCCGCCCTGGAAGGGGCGCACCTCGATCGGCAGGGTGGTGGCCAGCGCGTAGCGGCGACCCCAGTGCATCGCGGCGTCCAGGTCCGGCACGTCGATGATGGTGATGCCGCCCAGGTACTCCTTGCCCTCCACGAACGGGCCGTCGGTGACCAGGACGTCGCCGTCGCGGGCGCGCAGCACGGTGGCGGTCTCCGGGCCGTGCAGTCCCTGGCCGAAGACCCACGAGCCGGTGGAGGCCAACTCGGCGCGCAGCTCACCGAGCTGGCGCATCACCCCGGCCAGAAACTCCGGGTCCGGAGGCAGCTCACCCTGCGGCTGGTGAAGGCTGAGCAGGTACAGCGTCATCGTTCCTCCTCGCGGGGGGCCGGCCCGTCGCCGACCTCTCATCCTCCACACGATCGGCCGCCGTCCAGATCGACAGGCCGGCGGAAAATTCTCGGCGGCCGACCAGCCCGGTGTTGGCATCCTTTGCTCTGCACCCGCGGACGCGACGGGTGCGAAGACACGGGTGTCGCGTCTGCGGGTGCAGAGCAAAGGACGAAGGACCGGGGGCAGGTCCGCCAGTGCCGCGACCGGAGCCGGTAGTCATGCCTGCGACGGTTGTGGGTAGACCGCTGTGTGGTCGACGGTTTACGGGTGGTCGTGGTCGGCGCCGGCTTTTCCGGTCTCGCGGCCGCGTTGGCGCTGAGCCGCGCCGGTGCCCAGGTGCGGGTGCTGGAGGCCCGCGACCGGGTGGGCGGACGAGTGTTGACCCGCTGGCTGCCCGAGCTCACGCAGCTCGACCTGGGGGCGCAGTGGATCGGGCCGACCCAGGACCGGATGTACGCGTTGGTCGCCGAGCACGGGCTGGCCACCTTTGCCTCGGCATCGGTCGGCGCGCCCACAGTGCTCTGGGCCGGTGAGCGCCGGGCCGAGCCGCCGGCGCAGGTCGGCCAGGTGCTCGGTCTGCTCGACGAGTACGCCGCACGACTCGACCCGGCCGCACCCTGGGCGACGCCGGAGGCCGAGGGGTGGGACCGGACGACCCTCGGCGGGTGGCTGGCCACCACGGCCGGGGACGACGACACCGCCGACTACCTGGGGCGGGTGCTCGCCGGCGGGCTGCTGGCCACCGGCGCGGACGAGCTGTCCCTGTTGCACATGCTGTTCTACCTGCGCAGCGCCGGCGGGACCGGGCCGTTGCTGGGGATGGCCGGCGGCGCGCAGCAGGACCGGATCGTGGGCGGGCCGGCTGCGCTGGCGGAGCGGATGGCCACCGCCCTGCCGCCGGGCACGCTGACGCTGGCCGCGCCGGTGCGAGCCATCGAACAGAGCGTCGACGGCGCGACCGCGTGGACCGACACCGGGCGCGTTGACGGCGACGCCGTGGTGGTCGCGCTGGCCCCGGCACTGGCCAGCCGGATCCGGTACGACCCGCCGCTGCCCCCGCTGCGTGACGGGCTCACCCAGCGCATGCCGATGGGGTCGGCGCTGAAGGTGCACGCCGTCTATCCGGAGCCGTTCTGGCGGGCCGACGGGCGCTCCGGGGTGGCCACCAGCACCGCCGGTCCGCTCACCGAGACAGTCGACAACTCCACCCCCACCTCGCCGCTCGGGGTGCTGACCGGGTTCAGCTACGCCACGGACGCCGCCGCGCTTCGCGGCATGTCCCCCGCGCGACGTCGGCAGGGCCTGCTGGAAGCGTTCGCCAACGTGGTCGGGCCGCGCGCCAAAAACCCGGTGGACCTCGTCGAGTACGACTGGTCGGCCGACGAGTGGACCCGAGGCTGCTTCTCCGGCGCGCTCGCCCCGGGCACCTGGCGGACGTATGGTCCGCACCTGCGGGCGCCGGTGGAGCGGGTGTACTGGGCAGGCACCGAGACGGCCACCCGCTGGAGTGGCTACCTGGAGGGCGCGGTGCGCGCCGGTGAGCGGGCGGCGACCGAGGTGCTGGCCGGCTGAGCCGGCACGACCGAGCCGGCCCGGTCTCGGCGGGACCGGGCCGGCCACGGCCCTGGGTACGACCCGGCCGACCCGGTCTCGAAGGACCGGGCCGGCACGGGCGCCCCGGTCAGGGGTAGGTGGTCAGGTACACCTGCTGGTTGGCCGCGTTCGCGGTGCCACCGGCGTTGTTGATCACCCGGTTGATGGTGCCGACGCCACCGAGCGAGACGGTGACCATGTTGGTGAAGCGCACGTTCGGGTTGTTGGGCACCTCGAACGCCCGCTCCTCCACGACGGCGGGATTGACGTTGAAGTAGCTGTAGCTGCCCAGCCCCCACGCCTGGTGACTGGTCACCGAATCGGCCACCTTGTACGCGGCGTAGCCGCGGGTCGACCCGTTCATCCAGGCCGCCTGGTTCGGTACGTCGTACGGCAGCTCGTTCTGGTAGAAGTACGTCCGCCCGCCGTTGCCGTTCCAGATGGTCTGGTACTTCTGGTAGTGCTCGACGAAGAGCCCGTACATGGTGACGTTGTCGCCGTTGACGATGAGCCCGGTGTCGGCGGTGTTCAGCGTCCACCCGGTCGGCACGCCGCTGGCCGCGTGGTCGGCCCGCCACAGCCACATGTGGTCGCCGATCACGTGGTCGCTGTTGACGGTCAGCGTGTTGGTGGCCTTGCCGACGTGCGGCCCGCCGATGCGGAAGAACACGTCGTGCAGCGAGGTGGGGTTGCTGGCGTGGCTCGCGGACGAGCCGGACGGACCGACCTCCATCAGCACCGGCGAGTTCGTCGTGCCGGCCTCGAACATGATGCCGGCCACCTTGACGCCGTCCACGTCGGCCACTCGCATCCCGACGCTGCCGTTGTCGGCCTGGATGGTGGCCAGACCGAGGCCGAGGACGACGGTGTCGGCCCGGTTGACCTGGATCGGCTCGGTGACGTGGTGCACGCCCGGGGTGAAGAGCAGGTGCCGGCCCTGGGCGAGGGCCGCGTTGATGGTGGCCGCGCTGGTGCCGGGCTGGACGACGTAGAACTGCGACAGCGAGATGGACGAGCCGGCCGGGGTCTTGTTGTACCAGCTGGTACCGGTGGAGTTGGTCCGCAGCGCCGGCACGAAGACCCGGTACTCACCGGTGCCGTCGACGTAGAGGAACGGCTTCTCCCGTACCTGGGGGGTCTGCGGGATGACGGTGTGCGACGGGTTGGGGAAGCTCGGCGCGGGGGCGCCGTTGACGCCCTGGAAGACCATGTTCCACACCGAGCCGGTCCAGCCGTTGCCGAACTCGCTGTTGCGCGAGTACCACTGCTGCTGCGAGCCGGAGACGACCAGGCCGTCGATGCGGGTGTCGGCCATCAGGCCGCCGCTGGACCAGCCGTCGCCACCGTTCCAGAGCTGGATCTGGTTTTGCGCGCCGCGCAGGTGCATCCGCCGGTACGGCGCGGCCTGGGACACCGCCCACCGCTCCACGGTCTGCCCGGCGGGCAGGGTGACCGACAGGTTCTCGGCGGCCCGCCAGAAGTTCTGGGTGGCGTTGCCGCCGAACCAGAACGCCTCGGTGCGGACGTGGCCGTTGAGGTTGACGTCGTCGGGGCTCATGCCGAGGCCGGCGACCTGGGTGAAGAAGCCGAGGTTGACGTCGGCGGTGTAGTTGCCGGGCTTGAACAACACCGCGTAGCGCTGCGGGCCGAACTGGTTGGTCTCCTGCTGGGTGAAGAGGGTGTTCAGTCGACTCTGGATGGTCGACGTCGGCGTGCTCGGGTCGAAGACGAAGGTGTTCGGCCCGAGGTTGGGGTTGTACGGGTCGGTCGTGCCGACCGGTGGCTCACTGGTGCCGCCGGTGGTGTTCACCGCCAGCTCCCACAGCGAGTAGCCGTAGGCGGTGCCCCGGGCGGTGCCGTACATCCGCAGGTAGCGCCCGCTGCCGGTGACGGTGAGGGACTGCGTGCCGCCGGCGGCCGTGGTGGTGGAGTAGATGGTGGTCCAGGTGGTCCCGTCGGCCGAGGTCTGCAGCTGGAAGGCCCGGGCGTACGCGGCCTCCCAGGTGAGCACCACCCGGCAGATGGTGCGGGTGCTGCCGAGGTCGACGCGCAGCCACTGGGGGTCGCTGGCGGCGCTGGCCCAGCGGGTGCCCGGGTTGCCGTCGACCGCGGCGGATGCCGCGAGGCCGGCGTCCTGAGCGGACGAGGCGGTCGCCGGGCTGCCCTGCGCGACGTTGGTGCTGCCGCAGGTCGGCGTGGTGCCGCCGGTCTCGCCGTACACCTGGAACTCCCAGAGCGAGTAGCCGTAGCCGGTGCCCCGGGCGGTGCCGTTCATCCGTACGTAGCGGCCGGCGCCGGTGACGGTGAGGTTCTGGGTGCCGCCGGTGCCGGTGGTGGTGGAGTAGATCGTCGTCCAGGTGGCCCCGTCGTCGGAGGTCTGGAGCTGGAAGGCGCGGCCGTAGGCGCCCTCCCAGAGCAGGTTCACCTGGCTGATGGTGGCCCGGGCACCCAGGTCGACCTGGAGCCACTGCGGGTCGCTGAACGCGCTGGCCCAGCGGGTGCCGGTGTTGCCGTCGACGGCGGCGGAGGCCGGGGTGCCGGCGTTCTCGCTGGACGAGGCGGTGGCGGGGCGGCCCTGGGACAGCAGGGTGGGCGCGGCCTGCGCGGGCGTGGTGGCGCCGGTCGGGGTGAGCGCCGCGACCAGGGCCACGGTGAGCCCGACGAGCAGGTGCCGGACGGTCCGCCGAGGACGCGGGCGTACGGATGTTGCACGAGATGTCATGACATCGCCTGTCGCTAGGGGGTTACGGGGGGTGCCGCGCGGATGGGATCGGCTCGCCCCGTGGCGCCGTGGGTGGTGCCGCCGATGCGGCGTCGCGGGTCGGAGAGCGCTCTCGTAGGAGTGTTGCGGCGAGATTGCGGCGGCGTCAAGACATCGATCTATAAGACTGTTATTTATCCCGAGGATTCTTTTTGGGTAATTTGCCGACGCCGCTGCCGTCGTCCCCGCTCAGCGGCGGACGCCACCCTCGGTGAGGAAGCGGGCGATCGGGAGGGTGGCCGCGCCCAGCGCCACCGCGTCCACCCCGAGCCGGCACAGCTCGATCGACGCCTGCTCGTACGGCTGGCGCAGCGCCTGCCGGCCGGCCGCCTCCCGCACGGCCGGCAGCAGGTCGCCGAGGGCCATCGCGGCCCAGCCGCCGAGCACCACGCGCTCCGGGTTGAACAGGTTGATCAGGTTGGCCACGCCGGCACCGAGGTAGCCGGCGGTGTCGTCCAGCACCCGTCGGGCGGTGGCCGAGGTCTCGGCGGCGGCGACCAACGCGGCGATCTGGGACTCCTCGTCCTCGCCCGGCACCGGTCGGCCCCGGCGCGCCTCCCGGTAGCGGTCGATGATCGCCTCCGCCCCGACGTACGCCTCCAGGCAGCCGCGCGCGCCGCACCGGCAGGCCCGGCCCCCGTACACCAGGGTGGTGTGCCCCCACTCCCCCGCGCTGCTGGACGCGCCGCGGTAGGTGGCGCCGTTGGTCACCACCGACGCGCCCACCCCGGAGCCGACCAGCGCGAAGACGGCGTGCCGGGCGCCCCGGCCGGCGCCGAACCACATTTCGGCCTGGCCGAGGGTCTTCGCGCCGTTGTCGATGTGCAGCGGCAGGTCGGTGCCGGCGCCGATCAGCCGCTCCAACGGCACCCGGTCCCAGCCGAGGGCCTGGGCGTGCACGACGGCCTCGGCGCCCTGCTCGACCACGCCGGAGACGCCGATGCCGACGCCGAGCACGTCGGCGGGGGCCACCCCGGCCTGGCCGGTGACCGCGTCGATGCCGGCCAGCACGTGCCCGGCCACCAGGTCGGGCTCGGTTCGGGCCGGGTCGAGCGGGTACTCGATGCTGGCCAGCAGGGTCATCGCGAAGTCGAACAGCTCCACCCGGACCCGGGTCTCGCCGACGTCCACGCCGATCACGAAGGCGAAGCGGGGCGCGATCCGCAGCAGCATGCTGGGCCGGCCGCCGTCGGACTCGGCGGCACCGGCCTCGGCGACCAGCCCCTCGTCGATCATGTCGGCCACCACGTTGCTGACCGCGGGCTGGCTCAGCCCGGTGCTGCGCACCAGGTCCTGCCGGGTGAGCGGGCCGTCCAGGAAGAGCTTGGTCAGCAGGGCGGACCGGTTGCGCAACCGCACACTGCGGTTGGTGGCACGCGCCAGCTCCACTCGTCACCTCGTTCCCGTCGGCCGTTCGAGGCGACTGTAACCGCCTCGTGCTTGACGACCCACCAGCCAGCAACTTTAATGACGACATAAATTAAGCCGTGATGTAACTCCCGGGAAACGCCGACGGACCCCGACGGCGCACCCCCGAACCCTGTCCGAAGCCGGCCGCCCGTCGCCCCGACCCCTATCGGCGACGAAGGTCGGTGGACCCCCACCACGCACCGGAAGGGCTGACCCGTGTCGAGACGACACCTCGGGATATTCACCGCCGCCGTACTGGCGGCCGCCTCGCTCACCGCCTGCGGTGGCTCCGGCGACGACTCCGCCGCATCACCCAAGACGCTCACCTACTGGGCCAGCAACCAGGGCGCCAGCCTGGAGGCCGACAAGACCATCCTCCAGCCCGAGCTGGACAAGTTCGAGAAGCAGACCGGGATCAAGGTCACCGTCGAGGTGGTCCCCTGGTCGGATCTGCTCAACCGCCTGCTGGCCGCCGCCGCCTCCGGCAAGGGCCCGGACGTGGTCAACATCGGCAACACCTGGTCGGCGTCGTTGCAGGCCACCGGCGCGCTGGTCGAGTTCGACGACGCCACCCTGCAGGCCGTCGGCGGCAAGGACCGGATCGTGCCCGCCGCGCTCGCCGCCGCCGGCGCCCCCGGCAAGCCGCCGGCCGCCGTGCCGCTCTACAGCATGGCGTACAGCCTGTACTACAACAAGAAGTCGTTCGCCGACGCCGGCCTCACCGCGCCGCCGACCACCTGGGAGCAGCTCGCCGAGTACGGCAAGAAGTTGAGCACCGGCGGCAAGTGGGGCCTGGCGATCGAGGGTGCCAACCCGTCGGAGAACGCCCACCACGCCTTCACCTTCAGCCAGCAGTACGGCGGTGAGTGGTTCGACTCGGCCGGCAAGCCGACCTTCGACACCCCGCAGAACGTCTCGGCGATCAAGCGGTACATCGACTTCATGGCCGCCGACAAGATCACCAACCCGAGCAACGCCGAGTACGCGCAGAACCAGTCGGTCTCCGACTTCGCCAACGGCAAGGCCGCCATGCTGCTGTGGCAGTCCGCCGGGTCGAACCTGAAGACGCAGAACATGCCCGCAGACGCGTACGGGGTGGCCCCGGTGCCGTTCCTGGCCAGCCCGCCGGCCGGCGGCAAGAAGGTCAACAGCATGGTCGCCGGGATCAACATGGCGGTCTTCAAGCACACCAAGAACCGCGACGGCGCGCTGAGCTTCGTGAAGTTCATGACCAGCGACGAGGAGCAGACGCTCCTCAACAAGACGTACGGATCGCTGCCGGCGGTGAAGACGGCGGCCTCCGACCCGGCGTTCAGCGCCCCGGAGCAGAAGACCATCCAGGAGACCCTCGTCACCACCGCGGCCCCACTGCCGCAGGTGCCCGAGGAGAGCACCTTCGAGACCCTGGTCGGCACCGCGATGAAGGAGTTGTTCGCCGACGCGGCCAGCGGCAAGCCGGTCACCGAGGAGTCGGTGAAGGCCAAGCTGACCGACGCGCAGCAGAAGATGCGCTGACCCAGGCGTCACCGGTGGCCGTGGTCGGGCGCTGAGCCCGGCCACGGCCACCGCCTCCGAGAGGACCCCGATGGCAACCAGCACCACCGCGCCGGACGCCGACCGGCGCGAACCCCGGGCCGGGTCACCGGCCCGGGGGCCGGCCCGCCGGCCCCGCGGCCCCCGCCGCTCGCTCCTGCCGTATCTGCTGCTCGCACCGGCCATCGTGCTGGAACTCGCCATCCACGTGATCCCGATGGTGGTCGGGGTCTGGATGAGCCTGCTGGAGCTGACCCAGTTCCACATCCGCGACTGGTCCACCGCGCCCTTCATCGGGCTGGAGAACTACCGGGCGACGCTCGACCTGAACAGCGCCGCCGGCAAGGAACTGCTGCACTCGTTCTGGGTCACCCTGGCCTATAGCCTGCTCTCGGTCGGGTTCGCCTGGCTGCTCGGCATCTCGGCGGCGGTCGTCCTGCAACGGCCGTTCCGTGGACGGGCCATCCTGCGGGCGCTCTTCCTCACCCCGTACGCGCTGCCGGTCTACGCCGCAGTGATCACCTGGAGCTTCCTGCTGCAACGCGACACCGGCCTGGTCAACCACGTGCTCGTGGACCAGCTCGGGCTGATGAACGAGCGACCGTTCTGGTTGATCGGCGACAACAGCTTCTGGTCGCTGCTGGTGGTGTCCGTCTGGCGTAACTGGCCGTTCGCGTTCCTGTGCCTGATGGCCGGGTTGCAGAACGTGCCCGGTGAGCTGTACGAGGCCGCCGCGATCGACGGCGCCGGGTTCTGGCGTCGGCTGCGCTCGGTCACCCTGCCGATGCTGCGGCCGGTCAACCTGGTGCTGCTGCTGGTGCTGTTCCTGTGGACGTTCAACGACTTCAACACCCCGTTCGTGCTGTTCGGCGGCTCCGCGCCGGAGCAGGCCGACCTGATCTCCATCCACATCTACCGCAGCTCCTTCAAGACCTGGGACTTCGGCTCCGGGTCGGCGATGTCGGTGGCGCTGCTGCTGTTCCTGCTGGTCGTCTCGGCCGCGTACCTGCTGATCACCAACCGTCGGAGGGACGACCATGCGTGAGACCGCCGGTGAGCGCTGGGGCCGGCGCATCGTGCTGACCCTGCTCGCCCTCTTCGTCGTCATCCCGCTCTACGTGATGGTCACCTCGGCAGCCAAGCCGTTGCAGGACGTGCAGAACGGCTTCACCTGGTGGCCCAGCCGGCCCACCCTGCAACCGTTCATCGACATGTGGAGCACCGTGCCGCTGGCCCGGTACCTGGTGAACAGCCTGGTGGTGTCGAGCATCGCGGCGGTCTGCTCGGTGGCGGTGGCCATCTTCGCCGCGTTCGCGGTGAGCCGGTACCGGTTCCGCGGTCGGGGTGTCTTCTCGGTGACGGTGCTGTCCACCCAGATGTTCCCCGGCATCCTGTTCCTGCTGCCGCTGTTCCTCATCTACGTCAACCTGGGCAACGCCACCGGCATCGAGCTGTACGCCAGCCGTACCGGCCTGGTCATCACGTACCTGACCTTCTCGTTGCCGTTCTCGATCTGGATGCTGGTCGGCTACTTCGACTCGATCCCCCGGGGTCTGGACGAGGCGGCGCAGGTCGACGGGGCCGGTCCGCTGCGCACCCTGTTCCAGGTCATCCTGCCGGCCGCCGTGCCCGGCGTCGTCGCGGTCACCGTGTACGCGTTCATGACCGCGTGGGGTGAGGTGCTCTTCGCCTCGGTGATGACCGACGAGGGCAGTCGCACCCTGGCCGTCGGCCTGCAGGGCTACTCCACCCAGTTCAACGTCTACTGGAACCAGATCATGGCCGCTTCGCTGGTGGTCAGCATCCCGGTCGTCGTCGGGTTCCTGGCCCTACAGCGCTACTTCGTCGCCGGCCTCACCGCCGGCGCGGTCAAGTGAGTCATCCAACCCCAGAGGAGAACCGACCCGTGCCCGACCTGTCCAAGCTGCCACCCGACTTCCTCTGGGGTGTCGCCACGGCGGCGTACCAGATCGAGGGGGCCGTCGACGTCGACGGCCGGGCACCGTCCATCTGGGACACCTTCTCGGCGACCCCCGGCAACGTCGACAACGGCGACACCGGCGCGGTGGCGTGCGACCACTACCACCGGTGGCCGGAGGACCTGGCGCTGCTGCGCCGACTCGGCGTGGACGCGTACCGTTTCTCGGTGGCCTGGCCCCGGGTCATGCCCGACGGCGTCGGACGGGTCAACGCCCCCGGGCTGGACTTCTACGATCGGCTCGTCGACACGTTGCTCACCGACGGGATCCGGCCGTTCGTCACGCTGTACCACTGGGATCTGCCGCAGCTCCTCCAGGACCGGGGCGGTTGGCCGGAGCGCGCCACCGCCGAGGCGTTCGCCGACTACGCGGCGGTGGTGGCCGCCCGCCTCGGTGACCGGGTCGCCGACTGGTGCACCGTCAACGAGCCGCTCTGCGTGTGCTGGATCGGGCACCTGGAGGGCAACATGGCCCCCGGCGAGCGGGACCTCACCCGGGCGGTGCACGCCTCGCACCACGTGCTGCTCGGGCACGGGCTGGCCACCCAGGCGATCCGCGCCAACGCCGCCCGGCCGGCCTCGGTGGGTCTGGTGGTCAACCTCAGCCCGATCGAGGCGGCGACCGACCGACCCGAGGACGTCGCGGCGGCCCGCCGGGCCGACGGGCACGTCAACCGGTGGTGGCTGGACCCGATCCACGGGCGCGGCTACCCCGCCGACATGATCGCCACCTACGGGGTCGAGCCGCCGGTGCGCGGCGACGACCTGGCGGTGATCGCCACGCCGACGGACTTCCTCGGGGTGAACTACTACTTCCGTCAGCTGGTGGTCGACGACCCGACCGGCGCCGCGCCGTACGCCCGGCAGGTGCCGGTGCCCGGCTCGGTGGAGACCGCGATGGGCTGGGAGATGTACCCGGCGGGCCTGGAGCGGCTGCTCGTCGACGTGCACGAGGAGTACCGGCCGGGTCGGATCATCGTCACCGAGAGCGGCTCGGCGTGGCCGGACGAGGTCACCCCGGACGGCACGGTGGAGGACAAGGAGCGCACCGACCACCTGGAGCAGCACCTGGCCGCGTGCGCGTCGGCGGTGGCCCGGGGGGTTCCCCTGGACGGCTACTTCGTCTGGTCGCTGCTGGACAACTTCGAGTGGGCGTACGGCTACGACAAGCGCTTCGGGCTGGTGCACGTCGACTACGCCACCCAGCGCCGGACGGTGAAGGCGAGCGGTCTGCGCTACGCCGAGCTGATCCGTGCCCACCAGCGGCTCGCCCGCACCACCGGCACCGCGACGCCGGTGGCCTGAACGGGGGCGGTGCGAGCGGCCGCCCGGGGTGTCGACCCCGGGCGGCCGTTCCCGTCCCAATCGGACGAAACCGCCACCGACCGCGTTGCCGAGTGGCTAGCCTGCGGCAATGTCCGCAGCACCTGACGAGGTCGAACAGCCCGATCCCACGGGGCGAGTGTCCGCCACCGACCGGATGACGGCCTTCAGCGACGGCGTCTTCGCCATCGTCATCACGCTGCTGGTCATCGAGTTGCGGGTACCCGAATACCACGAGGGCGAGCTGCTCACGGGCCTGCTCGGCGAGGGCGCCTCCTACCTGGCCTTCGTGGTGTCCTTCGTCTACATCGGGGTGCTCTGGCTCAACCACCACGCGCTGCTGCGGCTGATCCGCGGCACGACGCTCGCGCTGAGCTGGATCAACCTCGGCGTGCTCTTCGGCGCGGTGATCATTCCGTTCCCCACCGCGGTGCTGGCGTCGGCGTTCACCCACGGCGACACCGACGACCAGCGCGCGGCTGTCGCCCTGTACGCGCTGGCCGCCGCCCTGATGTCGGCCCCCTGGCTGGTGTTCTTCGGCTACCTGCACCGCCACCCGGCGCTGCTGGAGCGGCGGGTCAACCCCGAGTACGTGCGGATGCAGCGGCTGCGACCGGTCACCGGCCTGATCCTGTACGGGCTCAGTGGTCTGCTCGGCTGGTTCGTCAGCCCGCTGCTGGGCCTGATCGGCGTCATCGTCATGATCGCCTATCACGCGGTCACCAGCGAGGGGCTGCCCCGCTGGCTGACCCGTCGCTGACCGGGCACAGTCGGAGCAGCTCGGCCGGGGTGTCCACGTCGACCGGGGAGCCGACATCGTCGCAGGGCACCTCGACCACCAGGTCCGGCCGGTCGTGCAGCAGTTCGCGGGCACCCCGGTCGCCGACGGCGTACCCGCTCAGCAGCGGCCAGGTCCGCCGGCCCAGCAGGATCGGGTGCCCGGGCCGGCCGCCGTAGGTGGCGACCGCGATGACCGCGCCGTCGGCGTACGCCGCGCGCACCCGGCGCACCGCGACCGGGCTGAGCAGCGGCTGGTCGACGAGGACGACGACGGCGGCCGGTACGTCGGCCGGCAGCGAGGCCAGGCCCCGCAGCAGCGACGAACCCAGCCCGTCGGGCCAGTGGTCGTGCCGGACCGGCACCGCGCCGGGCAGGTCGGGCACGTCGTCGGCACCCGCGCCGAGCACCACGTGCACGGGTGCGCAGCCACCGTCGCCGAGCAGCCGGATCGCGCGCCGCACCAGCGGCTCGCCGTCCAGCTCGACCAGCGCCTTCGGCCGGCCGTAGCGCCGCCCGGCGCCGGCGGCCAGCAGCAGCCCGGCGGTCACCGGCGTCACCTCCCGTACAAGTGCTTTGCGTTATTCGCCCTGAGATATACCGACAAAGCTAGTCTGGGCCGGTGCAGCGCGGACCGGAGAACGCGACGACGATCGACGAGCGCCACTCGTCCCGGGTGACGGTCGAGGTCAACGGCGCGTCCCGCGAGGTGACCCTGGACAACCGCACCACCCTGCTGGACGCGCTGCGCGAGCACCTCGATCTGACCGGGGCGAAGAAGGGCTGCGACCACGGCCAGTGCGGCTCCTGCACGGTGCTGCTGGACGGCCGCCGGGTGAAAAGCTGCCTGGTCTTCGCGGTCACCGTGGACGGTCGGTCGGTGCTGACCGTCGAGGGGCTGGCCGGACCCGACGAGCTGTCCCCGATGCAGGCCGCCTTCATCGCGCACGACGCGTTCCAGTGCGGGTACTGCACGCCCGGGCAGCTCTGCTCCGCCCGCGGCATGCTCGACGAGGTCTCCCAGGGTTGGCCCAGCGCCGTCACCGAGGACCTGACCATGCCCGCCGAGCTGACCGACGCGGAGATCCGCGAGCGGATGGCCGGCAACCTGTGCCGCTGCGCCGCGTACCCGCACATCGTCGCGGCCGTGCGCGAGACGGCGGCGACCTCGTGAGGGCGTTCCGCTACCACCGGCCCGCCGACGTGGCCGACGCGGTCGCCGTGCTGGCGGCCGAACCGCAGGCTGCCTACCTGGGCGGCGGCACCAACCTGGTCGACCTCATGAAGCTCGGGGTGCAGCGCCCCGACGTGCTGGTGGACGTGACCCGGCTCCCGCTGGACACCGTCGAGGAGCTGCCCGACGGCGGGCTGCGGATCGGCGCGACCGTCCGCAACAGCGACCTCGCGGCCCACCCGGCGGTGCGCCGCGACTACCCGGTGCTGGCCCGCGCGCTGCTCGCCGCCGCCTCCGGGCAGCTGCGCAACATGGCCACCACCGGCGGCAACCTGTTGCAGCGCACCCGCTGCGTCTACTTCCAGGACACCGGCAAGGCGTGCAACAAACGGGAGCCGGGCAGCGGTTGCGCCGCCCTGCACGGGCAGAACCGCGACCTGGCGGTGCTGGACTGGTCCGAACAGTGCGTGGCCACCCACCCGTCCGACCTGGCCGTCGCGCTGGCCGCCCTCGACACCGTGGTGGAGGTGCACGAGTCCGACGGGCCCCGCGACCTTCCGATCGCCGACCTCTACCGCTCCCCCGGCACCCACCCGGAACGGGAGACCACCCTGGCCCGGGGCGCGCTGATCACCGCCGTCCGGCTACCGCCACTACCGGCCGCGCGCCGCTCGACGTACCTGAAGGTGCGCGACCGGGCCTCGTTCGCCTTCGCCGTCGGCTCGGTGGCCGCGGTGTTGGACCTCGACGGGGACGTGGTCCGCGACGTGCGGTTGGCGTACGGGGCGGTGGCGCATCGTCCGTGGCGGGCGTACCGGGCCGAGGAGGAGCTGCGCGGCCGTCCGTTCAGCCCGGAGCTGGCGGCACGGGCCGCCGACGCGGAGCTGGCCGAGGCGCGCCCGCTGCGGCACAACGGCTTCAAGCTGCCGCTGACCCGGGCCATCACCGTGCGGGCGCTCAGCGAGCTGGCGTCGTCGTGAGCACCGACGCGGTCGGCCGCGCGTACCCCCGGTTGGAGGGACGCGAGAAGGTCACCGGCACGGCCCGCTACGCGGTGGAGTACCCGGTGGACGGGATCAGCTACGGCTGGGCGGTGCCGTCTGCGGTGGTACGGGGCCGGATCACCCGGGTCGACACCACGGCGGCGCTCGCGGTGCCGGGCGTGCTGGCCGTCCTGCACCACGGCAACGCGCCCCGCCTCGCGCCCGGCCCGGAGCCGGAGCTGTGGCTGTTGCAGGAGCCGGCGGTGCACTACCGGGGGCAGTACATCGCCGTGGTGGTGGCGACCAGCCTGGAGGCGGCCCGCGAGGGCGCCCGGCTGGTTGGGATCGACTACGACGCCGGCCCGCACAGCACCGTGCTCACCGATCACCACCCCGGCCTGTACCAACCGGATCACGTCAACCCCAACTATCCGACGGACACCGCCGACGGTGACTTCGACGCCGGGTACGCGGCCGCCCCGGTGCGGGTGGACGCCACCTACCGCACCCCGGCCTACCACAACAACCCGATGGAGCCGCACGCCACGACGGCGCAGTGGCGCGACGGGCGGCTGCTGGTGCACGACTCCAACCAGGGCGCGTCGTCGGTACGGGCCACCCTGGCCGAGCTGTTCGAGGTGCCCCCGGAGTCGGTCCGGGTCGTCGCGCAGCACGTCGGTGGCGGCTTCGGCAGCAAGGGGTACGCCAAGGCCGCGGTGGTGCTGGCCGCGCTCGCGGCCCGGCACGTGGACCGACCGGTCAGGCTGGCGCTGACCCGTCAGCAGTTGTTCGGGCCGATCGGGTACCGCACCCCCACCATCCAACGGGTCCGTCTCGCCACCGATGCCGACGGGCGACTCACCGCCATCTGCCACGACGCGATCAGCCAGACCTCGACCATCCGGGAGTTCGCCGAGCAGACCGCCGTCTACACCCGCAGCATGTACGCCGCACCGCACCGCCGCACCACGCACCGGCTGGTCCGCCTCGACGTGCCCACGCCGTTCTGGATGCGCGCACCCGGCGAGTGCCCCGGCGCGTACGCCCTGGAGTCGGCGATGGACGAGCTGGCCATCGCCGTCGGTATCGACCCGGTGGAGCTGCGCATCCGCAACGACACGGAGGTCGACCCCGACCAGGGGCGGCCGTTCACCAGCCGCAACCTGGTGGCCTGCCTACGTGAGGGTGCGCAGCGGTTCGGCTGGACGGACCGGGACCCGACGCCCCGCGCTCGCCGCGACGGGCGCTGGCTGATCGGCACGGGGGTGGCCGGGTCGAGCTACCCGGCCCGGGCCAGGCCGTCGTCCGCCAGGGCCACCGCCCGGCCCGACGGGAGCTTCCTGGTGCAGGTCAACGCCACCGACATCGGCACCGGTGCGCGGACGGCGATCTGGCAGGTGGCCGCCGACGCGCTCGGGGCGCCGCCGGAACGGGTGGAGATCCGCATCGGCGACAGCGCCCTGCCGACCGCGCCGGTGGCCGGGGGCTCGATGGGCACCTCCAGTTGGAGCTGGGCGGTGATCCGGGCCGCTGAGGCGCTGCGCGAGAAGCTGCGGGACGCCCCGGGCGCAGCGCCGATGGACGAGGTGACCGCCGAGGCCGATACCACCGACGAGGTGGGTGGGCAGCCCGCGCTGCCCCGGTACGCGTACGGGGCGCAGTTCGTCGAGGTGCGGGTGGACGCGGACACCGGCGAGGTCCGGCTGAGCCGGATGCTCGGGGTGTTCGCGGCGGGGCGGGTGGTGAACCCGACGACGGCGCGCAGCCAGCTCATCGGCGGCATGACGATGGGGTTGTCGATGGCGCTGCACGAGGAGGGCGTGCTCGACGAGCGGTACGGCGACTGGGTCAACCACGACCTGGCCACCTACCACATCACCGGCTGCGCGGACGTGGAGTCCATCGAGGCGTACTGGCTGGACGAGCGGGACGACGAGCTGAACCCGGCCGGGGTGAAGGGCATCGGTGAGATCGGCATCGTCGGCGCCGCGGCGGCGGTGGCCAACGCGGTACACCACGCGACCGGCGTACGGATCCGGGACCTGCCGATCCGGCTGGACAAGCTCATCGGAGTATCGGACTTGGCTTAAATAAGCTGTCGGTGATACAACTGTCCTCGTGCACGCCTTCGACGTGCTGGGCGATCCGGTCCGGCGCCGCATCCTGGAGCTGCTCGCCGACGGCGAGCAGACCGCCGGTGCGGTCAGCACGGTCATCCGCGAGGAGTTCGGCATCTCCCAGCCCGCCGTGTCCCAGCACCTCAAGGTGCTGCGCGACAACGGCTTCGCCACCGTGCGGCCGGAGGGCACCCGGCGGCTCTACGCGGTCGACCCACGCCCACTGCGCGAGGTCGACGGCTGGCTGGAGCACTTCCGCCGGTTCTGGGCCCCACCCCTGGCGGCACTCGCCACCGAGCTGGCCCGGGGCCGACGTGAGCGTCGGCTACGCGGCCCCGCCGACCCACCCGACGAGAGGAACACCTGATGTTCGACGCCACCGAGCAGATCAACGCCGTCCAGCGGAAGGTCGGCAGCCGCACCCTGGAAGCCGGCGAGGCGCGGGTCACCACGATCAGCCAGACCTACCAGGCGACGGTCGAGGACCTGTGGGACGCCTGCACCAGCGCCGAGCGCATCCCGCGCTGGTTCCTGCCGATCTCCGGCGAGCTGCGGCTGGGCGGCACGTACCAGCTCCAGGGCAACGCCCACGGCACCATCGAGAGCTGCGAGCCGCCGCACCGCTTCGCCGCCACCTGGGAGATGGGCGGCGAGGTGAGCTGGATCGAGGTGCGGGTCACCCCGGTCGGCGACGAGCGGGCCCGTCTCGATCTGGACCACATCGCGCACGTCGACCAGGACCGGTGGGCCCAGTTCGGGCCGGGCGCGGTCGGCGTCGGGTGGGACCTCGGGCTGCTCGGCCTCGCCTCGCACCTGGCCGGCGACGGCAGCGGAATCACCCCGGAACAGGGCGCCGAGTGGACCGCCTCCGCCGAGGGACGACGGGCCATGGAGCTGAGCAGCCAGCTGTGGTGCGAGGCGAGCATCGCCGCCGGCACCGACGCCGACGAGGCGAAGGCCGCCGCCGAACGCACCACCGCCTTCTACACGGGCGACCCGGCGGCCTGAGCGGGACGGGCAGCGCCGGCGGCGACCCGGGCACGGTGCCCGGGCGCCGAAGGCGGCGGCGCGACGGCCTGAGCGGAGATCGGAGTAACGTGCTGCGGCATGACCGGCACGCCGTACTCGCACTGCTCCTACTGCGGCGCCGCCTACCCGGTGGCCGCCGGATGGCCGCGACTCTGCGCGGTCTGCGGCGAGACCGTCTGGCGCAACCCACTGCCGGTGGCGGTCGCGGTGCTGCCGGTCCGCACGGCCGAGGGCCTGGGTGTGGTGGTGGTCCGCCGGGACATCGAGCCGGCCCGCGGCCTGCTCGCGCTGCCCGGCGGCTTCATCGAGTACGGCGAGGAGTGGTCCGACGCGCTCGTCCGTGAGCTGCGGGAGGAGACCGGCCTGATCGCGGCGGCCGAGGACGCCCGCCTGTTCGCGGTGCACGGCGCACCGGCGGGCGGCACGATGATGGTCTTCGGAGTGCTGCCCGAGCGGGCGGCCGAGGACCTGCCCCCGTCGGCGCCGACCGAGGAGGCGACCGAGTGGCTGGTCCTCACCGACCCGGTCGAGCTGGCGTTCTCCACCCACACCCGGGTACTCGCCGACTTCCTCACCCCCGCTCGGTAACTGCCTCGTCCGGTGCACCCTCGGTGATCGGCAGCAGGACCCGGAAGGTGGTGCGGCCCGGCTCGGTCTCCACCCGGATGTCGCCGTGGTGCTTGTGCACCACGATCCGGTACGAGATGTCCAGCCCCAGGCCGGTGCCCGCGCCGACCGGCTTCGTGGTGAAGAACGGCTCGAAGATGCGCGGACGCACCTCCGGCGGGATGCCCGGCCCGGTGTCGGTGATCTCCACCGCCAGCAGGTCGCCGAACCGCCCGGTGCGGACGGTCAGCACACCCTTCTCCCCCATCGCGCCCAGCGCGTTGTCGATCAGGTTGGTCCACACCTGGTTCAGCTCGGCCGCGTACGCCGGAACCGGTGGCAGGCCCCGGTCGTACTCGCGGACCAGCTTGACCTCGGCGGGGATCTTGCCCTTGAACATCACCAGGGTGGCGTCGAGCAGGTCGTGCACGTCCACCACCCGGTGCGGCGCGCGGTCCAGCTGCGAGTACTGCTTGGCGGCGCCGACCAGCCCGGAGATCCGGGTGACCGCGTCGCCGATCTCACGCATCAGCAGCTCGGTGTCGACCGTGTAGGTGAGCCAGCGCACCGCCGCCTCCAGGTCCGCGGCCCCGACCGCCGCCTTCACCTGCGCCAACCAGGCCGCGTCGAGCCCACCGCCGACCAGGATCGGCGCCAGGTCCCAGGCCCCGCCGACCCCGTGCTCCTCCAGCCAGTCGGTGAGGGTGTCCTCGGCGTCGGCGGTGGCCATCGGCGTCAACTTCGGCGCGGTGGCCACCCGGGCCACCGCCTCCTCCTGCAACGCGACCAGGCCGTGCAGGGCGCTGCCGTCGAGCCGCCCGTCGGCGATCATGGCGAGCTTGTGCCGCATCCCGGCGACCCGGTCCCGCAGCACCGACGTGGCCCGCACCGCCGCCGCGGCCGGGTTGTTCAGCTCGTGGGTCAGGCCCGCCGAGAGCGAGCCGAGGGCCAGCAGCCGCTCGCGCTCGCCGACGATGGCCTGACTGTCCCGCATCCCGAAGAACAGCCCCTCCAACAGGTGCATGGGCATCGGGAACCAGGACCGCAAGGCGTCCGCGAAGTCCTCCGCCGGCAGCACGAAGAAGTCCGCGTCGGTCACCGCCCGCAGGCTGTTGCGGTAGACCTGCTCGACCTGCTCACCCAGGTACGCCTGAGTGGCCCCGCCGTACACCCCGCGCTGGTCGGTCCGGCTGACCTCGACGTCGTCGCCGCGCACCAGGCGACTCAACGCCACCGCCCCGCGCACCAGCACGAAGAAGCAGGTCGCGGGCTCGCCCTCGCCGTACACGAGGGTGCCGCCGGCGCGCTGCTCGACCCGGCCGTGCTCGGCCAGCCAGTCGAGCTGCCCGTCGTCCAGCGCCTCGAACAGGAACAGAGTGCGCAACTGCGCCGGTGTCAGCCGGTCAGACTCGATGGTCACTGGGACTCCTCCGCTCGCGACTGCGCTCGCTCATTGGGCTTCCAGGTAGCGGTGCACCAGCGACACCGCCATCGCGCCCTCGCCGACGGCCGACGCGACCCGCTTGACCGACTCGGCCCGCACGTCGCCGGCGGCGAACACGCCCGGCACGCTGGTCTCCAGGTGGTACGGGTCGCGCGACAGCGACCAGCCGGCCGGGCGCCGCCCCCCGGCGAGCAGATCCGGACCGGTCACGATGAAACCACGCTCGTCACGGACCAGCACCCCGTCCAACCAGTCGGTGCGCGGCTCCGCGCCGATGAAGATGAACAGCCAGGAGGTGTCGACCGAGCGGGCCTCACCGGTGCGGGTGTCGCAGAGGGTGAGCCGCTCCAGGTGGCCCTCCCCCGCCCCGCCGACCACGGCGGTGTGCGGATGCACGGTGATCCGGTCGATCCGTTCCAGCTGGTCGATCAGGTAACGCGACATCGAGGCGGTCAGGTCCGCGCCACGGATGAGCAGGTGCACCCTCGACGCGTACCGGGAGAAGTGGACCGCCGCCTGGCCGGCGGAGTTGGCCCCGCCGACGATGTAGACATCCTGCTCGACGCAGCTCGGCGCCTCGGTCGCGGCGGCGCCGTAGAACACCCCCCGGCCGGTGAAGTCGGCCAACCCCGGGGCGTCGAGCACCCGGTACGACACGCCGGTGGCCAGCACCACGGTGTGCGCGGCGATCTCGGTGCCGTCACCGAAGCGCAGCAGCCGGGCGCCGCCGGCCTCGCTGAGACCGACCACCTCCCGGGCGCTGAGCAGCTCGGCGCCGAACTTGACCGCCTGCCGCCGGGCCCGGTCGGTCAACTGCGCGCCGGAGACACCGTCCGGGAAGCCCAGGTAGTTCTCGATCCGGCTGCTCTGCCCGGCCTGGCCGCCGGTCGCCCGTCGCTCCACGAGCACGGTGCGCAACCCCTCCGACGCGCCGTACACCGCCGAGCCGAGACCGGCAGGACCACCACCGATCACCACCAGGTCGTAGAAGTCGCACGCCGGCACCACGGTCAACCCGGCCAGCGCGGCCAACTCGGCCTCGCTCGGGGCGACCAACGCCTTACCCTCGGGCGTCACCACCAGCGGCACGTCCGCCTCGGTGGCCCCGGCGGCGTCGAGCAACCGGACGCCCTCCGGGTCGTCGGACAACAGCCACCGGTACGGCACCAGGTTGCGGGCCAGGAAGTCGCGGACCTTGAACGACGGCGCCGACCAGCGGTGCCCGACCACCCGGATCTCCGCGCTCGCCGCGTCCGGGGTGACCGCCCACGCCTCCAGCAGCCCGTCGACCACCGGGTACAGCTTCTCCTCCGGCGGATGCCAGGGCTTGAGCAGGTAGTGGTCCAGGTCGACCACGTTGATGGCCTCGATCGCGGCGTCGGTGTCCGCGTACGCGGTGAGCAGCACCCGGCGGGCGGCCGGGAAGATGTCCATGGCCGCTTCGAGGAATTCGACACCGGTCATCTCCGGCATCCGGTGGTCGGCCAGCAGCAGCGCCACCTGCTCGCCGCGCAGTTTGACCTCCCGCAGCGCGTCCAGCGCCTCCGGCCCGGAGGATGCTCGCAACACCCGGTAGCGGTCGCCGTAGCGGCGCCGGATGTCCCGGGCCACCGCCCGGGACACCACGGGGTCGTCGTCGACGGTCAGGATCACCGGGTTCGCCATGGCGCCATGAAATCACCTGCCGCGGGTCGACCGCACCATCGCGTGAGCGCCGACGCACGGTTGACCGTGTTGGAGTTGGGTAAGCCGGGAAGCCGCGCGGGTGGCCGTACGCCGACGACCCGCCTGACTGCCGCGCACACCTCGGGGGGCCCATGGCGGACGTGTCGCCGACCGTACCGACGGCCTCGGAACGGGTCGTGGAGTTGCGGGTGCACGGCGTGTCCGGCGCGGGAGCCGACCAGGTGCTGGACCGGCCGCACGTCTATCAGGTCGCCGGGGACCGCAGCGGCGGATTCTACCGACCGCGTCCCGGCTATCCGGACTCGACCGGGACGGACGGGGTGACGCTGGAGGCGTACCGCTGGAGCGACCTGCCGTCCGGAACGGCCGTGCGGACGCTGTCGCTGGTGTTCCTGCTGCCGTTCATGCTCTGCAACGTGGCGCTCTGGATGCGCCCGGCGAGCCGCGTCTCGAAGCACGGCGTCGTCGCGCTGTGCCGGGTTCTCGCGCTCACCCTCACCATGCTCTATGTGCTCTCCATCGTCGGGGTGGCGCTGGACCTGATCGCCTGGCGCTGCATGGGCATCCCGTCCTGCACCGCCGGGCGGAACTGGCTGTCCTGGCTCGGCGGGCGGCCGCCCGGGTTGCGCCTCGGGGTGCTGGCGCTGATACCGATCGCCGCCATCGGAATCGTCTGGTGGTTGGGCGCGCGTCCCGGCCACCTGTTCGACGCGTTTCGGAGCGGGGAAGCGGCAGCGTTGGGGCACCCCCGGTTGAGCGCGATCGGCCAGTGGGACGGCGCCCCGCTGGTGAGCCGGCTGCGCTCGGTGCACGTCGCTGCCGCGTTCGCCACCCTGGACGGCAGCCTCCTGGCTGCCCGGGCCAGCCAGGGCGCGACGTGGGTGATGGTGGTGCTGCTGGCGGCCACCGGGGCGGTGCTGCTCGCCTGCCTGGTCCTACTCGCCGCGGTGCGAAACATCGACCGGCCCGGCCCATCGGCCCGGGTCGACGGGCTGACGCGCTGGCTGCGCACGATCGCGTGCGGCCTGACCATCCTGGTGATCGTGCATACGATCATCAGCCCGCACCCCTGGCCGCAGGGCGGTGAACTGCCCGGGTACGGCGCGATCGTGGCCTGGCTGTTCGCCAGCCAGACCGCGCTGCTGATTGTGCTTGCAGCGCTGGTGATCTGGCTGCGGGGCGGGCCGCCGGGGAGCTCACCGCTGCGCGCGCTGGGTGCGCCGGTCTTCGTCACGGTGGCCGCCGGGCTCGCCGTGGCGTTCTCCGCCGAGCTGGACTACCGGGTGGCGGATGTACTGGACCGCGGCGGGAACACCGCGGACCGACTGGTCACGAGTCCGCCGCTGCCGTACAAGTGGGCGATCTTCGGGTTCTTCATCGCGATCCTGAGCGCGGCGCTGGTCGCTGGCGTGGTCACGGTCCTGACCCGACGCGAGCGGTGGCGGGCGGCGAAGGCGATCGTGGCCGCCGACTTCCCGCACGCACCGCCGGAGGCAGCGGAGCGGCTACGCCAGGTCGAGCGGACGATTGCCCGTGCCCGGTTCACCGAACGGTTGGAGCCACTCACCGTGGTCTACGCCGGGCTCGCCGCCCTCGGCCTGGCCACCAGCGTGCTCGGCCTGCTGAAGCTCTATCCCGGCGACATAATTCAGCGCTACGTCGGGGTGCCCGCCGACATGGTCAACTTCCTGATCGGGATGGGCAGCTACGCGATCGCCGCGATCATCCTCGGGCTGGTGATCGGCGGCATCTTCGCGTACCGGACGGCGCAGTTCCGGCGGTACGTGGGCGTGCTGTGGGACCTGGGCACCTTTTGGCCCCGGGCCGCGCATCCCTTCGCCCCGCCCTGCTACGCGGAGCGGGCCGTACCGGAGCTGACACGGCGGATCACCTACCTGGTCGAGCGGGGCGAGAGCGTGCTGCTGGCCGGGCACAGCCACGGCTCGGTGCTGCTCGCCGCCACGGTTCTGCAACTGCCGCCCCGGATCACCGAGCGGATCGCCCTGCTGACCTATGGGTCGCCGCTGCAACGGATGTACTCGTCGCTGTTCCCCGCGTACGTCGACGACGAGGTGCTGCGCGAGATCGGCGAGCGGATCGGCTGGCGCTGGGTGAACCTGTGGCGGGACACCGATGCCATCGGCGGTTGGATCTTCGCCCCGCACCGCCCCGGGGAGCGCGCGACGCTGACCGGACCGGCGGCGACGGTGGACCGCCGGTTGACCGACCCGCGCGACGTGGTGCCACCGCCGTACGACAGCGTGCCGCCGCCCATCCTCGGGCACTGGCCGTGTGAGTCGGACGAGACGTTCGCGGCTGCGGAACGGGAGCTGACCGAGCGGCTGCGCGCGGACCGGCGGCGGGCTGGTTGAGTGGGCGTCCGGATATCGTCGTCGGGTGACCGCCTCCAAGCAGCCCGAGCGTCGGCTGATCGCCTCGAACAAGAAGGCCCGGCACGAGTACACCGTTTTGCGCACGTACGAGGCGGGCATCGTGCTGGTCGGCACCGAGGTCAAGTCGCTGCGCGAGGGGCGGGCCTCGCTGGTGGACGCGTTCGCGCACGAGCGCGACGGCGAGATCGTGCTGTACGGCCTGCACATCGCCGAGTACGCCTACGGCACGTGGACCAACCACACCCCCCGCCGCAATCGCAAGCTGCTGCTGCACCGGGCCGAGATCGACCGGATCCTGGACAAGGTACGCGAGGGCGGGGTGACCCTGGTCCCGCTGTCGATGTACTTCGAGAACGGCTTCGCCAAGGTCGAGTTGGCCCTCGCCAAGGGCAAGCGCTCCTACGACAAGCGGCAGACGCTGGCCGAGCGCGACGCCAACCGGGAGATCGCCCGCGAGTTGGGCCGGCACCTCAAGGGCCATCCCCGCAGGCCCTGATCCGTCGCGCCAAGATCGTGCTCGAACCAGGGTGTAGTGGCCTCATCGATCCGCCGACACCACTACTTCCTGGTTGCAGCACGATCATGCGGACGCGCCCAAGGAAGCCGTCGGCGTCCGGAGGCAAGGGCAGGTAGGCGCGTCTGCTGGCGGGAACGCCCAATTGTTCAAGCGGATGCTCCCCATACCGGCCTTCCGCCCTAGCAAATGCGGGCGTTAAGGTGACGAGGTGATGACGTATCGGATCGGGGAGGCCGCCGACCTGCTCGGCGTCAGCGCCGACACCATTCGCCGCTGGGTGGACGCCGGACGCTTGACGGCCGGGCGTGACGAGCACGGCCACCGGATCGTCGACGGCGTCGACCTGGCGGCGTTCGCTCGCGCTCAGGCCGCTGACCCGGATGCGGGCGCCGAGTTCTCCTCGGCTCGCAACCGGTTGCGCGGCATCGTCGTCGACGTCCGTAAGGACACCGTGATGGCCCAGGTCGACATCCAGGCCGGCCCGTTCCGGGTCGTGTCGCTGATGAGCCGGGAGGCCGTCGACGAGCTCGACCTGCGAGTCGGGTCGGTGGCCGTCGCGGTGATCAAGTCGACGACGGTGGTGGTGGAGCGGGCCGCACCCGCCCCGGCGCGGGGACGGTCGGCCGGATGAGCGCGGGGACGACCGGGCGGACGAACGCGCGGCGCAGGCGTACGGCGGTGGCTGTCCTGGTGGCGGCCGGCCTGGCGGTGGCTGGCTGCGGTACGGGCGACGACCGGGCGACCGGCGGCAGCGGCGATGGCCGGGTGACCGGCGCGGTGACAGTGTTCGCGGCCGCCTCGCTGACCGAGTCGTTCACCCGCATCGGGAAGGACTTCGAGGCCGCCAACCCGGGTAGCAGCGTGATTCTCAACGTCGCCGGCAGTTCCGCCCTGGCCAACCAGATCACCCAGGGCGCGCCGGCGGACGTGTTCGCCTCGGCCGCACCGGCGAACATGACCACGGTCACCGAGGCCGGCGACGCCGACGGCGCACCGAGCGTCTTCGCCCGCAACCAGTTGGTGATCGCGGTGCCCCGGGGCAACCCGAAGGCAGTGGCCAGCCTGGCCGACCTGACCGGGCCGGGGATGAAGGTGGCGCTCTGCGCGAGTCAGGTGCCCTGCGGCGCGGCGGCCCGCACCGCCCTGGCCGCGGCCGGCGTCGCGCTGACGCCGGTCACCCTGGAGCAGGACGTCAAGGGCGCGCTCGCCAAGGTGAAGCTCGGTGAGGTCGACGCGGCGTTGGTCTACCGCACGGACGCGCGGGCGGCGAACGCCGACGTGACCGGCGTCGAGTTTCCCGAGTCGGCGCGGGCGGTCAACGACTACCCGATCGTCGCGCTGAAGGACGCGCCGAATCCGGCCGGCGCGCGGGCCTTCGTCGCGTACGTCCGCTCGGCGCCGGCGCAGGCGGTCCTCGCCGAGGCGGGGTTCCAGGCTCCGTGAGTCAGGTCCGCGACCAGACCGCGTCCCGACGGCGGGGGCGGGTGCCGGCGGCGCTGCTGATCCCGGCCGGCGTGGGGCTGCTGTTCCTCGTCCTGCCGTTGGCCGGGCTCGTGATCCGGGCACCGTGGACGACCCTGCCGCAGCGGCTCACCGAACCGGGCGCGCTGACCGCGCTGCGGCTGTCGGTGCAGACCGCGACCCTGGCCACCGCGCTGTGCCTGCTGCTCGGGGTGCCGCTCGCCTGGGTGCTGGCCCGGGTTGAGTTCCCCGGCCGCCGGCTGGTACGCGCGCTGGTCACCGTGCCGCTGGTGCTGCCGCCGGTGGTTGGTGGGGTGGCGCTGTTGCTGGTCTTCGGCAGGCGGGGGCTGCTCGGCGGCTGGCTCGATGCCACCTTCGGCATCACCCTGCCCTTCACCACCGCGGGTGTGGTGTTGGCCGAGTCGTTCGTCGCCATGCCGTTCCTGGTGATCGCCGTGGAGGGCGCGCTACGCGCCGCCGACCACCGCTACGAGGAGGCCGCGGCGACGTTGGGCGCCAGCCGATGGACCACCTTCACCCACGTCACGTTGCCGCTGGTGGCACCCGGTCTGGCCGCCGGCGCGGTGCTCTGCTGGGCGCGGGCGCTCGGCGAGTTCGGTGCCACCATCACCTTCGCCGGCAACTACCCCGGCCGGACGCAGACCATGCCGCTCGCCGTCTACCTGGCCCTGGAGACCGACCTGGAGTCCGCGATCGTGCTCAGCCTGGTGCTGCTCGTCGTGTCGGTGGGCATCCTGGTCGCCCTGCGGGACCGCTGGATGAGCAGCGCATGAGCGGTCCACTGCTCGACGCCCGGCTCGTCGTCGACCGGGGCGCCTTCCACCTCGACGTGCCGCTGCGGGTCGCGCCGGGCGAGGTGGTCGCGCTGCTCGGCCCGAACGGCGCCGGCAAGACCACGGCGCTGCGCGCGCTCGCTGGGCTGCACCCCCTCACCGACGGGCACGTCATCCTCGACGGCATCGACCTCGATCGCCCGGCAGCACGGGGCTGGGTGCCCACCGAACGCCGGTCGATCGGCGTGGTCTTCCAGGACTACCTGCTCTTTCCGCACCTCAGCGCGCTGGACAACGTGGCCTTCGGGCCGCGCCGGCACGGCGTCGATCGGAAGGCCGCCCGCGCCACGGCCCGGGACTGGCTCGGTCGGGTGGGGCTCGAGGCGCAGGCGCAGCGCCGGCCCCGGCAGCTCTCCGGCGGTCAGGCGCAGCGGGTGGCGCTGGCCCGCGCGCTGGCCGTCGCGCCGGCGCTGCTGCTGCTGGACGAGCCGCTCGCCGCGCTCGACGCCCGCACCCGACTGGACACCCGCGCGGAGCTGCACCGGCACCTGTCCGCGCACCCGGGGGCGACGGTGCTGGTCACCCACGACCCGCTGGACGCCCTCGCGCTGGCCGACCGACTGATCATCGTCGAGGGCGGTCGGGTGGTGCAGGAGGGCGACGGGCCGAGCGTCACCGCGCGCCCGCGCACCGACTACGTGGCCCGGCTGGTCGGGTTGAACCTCTACCGGGGCCGCGCCGACGGGCACAGGGTACGGGTTGCGCCCGAGCTGACCCTCACGGTCGCGGACCGGGTGGACGGCGAAGCCTTCGTGGCGTTCCGTCCGGTGGCGGTGGCTCTGCACCCGACCCGGCCCGAGGGCAGCCCGCGCAACACCTGGGCGGGCGTCGTGGCCGGCGTTCAACGCCACGGCGACAACGTGCGAGTGCAGGTCGACGGGCTTATCGGGGTGGCCGCGGACGTCACGCCGAGCGCCGCCGCCCAGTTGCGGCTGATCCCCGGTCAACGGGTTTGGGTGGCGGTCAAGGCGACCGAGACCCACGCGTACCCCGCCACCGGCTGACCTCGGGCGCGATCAGCCGGCGAGCAGGTCGGTGTGTGCGGCGCGCAGCCGGGCCAACGCCGGGTCGCTGCCCGGAACGACCCGACGGTCCAGCTCGGCCCACGCCTCGGCCAACGCCGCGCGGACCGCGCCCAGCTCGGCGGCGTGCCGCTGACTGCTGCGTCGGTGCTGCTCCTCGAGGCGGCGGGCCCAGCCCGCGGTGACCGTGGCGAGCCGGTCGGCGTCGGCGCGGGCCTGCGCGCCGCTGCGGGCGGCTGCGGCGGGGACGATCGCGGCGACCGGGCGAGGATCGCCGTCGCGGGTGACGACGGTGACCGCGTCGGTCAGCTCGGCCAGCGCGACGAGCTGGCTGAACCGGGTGCGCGCCTCACGCAGCGGCACGGAACGCGGCGGGTCGGGATGAGGGGTGAGCGCGGGGACGGCCATGGATGCATGGTGCCGCGCGGGTATGACAACTATTCGCGGTCGTCAGTGGACGGTGAGTGGCGCGGCAGGCCACTCGTCGGCCAGCACCGACCAGACCTCAAGGTCGATGCGACCGTGCGGACCCGGGCTGACCTGGCGCAGCGTGCCGTCGAGGCGCAGGCCGAGCCGGTTGGCGAGGGCCCTGCTGCGGGTGTTGTCGGCGTTGGTACGCCACTCCACCCGCTGGATGCCGCGCTCGCGCACCGCCCAGTCGACGACCCGGCGGACCGCCGGGGCGACCATGCCCCGGCCCTGCGCCGCCGGCTCGACCCAGCAACCGACCTCGCAGACGCCCCGGGTCACGTCGAACGACACGAACATGACCCCACCGACGAGCGTGCCCCGCCACCACAGCCCCCAGATGCCGCCGCTGTCGCTGGCCCAGCGGTCGGCGTACCGCTGCAACACCGCGCGCGCCGACGACAGGTCGGTGGCGACGAAGGACGGCGACACCCAGGGCTGGATGTGCTCGCGAGCCCGATCGAGGTGGGCGAGGAACTCCTCGGCCCGCCACGGGTCCAGCGGACGCAGCTCCACGTCCTCGGTCAGCGGCAGGGCGAACACCGGGCCTCCACTCAGTGCGCTTCGAACATCGGTAGCAGGCTCGCACACGTACCTCGGTCGCGACACGGCCGCCCTCGCGCTCACGCCGGCAGGTGGGTCCGCAACGCGGCGAACTGGGCCACGGTCAGGTAGGAGGGGTTGGCGGCCTGCGGCTGACGGAACACCTCCAGGGCGGCGAGCCGGTCATCGGCGCGCAACAGCTGCCGGGATACCCGGTCCCGTTCGGCGAGGATGGGCAGATCCAGCGGCACCGACCACGGCTGCCCCGGTGGGCCTGGCTCGGCCGCTCCGGTGACCCGTCCGACGCCCCACACCCCGTACGGCAGTCGACGCCGGCTGCCGCTGGCCCAGAAGACCACCGGCTGCCCGGCGCACATCAACCGCGCCCGGTAGCCGGGGCGCACGCACCAGCTCGTCACCAGCGGCTCACGGGCGAACCGGGCGGCGAGGTCGACCAGGTCCGCGTTGCCCTTGATCAACCAGGCGCCCAGGTCGTCGAGGCGTACCCGTGGCTCCGTCATCGCGTACCTGTTGCCCGCCCGATGGCAGGTCCAATCAGATGATCGTGTGGGTCCAGTAGCTGAGCCAGAGCACGAACAGCACGCCCTGCACCAGGGCGAGCGTCGCGGTCAGCCACACGTCGACGCCGGCGTGCCGGGCCCAGCGGGCCAGCACCAGGGCCACCGGGAAGGCGGCGAGCAGATAGCGCAGCAGGCTCTTGTACACCGGCGGGCCCATCGACAGCGGCACCAGCACCATGAGGACGCCGTACACCAGGTAGGCCAGTTCCCGGCGGCGGAACCCGGCGACCAGCACGGCCAGGACGGCCACGGCGAACCACCCGCGAGCGGCGTCGAACGGCTGCCCGGTCAACCCGTTCAGCAGCACCGGGACGGGGTTCTGCACCTCGATCCCCCAGCCGGTCTGCTGGGCGTGCTGGTAGGCGAACCAGTCCCCACCCCGCCAGCGGCAGTACGCCATGAAGGTGAACCACCCGGCGGGGAGCAGCAGCAACGGCCAGCCGATCCGGAGGTAGCCGAGCAGGGCGCGCGGGCCGAGCCGCCAGTCGTGCTGTCGGAGCAGCACCAGGGCCAGCGGCAGCGCCACGAGCAGGCCGACGGAGCGGCTCATCGCCAGGAAGTAGCCGAGCACGCCGACCAGCAGCCACTGGCGTCGCTCAGCGTGGTAGAAGGCGGCCAACGCGAGGCAGACGAAGAGCGACTCGGTCAGCGCGGCCTGGAACAGGAACGCGGTCGGCAGCAGCACCAGGTACCGGGTGAACCGGCGGGCCGCGTACGCGTCGCCGAGTAGCAACTCCGCCAGCCGGTAGCCGTACCAGAGCGCCAGCAGGAACGCGACGTTGCTGATCAGCAACAGGGCCAGGGCGTTGTCGCCGCCGAACAGTACGCCGACCGGCCGGGCCAGGAACGGGTACAGCAGGGGGAAGCCGAAGTCCGCCCACGGTCCGGTCAGGGGCAGGGTGCTCAGCCGCAGGTAGAGCAGCGAGTCCCAGGCGAACCAGAAGGAGATCCACCGGTGCCCGGAGATCTCCCGCTGTTGCGCCCACATCAACGCCTCGTCCGGCGGCGGGGCCCCGGGCACGCCGTCCCAGGCGTGCAGGACCAGGAGCCCGAGCAGGGTGAGCAGCAGCTTCGCGCCGAGGAAGAGGCCGATGACGTACGGCCAGGGCGCCGGCACCCGTCGGGCCAGGCGCGCTCCGCCGCGGCCCGCCGCGACCGCCCGGGCGGCCAGCGCCGCCGCGCCGCTCCGCCACCGGTCCATTCGCCCCGCTTCCCCGCTCCCCCGGTCCGCCGCCCGTGTGGGGAGTCGCTCTTCTCGTGGTACGCCGCCGCCCGCCCCGCCGAAGTCAGGACCAGCTATCGCCAAGTGTGACATTCTGCCCATAACGGGTAGACGCCGCGCCGCAATCACGGCGGTGAGCAGGGAGCGCGCCAACATGAGCGAGCAGAACGGCACGGTGGTCATCGGGGCGGGGCCGGCCGGGCTCACGGCGGCGTACGAGC
The DNA here is from genome assembly GCF_059358895.1 of Micromonospora sp. BQ32. Classification (NCBI taxonomy): domain Bacteria; kingdom Bacillati; phylum Actinomycetota; class Actinomycetes; order Micromonosporales; family Micromonosporaceae; genus Micromonospora; species Micromonospora sp. BQ32. The sequence continues at coordinate 486,823 of NZ_JCADBI010000001.1, read as the reverse complement.
TGCTCCGACACGGCCGGTCGGTCCAGGTGTTCGAGGCCGACGAGGTGGTCGGCGGGATCAGCCGCACCGTGGAGCGCGACGGGTGGCGGTTCGACATCGGCGGGCACCGGTTCTTCACCAAGGTGCCGCGGGTGGAGGCGTTCTGGCACGAGATCCTGCCGGACGAGGACTTCCTGACCCGACCCCGGATGAGCCGCATCTTCTACCGCGGCGCCCTGTTCAACTACCCGCTCAGCGCCATGAACGCGCTGCGCAACCTGGGTCTGCCGGAGGCCGCCCGCTGCCTCGGCTCGTACGCCCGCGCCCGGCTGCGGCCACCGCGGGACCAGTCACACTTCGAGGGCTGGGTGTCGGCCCGGTTCGGCTGGCGGCTGTACTCGATCTTCTTCAAGACGTACACCGAGAAGGTCTGGGGTATGCCGGCGGACCGGTTGCAGGCCGACTGGGCGGCACAACGGATCAAGAACCTGTCGCTGGCCACGGCGATCCGCAACGCGTTGCTGCCCCGACGTCGACGCACCGACGTGACCAGCCTGATCGAGGAGTTCCAGTACCCGAAGTACGGGCCCGGGATGATGTGGGAGCGCTGCGCCGAGCAGGTCCGCGAGCGGGGCGGGCAGCTGTCCACCGGCAGTTGGGTCACCGCCGTGCACCGCGACCCGGCCCGCCGACGGGCGATCAGCGTGACGGTCAACGGCGCGGGCGGGCAGCGTACCGAGGCGGCCGACCATGTGATCTCGTCCATGCCGATCTCGGAGCTGGTGACCGCGCTTCACCCGCCGCCCCCGCCGGAGGTGCTGGCTTGCGCGGCCGACCTGCGCTACCGCGACTTCCTGACGGTCGCCCTGGTCGTGCCGGCGGAGTTCTCGTTCCCGGACAACTGGATCTACGTGCACGACCCGGGGGTGCGGGTGGGCCGGATCCAGAACTTCGGTTCCTGGTCGCCGTACCTCGTCAAGGACGGTCGCACCTGCCTGGGCCTGGAGTACTTCGTGTTCGAGGACGACGACATGTGGCGTACCCCGGATGCCGACCTCGTGGCCCTCGCCACCGCGGAGCTGGAGCGGTTGGGGTTGGTTCGACCCGGCGTGGTGGAGGCCGGCTACGTCGTGCGCATGCCCAAGGCCTACCCGGTGTACGACGAGCGCTACCAGCACAACGTGGACGTGATCCGGACCTGGCTGACCGAGGCGGTGCCGAACGTTCACCCGGTGGGCCGCAACGGCATGCACCGCTACAACAACCAGGACCACTCGATGCTGACCGCGATGCTCACCGCCGAGAACATCGCCACCGGGAGTACCCACGACGTCTGGTCGGTCAACGTGGAACAGGACTACCACGAGGAATCCTCCGGCGGCGACAGTCGGCGGGGCACCGGCCGGGACGCGCCGGTGCTGCCCAGCCGGATCATCACGGCCCCGATCACCGCGCCGGAGGGGTCGGACGACCGCGCTTCCGTCCCAGCTCCCCCGTCTCACGCATGACGTCGAGCACGGTCTCGCGAAGACGGACAGGTCAACGCGGCGGGTACGCGCAGTGGGCCACGGTGGCGTCGTCTGGGACCTGCTCATCGGTGCCGCCGGCACCCTGCGCCTCGACTTGCCGGACGCGGGCGATGACGCCGGCCGGCCCGCTGGCGCGGAGCAGGTCCAGCACGCCCGGCCAGTCGGTCTGGCCGTACGGGCTGACGATGCGGCTGGCACCGTTGCTGAGCAGTGCGACGCCGTTCAGGCCGGCGAGGGGTCGGTTCCCGGTCACCGCCTCCCGCGCCGCGCGTGGGTCATCCTTGGCGATCCAGTAGCCGCCCGGCCGGTTCCGAAGGGCACGTAGCGCGCTCACGCAAGACGCTCGCACCCGGTCGTACTCCGGTGTTCCGAGGACAACGCCGGCCAGCGGCGCCGAGCATTCGCGCCGGGCAGTCATCTCACGCTCGTCGGTGACCACCAGCGGCCCGGCGTCGGCCCGGTCCAGGACGAGGACGGAATCCGCGAGGAGGAGCCACTCCAAGTGGCCCTGGCGGGCGCGCACCATCGCGACCGTGGCCTGCGGGCTGCTGGGGTCCGCGATGGCGCAGGTGTCACCGTGCTCGGCGGCGATCTCAGCGATGGTGGTGGCGAGGATCGCGGCGAGGTCTCGCCCGTCGCCGCGCGACAGGTGTCCGAGCAGCGCGCCGCCGAGGCGGTGCGTGTACCAGGCGACGCCGTGGAAGCAGAGCGACTCTGCTCCCAAAATGCCGGCACCGTCGAGTAGGACGACAGAGCCGGGAACCGCACCGACGAAGTCCTCGTTCGGCCGCTCGGCCCTGCCGGCGCTCGTCGCCAGGCTGACGTGCACTCGTGGGCTCCTGTCCGGGTGAGACTCGTACCGACAGTTTGAGGTACGCGGTCCTCGCGCCGCAGAGCTGATCTCCACGAGCCGCTGACCTGGTCGCGGCCGAGCAGCCGGGTTGGTGAAGAGCGAACTACCTCAGGGGTATATCTATGACTCAGAGGTATGTCGCTCGACGAGACACGTCCCGTCGGCGAGCCAAGGCGGGTTCTCACCTGCCGATAGACATCTAGCGCTGTCGACGCGGGTGGCGATAATCGTCTTATGACGACGGTTGTGCACCCTGAGTCCGGTCTCCGGAAGGCCACCCTGACGGATCAGGATTTGATGGAGACGTCGTGGGACTACTGCCGGATTCACGCGCTCGCCGTGACCGACGACGAGGGCCCGCCTGAGGACCCGACCCTGGACTACCGGGAGGACGACGACCTCGACCCCACCGCACCGTCGGCCTTGCGGCTGCATCTCGACCTCGACTACATCGTGCGCCGGGTCGATCCGGGGCCCATGCGAGACGTCCGCTTCTGGGTCGCGCCAGCCACGCTGATCTTTCACAGCGTGTGGGACATCGTCGGCGGCTTGCGCTCCGTGTGCCTGCCGTTCGAGTTGAAGAACCTACGCCAGGAGGCCCGGTCCCGTTCGGGGGAACGCTGCTGGCACCTTGAGGGGCGCGACCTGGACCTGAGGTTCCAGGCGTCGGACTACACCCTGTACCTGCGCCAACCCCCGCGCTACGGCAATCGGGTGCTCCGGATGGCCGAGCGGGGTGGTATCAGCTTCGACCCGCAGCCGTTCGCCTGACCGCGGGACGGGCCCGACCGGTCAGGGTTTGCGAGCCACCGCGCCGTAGATGGAGGCGTCGGCCAGGGGCGGACGCTGCTCCGGCGGCACCTGCGGCCGCCACTCGGTGACCGGGGCGATGCCTGGTTCGGCCAACTCCAGGCCGGTGAAGAAACGGGCGAACTCGGCGCGGTCGCGGGGTACGGCGTCCTGCTTCATCCGGCCGGCGGCGAACTCGGCCTCCATCCGCCTGACGATCTCGGCGGGGATGTGGTCGGTGGTGAAGTGGGTCAGCGCCAGCCAGCTGCCCGACGGCAGCGCGTCGAGCAGGCGGGCGACCTGCTCGTGGGGACGGTCGTCGTCGGTGAGGAAGTGCGTCACGGCGATCAGCACCAGGGCCACCGGTTGGGACAGGTCCAGAGTGGCGTGCAACACCGGGTCGGCGAGGATCTTCTCCGGGTCGCGCAGGTCGGCGTCGAGGTAGGCGGTGGCCCCGGCCGGGTCGCTGGTCAGCAGCGCTCGGGCGTGGACCAGCACCATCGGGTCGTTGTCGACGTAGACCACCCGGGAGTCGGGGGCGACGGACTGGGCCACCTCGTGGGTGTTGTCGGCGCTCGGGATGCCGGTGCCGATGTCGAGGAACTGCCGGACGCCGACCACCTCGGTGAGGAACCGGACCGCCCGGCCGAGGAAGGCCCGGTTTTCCCGGGCGAGCGTGCGCACCCCCGGGTAGACGGCCGCGATCTGGTCGCCGGACTGCCGGTCGACGGCGAAGTTGTCCTTGCCGCCGAGCCAGTAGTTGTAGCGGCGAGCCGGATGCACCGTCGTGGTGTCGATCCGGTCGGCACCCCGGCCCTCGGGCAATTCCGACGTGGACGGCACCGTCACGAGACCTCCCCAGGTCGACGGGACACGCCGCATCCGTAGCGTCACGGGACGTATCCAGAGGACAGCTTAAGCCGTACCCATGGGCTCGTGGGGGCCGCCAACGCACGGACGCCGCACGGCGGGAAAACGCTTACCAGACGCTATTGACGGTCGTCACTGGCTGTCAGTACCGTGATGCGGGCAGCGAGAAAGCGCTTTCCGCCCCTCACCGTCCGACAGGGAGCGCCCCCATGCCCCGACACCTCCGCGCGTTCTGCCTGATCCTGCTCGCCATCGCCACCGTGGTGAGCACCACCACCGCCCTGCCCGCCGAGGCCGCCCCGCGCTTCCGAGTGCTGGTCTTCTCCAAAATCACCAACTTCTACCACGACTCGATCCCGGCCGGCATCGCCGCGATCCAGCAGCTCGGCGCCGCACACAACTTCGAGGTCGTCGCCACCACCGACGCGGCGGCCTTCACCGACGCCAACCTCGCCACCTTCGACGCTCTCGTCTTCAACAACACCAACTCGCTCCCGACCTCGGGTGATCTGCTCAACGCCAGCCAGCGGGCCGCGTTGCAGACGTTCATCCGCAACGGCGGTGGTTGGGCCGGCCTGCACGCCGCCTCGGCGAGCGAACGCGACTGGCCCTGGTACGAGGGCCTGGTCGGCACGATCTTCGACTACCACCCGGACTTCTCGTCCACCGGCGGCACCTTCCCCGGCCGGGTCAAGGTGCTCGACCGGGCGCACCCCTCGACGCGCAACCTGCCGGAGCTCTGGGAGCAGAGCGAGGAGTGGTACAACTGGCGGACCAACCCGACCGGCAACGTGCACACCCTCGCCCAGATCAAGGTGCGCGACGGGATCAACGGCCTGGACGAGGGCGTCGACCACGCGTACTCCTGGTGTCAGCGCTACGACGGCGGCCGGTCCTGGTTCACCGCCGGTGGGCACGCCAGCTCCCAGTTCAGCACGCCGACGTTCCTGGAGCACCTGCGCTACGGCATCGAGTGGGCGGCCGGCGCGGTCGCCGGTGACTGCTCGGCCACCAAGACCAGCAACTTCGAACGGGTGGGGCTGGTCACCGAGAACCTGGCCGACCCGTTCGAGCTGGCCGTGGCCCCGGACCGGAAGGTCTACTACATCCAGCGCACCGGCGCGCTGAAGGTGGTCAACTCCGACACCCTCCAGGTCACCACGCTGCTGGACTTCGCGTACACCTCGGCGATGACCGACCAGTCCGACGGGCTGCTCGGGATGACCCTGGACCGTAACTTCGCCAGCAACGGCTGGATCTACCTGCTCTGGTCGGACAAGACCCTCAAACAGCTCAACCTGTCCCGGTTCACGGTCGCCAACAACAGCGTCGCGCTCTCCTCGGAGAAACGCCTGCTGACCGTCCCCACCTACCGGGGTGAGGGCCGGGCCAACTCGCACATGGGCGGGTCGCTGGCCATGGACGGGGCCGGACGGCTCTACGCGGCGATCGGTGACAACACCGACCCGTTCGCCTCCAGCGGCTACACCCCGGTCGACGAGCGCGCCGGCCGTGCCGCCTGGGACGCCCAGGGCACCGCCGGCAACACCAACGACCTGCGCGGCAAGATCCTGCGGATCACCCCACAGGCCGATGGTACGTACACCGTGCCGAGCGGCAACCTCTTCCCGGCCGGCACCGCGAGGACCCGGCCGGAGATCTACGCGATGGGCATGCGCAACCCGTTCCGGATCACCGTCGAGCCGCAGACCAACGCGGTGCTGGTGGCCGACTACGGCCCGGACGCCCGCGCCGCCGACCCCAACCGGGGTCCGGAAGGGACTGTCGAGTTCAACCGGATCACCAGCGCCGGCAACTTCGGCTGGCCGTACTGCGTGGGCAACAACATTCCGTTCAACGACTACAACTTCGCCACCAACACCTCGGGGGCGAAGTTCAACTGCGCCGCGCCGGTCAACAACTCACCCAACAACACCGGCCTGACCACCCTGCCAACGGCGAAGTCCGCGCTGGTCTGGTACGCGTACTCCGCCTCCACCCAGTTCCCGGAGCTGGGCACCGGCGGTGGCGGGCCGATGAGCGGTCCGGTCTACGACTACGACCCGGCCAACACCCGCACGACGAAGTTCCCGGAGTACTTCGAGGGCAAGTGGATCACCTACGAGCTGACCCGCAGGTGGTTCAAGACGCTCTCGATCCACAAGACGGCGCAGACCTTCAGCAACGCACGCTTCGGCCCGACGGCCGTTGGTGACCTCCAGTCGATCAACGGGGTCTTCGGCAACATGAGCTGGATCCAGCCCTTCGAGGCGGAGTTCGGCCCGGACGGTTCGCTCTACGTCATCGACTTCGGCGAGGGCACCGGCAGCGGTCGCGGCGGCAGCAACGCCGGCGCGGGCATCTACCGGATCGACTACGTCGCCAACGGGCGGCCACCGACCGCGAAGATCGCCGCCACCCCGGACAGCGGGCGTACACCGCTCGCGGTGACGTTCTCCTCGGCCGGGTCGTCCGCCGGTGACGGGTCGGCGCTCAGCTACGCCTGGGACTTCACCAACGACGGCAGCACCGACTCCACCGCCGCCAACCCGAGCCACACCTACTCGACGGCCGGGAAGCACACCGCCCGGCTGACCGTCCGCAACAGCGGTAACGGGTTGACCGCCACCGCGGTCACCGAGGTGGTGGTCGGCAACACCCGACCCACGGTGACCATCACCGTGCCCAACGGCGGGTTCTTCGACTTCGGTGACAAGATCCCGTACACGGTGACGGTCACCGACCCGGAGGAAACCAGCATCGACTGCGCCAAGGTTACCGTGCAGACGCAGCTCGGCCACGACCAGCACGCCCACCCGCTGGACGTGTACACCGGCTGCTCCGGGCTGCTCGCCACCGAGGCGGACGCCGGTGACGGCCACGGACCGGGGCAGAACCTCTACACCCTGATCACCGCGCAGTACACCGACGGCGGCGCGGCCGGCGGCGTACCGGCGTTGACCGGCTCGACCCGCGTCCAGTTGCAGCCCAAGAGCAAGGAGGCTGAGCACTTCAGCGCCCAGTCCGGCGTCACGGTCAACGACCGGGCCACCGCCCGCGCCGGCAAGCGACTCGGCGAGGTCGACCACAACGACTGGGTGGCGTTCGGGCCGGCGGACCTGCGCAACGTCGGTTCGGTGACGCTTGGGGTCACCAACGGTGGGCTCGGCGGCACCATCGAGCTGCGGACCGGCTCGCCCACCGGCACGCTGATCGGCACGGCCACCATCGGGTCGACCGGCGGCTGGGACAACCTGGTCTCCCCCACCGTCACGCTGACCAACAAGCCCACCGGCACCACCACCCTGTACGCGAAGTTCGTCAACGCCGCCCAGGTCAATGGCACCCCGGACCTGCTCGCCCTGGACTGGCTGCGGTTCAACGGCGCCGGGGTCAAGCAGGAGCCGGGCGGGACGCTGTCCCTGGCCGCCAACCCGACCGGCGGCGCCGCACCGCTGACCACCACGCTCACCGCCACGGCGACCGCGCCGTCCGGGCAGAGCATCACCGACTACGCGTGGGACTTCGGCGACAACAGCGCCATCACGCACGGGGCGACACTACGGTCGACGGCCCACAGCTACCCCCGCAAGGGGACCTTCACCGCCCGGGTGACGGTCACCTACACCAGCGGGGAGACCCGCTCGCTCAACCTGACCATCACGGTCACCTGACCGTCGCGCGCTGGCGGGCGGGGATCAAACCCGCCCGTCACCGCCGACAGTGCGCCGTCGGGGCGCTAGTCGATCACGGACGTGGTGCCCAGCTCAGCAGGAAGCGGTTTCAGTGACCAGGTAGTTGGCGACCAGGTTCTCGGCCGAGAAGATGACCGGCCCCTCGTCGACGATGGCGCAGCCGCAGAGCTGCTGCACGGACCGGAAGCTGACATTGCCGTCCGACGGGACGTTCAGCTGCACCACGTTCGACGGGACCCCGGTCGTCAGCTGCGAGAAGTCGGGGGTGTCGTGCCCGATGGCGTTGATGCAGAACTGGCAGAAGAACGACTGGATCAGGAAGGCCGCCGCGCCCACCGGCGCGCCGCCGAGGCCCGGCAACTGGTCGACGACGTTCGTACCCCATGCCGGGTTGGGCAGGTATCCGAGGCCGAGGCCGAGATCGTTTCCCGTCGTCGCGATGAGGGCGGCGTCAACGACACCGGTGAAGGCCGAGTCACCGGTCCAGATGCCGGACCCGACCACCGACACGCTGGGAGTGGATGCGTACGGGTCGGGTGTGGCGCCCACCCCGGCGCCGATGCCGAGGAAGTCCGAGTTGTCCTCGGCGAACTGGTACGAGAAGCCGGCGATCGCCGCGCTGGCGTACATCGGGGGGCCGCCGGTGGACACCGATGACGACGACGTGCCAGACGACATCTGGTCGACGATGATGCCGTTCTGGTTCTGCAGGAACAGGCCGGGCGGGTTGGTGGAGCCGAGCCACGCGATGACCGCGACCTCGGCCCACGACCCGTCAAGGTCGACCTGGTCGAGGAGCATCTGCTGGTCGATGATGAGCGACGTGGTGCCGACGCCGGTGCCGTCGCGCGGGCGCAGCGCGAGGCCGATCCGCTGGATGACCGTCCCCAGTTGCAGGGTCTGCAGGTTGAACTGCTGCAACGCGTACGCGTAGGCACCGATCGTGCTCGGGAACGTGAATGTCGCCGAGCCGTTGCCGGTGATCATGCTGGTCTGGATGGCGATCGACACGATTTCCTCCGGTCAGGCGAACTGGGCGATCACGGACAGCGTTGCGCTGCTGTCCGAGCAGATGTAGTGGTGGGCACCGGAATCCGGGTTGAACAGGTTGAGCACGACGCTTCCGGAGACGGTGCAGGAGTTGATGCTCAGGTCGCCCGCCTGCATCACCTGGATCAGTTGGAACTCGGCGGTGTCGTCGTAGACGATGCTGACGTCCTGCAGCAGCAGCGCGGCTTGGGCGACGGACGAGTAGCCGGACGGAATGGTGAAGTCCACGAAGAACACTCCGGTCATGCCCTGCTGCCCCTCCGGAGCGAGCCAGATCACGGCCGCCGGCTGCACGTCGAATCCGACGAGATTGGTGCCGTAGGAGAGGAGCCCGACGTCGACCGTGCCAGTCGTCGAGAAATTCGTCAGGCCGACGCTGCCGTTGACCGTCACCTGGTTGCCCATGGGAGAAGCCACGCTCGACGCGAGGGTGAGCCCGCCGATCTCGCCGGTGCCGTCGCTCGCGGCGACGGAAAACCCGGAGAGGAAGGCCAGGCTTGTGGTGTTGTCCCCGACCGGGACGACCGACGAGTCCTGGCCGGAGGTCAGGCCGAAGGCTGTGGCACAGACCGGACCCGACGTGTACGGCGTATCGATCACCGCCAGCACGCTGACCTGCGCGACGCTGCCCGGGCCGCTGTCGGAGTCGGGCGGGTCGATGGCGCTGTCGCCGTCATAGTCGGTGAGCATGACGTTGCCGCCGACGGCGACGACGGCGCCGATCAGATTGGGGGTGAGTGACACCCCGACCGCGCCCGCGTCCTCCGCCCACCAGAGCGAGTTGGTCTGGTAGTTCAGGACGAAGCCGCTCATCGCGACGGCGTACGCCAGGATCTGCTCGCCGCTGTCGATGTCCGCGCTGAAATCGAACACCACCGGCGAGGCGAACGGGTTCGCGTCGGGCATCGCCTGAGTGCGGACACTGAGATGGGCCACGTCTCTCCTCTACGGGGTGCAGCCCCGATCAGGGGGCGGATGGAATCGGGTCAGGTGGCGTACCGGAGATCGCGGTAGCCGACGAAGGCACCGAGCACGCCCACTCGATGCTGTTGCCGGCGCTGATCGCGTAGCCGACGGCCCCCACCTCGAACTGGGCAGGGTCGACGGCAGGAATCTCGTTGGCCATCAGAACCCCCGCCTCGCGCAGCCTGCCGGCGGCCGCGCCGATGTCCTGGTCAGGAGTCGGCGCATTGCGGGGCACCCGGCTCTCAACCGTGAGTTACCCGTACAGGTCTACCGCAACGGAGCGGAGGAGAGTCGCAAATCGGCATATATAGGTCGCTACGTCAGCGCCGAGCGGGGAAAGAGCATGGGGCGGTGCGCTCGACACCGCCCCACGCTCGGCTAACGGGATTACTGCCAGGAACTCTGTTGGGTGTAGACGAGGTTGCCGGGAACCACCGTGCCGTTGGTGCTGTACTCGGTGTACGCCCAGAAATCACCCTCGGCCAGCGGCTTGTTCGGCTTCAGCGTGAAGTTGAAGCCCTGACCGCGCTCCGAGGTGGAGGGCAGCGTGAGGGTGGCACCCGCATAGGTGGCGTTACGGCCGATGATGGCGTGACTCAGATCGAAGTCGACGACCGGGCCACCGGGCAGCTGCGCGAACACGTAGGCGGTGTAGCGCCCCGGCTCGGGCAGGAACTTGTACGCCTGCTCGGCGCTGGTCCAGAACCTGTCACTGCTGTAGACGAGGGTGTCGCCCTTGTACAGGTAGAGATCAAGGTTCGTGTTCGGATCGGCGGTGTTGGCCTCGACGACAATGCCGGCGGTGTTCGCCGGCACCGTAAAGTCGACCTTCTTCACTCCGGTGGCGCTCGGGTCGAACACGCCCCCGTAGACGCCGGCCGGCATCGAGTACGACGTGCGCCGCATCGGGGTGTAACCGGTGCTGCGACCGACGAGCGGGCCGGTGAAGCCCGGCTGGACCATGCCGAAGGCACCGTTGGTCATCCGGGCGAACTCCTCCCCGTCGTCCGCGTACGGCCGGGCCGAGATGCCCCACGGACGGGCGGCGACCGGGATCCGGGCGCTGTGGGCCTTGCCGCGCCAGGTGATCGACCCGGTCACGTACCGGTCCCAGGGCGCGCTGCCCCGACGCAACGTGATGGTGACCGTCGCGGACTTGCCGGGTGCCAGGGTCACCGACGCCGGCGACACGGTGGCCTTCATGCCGGGCAGACCGGACACCGACGAACGGTAGGTCTCCCGCGCCTTGCCCACATTGGTCAGGGTGCGGGTGACGGTCACCGGGCGGGTCCCGTCGTACTCGCGCAACGAGATGGCCGGCAGGTTGAGTGCCTTGCCGTCGGGTTCGGCCGTCTCGCTGAACTCGATCAGCTCCGCCGCCGTCGGCTCGATGACCAGTCCCGGGTCGGTGGCTCGGGGCAGATTGATGAATCCGCTGCCCTGGTCGAGAGGGCTGCTGGTGCCGACGGTGTCGGTGGCGGTGGTGCGCAGCGCGGAGGCGACCGCGCCGGGTGACCAGTCCGGGTGCGTGGCGCGCAGGATCGCCGCCGCCCCGGCCACGTACGGCGAGGCCATCGAGGTGCCGGAGTAGGCGTCGTACTGTCGCCCGAAGTTTCCGGCCGGTGAGACCGCGGCGATGATGTTCGACCCGGGCGCGACCAGGTCCGGCTTGAAGACGCCGAGGGTCACCTTGTCCGGGCCGGTGGAGGAGAAGTCCGCCACGCTCGGTATGCCCGGCACGCTGGAGCCGTCACCGCCGGTGCGCAACGAAACGGTCGCGTCGGTGGGGTGGCGCATCAGGTAGTTGAACAGCGTGCCGGCCTGCTTCTCCGTCGGCAGGTAGACCACCGGGAAGTTGAAGATGGAGTTGATCCGGTAGTTGCCGACCGGGTCGAACACCATCATCGCCGCCCCGCCCTTGGCCTTGATCTCGGCGGCGGAGCCGAACATGTCGGACAGCGCGCAGGCGACCACCTTGCCCTTGATCTTGGCAGGGTCCAGGCTTCCGGGCTCGCAGTAGACCGCGCCCAGATCCGGCGAGCCGGCCTGGTCACCGAAGACCAGCGGCCGTGCGCCGCCGCCGGGCAGGGCGTCCAGTGAACCGCCGACCAGCTTCGTACCGTCGCCCAGCTTGGCGGTGGCCTCGTCGAGCTTGGTCACCGCCGCGCCGACCGTGGTCACCCAGGGCGCCGCGTTGCTGATCGCTCCACTCACGATGCCGGTGTTGCCGGCCGACGCCGCGACGAAGACCCCGGCCAGGGTGGCGTTGAGGAAGGCGATGCCGATGGGGGTGTTGGCCTCCCAGTCGCCGAGCTGCGAGCCGATCGAGAAGTTCAGCACCTGCACGCCGTCGGCGACGGCCGCGTCGATGCCGGCGATGATGTCGGCGTCGTAGCCCATGCCGCCCCAGAGCACCTTGTAGACGGCGATCTGAGCATCCGGCGCCATTCCGGAGACCGGGCCGAACTGGCGACCGTCGATGGTGACGTTCGAGATCGGCAGGCCGGCGGCCGTAGAGGCGGTGTGGGTGCCGTGCCCGGACGCGTCGCGGGGGGACAGGAACTCGCCCTCGGGCACCGAACCACCGCCGGCGAGCCACGAGTCGGCGAAGTACCGGGCTCCGACGATCTTGCCGTTGCAGTGCTCGGCCACGAAGGCCACACCGGTCTGGCAGGTGCCACGCCAGTTCGCGGGAGCGGGCATCTTCTTGGCGAACGACGCGCTCTCCGGCCAGATGCCGGTGTCCAGGACGCCGATCACCATGCCCGCGCCCGTGCCGGGGCCGGGCTTGGCCGGGCGGCCGGAGCGGTCCGTCGGCGCCGACGGGTCCGCGCCACTTGAGGTGGCGGGCGTCGGGTTGGCGGCGGTCGCCGTGGTCGCGGTGGGCGGCGTCGAGGGGGTGCCGAGAGCCCGCGAGGCGGTGACGGTGCGGACGCGCTTGTCCGCCCGCAACGTGCTCACCTGCTGGGCGGTCAGCGTCGCCGAAAACCCGTTGAACGCGGTCGTGTAGACGGCGGTGACCTTGACCCCGGCCGCGGCGGCGACGGCGGCCCGCTGCGCGTCGAGGTGCCGGCGGTACGCCTGCGACGGCGTCGACGTCACGTCCAGCCGGTTACCCGCCGCCGGGCGGGTCCGCGCCAGACCGGACACCCCACCGGTGTACGTGGTCAACGGGTCCTCGGCCAACTCGACGACGTACATGCCGGAGCCGGCCTCGTCGACGGCTGCCTTCGGCGTGGCCGCACGGTTGCCGCCGGGTCGGCGGTCGGCCCCGTCGGTCAGGGTGATCTTCCGGTCGGAACCGGCGGTGAAGTAGCCGGCGCCACCGCCGTTACCCGACGGCCCCGCGGGTGCCGCCGACGCCGTTCCCGCGACACCGGTGGTACCGGTGATCAGGGCGACGACCAGCGTAGGTATCGCCAGTCTTCGCAGCCTGTTTCCGCTCGTGCCTGTAGCCACGAGGCTCCTTTCGGTTGCTCCCTTGTGGAGCATGTCAGTGATCGCGATCCGCCATTGGGAGCGCTCCCCCACCCAAGTCCACACCGGTTAATGGAGGATTTGCGCGGTGTTACGGAACGCCGGTACTGGCAAGATCACCGTACGCGCGGTAGGTGGTGTGCCGTCAATACCATGATCGAAAGCGGATAACCGTTGGCCGTCCTGGCGTCCGGAGGACGGTGACCGCACGGCCATCGAGTACGAGGCCATCCCCGACGGCGCACGCGCCACCCACACCACGAACGACGCCGGGCTTCGTGACGCCCTGCACCACTGGTTCGACGCCCAGGTCAGCGACCACGGCCCGCACGCCACCCGCTAGGCGCCGCCATGGGCCATCTGGCCCGCGCCTCCTCGGCGGCGCCAGAGCAGGGTGCACGCCGCGGCCAGGGCCAGCCCGAGCAGCGGGGCGACGCCCACCCCGGCGAGGGTGCAGGCCACCGCAAGCGACGCCGGCGGCACCCAACACCAGGCGGGCACGGTACGCGGGACACGGCCGCGCCGACGGGCCGCCGCCTCCACGGCCATCGGCACCACCAGCACCGGCAACGCTGCGGCCAGCAGGGTCAGCCAGGGCAGCACCAGACGGTCGAACCGCGCCACCGCCAGCACCCCGCCGAGCACCGCGACGAGCAGCATCGCCGCCCGCGCCGGCAGGCGGGGAGCCAGGCCACGCAACGCCAAGGAACCGGAGTACGTGGTGGTCAGCGCCGCCGCGAAGACCGCCACCGCGACGAACAGATTCGCGTACGCGGCCAGCCCCGAGCCGGCGGCGAGCAACGCGACCACGTCGGCCGAGCCGGTCCGCAGCCACAGGCCGGCACCGGCGAGCACCCCGAGCAGCGCCGGCCCGATCAGCAGCCCCACGCACCAGGCCAGGTCCCGCCGCCGGGTGAGGCCAACGCTGAAGTCCGGCGCGCGCAGCGCGAACACGGCCGCGTACCCGATCAGCGCGGCGGCGTCGGCGAGCCCACCGGCGGCCAGGCGGACCGGCGCACCGGGTGGTGGCAGCACCGTCAGGCACCAGCCGACCAGCACCACGGCGCTGAGCGTGGTGGCCACCGCGACCCGGTTGCCGAGCCGGGCCGGCGCCCAGGAGACGGCGAGGACCGCCACCTCCAGCAGCACCGGCCCGGCCCAGCCCGGCAGGTGGGTCAGCGCGGCCAGCGAGGCCCCACCGAGCCCGACGTTGAACCCGTTCCACCCGACCATCGACACGGCCAGCACCGCCGCCAGCAGCAACCGCGAGGTGTCGCCCAGGTACGCGGGCAACACCGCGGTCAGCGTCCCGCCGTCGCCGAGTGGCCGGCGCAGGCCGATCCGCCCCTGCCCCCAGAGCAGCGCCGCCATCACCGCCCCGCCGACCAGCAGCCCGGCCACCGGCACCGCGCCGCCGTGCCGGGCGGCCATCGCCGCGCCGAGCACCAGCGTGGCGGGTGCGGTGCCGATGCCCAGCCAGGCGCCGACCGCCGCCGGCCAGCGCCGTTCGGGAAGGTCAGACAACGTGGCGCAGGTAGCCGGCGATCGCCGCGTCGAGCACCTCCGCGCCCGGACGCGCCCACACCTCGGCGGAGAAGACCTCCACCTCGATCGGGCCCACGTAACCGGCCGCGTCGACCGCCTCGCGCAGCCGGCGCAGCTCGATGCAGCCGTCGCCGGGCAACGCCCGGCCGAGCAACACGCCCTCCGGCAGCGGGGTCACCCAGTCGCACACCTGGAACGCGGCGATCCGGGCGGCGGCCCGGGCGATCTGCGCGTACACCGTGTCGTCCCACCAGACGTGGTACGCGTCGACGACCACGCCGACCACCGCCGGGTCGAACCGCTCGGCGATGTCCAGCGCCTGGGCGAGGGTGGCGATCACGCACCGGTCGGCGGCGAACATCGGGTGCAGCGGCTCGATGGCAAGCCGGACCCCGGCGGCCTCGGCGTGCGGGGCCAGCTCGCTGATCGCGTCGGCGACCCGACGCCGGGCCCCGTCGACGTCACGGCTGCCGGCCGGCAGCCCACCGGAGACCAGCACCAGCTCCGGGGCCCCGAGGGCGGCGGCCTCCTCGATGGCCCGCAGGTTCTCCGCGCGCCAGTCGTCGGCGGAGAAGAACCCGCCCCGGCACAGCGACGTGACGGCGAGGCCAGCGTCGCGGACCAGTTTCGCCGAGCGGGCCAACCCGTACTCGGCCACCGGCTCCCGCCACAGGCCGATGCCCGGCACGCCGGCCGCCACGCACCCGGCCACCACCTCGGGCAGCGGCCAGCGCTGGGCGGTCGCCTGGTTGAACGAGAACCGCGCGAGGCTCACTGGGCCACCCCCGCCACCGTGAACAGGGCGCGGGCGCGGGCGGCGGCCAGGTCGGCGTCGGGCAGCAGCCCGGCGGCGTCGGCCAGGGTGAGCAGGGTGGCCAGGTGCGCCGGAGACCGACCGGACTGGGCGCCACCGACCATCGTGAAGTGGTCCTGGTGCCCGGCCAACCAGGCCAGGAACACGATCCCCGTCTTGTAGTGCCAGGTCGGCGCCGCGAACAGGTGCCGGGCCAGCGGCACGGTGGGCCCGAAGATCTCGTCGTACGCCGTCAGGTCGCCCCGGTCCAGGGCGGCCAGCGCGGCGGCGGCGGCCGGCGCGATGGCCGCGAACACCCCGAGCAGCGCGTCGGAGTGACCCACCTCGTCACCCCGGATCAGCTCCGGGTAGTGGAAGTCGTCACCGGTGTAGAGGCGTACCCCGGCCGGCAGGCGGCGACGCAACGCGATCTCCCGGTCGGCGTCCAGCAGCGAGACCTTGATGCCGTCCACCCTGGACTGGTGTGCCTTGATCAGCTCGATCACCGTGTCGGCGGCCAGGTCGAGGTCGACCGCACCCCAGTAGCCGGTCAACGCCGGGTCGAACATCGGGCCCAACCAGTGCAGCACCACCGGTTCGTCGGCGGCGCTCAGCAGTTCGTCGTACACCCGCAGGTAGTCCTCCGGGCCGCGCGCGGCGGCGGCCAGGTGCCGGCTGCACATCAGCACCGGCCGGGCGCCGGCGGCGCGGACGTCGTCGAGCTGCTCGGCGTACGCGGCGGTGACCGCCGCCAGGGTGGCCGGGCCGACCGGCAGTTGGTCGGTGCCGACTCCGGCGACGATCCGGCCACCGACGGCGCGGGCCTCGGCGGCGCTACGCCGGATCAGCTCCCGGGTGGCCGGATAGTCCAGCCCCATCCCCCGCTGGGCGGTGTCCATCGCCTCGGCGACCCCCAACCCGTACGACCACAGGTGCCGCCGGAAGGCGAGGGTGGTGTCCCAGTCCACCGCCGCCGGGGCACCCGGCACGTTCTCCGCGCCCGGGTCAGCGACCACGTGTGCGGCGGCGTACGCGATCCGGCTGGTCGCCGGCGCGTCCGGTCGGGCGAAGCCGCTGCCTCCGGCGAGTCGGTGCCGCCGCCCACCGGGCAGCACCACCTCGGCGCTCATGAGCGCAGCTCCGGCACCTCGATGCGACCACCCTCGCGGGCGGAGCGCAGTCCCAGCTCGGCGAGCTGCACGCCGCGCGCGCCGGCCAGGAAGTCCCACCGGAACGGCTCGCCGGCCACCACGTGCCGCAGGTACGCCTCCCACTGCACCTTGAAGCCATTGTCGAACTCCTCGTTGTCCGGCACCTCGGCCCACTGGGCGCGGAAGTCCTCGGTGGCCGGCAGGTCCGGGTTCCACACCGGCTTCGGGGTGACCGCCCGGTGCTGCACCCGGCAGTTGCGCAGGCCGGCGATCGCGCTGCCCTCCGTGCCGTCGACCTGGAACTCCACCAGCTCGTCGCGGTACACCCGCACGGCCCAGGACGAGTTGATCTGCGCGATCACCCCGCCGTCGAGTTCGAAGGTGGCGTACGCGGCGTCGTCGGCGGTGGCCGCGTACGGGTGAGCCGCCTCGTCGACCCGTTCGGGCACGTGGGTGGCGGTCACACAGGAGACGGCCGTGACCCGGCCGAACAGCTCCTCCAGCACGTAGTGCCAGTGCGGGAACATGTCGACCACGATGCCGCCGCCGTCCTCGCTCCGGTAGTTCCACGACGGCCGCTGGGCGGGCTGCCAGTCGCCCTCGAAGACCCAGTACCCGAACTCGCCGCGCACCGAGAGGATCCGGCCGAAGAAGCCGCCGTCAATGAGGCGCTTGAGCTTGCGCAGACCGGGCAGAAAGAGCTTGTCCTGCACGACACCGGTCCGTACACCGGCCGCGTCCGCCGCCCGGGCCAGGTCGAGCGCGGCCGCGGTGTCCTCGGCCAGCGGCTTCTCCGTGTAGATGTGCTTGCCGGCCTCGATGGCCTGCCGGATCGCCTTCTCCCGCTGCTGGGTGACCTGCGCGTCGAAGTAGATCTCGACGTCGTCGCGGGCCAGCGCCGAGGTCAGGTCGGTGGTCCAGTCGGTCAGCCCGTGCCGCTCGGCGAGCTCCCGGAGCTTCGTCTCGTTGCGCCCGACCAGGACCGGTTCCGGCCAGATGGTGGTGCCGTCGGCCAACGCCACACCGCCGGATTCGCGGATGGCCAGCAGCGACCGGACGAGATGCTGCCGGTAGCCCATCCGTCCGGTCACGCCGTTGACGATGATGCCGATCGACCTGCGGGTCATGGTGTTCCTTCCGTCGTGCTGGTCGTGCCGATCCGCGCTCAGTGGTTGGCGGCCGCGCTGCCGAGCAACCCACGCAGGTCGGTGGCGAGCCGGTCGAAGCGGGGATCCGACATCACCTGCGCGTAGTCGCGGTGCGCCGGCAGCTCGACCGGGAAGGTGCGGATGATCCGGCCGGGCCGGGGACTCATCACCACGACCCGGGTACCGAGGAAGACCGCCTCGGCGATGGAGTGGGTGACCAGCACCACCGTGGTCCCGGTCTCCCGCCAGATCCGGTGCAGCTCGGCGTTCATCTGCTCGCGGGTCAGCGCATCCAGGGCGCCGAACGGTTCGTCCATGAGCAGCACCGGCGGGGAGTGCAGCAGCGCGCGGCAGAGCGCCACCCGCTGCTGCATGCCACCGGACAGCTCGTGTGGCAGCGCCTTCTCGAAGCCGGTCAGGCCGGTCATCTCGATCAGCTCGTCGGCGCGACGAGCCGCCTGCGCCCGGTCCATGCCGCGCATCTCGGCCTGGAGCAGGATGTTGGCTCGGGCGCCGCGCCACTCCAGCAGCGCGGCCTTCTGGAAGACGAACCCGATCTCCTTCTGCGGGCCGCGCACCGGGCGCTCCAGCAGCGACACCTCGCCGCTGGTCGGCTTGACCAACCCCGCGACGATCTTCAGGAGGGTGGATTTGCCACAGCCGGACGGGCCGACGATCGTGACGAACTCGCCCGGCTCAATGTCGAGCGACACGTCGTCCAACGCGGTGGTCTGTGACCGTCGGGTGGTGAACCGGACGGTCAGCCCGGACATCCCGATGGCGGTGCCGGTGGCTGCCGGCGCGGCGGTCACCGGGTCACCCCTGCGCCGCGTACGAGGAGTCCCAGTACGCGCTGGGCGCCCCCGGGTCCTTCAGCTCGGCGTAGCGGGACATCAGGTCGATGGTCTCGGTCCACTGGGCCTCGGTGTTCACCCCGGGCGGGCCGTCCGCGCCGATCAGCGGCATGTTGAGGGTGAGCTGCTTGGTGAGCACCTCGGGCGCCGGCTCGTTCTCGGCCAGAGCCGTCATCGCGCTCACCGCGCCGGCCGGGTCCCGGGCGGCGTCGGCCCAGGACTTCTGGGTGGCCCGGACGAACTTGCGGACCAGCTCCGGGTCCTTTTGCAGGGTCTGGGTGTTGGCGATCAGGCCGGTGCCGAGCAGGTTCATCCCGTAGTCGGCGAAGAGCAGCACGTCGACCTTCTTGCCGGTCTTGCTCTCGATGGTGGGCGCCTGGTCGTGGAAGAAGCCCATGATGGCGTCGACCTTGCCCTCGGCCAGGGCCGCGATCTTGCCGGCGGCGTCGACGTTGACCACCTTGACGTCGTCTTTCTTGAGGCCGTTCTTCTCCAGCCACGCCGGGAAGGTCGCGTAGAGGGCGTCGCCGGGGGTGCCGCCGACGGTCTTGCCCTTGAGGTCGGCCGGGGTCTTGATGTTCTCCTCGGTGAAGAACTCCACCGAGGAGGGTCCCTTCTCCAGGTACGCGCCGAGGCTGCGCACCGGCATCCCGCTGGCCACCGACTTGAGCAGCACCGGGCTGTCCGCCCAGCCGAAGTCGGTCTGCTTCTGGGCGACCTGCTTGACCGTGTTGCCGGAGCCGTTGCCGGGCAGGATCTTCAGGTCGATGCCCTCGGCGGAGTAGTAGCCCTTCTGCAGGCCGTAGTAGAAGGGCGCGTGCTCGCCGTAGGGCACCCAGTTGAGGGTGAGGGTGACCTGCTTGCTGCCGTCGGCGTTGGTGCTGCCGGCGGAGTCGTCCCCACCGCAGCCGGTCGCGGCGAGGAGCAGGGCGGCGGTGGCCAGGATGGTGGTGGCGGTGCGCTTCATCGGTGCCTCCGTGATGGGGTCGGTCAGGAGGTGGTGAGGGACACGCCGGCCCGGCGGCTGGCGTGCCACGGAATGAGCAGTGCCTCGGCGATCTCGACCAGGACGAACAGGACGATGCCGATGGCGGACATCAGGATCAGGTCGGCGAACAGCAGTGGGGCGTCGAGGTTGCCGTTGGCCAGCAACAGGACGTAGCCGAGCCCTTCGCTGGCGCCGACGAACTCGCCGACCACGGCGCCGACCACGGCGAGGGTGACGGCCACCTTGAGGCCGGCCATCAGGTGCGGCAACGCGTTCGGAAAGCGGATCTTGCGGAAGGTGCGCCACGGCCCGGCGCCCATCGTGGCAGCGAGGTCGAGCAGCTCCGGGTCGGTGGAGCGCAGCCCGGCCACGCCGGAGATGACCACCGGGAAGAACGCGATGAGCACCGCCAGGATGATCTTCGGGGTGAGGCCGAGGCCGAACCAGACCACCAGCAACGGCGCGATGGCGATCTTCGGGATGACCTGTGCGAACAGGACGATCGGGTAGAGCGCCTTGTCCAGGGTGCGGGAGTAGGCGATGGCGACCGCGGTGACCAGACCCAACGCGGCGGCCAGCACGAAGCCGAGCACCGTCTCGTAGAGGGTGACGAGGGTGTGCCGGGCCAGCTCGGACCACTGACTGGTCATGGTCTCCCAGACCTGGCCGGGGGTCGGCACCAGGTAGTTCGGGACGTACTCCCGGGCCGCCACGAACCACCAGGCGGCGAAGAAGACCGCGAGCACCAGCGCCGGGCGCCAGAGCGAGTCGGCGAAGACCACCGCCCGGCGACCGAGCGTCGGGCGTGGCGGCCGGCCGCCGCCGGGTGACGGTCTCACCACCGTGGACGAGATCGCGCCGTCGTCGGCTTCCGACGCAGCGACGCCGTCGGGGGTGGAAGCGGCTGCCCGCGCACCGCTCGCCTTGTCGGCGGCGGCCTGCTGGCCCGCCGTGTCCAAAGAGTTCTCGGTCACGCGGAACCTCCTCGGGGCCCGGCACGGCACTCGTGGACCGGGCCGGTCGGCGGATCAGGCAAACGCTTTCCTGGAGCGTAGGCGGCACCCTCACGCCGGGCAAGGCCTTTCCTCGATCTGTTTCCACCGATGCCCGGCAGCCCGACAGCTGTCCCGAAGGGACCGTCAGCCGGCCGCCGGGTAGGTGTCGAGGAGGCCGCACATGCCCAACCGTCCGCGCTCGACCGGCTCATCCGCCGCGTACACCCCGGCGTCGCCCAGGTGCCCGGGATCCCCCCGCTCCAAGGCGTCGAGCTGCGCGGCGGTGTCGGCGGCGGCACGGCCCGCACCGGCCTCCCACCGCTGCCGCCACCGGGTCAGCAACGGCTGGCGCAGCGCGACGGCGGCGGCGTGGAACGCGCCCAGCGCCGCCGGCCCACCGGACCGCAGCGCCTGGAAGCCGGTCACCGCCAGATCCCGTCGACGGTACGCGGCGTGCACGTCCGCGCCCGGCGCTCCCCCGTCGGGCAACGCCGCCGCCGCGGCGTACGCGGCCGGGTCGGCCAGCACCTCGGGTGGGAAGGTCAGCACCGCGTCGCCGGCCTCGGGCAGGCCGCTGTTCTGCATGAGCACCACGATGCTCAGCCCACCGCCGTTGACCAGGCGGTGCACGGTGCCCGGCTCGAACCAGACCACCACCCCGGGCCGCAGCGGCGTCTCCCGGAAGCCGGCGGTGGTCAGGGTCTGCACGGCGCCCTCGCCGTCGGTCACCACGTACCCCTCGGTGCAGCACAGGTGCACGTGCGGGGTGCCGCCGACCAGGCCGTCCGAGGTGACAGTGTCGTAGACACGCAGCCGGGACACCCCGATGCCGCCGGGCAGCGGTGCCGGCCGGTCAGGCATCGAAGTACTCGTCGGTGTCGTCCGCGGCCGGCAGGGACACCAGCAGCACGGTGAGGTCGCCGATGGCCCGGTGCCGGCAGCCCGGCTTGATCAGGAACGCGGACATCGGCCGGGCGGGGTGACGGACGCCGTCCAGCTCGATCTCGCCCTCACCGGCGAGCACGACGTAGTACTCGGTGGCGATCCGGTGGTGGTGGGTCACCGCGTCCTGCACCTGGAGCAGATGCACGCTGGCCTGCCCCTCGCTCTCGGCGATGAAGCCTCGGCGGGTGGTCCCACACGAGCAGCGCCGGGCGGGTAGGTCATCGAGTTGAAGTACCGCGAAGCGATCGGACACGGCCGGGCCTCCCTGCGGGAAAGGGCTTTCTCTGCGGTACGGTGACGCTAGCCGGCACGACGAAACGCCGTCAACAGATCGAGGGGGCGGGCCATGGCGACCCTGTCCGATGTGGCCCGCCGAGCGGGCGTCTCACCCGCCACCGCCTCCCGCGTCATCAACGGCAGCAGCAAGCCGGTCACCGACGAGCTGCGCGAGCGCGTGCTCGCCGCGGTCGCCGAGCTGCAGTACGTGCCGAACGCGCACGCCCAACTGTTGGCCCGCTCGCACCGCAGCGCGGTCGGCGTGATCGTGCACGACGTCTCCGACCCGTACTTCGCCGAGATCACCCGAGGGCTGCAGCGGGTCGCCACCGACCAGGGCCGGCTGCTGATGATCTGCAACAGCTACCGGGACCCGGACCGCGAGTTGGAGTACGTGGAACTGCTGCGCGGCCACCAGGTGGCGGCGCTGATCCTGGCCGGCTCGGGCTACCACGACGAGGCGTTCACCCGACAGCTCAACGAGAAGCTCGCCGCGTACGAGGCCACCGGTGGGCGGGTGGCGGTGATCGGCCGGCACGAGCACTCCGGCGACGCGGTGATGCCGGACAACCGGGCCGGCGGTTACCTCGCCGGGCGGGAGCTGTGCGGGCTGGGGCACCGGGCGATCGGCGTGGTCGCCGGCCCGCGCATCCTGACCACCACCACCGACCGGCTGGCCGGCCTCCGGCAGGCCCTCACCGAGCAGGGCCGCGAGCTGCCCGAACGGCGCATCCGGTACGCGGAGTTCGACCGCGACGGTGGCGCCGAGGCCACCGCCCGACTGCTCGACGCCGACCCGGAGCTGACCGCGATCGTGGCGCTCAACGACTCGATGGCCATCGGCGCGCTCGCCACCCTGCGCGCGCGAGGGCTGGCCGTGCCGCAGCAGATCTCGGTGCTGGGCTTCGACGACATGCCGATCGCCCGGGACGTGACCCCGGCGCTGACCACCGTGCGACTACCCCTGGTCGACATGGGAGTGCGGGCGATGTCCCTGGTGCTCGGCGGCGAGGCACCGACGCCCCGGGTCGAGGTGCTCCCCGCCGAGCTGGTCCGCCGCGACACCGCCGGTCCCGTCCCACCGTCCACCCGCGCCACCGCGGGTTCCGTGCCACAGGCACGGCGAGGTGACACCACGTCGTGACCGGCGCCAACCCCACCCAGCGGCCCCTCACGCGCGCCGATGTGGCGTACCTGGTCGGGGCATCGTTCGGGCCGCACACCCGGGTCGGGGACGCCGGTCCGCTGGCCGGCGGCGGGTACGCGACGGTCTGGTGGGCGCTGCTCGACGACGGCCGTCGGGTGGTGCTGAAGCTGGCGCCGCCGGCCGGAACACCGCTGCTGCGCTACGAGCGCGGGCTCTGCGCCGCCGAGGCGCGGTACTTCCGGCTCGTCGCGGAGCGGGCGCCGCAGGTGCCCGTTCCCCCGGTGCTGCGGCGCGGCGCCGACCCGGCGTACGGCGAGTGGTTGGTCACCGCGATGCTGCCCGGCCGGTCGCTGTCCGACCTGGCCGAGGTCGGGGTCGCGGTCGACGACGGCCCGGCGCGCTACGACCTCGGGGTGACCCTCGCCGCGTTGCACCGGGTGACCGGCGAGCGGTTCGGGTACGACGGCGACCGGGCCGCCGGGCCGACCTGGCGGGCGGCGTTCACCGCGATGCTCGACGACCTCCTGGCCGACGCGGCCGACTGGGACGTCCGCCTACCGGTGACCCCGGAGCACCTGCACGCGCTGGTGGGGCGGCACGCCGACGTGCTCGACGAGGTACGCCGTCCGGCGCTGCTGCACTTCGACTGCTGGGACGGCAACGTGCTGGCCGCACCCGACCGGGACGGCCGGCTGCGGCTGCGTGGCCTGGTGGACGGCGAGCGGTTCCTCTACGGCGACCCGCTGTTGGACCTGGTCTCGCCGCTGCTCTTCCGACGCGTCGAGGACGAGCCGGAGCACCCCCTGCTGCGCGGCTACCAGGCCGGCGCACCCGAACCACTGGTGCTGGACGCTTCGGCGCGCCGCCGGCTCGGTCTCTACCGGTTGCACCTGTACCTGCTGATGACGGTGGAGATGCCCAGCCGCGGAATGACCGCGCGGAGCCATCCCGGCCGGCACGCCCGGCTGGCGGCCCTGCTCGACGAGGAGCTCACCGCACTCGCCTCCGACTGACGCCCCGGCGCGGGTGGCGCCCAACGCGTGGTCGGACGCCACCCGCCCCCGGGTCAGGGCAGGTCGATCGGGCGCAGCACCCGGTCCACGGCGTGCGCGATCTGCCGGTTGCCCCTGTTGACGTCGTAGGAGACGACGCGGGCGTCCCGGTCGTCGGTGTCGGCGTCGACCAGCCGCACCTGGCGGCAGAGGTACAGGTAGGTGCGGACGCCGACCTCGACGGACGAGCCGAGCGCCGTGGTCAGGTCCGTGCCGTCGGCCCGGACCGCCGTCTTGCGATCGATGGTGGCGCCCGGGACCACGTGGTAGAGCAGCACCGACTCGACGGTGTCGATGCCCAGCCCGGCCACGGCGGTGAAGGCAGCCCTCTCACTCGGCAGCTTCCGGGCCTGCGTGATCTCGCGGACCAACTGCTGGAAGGCGGCGTCGGTGGGGATGAACGCGGTCAGCGCCACGGTGCCGTCGGTGAGCACCTTGACCGGAGAGTTCGGCTTGGCCTCCAGCACGGCCAGCACGGCCGCCGTCAGCACGTCGAAGTCCCGCGAGTTGCGGTCGAAGCCGCCGCTGTCCCGGGTGAGCACCTGGGCGAGCGACGTCGTGCCGAGCGGCGTGGGCTTGCTGGTCGCCTGAGCGGCCGGAACGGCGACGGCGGTGGTGACCAGCGCGGTGGCCACGGCACCCACCGCCATCCGGGCGGCGAGTCGTGCGATCTTCATCAGCGGGCCTTCGTCGAAGCGACCGGATCCGTGACGTCTCGTCACGATCCATGCTTCGCACCGGGTACGCCGCGCAGATGCACCTGCCGATAACGGATTGTCCGGGGCTCCTGCCCGGCCTAACCTCCCCGGGTGCAGATTCGGGAGCTCGTCGACCAGGACTGGTCGCAGGTGTGGCCGATCATCGAGGAGGTGATCCGGGCACAGGAGACGTTCCCCTACGACCCGGCGATGACCGCCGAACAGTCATACGGCGTGTGGGTCGAGGCGAAGCCGGGGCGGACCGTCGTGGCGGTCGACGGCGAGCGGGTGTTCGGCACCGCGAAGATGGGCACCAACCGGCCCGGGCCGGGCGTGCACGTGTCCACCGCGAGCTTCATGGTCGCCGCCGACGCGCGGGGCCGGGGCGTGGGCACCGCGCTGTGCCGCGAGGCCCTGACCTGGGCCCGCGGGCAGGGGTACGTCGGCATGCAGTTCAACGCCGTGGTGGAGAGCAACAGGTCGGCGGTGCGACTGTACCGGCGGGAGGGCTTCGAGGTGGTCGGCACCGTGCCGGGCGCGTTCCGTCACCCCACCCTCGGCCGGGTCGGCCTGCACGTGATGTACCAGGAGTTCTGACGGGCCTGCTCCGCTCGCTCAGCAGGCCACAGTGGTGGTCGGCGCGTCTCAACTAACGGTGCCGCCGGCCGGGGCCGGGCGCAGTCCGGGCTGCCCGGCGGCTGGCTCCGCGCCGGCGCGGCGGATCGGCGTGAAGAGGCCACCGACCGCGACCAGCAGACACCCCGCGCCCGCCGCGAGCGTGACCACCGGCACGCCGTACCGGCCTGCGGCCCAGGTCAGCACCACAGCGCCGGCCGGGCCGAGGGCGTAGTGCGTGCTCCAGAACGCCGACGTGACCCGGCCCAGCAGGTGATCGGGGGTGATCTCCTGCCGCAGCGACATCGAGCAGATCCCGCCGACGCTGAGGCAGCACAGGTACACCGCCGTCAGCGCGGTGACCGCGGGCACGCTCGTGGCCATGCCGACCCCCGCCACGGCGAAACCGCAGACCGCGTGCGCGCCGATCCAGGTGGCACCGAAGCCGCGACGACGGCGCAGCGGGGCCACCAGCAGCGCGCCGGCGACCGTGCCCAGCGCCGCCAGGCCGAGCACCGTGCCGACGGTGCCCTCGGAGCCGCCGAGGTCGTGCGTGACGTGGTAGATCAGCACATCGACGAAGCCGTAGGTGAGAAAGATGAAGACCGACAACAGGACGGTCAGCGCGCGCAGCACGGGCTGTCGCCACAGGAACCGCGCCCCGGCCAGGAACTCGACCAGCGGGCGCTGCCGGACCACCCCCTCGTCCACCTGAACGGGACGCAGGCGGATCAGCCACAGGCCGGCCGCTGAGAGCGCGAAACTCGCCGCGTTGACGGCGATGGCGGTCGCCGGACCGAAGCGGGCCGCCACCACCCCGGCGAGCAGCGGCCCGAGGACGGCCGCCGCCGCGTACGTCGCCTGCAACCGGCCGTTGGCCTCGGTGATCCGGTCGGAGTCGACGAGGTTGCGGACCGCGGTCACCGCGGCGACCTGGAACAGCATGCCGGCCGCCTCGCAGATCGGCAGCACGACGAAGAGCAGCCAGACCTGGGGGCCGGCGAGCCACGCCAGTGGCACCAGGGCGTAGAGCACCAGCCGGGTCAGATCCGCCACGATCATCAGGGTGCGGCGGTCGTACCGGTCGACCAGCACCCCGCCGAAGATCCCGGCGACGACGGACGCCGCACCCGCGACGGCGGTGAGCAGGCCCATCCGCGCCACCGACCCGGTCGCCTGGAGCACCAGCAGCGGCACCGCCAGGTAGGCGAACGAGTCGCCGGCCGCCGAGAGCGACTGCGCGACCCAGTACGTGCCGAAGGTCCGGTCCCGCCAGAGCGGAGCCCGACCAGCGGCGGCGGATCGGCTCATCGCGCCAAGGGTAGTGAACGCGGCTGTCCGACGCTGGCCGTGGCGGGCGTCACATCGCTGCGACAACCGATGCGCCACCCACCACCTCTCGACTCGGTGAGCCGGCCGCCGCACCGTCAGCCGGTGCTGGTGAGGTCTGTCGTCGCCGCAAGTTCGGTGACCACATCCAGGAACCGGTTCAGCGCGGGTGCGGTGTTGCCCGCCAACCACACCATCTCGGTGTACGCGTAGGCGCCGGCCAGCGGGACGAACACCACGCCGGTGCGGCGAAGGCTCGCCGCCGAGCAGGCCAGCCGGGTGACGCCGAGTCCGGCGGCGACCAGGCCGAGGAGGCTCTGCACGCCGGCCTCCTCCTGAACGACGGTCGGGACGAAGCCCGCCTCCCGGAACTGCTCCTCATAGGCGCGGTGCCAGGGTTCCCAGGAGGTGCGCGGCGTCATGACCCACGGTTCGTTCGCCAGGTCGACGAGCGTCAACTCGTCTCGCCCGGCGAGCGGGTGCCCCTCGGGCAGCACCGCGCAGACCGGTTCGGTCGTCAGTCTCCTGGACTCCAGGCCGGGAACGAGCGGGGTCCGGGTGAAGGCGACGTCGAACCTCCCGTCGAGGACGCCCTGCACCAGGGGCGCGATGCTGGTGGTCTCGGTGGCCAGGCGCAGGTCGGGAAGGCGGTGGCGGACCGCCCGGACCACCGGGGGCAGCAGGTGGTTGGCGACGGTGGTCAGGAATGCGAGCCGGAGGGTGCCCACCTCACCCCGCAGGGCCCGTCCCACGACGGCGACGGCCTGCTCGGCGCGGTCGGTCACGGCGCGCGCCTCGGGCACGAACAGGGCGCCGATGTCGGTGAGGGTGGTGCCGCGGCTGTCGCGGTCGAACAGCTTCGCCCCGAGTGCGCGTTCCAGGGCGGTGATCTGCTGCGACAGCGACTGCTGGGCGATCATCAGGCGGGCGGCGGCCCGGGTGAAGCTCAGCTCCTCGGCGAGGACCAGGAAGTACCGCAGTTGTCGCAGCTCAGGCGTAGCCACAGCAACAGACTGTAGCCACGCCAGGAAGAGCGTGTTGGCCGTCCGCACAGACCTCCGCGCACGATCGGTGCGAGGGGCGGTGCCGGCACACCGTACGCCTGTACGGCGAGCCGGCACGGCCACGTGAGGACACCACGAAGGAAGTCGATCATGTCGGAAACACGCATCACCACGCCGTTCGACGCCCGGTCCACCGCCGCCGACGTGGTGGCCGGTGTCGACCTGACCGGGCGGCGCGCCATCGTCACCGGCGCCTCTTCGGGCATCGGGGTGGAGACCGCCCGGGCCCTGGCCATGGCGGGGGCCGAGGTGACCCTGGCGGTACGGGACGTGGGGGCCGGAGAGCGGACGGCGCGGGAGATCGGCGCCGGGATCGCGAACCGGCTGCTCCGGGTCGCGCCGTTGGACCTGTCCGACCAACGGTCGGTCGCCGCCTTCGTGGCCGCCTGGGACGGGCCCCTGCACATCCTGGTCAACAACGCCGGGGTGTCGGCGACCCCGGAGATGCGCACCGCGCAGGGTTGGGAGTTGCAGTTCGCCACCAACCACCTCGGTCACTTCGCACTCGCCAACGGGCTGCACCGGGCACTCGCCGGGGCCGGTCGGGCCCGGGTGGTGTCGCTGAGTTCCATCGCCCACGTGAGGGCCCCGATGGTCTTCGAGGACGTCAACTTCCGGCAACGCCCCTATGACCGTCTGCTCGCCTACGGCGAGTCGAAGACCGCCACCGCGCTGTTCGCGGTCGAGGGGAACCGGCGCTGGGTCGACGACGGCATCACCGTCAACGCGGCCAACCCGGGCGCGGTCACCACCAACCTGGGACGGCACCTCACCGAGGAGGACTACGCGAACCTTCCGGCGTACGACTTCAAGACCCCGCAGCAGGGGGCCGCGACCTCCGTGCTGCTCGCCGCAGGGCCGCAGCTGGAGGGCATCGGCGGGCGGTACTTCGAGGACTGCGAGCAGGCGGTGCGCCACGACCCGGGTACGCCGCTGCGCGGGGTCGCCGACCATGCGATCGACCCCGTGGCGGCGGCGCGACTGTGGCAGCTATCGCTGGACCTGCTCGCCGACGCAGACCGTGCCTGAACGTCCGGAAACGGCCGTGGGATCCCCCACGGCCGTTTCCGAATGACGCGAAACGCTCAGCCCTGGCGCAGCGGAGCGAGCGCCGCGCTCCAGGCGACCACCTGGTCGAGCGTGGCGGTCAGCGAGTCCTGGTGGAACTTGTTGGGCTTGAAGACGCTGAAGTTCTCGAAGTCGGTGAAGAGCGACAGCGCGACCTGCGAGCGCACGTCGGCCATCTGCAGCTCACCGGAGATCAGACGAAGGTGCTCCACGGCGCGCGTGCCGCCGACCGAGCCGTAGCTGACAAAGCCGATGGCCTTGTTGTTCCACTCGGCGTAGAGGAAGTCGATCGCGTTCTTCAGGGCGCCCGAGGTCGAGTGGTTGTACTCGGGGGTGACCATGATGAACCCGTCGAACGAGGCGATCGTCTCGGCCCACCGCTTGGTGTGCGGCTGGCTGTACTGGCCCATCGAGGGCGGGTACGCCTCGTCGAGGTGCGGCAGCTGGTAGTCCAGCAGGTCGATCAGCTCGTACTCCGCGTCGGAACGCTGCTTGGCGATCTCGAGCACCCAGCGGGCTACGGCCTCGCCGTTACGCCCCGGGCGGGTGCTTCCGAGGATGATCCCGATCCTGGTCATGTGTGGCGCCTTTCAGAGGGTCATTGCCTGACGACCGGAACGCTAACCGGTGCTTGATTGGTCAAGCAAATAACTCGCCTATGGGCGTGATCACACGGAGGGTCAGCATTTGCTCAGTCAAGCAAGTATGATATGAGGATGTCCAACCCCGCTGCACCGACTCCGCAACCTCTCACCCCGGACGAGGAAGCCCTGGTCCGCGCCCTGGGCCAGGTCATGCACGTCCTGCCCCGCGCGATCGACGCTGACATGGTCGGTGACCGTCAGCTACCACTCACCGAGTACACCGCGCTGATGAACCTCTCCGAGACACCGGACCGGCGGATGCGCATGAACGAGCTCGCCGCGCTCTGCTACCTCTCGCTGAGCGGCATGACCCGCACGATCATCCGACTGGAGACGCAGGGCCTGGTCCGGCGGGAACGGTGCGAGGAGGACGCGCGCGGCTGGAACGCCGTCCTCACCGACGCGGGCTTCGCCCGCCTACAGGAATCCTGGCCCAGCCACCTGGCTGCCGTACGCCGCCGGTTCCTCCAGCACTTCGAGGGCATCGACCTCGCCCAGCTGGCCCGCGCGTTCCAGCGGGCCGGCACGGCGGAAACGACCGACTGAGCCTGCGCCGGCCCGGTCGGTCGTTCGCTCGGCTCAGCCGGGCAGCCGGCCCTCGGCCACCAGCGCCCACGCCAGCAGCCCGAAGGCGCCGGTCGACGCGACGGCACGGACCACGTTGCCGCGTACCCAGGTGACCTCGAAGCGCGCCCGCAGCGCCGCGAGGTCGGTGGCATCGTCAAGGTCGCCGGCGCGGGCCAGCACGTTGTTGAGCGGCACGTTGACCACGGCGGTGACGCCGAGCACCACCAGGTACAGCAGCAGCCCGGCGACGATCCACGGCAGCACCGCCCGACGCCCGGCCCCCAGGTGCAGCGCCGCCGCCAGCAGCGTGAACAGCAGCGCGCCGCCGAAGCACACCGCGAACCACCCGTTGAGGATCGACTCGTTGATCCGCCGCATGGCGAGCACCAGCGTCCGGTCGTCGGTGCGGGCCAGGCCCGGCATGACCGCGTACGCGAAGGCGGCGAACAGCCCGGCGGTCAGGCCGGTGGTCAGGGTGGCGGCGAACAGGCTAGCGGTACTCAGAACTCCCATCCGCCTATTCCACCCGCTGGCATGCGCGCTGACCAAACGCGATCGCGGTCACCGGGCCGGAGCGTGGGCGGCGAGCGGGTTGGTGAGGGTGCCGACGAACTGGAGCGCCGCCGACGGGTCGGCCAGGTCGATCATCTGCTGGTTGTTGCGCAGCTGAAGCCGGTTGAGGCAGGACAGCGTGAACTCCGGGGCGAACAGGTCGTAGTGGCGGACCCGCTCGGCCAGGTGCGGCACCCGGTCGAAGTAGTCGGCGGCACAGGCCGCGACCGTACGCCAGAAGTCGTCCTCGGCGAGCACACCGGCCTCGACCAGGACCGCGTTGAGGTGCCGCAGGAAGCAGTCCACCACGTCGGTGAAAATGGTCAGCAGCTTGGTGTCGTCGGGCACCTCGACGCGGATCCGCTCCACCGCCGCCGGCAGTTCCACCCTGTCGCTCATCACCGCGATCTCCTCGGCGATGTCCTTGAAGATCACCCGCTGGACCGTGTCCTGCTCGTCCAGGACCAGGATGACGTTCTCGCCGTGCGGCATGAAGGCCAGGTCGTGGGCGTAGAAGCTGTGCAGCAGCGGAGTCAGGTAGGCGTCCAGGTAGCGGCGCAGCCACGCCTCGGGCGCCAGGCCGGACCGGGCGATCAGCGCCGCCGCCAGCGAGCCGCCCTCGTCGTCGACGTGCAACAACGCGGCCATGGTGGACAGTCGCCGCCCCGGCGCCAGGTCGGGCACCGGGCTCTCCCGCCACAGGGCGGCCAACATCTTGCGGTACGGGGAGGTGCGGTCGGTCGCCGCCTCGTACTGCCGGTGCCGGTAACCCACAGCGGCCCGCTCCCGGATGACGGTCAGGCCGGTGCCGGTCAGCACCTCGTCGGCGGCGATCAGGTCGGCCAGCCAGTCGTTGATCGCCGGGGTGGCCGCCATGTACGCAGCCGACAACCCCCGCATGAAGCCCATGTTCAGCACCGACAGCGCGGTCTTGACGTAGTGCCGCCCCGGCTCACTGACGTTGAAGAAGGTACGGATGGACTGCTGGGCGAGGTACACGTCCGGCCCGGGGCCGAGGTGCACCAGCCGCCGCTCGGCCAGCTCCCCGGCGAAGGTGACCGCGAGCTTGTTCCACCACTGCCACGGGTGCGCCGGAATCAGGTGGTAGTCGGCGAGGTCCAGCCCGAGATCGGCCATCGCGGCCGCGAACCGGGCCCGGGTCTCGGCGTCCAGCTCGCTCTCGATGAGCGTGTCGTAGTCGAGGTCGGCGGCGCTGCTGAACGTCGAGTGGTCCCGGTGCGCGGCCAGCCACTCCAGCCGCACCGGCGCGGCGGCCTCCGGGGCGTACCGGTGGTACTCGTCGACGCCGAAGCCGAGCCGGCCGTTGTTCGCCACGAAGCAGGGGTGGCCCTCGGTCATCGAGGTCTCGATGGTCTGGAAGTCCGCCTCGGCCAGCTCGGCCGCGCTCGGCGCGGCCTGGGCCAGCTTGTACGCCGTACCCGCCAGCGTGGAGGTGATCTCCTCCAGGTAGACCGGGAGGACCCGGGCGGAGAGTCCGAGGGTGTCGCGAAGTTCGACGATGAGGTCCACCGCGTCCGGTGCCAGGGACGTGCCGTCGCGGTGTCGGGTGATGCTGTCCGCGTCGATCTGCCAGTGCGCCAGGGCGAGCACCCGGGCCGCGAAGCGGTAGGTGACAGTGCCGTCGTCGCTGCGGACCTCGTACCACTGCCGGTCGTCGAGCCCGGCCACGGCTTCCGGGCTGAGCAGCCGCTCGTGGGTGAACTCGGCGAGCGCCTTGCGGACCAGCAGCCGGTTGGCCCGGGCCCAGCGTTGCGGGGTGAGGTGCCCGACCGGGTCGCCTGCGGCGTTGTGCGCGGTGGCGACGGGCGGGTGGGTGGGGACGGCGGTGGTGGTCACGCCGGGGCTCCTTCGGTTCGGGTGGCGGCAGCGCGGGTGGTGGCAGCGCGGTCAGTGGCAGCGCGGTCGGCGGCGGCCTGGAACTGGGCTCGGGTGCAGACGCTGAGCAGCGCGTCCTTCTCGGGCTTGGCGATCGGGCCGACGACCGTGAAGCCGACGGCGGCGTTCAGCGCGTGCACGGCGGTGTTGCGCACGTCCGGTTCGACCACCACCCGCCGGGTCGTCGGGTCGTCGAAGAGCCACGCCATGACGGTGCCGATCACCGCCCGGGTGAAGCCGTGCACGGGCGCGTCGACCGGCGCGCAGAGAAAGTGCATGCCCACGTCACCGGGCTGGTGGTCGTACAGGCCGACCAGCTCGACGTGGGCCGGGTCGTAGCGCTCCGCGAGGAAGGCCGGACTCCCCCGCCACAGGCCGAGGTACGCGCCATGGTGCGGGTGCTCGGCGATGCGCCGGTACTCCTCGGCCACCTGGGCCAGGTCGGCGTCCTGCATCATCCAGAACGCCGCCTTCGGGTGGGTGACCCAGGTGTGCAGCAGCGCCGCGTCGGCATCCGGGTCGAGCGGCCGCAGCGCGAACTCACCGAGCCCTCCGTCGACGTGGGTGAAGACGGTGGTCAC
Source organism: Micromonospora sp. BQ32 (assembly GCF_059358895.1). Taxonomy (NCBI): domain Bacteria; kingdom Bacillati; phylum Actinomycetota; class Actinomycetes; order Micromonosporales; family Micromonosporaceae; genus Micromonospora; species Micromonospora sp. BQ32. Next base: position 453,707 of record NZ_JCADBI010000001.1, on the reverse strand, counting down.
GACGACACCCCGAACTCCTGGAAGGTGATGCTCTTCTCGATCGGGTAGTGCTCCCGGCCGAGCAGCTCACTGATGATCCAGGAGTTGCGGTAGGCGCCCATGCCCAGGTCCGGTGAGGTGATGCTGTGCGTGTGGGTGCCCGCGTTCTGCAGGAAGATGCCCCGCCCGCTGTGGTCGATGCTGTAGTTGCGGGCCACGTCGAAGCGGCCGTGCGCGTCCCAGCGGATCCGGTCCCGCACCGGCGCCAGGAACTCCGGCACCCGGTAGTGGTAGCCGGTGGCCAGCACCAACCCCTCGGTACGCAGGGCGAAGTCGCGCTCCTGCTCCACCTGACGCAACCCCAGCGTGTACTCCCCGTCCTGGTGGTCGGCGCTGACCAGCTCGGTGTTGGTGAGCAGGCGGGTGTTCACCGGTCCGTCGACGCTGTGCGCGTAGAGCAGGTCGAAGATGTCGTTGATCAGATCGGCGTTGATCCCCTTGAACAGGCCCTTCTGCTCGGACTCCAGCCGGTAGCGGGTCGCCTCGGGCAGCGCGTGGAAGTAGTCCACGTAGTCCGGTGAGGTCATCTCCAGTGTCAGCTTGGTGTATTCCAGCGGGAAGAACCGCGGCGACCGGGTCACCCAGTTGAGCTGGTAGCCGTACCGGTCGATGTCGCCGAGCAGGTCGTGGTAGATCTCGGCGGCGCTCTGCCCGCTGCCCACCACGGTGATGCTGCGCTTGGTGCGCAGCGCGGCGCGGTGCTCCAGGTAGTGCGAGTTGTGCACGGCGTCGCCGGGCAGCTCGGCGACGGCCGGGGGCAGGTGCGGCGGCGTACCGGTGCCGAGCACCAGGTGCCGCGCCCGGTATTCCACGCTCTCCCCCGTGCCGGTGCTGGCCCGCACCACGTACCGATCGTCGGCGGGGTCGTACTCCACTGTGGTCACGCTCTGACCGAAGCGCAGGTTCGGCAGCTTCGCCGCCGCCCACCGGCAGTACGCGTCGTACTCGCTGCGCAGCGGGTAGAAGCTCTCCCGGATGTAGAACGGGTAGAGGCGGCCGATCTCCTTGAGGTAGTTGAGGAAGGAGTACGGCGACGTCGGGTCGGCGAGGCTGACCAGGTCGGCGATGAACGGGGTCTGCAACCGGGCCGACTCCAGCAGCATGCCGGGGTGCCAGGCGAGGCTCGGCCGGGCCTCCAGGAACACCCCGTCGAGTTCGTCGATCGGCGCGGTGAGGCAGGCCAGGCCCAGGTTGTACGGGCCCAACCCGATGGCGATGAAGTCGTGGGTGGACATCGGGGTCTCCAGGCGCGGGTTCGTGGTCACCGGCGTCAGCCGACGTGGCAGGTCAGGTCGGCGGCGACGTGGTCGTGCACGTACCGGCCGGCGTGGGTGGCGATCAGGTCGAGCACGTACCCGACGTCGTCGACGGTGGTGGCCGGGTTGAGCAGGGTGAACTTCAGGAAGTGCCGGCCGTCCACCCGGGTCCCGGCGACCACGGCGAGACCGGACGCCGCGAGGGCCTCCCGGGCGTGCAGGTTGGCGGCGTCGGCCAACTCCCGACCGGGGCCGGTGGGCAGGTAGCGGAACACCACCGTACTCAGCTCGGAGCGCGTCACCACCTCGAAGCGCGGGTCCTCACTGACCAGTTGCCAGGCGTCGGCGGCCCGGTCGACGACCTCGTCGAAGAGCCCGCCGAGGGCGTCCGGGCCCATCACCCGCAGGGTGAGCCAGAGCTTCAGCGCGTCGAAGCGGCGGGTGGTCTGCAGGCTCTTGTCGACCTGGTTGGGGATGCGCTGCTCCACCATCCGGGCCGGGTTGAGGTAGTCGGCGTGGTAGGTGACGTGCCGCAGCGTCCGCCGATCGCGGACCAGCAGCGCGCTGGAGCTGACCGGCTGGAAGAACGACTTGTGGAAGTCGACGGTCACCGAGTCGGCCCGCTCGATGCCGTCGAGCAGGTGCCGGCGCGTCGGCGAGACGAGCAGACCGCAGCCGTACGCGGCGTCCACGTGCAACCAGACGCCGGCTGCCGCGCAGATTCCGGCCAGGTCGATGAGCGGGTCGATGGAGCCGAAGTCGGTGGTGCCGGCGGTGCCGACGACGGCCATCACCACCAGCCCGGCCTGGCGGCACCGGGCGATCTCCTCGCGCACGGCGGCCGGCCGGATCCGTCGCCGGGCGTCGGTGGGTACCGCGATCACCGCGTCCGGGGCGAGGCCGAGCAGTTTGGCCGACTTCTGGACGCTGAAATGACCGGCGGCGGAGGTGAGCACGCGCAGCCGGGGCAGCAACTCGGCGCGCGCCGCCGGGCCGATGGCGTCGACACACGCCTCCTCCCGGGCCAGCAGCAGCGCCTGGAGGTTGGACTGGCTGCCGCCGCTGGTGAAGATGCCGTCGGCGCGGGGGCCGAGGCCGACCCGCTCGGCGGTCCAGTCGATCAGCCGGCGCTCGATGAGGGTGGCCCCGGCGCTCTGGTCCCAGGTGTCCAGTGAGGAGTTCACGGCGGTGAGCACCGCCTCACCGAGCAGCGCCGGGATGGCCACCGGGCAGTTGAGGTGGGCGAGGTAGCGGGGGTGGTGGAACCAGACGGCGTCGCGCAGGTAGACGGTTTCCAACTCGTCAAGTGCGGCGCCGGCGTCACCCAGCGGACGGTCCAGGTCGACCCGGTCGACCAGGGGGGCCAACTCGGCCGGCGTGATTCCGGTGCCGGGACGGTCCACGGTGGCCACTCGGCGGGCGACCCGGTCGACGCCGTCGGCGATCGTCCGGCGGTACTGCTCGACCGAGCCGCCGTGCAGCAGCTGGGCCCGCGCGGCGGTTGACGCCGCTGGCGGCGTGGTGGTCTCGACGGGGTACGTCGGCACGGTCACGGAATGTCCTTCCACGTTCTCGACGAGGGGCAGCCGGAACCTTCCCCCGGCGCGGCGGTGCGCCTCGGGGCAGTGCTGCCGATCGGTTGGGGTCGTCAGTCAGGCGGTGGCGCCGGCCAGCGCCTCGGCACGCAGGTCCTCTTCGGAGAGGCCACGTCGCCAGTAGCCGGCGAAGGTCACCCTCCGGCGGTCGAGGCCGCGCTCGTCGACGAGGTGCCGGCGCAGCGCCCGCACCACGCCGGACTCACCGGCGATCCAGGCGTACGGGGTGCCGCCGGTGGGAAGCCGGGCGGCACGGACGGAGCTGACCAGCAGATCACTGCCGGGCGGGGTGCTGCCCCGCACGATCCACCTGATCTCGGCGTCGGCCGCGGTGGGCAGGTCGGTGATGTCGGCGGCGTCGGGCACCTCGATCCAGGCGCGGACCCGGGTGCCGGCGGGCAGCCAGGCCAGGATGCCCTCGGTGGCCGGCAGCGCGGTCTCGTCGGCGGCGAGCAGCACGAGGTCCGTGCCGTCCGGCGGGCGGAAGCAGACGCTACGGTTGTCGGGCACCGCCGGGCCGAGCAGCAGCACCCGGTCGCCGGGGGCGGCGAGGGCCGCCCAGCGGGAGGCGGGGCCGGTGTCGCCGTGGCTGACGAAGTCGATGTCGACCTCGGTGTCGGCCGGGCGGTACTCCCGGATGGTGTACGAGCGCAGCACCGCGCGGACGTCCGCCGGCAGTGCCCGCCAGCCGCCGAACCAGTCCTCGCCCTGCTCGACCGGGACCACCGGGGCGTCCTGCCCGGGGTGCGGCAGGAACAGCGAGACGCTCTGGTCCCGGCCGCCGCCGGCGAAGTCGGCCAGCTCCGCGCCACCGAAGGTGACCCGGATCAGCGAGGCGCCGACCCGGCGGGCCCGGACGACGTGCGCGGCGTAGAAGCGGTACTGCGAGGCGATCGGTGCGGTGGCGCTCGTACTCATGGCGTCAGCTGACCTTCTTCGCGTTCCGGATGGCGGTGGCGAGGTTCTCCAGCAGCGGCGCGGAGCCGGCGTACGAGAAGCGGGGTACCGCGTCCCACGGGCTCACCTGGTTGGCCTTGACCGCCGGCAGTTGCTGCCAGGTGGGCTTGGCGGTGAGGTCCTTGGCCTGCAGCGCGGTGTTGCGGTTGTCCAGCAGGATCAGGTCGGCCGGGAACTTGCCGGCGCTTTCCCAGCTCAGTGCCTCGAAGTAGTCGCCGGCTTCGAGCTTGGTGGGGACCACGATGTCGACGCCCAACTCGGCGAAGTACATCAGGTCGGTGCTGACCTTCGGGTTGGAGACGTAGAAGAGGTCAGGGCTGCCGGAGCAGGCCATCACCTTGATGCCGGGGTTGGCCTTGACCGCCTGCCGGACCGCCTCGGCGGCGGCGTCGAAGCGGGCCTTCGCGTCGGTGACCTTTTTCGCCGACAGGTCCGCGCCGAGCGACTCGGCCAGCGCCGCGTACCGTTCGATCGGCTTGGTCATCGGCACCCGGGCGGTGGTGATCGCCACACTGGGCGCCAGCGGGAAGATCTTGGCCTTGCTCTCGTCCGGCACGTACCAGAGCGCGTCCGGGTCGTACATGTGGGTGACCAGCAGTTCGGGGCGCAGTGCCGCGTACTTCTCCAGGCTGAACTCGCCCCACACGTTGCCGAGGATCTCGACGCCCTCGACGTTCAGGTCGCCGGCCTGCGGGTCGGCCGTGCCGTCGGAGCGCTTGGTCTCACCGAACACGCCCACGAGTTGCTTGTCGAGACCGAAATCGACCAGGGCCGCCGCCACGCCGGTGAAGGCCACCACGCGGGTCGGACGGGCCGCCGCCTCGACCTTCGTGCCACGGTCATCGGTGAACGACCAGGGGCCACTTCCGTTGCCGGCGGCGGGTTTCGCGGCGTCGTCCTTGCCACAGGCGGCGAGCAGGGTGGCCAGCGTGGCAGCGCCACCGGCGGCCAGCAGGCCACGGCGGGAGAGGCGGCGGGCGGACAGGGCATCGGGCATGGTGTTGTCTTTCGATCAAGGGTTGGCCGGACTCGACCAGGGCAGCGGGGTTAGGTTAGCCTAACCTCGGTCATTGTCAACAGCGGTTCGCCGTGTCGCCACCATCCCGGAGCCCACACTGGACGCCACACCCACCGTCACCCGACCGGCACCGACCGTGCCGGCCAGGGATACGGCCACACCCCCGAGCCGGCGTGGCCGTCGGGCGGCCCGCGCCGCCGGCCTGGTCGCCGCCGTGGCGCTGCTCGCGGTGATCGTGGTGCTCAGCATCGCGGTCGGCGCGAAGGCCATGCCGCTCGCCGACGTCTGGTCCGGGTTGCTGCACCGAGACGCCACCGAGTACGCCGTGGTGCACCGGATGCGCCTGCCCCGGACCCTGCTCGGCCTGCTCGCCGGCGCCGCCCTCGGTGTGGCGGGCGCGGTCATGCAGGCCCTCACCCGCAACCCCCTCGCTGACCCCGGGCTGCTCGGCATCAACGCCGGCGCCTCCGCGGCCGTCGCCACCGCCGCCGCGTTCCTGGGCGTCACCGCCGTCGGCGGGTACGTCTGGTTCGCGCTGCTCGGCGCGGCGGCGGTGACCGCACTCGTCTACGCCGTCGGCGGCGGACGCGGCGCCACCCCGGCCCGCCTCGCGCTGGCCGGGGCGGCGCTCAACGCCACCCTCTACTCGTACGTGAGCGCGGTGATGCTGCTGGACACCGCCTCGCTGGAGCGGCTGCGATTCTGGACGGTCGGCTCACTGGCCAGCGCGGACGCCGCGACCGTGACCCGGGTGCTGCCGTTCATCCTGGTCGGGCTGCTGGTCGCGCTCGGTGCGGCCCGTCCGCTGAACGCGCTCGCGCTCGGCGACGACGCGGCACGAGCCCTCGGCGCTCGACCGGCACTGATCCGCGCCGCCGTGATCGTCGCGGTCACCCTGCTCTGCGGCGCGGCGACCGCCGCGTGCGGCCCGATCGTCTTCGTCGGGCTGCTGGTGCCGCACCTGGTCCGCGCCCTGACCGGCCCGGATCTGCGCTGGCTGCTGCCGTACTGCGCGGTGCTCTCGCCCGCGTTGCTGCTCGGCGCCGACGTGTTCGGCCGGGTGCTGGGTCGGCCCGGAGAACTCCAGGTCGGCATGGTGACCGCCGTGCTGGGCGGCCCGCTCTTCCTGTGGCTGGTCACCCGCCGACGGGTGGCGCAGCCGTGACAGTTCTGCGTACCTCCTGGGGGTTGTCGCTGCGGTTCCGGCCCCGCGGGTTGGGTGTCGGTGCGGGCGCGGCGTTGCTCGCGGCCGGGTTCGGCCTGGTGGCCCTGGGCAGCGGTGACTACCCGATGGAGCCGGCGGACGTGCTGCGCACGCTGACCGGCGGTGGCACCCTGGCCGAGCAGTTCATCGTGTTCGACCTGCGCCTGCCCCGGCTGGTCACCGCCCTGTTGGTCGGCGCGGCGCTGGCTCTCGCCGGCGCGGTGTTCCAGTCGCTGGTCCGCAATCCGCTGGGCAGCCCGGACATCCTGGGCTTCACCCAGGGCGCGTCGACCGGGGCGCTGGTGGTGGTGGTTCTCGGCGGCAGCAGCCTGGCGTTGGCCGGAGCGGCGGTCGTCGGTGGTCTCGGCACCGGCCTGGTGATCTACGCGCTCGCCTGGCGGCGCGGAGTGCACGGCTTCCGGCTCATCCTGGTCGGCATCGGGGTGGCCGCGATCCTGACCGGTGTCAACGGCTACCTGCTGACCCGGGCGCCGCTGATGGACGCCGCCCGCGCGGTGCTCTGGCTCACCGGCAGCCTGGACGGGCGGGGTTGGGCCAACGCCGGGCCGCTGCTCGCCGTCCTGGTCGTGTTGGCGCCGCTGGTGCTCGTCGGATGCGCCCCGGCGCTGCGGATGATGGAGTTGGGCGACGACGCGGCCAGCGCCCTGGGCGTGCCGGTACGCCGGCTGCGCCTGGTGCTGCTCGCCGCCGCCGTGCTGCTGGTCTCGTTCGCGGCGGCGGCCGCCGGGCCGGTGTCGTTCGTGGCGCTCGTCGCCCCGCACCTGGCGAAACGACTGACCCGGGCACCGGGCCCGAACCTGCTGCCGTCGATGGCCGTCGGCGCGGCGCTGCTGGTCGGGGCGGACCTGGTGGCGCAGCGCGCGTTCGCCGGGCACCAACTCCCGGTCGGCGTGGTGACCGGCGTGATCGGCGGCGGTTACCTGGTCTGGCTGCTGGCGATGGAACGCCGGGCGGGCCGGCTGTGAACACCCGTGACGCCCTCGAAGGAGCACCCATGCGACCCGGCGATTCCCGGCTCGGCGGCACCGCGCTGACCCTCGCCTACGACCAGCGCACCATCGCCGAGAACCTGACCGTGGCGGTGCCCGACCGGTCCTTCACGGTGATCATCGGCCCGAACGCGTGCGGCAAGTCGACGCTGCTGCGCGCCCTGTCCCGGATGCTGCGCCCCAGCGCCGGCGCGGTGCTGTTGGACGGACGGGACATTCACGACCTGCCGGCCCGCAAGGTGGCGCGTACGCTGGGCCTGCTGCCGCAGTCGTCGATCGCACCGGACGGCATCAGCGTCGCCGAGCTGGTCGCCCGGGGTCGCTACCCCCACCAGGGGCTGCTGCGGCAGTGGTCACGCGAGGACGAACGGGTGGTCGAGGAGTCGATGGCCGCGACCGGGGTCGACGACCTCGCCGACCGGGCGGTGGACGAGTTGTCCGGCGGGCAGCGGCAGCGGGTCTGGATCGCCATGGCGCTGGCCCAGCAGACGCCCCTGCTGCTGCTCGACGAGCCGACCACGTACCTCGACATCGCCCACCAGATCGAGATCCTGGACCTCTGCGCCCGGCTGCACGAGGAGCAGGGCCGCACCCTTGTCGCGGTGCTGCACGACCTGAACCACGCGGCCCGCTACGCCACCCACCTGATCGCCATGCGTGACGGACGGGTGGTGGCCGCCGGGGAGCCGGCGTCGGTGGTCACCGCCGACCTGGTGGCGGAGGTGTTCGGGCTGCCCTGCCGGGTGATCGACGACCCGGAGACGGGCACCCCGCTGGTCGTCCCCGCGGCCCGACGCCGCGCCACCACCCTGGCCCCGGAGCCGGCGTGAGCGAGCACAGCGAGGGAACCAGCGAGCACAGCAGCGCCCGGAGCGAGCCAACCGGTAGGCCCGGCACCGCCCAGCGTTTCCGCGACCCGTGGGGGGTGCCGCACCTGCGGGCCGCCGACCCGCTCGCGTTGGCGGCGGCGCAGGGCCGGGTGACCGCGTACGACCGGGCCTGGCAGATCGAGGTGGAACGGCACCGGGCCCGGGGCACCAGCGCGGCGTTCCTCGGCCCGGAAGCGCTGGGCTGGGACCGGTTCGTCCGGCAGGTCCGGCTCGACGACACCGCACGCCGCTGCCACGCGGCGCTGGACCCGGCGACCGCCGAGTGGGTGGGCGCCTACGTGGACGGCGTCAACGCCGGTCTCGCCGCCGGGGCGGCCCGGTCGCCGGAGTTCGCCGCCACCGGGCTGCGCCCGGGCCGGTGGGAACCGTGGACGCCACTCGCGGTGTGGCTGGGTCACCACATCCTGTTCGCGGGGTTCCCCGGCAAGCTCTGGCGCGAGCACGTGGCGCAGCGGCTCGGGCCGGACGCGGTCGACCTGTTCGCCACCGATGGGCCGGCCGTGGCCGGTAGCAACGGGTGGCTGCTCGCCGCCGAGCGCACCGGCACCGGGGCCGCACTGCTCGCCGGCGACCCCCACCGGTTCATCGAGGATCCCGGCGTCTACCAGCAGATCCGGCTGGCCTGCCCGGAGTACGACGTGGTCGGGCTGGCGGTGCCGGGTGTGCCGGGCATCGCGCACTTCGGGCACACCGGTGCGGTGGCCTGGGCGATCACCAACGCGATGGCCGACTACCAGGACGTGTACGCGGAGCGGCTACGCCGCGACGGCCCCCGGGTGCAGGCACTCGGCCCGGACGGCTGGCGTTCGGCGCACCGCCACGTCGAGACGATCGAGGTGGCCGGGGCCGAGCCGGTCGAGGTCGAGGTGGTGGAGACCGACCGTGGTCCGGTGATCGCCGGCGGGCCGGACGACGAGACGGCGCTCAGCCTGCGCTACCCGCCCCGGGTCCGGGGTGACCTCGGTTTCGCGACGCTGCCGGAGCTCTTGCGCGCCCGTACCGTGGCCGATGTTGACCACGCGCTGCGGCACTGGGTGGAGCCGGTCAACGTGGTGCAGGCGGCGGACACCGCTGGCGGGCTGCTGCACCGGGTCGCCGGGGCGGTGCCGGTACGGCACCCGGAGAACGGCCGGCGGGTCGTCCCCGGATGGGACGCCGCGCACGCCTGGCAGGGCTGGTACGCGCCGATGCCCCGCGCCGAGGTGATCGGTCGGTCGGTGATGGCCAACGAGCGCGGGCTGGCGGCGCCACTCGGGGTGGAGTTCGCCCCGCCGCACCGGGCGCATCGCATCGCCGAGCTGCTCGACGCCCGTTCGGCCTGGACGGCCGACGAGATGGCCACGGTGCACACCGACACCTACCTGGGCGCGGCCGGGCCGCTGCTGGCGGTCCTCGCCGAGTCGACGGGGCTCGGTCCGGCCGCCGCCGCGCTGCGTGAACGACTGCTGCGCTGGGATCGCCGGATGGCCGCCGACAGCACGGACGCGGCGGCCTACGCCATCCTGCGGGCGGCTGTCGTACGCCGGATCGCCGCCCACCCGGCGCTGGCCACGCTGGCCGACCCGCCCGCGTACCCCGAGGTGTTCGCGCCCTGGCTGGCGCTGACGCCACGGGTTGGTTACGCGCTGGAGCACCTGCTCGGCGCGGCCCCGCTGCCCGGTGTGGACATCACCGCGCTGGTACGCGCGGCGGCCGAGGAGGTCGGTGACGCGGCCGGGCAGGTGCCCTGGGGGGACCTGCACCGGCTGGCGCCGTGGCGGGCCCTGCCCGGCCCGGACACCGGGCCGGGCCCCCGGCTCGACGGTGACCACGACTGCGTGTTGGCCACCTCCAGCGTGCCCGGGGTCACCCACTGGTGCTTCCGGGGGCCGGCGGCACGCTTCGTCTGGGACCTGGCCCGCCGCGCGGACAGCCGCTGGGTGGTCCCGCTGGGCGCCTGCGGGGTGCCCGGTGACCCGCACCACGACGACCAGAGCGCCGCCTGGCTGGTCGGCGAGCTGCTACCGGTGGTGACGGACTGGGACCGCCTCGTTGAGGAGCCGAGTGAACACTGATCAGCAGCTCTACCGCAGCGACGTCGCCGGGTTCGGGGTGGTCACCATCCGCGCCGTGCGACCGGACCAGGATGTTGACCTGCTGCACGGGTGGGTCACCCAGGATCGGGCCCGGTTCTGGGGGATGCGGGAGGCGAGCCGCGAACGGGTGCGGGAGATCTACGCGTACCTGGACTCGCTGAGCACCCATCACGCGTACCTGGTGCACCGGGACGGCGTGCCGGTCGCGCTGGCCCAGACGTACCAGCCCGAGGCCGACCCGGTCGGCGAGTGCTACCACGTACGCCCCGGTGACATCGGCGTCCACCTGCTCATCGGGCCACCGGTGACGGTCCAGCGCGGGTTCACCGGCGCGCTGTTCGACGCGATCCTCGGCTTCGTCCTCGCCGATCCGCGCCGGCTGCGGGTCGTGATGGAGCCCGACGCCCGCAACGCCCGGGCCGTCAACCGATTGCTGCGCACCGGGTTCCGGCTCGGGCCGCTGATCGACCTGCCGGACAAGCAGGCCCGCCTGCTCTTCCTCGACCGACCGGCGACAACGGGCTGACGGCCGGCACAGCACCGACCGCCAACGGCTGACGATTGGCACGGCACCGGCCGCCGCCGGGGTGCGCGAGGCACCCCGGCAGCGGCCAGGCTCACCGTCAGCGCAGGCCGAACGCCCGGTTGATGCGCTGGCTCACGGTGTTGCCGGCGGTGTCCCGCGCGGTGGTGCGCAGGCTCACGAAGCCGGCCTTCGCCGGTGCGGCCAACGAGGTACGCCAGCCGTCGCCGTGCCGGGTCAACCGCTGCTTCTGCCAGGTCGCCCCGTCGTCGTAGGACACCTCGACGGTCACCGCGCCGATCGTGCCCGTGACGTCGGGCAGGTGGGAGGCGACCACGGTCAGCGGTGCCCGCCGCGACGCCGTGCCGGCGGAGTCGATGGCCACCTGGTAGTCCAGCTGGATCATCGGGAGCGCCTCGGCCGACTCCTCCCCGGTGACCGCCGAGTGGAAGCCCCACTCGGTGCGGGTCTGCCGGGAGTACGGGTTGGTCCAGGCGGCCCGATCGTTCTCCACCACCAGCCGGTACGGCAACCGCTGCTGCGCCAGCCCGGAGACCTGCAGGTACTCGGCGTTGCCCCAGTCCAGCTCCTTGTCACCCTGGTAGAGGGTGGTCCGGTTGACCATGTCGAAGTTCGCGTACGCCTCACCGATGTGCCCGCCCCCGTCGCCCCAACCGGGCGCCGGCAGGTAGACGGTGTCCAGGTACCGGACCGGCACGTAGCTCCCGCCCATCCGGGGTCGCTGGATCGGCCCGAACCACTCGACGCTGCTCGGCTTGCCGGCCGGGTAGGTGGTCACCGCCTGGAGGTGCTGACCGGTCTCGCCGGCGATGAACGCGTCGTCGATCCACCGCTGGTCGGCGCTCACCCAGTCGGTACGCCGGCCCTGCGCCGGGGCCGGTTCCTGGTTGCTCGACGCCCAGCCGCGCCAGACGTCGGTGCGGAACTCCAGCGCCTTGCCCTGCCGGTAGTTGCGGAACTCCACGTCGACCCGGGCCAACTGCCGCTTGGTGGGCCGGTAGGTGGGGTCGGCCGGCACCGTGCCGGTCCAGTGGTGCGCCACGTCGTACAGGTAGCTGGTCTCCGGGTGCGACTCGACGGTGAGCCGCACCGCGCCGCGCTCCAGCGCGGCGATGAGCTGCCCACCCTCGTCGGCGCCGAGCGTGGCCACGGTCACCGGGGCCGGGCTCTCCGGGCTCCACGGCGCCTCGTCCCAGGGCTGGAGCCGACCGACGCCGTCGTTCACCACGAGCAGCAGCTTGGCTCCGGCCGCCGCGACGGCCTGCGCCTGGGTGGCGATGTCCACACTGTCACTGCGGCGCACCACCACGGCCCGGTCCCGGACCGGCCGCTTGGCCAGCCCCGCCGCCGACGCGTCGGCGACGTAGACCGCGTCCAGTTGGCGACGACCGGCCGGCAGCGCCGGGGTCGCCCGCTTCACCAACAGATCGTCGTACGAGCGTCCGCCCGCCGAGACGGTCAGGGCCGGCTGCTCCAGCCGCCACCGGGCGCCGAACTCGAACTCGCCGTCGGTCACCGGACGGCTCGTCGGCAACGCCCACATGCTGTCGTACGAGTCGTCGGGCAGCACCTGACTCTCGGTGAGACCGTTCTTCGTGGACCGGTGGATGTCCATCCGCAGCGCGCTGGCGGTGGCCTCCTGCGGCACCCGGGCCTGGACCTGTCGGGCGGCGCGCGCGTCCAGGGTGACGGTGCGGTCGCGGTCCAGGTTCACATCGGTGAAGCTGAGCATCGCCATGCCCTTGGAGTGCGGGCCGTGCACGCCGCGCACGTCGGCGGAGATCCAACCGTTCCAGCTCGCCACCGGCAGCCGCAGCGTGGCGGTGCCGCTCTCGGGCAGGTCCACGGCGGTGAACAGGGTGTCGGCGGTGAGGATGACCTTGCCGACGAGCGGCTTGCCGTCGCGGTCCTTGGCGACCAGCGTCAGGTTCTGCCGCTGGCCCTCCTTGCCGGCCCCGATCAGGGTGCGACCGCGTACCGTACCGGCGTCGTCGGTGGCGACGATCATGCCGCTGACCTGCTTCTCCACCGGCAGTTTGTCGTACGCGGCGGTCACCGTCACGGTGGCGGTGCCGCCCGCGGGCACGGTGACCCGGTCGGCGGAGAGCGCGAACAGGCCGGCCGGCGCGGTGGCCGCGTCGAGGGCAAGCTTCAGAGCGACCGGTGCGCTGCCCACGTTGGTGTAGGTGACCGTACGGTCGACGGTCATGCCCGGCTGCTGCGGCCACGCCTGGAAGCCGGAGTAGGCGCTCGGGGTGGCGAAGACGGTGGCGTGCGCGGCGGCGACCGCGTCCACCCGGCCGGCACCCGCCTGGTACGGGGTGTACTCGGGGGTGGCCTTGACCGTGCTGACCAGCGCTTCCTTGATCCGCTGACCGGTCCAGTCCGGGTGCGCGGCGGCGACCAGCGCGGCCGTGCCGGCCACGTGTGGGGTGGCCATCGACGTGCCACTCATCAGCGTGTAGTCCCCGGAGCCGCCCCGCACGAGGTGGGAGCGGGCCGCCAGGATGTCCACGCCGGGGGCGGTGATCTCGGGCTTGAGCCCGCCGTCGCCGGCGCGTGGGCCCTGGCTGGAGAAGTCGGCGAGGTGGTCGGTGTTGTCGACGGCCCCCACGGTGAGCGCGGAGTCGGCGGCGCCCGGGCTGCCGATGCTGGCCGGCCCGCTGTTGCCGCCGGCGATCACGAAGAGGGCGCCGGTCTCGGCGCTGAGTCGGTCGACCGCCTGGCTCATCGGGTCGCTGCCGTCGGTGGCCTCACCGCCCAGGCTCATGCTGACCACCCGGGCCTTCTGCTCGCGGGCCGCCCACTCCATGCCGGCGATGATCCACGAGTTCTGTCCGCTGCCCTCGCTGTTGAGCACCTTGCCGATGTGCAGCCGGGCGCCGGGGGCGACGCCCCGCTCGGCGCCACCGGACGCGGCGCCGGTGCCGGCGATCGTCGAGGCGACGTGCGTGCCGTGGCCCTTGTAGTCGAGGATGTCGGGCTCTTCGGGCACGAAACTGCTGGACTCGGCGATCTGGCCGACCAGGTCCGGGTGTTCGGCGTCCGCCCCCGAGTCGAGCACCGCGACGTCGACACCGGCAGCGGTGTTCCCCTCGGCCCACAGCTTCGGCGCGCCGATCTGCGCGGTGGACTCGGCCAGGTCCGCGTGCACCCGGCCGTCCAACCAGACCTTCGCGATGCCGTTGGCCAGGGTCGGGGCGTCGCCGGTACGGCGGGTCGAGCCGGCGGTCAGCGCGGTCCAGAACCGGTCGGCGGCGGCGCGCTGGCGGGTCAGCGCCGCGCCCTGCACGCTGTCCAACGGGCGGACCAGTTCGGCGCCGTCGACGGCGGGGCGGGTGCGGTTACGGGCCGCCGCGTCGGTCATCGTGACGATCAGCGGAAGCGCGTCGGTGTGCGCGTCGTCGTAGCCGTCGGCGATGAGGTCGGTGACGTTGAACAGTTGGCGGTCCAGCACGCCACTGGTCACATAGGACAGCGCGGCGTCCGGGTAGACGTAGGTGTCGCCGTCGCGCACCGTGCGGTGGACGCTCGGGGTGCTGCCGTCCGGCCGGCGCACGGTCGACACCGTGCTGCCGTCCGCCGCGGTGGTGACCGTGACCCTGTCACCGGTGATCAGGGTGACGGTGGACGCGCGTCCGGCGGCGGCCGGGGGTTGGCCCGCCGGGCGGTCGGGATTGCTCGGCGGGGCGGCGGACGCTCCCGCGCCGGGTGGGGTGAACCCGGCCGCCAGGGTGAGGGCGGCGCCGAGGGCGATCAGCCCGGATCGGCGGCGCCGGTGAGACAGAGCCAAGATGACCTCTTTGTGTCGAGAAGTGGTACGCACCACAGCATCGACGCAAGCCCCGCCCCACACCCGCCCTGCACCCCGACGCACTTACGCCATGGCGCAACCCCGCCACCCGCCCCCACACCCCCGCGGCCCACGCCCCGCCCTCGTCCCGCCTCGGGCCCGTCGATCATGGAGTTGTGGTGCCCGGAATCAGGCCGAATTTGCCTTTCGGACCCCACCACAACTCCATGATCGACGGCGCACAAGAGGGCGGGAGCGGGGCGGGCGGTTGGGGGCGCGGGAGGGGTCAGCTTGTCAGCGGCTTGAGGGTGGTTAGGTTGGCCAGGGCGTCTAGTTGGGTGGGGTCGGAGAGGGCGGAGCCGACGGCCACCACGCGTACGCCCGCTTGCAGGAACGCTCCCGCGTTGCCGGCGTCGAGGCCGCCGGTCGCGACGAAGCGCAACTGCGGCAGTGGGCCGGCCACGGCCTTGAACCAGGCCGGCCCGAGGGAGACCGCGGGGAACGCCTTGAGCCAGGTGAGACCGTGCCGCAACGCCTGCTGGGCCTCCGTGGGGGTGGCCACGCCGGGCAGGTGCGGCAGACCACGCGCGGCGGCGGCGTCGGCGACCGCGAGGTCCAGGCCGGGCGCGACGGTGAACCGGGCGCCCGCGTCGGCCGCCGCGGCGACCTGTTCGACGTCGAGCACGGTGCCGGCACCGACGATCCGGTCGCGCTCGGCCCCCGCCTCGACGGCGGCCCGCAGCGCCGGCACCGCGTCGGCGGTGGCCACCGGAACCTCCACCACGTCGATGCCGAGGTCCCAGGCACGCTCGGCGAGCCGAACGGTCTCGGCGACCGGCAGGCCGCGCAGGATCGCCATCACCCGAGCGCCGCCGAAGATGTGGTCGAAGTCCGGTGTGGTCATGGTGCACTCCATCCGAGGTCGCGGTGAAACTGTTGCTGCTGGCCGGGTCGCAACCCGACGGCCGGACTCAGGTCGTCGCCCCCAGGTCGGTCAGGTCGAGCGGCGACCAGGCGTCGGCGGGGGCGTCGACGAGTGTCTCGAACCAGGCCCACGGCGGGACGGGGGCGTTGTCGCCGCTGCTGGTCAACGCCTGCGCCGCGACGAGGTGGCCGAGGCGCAACCGCCGCACGGGGTCGAGGTCGCGTAGCAGCCCGGCCAGGTAGCCGGCGGCGAAGGCGTCTCCGGCGCCGACCGGCTCCACCACCGTCACCCGGGGAGCGGGCACGAAGACCGGTTCGGCGTCGCGGACCAGTGCGGTGGCGCCCACCGCGCCGTCCTTGACCACCACCGTCTCCGGAGCGGGCAACAGCTCGCGTACGGCCGCCGGGTCGGTGGCGCCCCAGAGGGTCTCCGCCTCGTCCTGCCCGACGAAGACGAGGTCGCAGCGGTTGGCGAGGTCGCGCAGCACCGGCGCGGCCTGCTCGGCGGGCCACAGCCGGGCCCGGTGGTTGACGTCGAAGCTGACCAACGCCCGCGCCAGCGGTCGGTCGGTCACCGCGTGCTCGACCAGCGCTCGGCAGGAGGCGGAGAGCGCCGGGGTGATCCCGGACAGGTGCAGCACCCGGGCACCGGCCAGCGCCGGGTCGGCCAGCGTGGCGGGGTCCATCCGGGCGGCCGCCGACCCGGCCCGGTAGTAGTGCACGGCCGTACCCTCCGGGCCCGGGTCCTTGACGTACAGGCCGGTGGGGGCGCCCGGGTCCACGCACACCTGGTCGACGCGGACGCCGGCGGCGGCGACGTGCCGGATGACGGCCCGACCGAAGGGGTCGTCGCCGACCCGGCTCACCCAGCTCGTCCGGTGTCCCAGGCGGGCCAGGTAACCGGCCACGTTGGACTCCGCGCCACCGACCGACACGGCGACCCGCTCGGCATGCTCCAGCGGCTCACCCGGCGCGGGGCAGAGCACCACCATCGTCTCCCCCACCGCCGCCACCTCGACCGACGGAAGGTTGGCCGGGACGCTCGCCTGGTCAGGTCGGGGGGTCGGCATCGGGCACACGTCCTCGCGGCGGGGGTGCTGGGCGTCGCCGAGCCTAGGTGTCCCGCGCGGGACGGGCAACCCGTCGCACGTCACACCTCGACGCTCAGGGCAACGTCAGCCCGTACGCGGCCAGCACCTCCGCGATCGGCTGGTAGTAGGTGGTGCCGCCGGCGGTGCAGTTGCCGGTGCCGCCGGAGAGGATGCCGAGGATCCTACCGGTGGAGGCCACGTAGAGCGGTCCGCCGCTGTCCCCTGGCTCGGCGCAGATGTTGGTACGGATCAGGCCGTAGATCACGCCGGTGGCGTAGTTGACGGTCTGGTTGAGCCCGGTGACGGTGCCGCAGCGCACCCCGGTGGTGCTACCGCTGCGGCACACCGCCTGACCGATGTACGCGTTGCCGGGGCCGTTGATGGTCAGCAGGCCGGGGTAGGTGTAGACCGCGCTCGGGTGGGCGATCGGACCGGTGTAGCGGATCAGCCCGTAGTCGTTGGTGGGGTAGCTGGTGGCGGTGCGGGTGCCGAGCACTGTGGTCCGGGCGCTGTCGGCGTACCAGGTGGCGGCGGCGGTGGTGCAGTGCCCAGCGGTGATCACGTAGTAGGTGCTGCCGCTGCGCGCGTTCGCGCCGAGCGAGCAGCGTGCGCCACCGCCGCCGTAGATGCCCTGCCCGCCGGCGATCAGGGGGCGCAGCGTTCCGGGTTCGCGGCGCAGCAGCACGCCGGCCCGGTCGGTCACCGCCCGCAGTGCGGCCAGCTCGCCGGGGGCCACGGTGTCGTCGACGGTGAGGGTCATCCGGCCGGTGGCGGGGTCGAGACCCCAGGCGGTGCCCGGGGTGCGTACCCCGGTCAGCGTGGCCGCCGGGTCGGCGGCCCGGTCGGGGACGGCGGCCTGCGCCGCGCCGGGGGCGACGAGCAGCAGGATGGTCAGGACGAGGGCGGCCAGCGGGGAGCGGCGCATCCGAACCTCCGAAGAGATCGAGATTGATGGATGCCGTCAAGCATCGCCCGGTGTCCGACGCCGTGGCAACCTCCGGCCGCTCTCTTCCCCGACCGGCGGGAATCGCCGATCCGGGGACGGCCCGTGGCGGGGCCGCCGATAATTCCTCGGGAGATGCGGCGGGAGGCCGGGCATGACCACCGAAGGGAATGCGGCGCTGGTACGCCGGCTGGAGGGGTCGACCCGGGCCACGCTGCTGGAGTTGCTCTTCGACGTGGTCTTCGTGGCCGCCCTCGCGCTGACGTCGACACTGTTGACCGAGGAGCACACCTGGTCCGGCACCGCCAAGGTGCTGCTGATGTTGACAGCCATCTGGTGGACCTGGTCGCTCACCGCGACCACGACCGAGTTCTACGACCCGCAGCGACGCCCGATCCAGGCCATCCTGATGATCGCCATGGTCGGTTCGGTGGGGATGGCGGTGGCTCTGCCGATGGTCACCATCTCGCACCTGCTGCTCTTCGTGATCTCGTACGTCGGCACGCACCTGATTCGCTGCATCATCCTGGTCGCCGCCCTGCACCGGCAGGGGCACCAGACG
The DNA here is from genome assembly GCF_059358895.1 of Micromonospora sp. BQ32. NCBI lineage: Bacteria > Bacillati > Actinomycetota > Actinomycetes > Micromonosporales > Micromonosporaceae > Micromonospora > Micromonospora sp. BQ32. The sequence goes on along the minus strand of NZ_JCADBI010000001.1, from coordinate 435,806 downwards.
GCCCGGGAGCGGGCCACCCGGTTCCTCTTCTGGTTCACGGTGTCCGGCGTCTTCTGGGTCACCGGCGCGCTGTCAGAATCTCCGAATTGGGGGCTCTGGACCGTCGCCATCACGATCGACCTGGTCGCCTCGGCGGCCCGCTACCCCACGCCCCGGCTGGGCCAGGTGCCCATCGCCCAGTACACGCGGATCACCGAGCACCTGGGCGAGAGGTACCAGCAGTTCGTCATCCTGGCCCTCGGCGACATCATCCTGTTGCCGACCCTGCAGGTCAGCCGGAGCGGGCTCGACTCGCTCCGGCTCGCCGCCCTGCTCTGCGGGTTCGCCACCATGCTGCTGCTCTGGCAGATCTACGCCTTCCGCGCCGGCGAGTTGTTGCAGGCTGCCGGGTCCAACAGGGGCCGGCCGGCGCGGCTGGCTCCGTACAGCCATCTGGTGCTGCTGGCCGGTGTGGTCGCCACGGCGGCCTCGTTCGAGATAGTCGTCGAACATCCGACCGGAACGACGCCGACCCGGTGGCTCATGCTGATCATCGGCGGCCCGGCGCTGTTCGTCCTCGGCCGCGTCCTGTTCGCCCTGCTGGTGTCCTGGGCCGTGCCGTGGCGGCGAGTGGCCTGGCAGCTCACGCCACTGCTGGTGCTGCCGTGGGCCGGCGGCTGGCCACCACTGCTGGTCACCGCCGTCGTGGCGCTCGGGCTGGCCGGTCACGTCCTGATCCCCCCGGGCGCCGACCGGGAGACCAGGCCGGGGCTGGACGTGCGGCGATCCGACTACTGACCTCAGGCGAGGTGTCGGCCGGCCCACTCGGCGAGGTCCCGGGCGCACGCGTCCACCGACTCCTGCCAGGTCCGGGCCGCGCCCTCCCCCGCCTCGTCGCTGACCTGCTTGACCAGCCGGCACGGCACGCCGGCCTGCGCGGCGGCCCAGGCCACCGCGTACCCCTCCATGTCGACCAGGTCGGCGCGCTGCGCCAACCGGTCCCGCTCCGCGTCGTCGGCCACGAAGGTGTCACCGGTGGCCAGCACCGCGCCCTCGGCGGCCAGCGACAGCGGCGCCCCGTAGGTCTCACCGGTCAGCGTGCGCAGCAGGTCGGTGTCCAGGTCGTGCTGGAGCACGGTGGCCACCTCGTGGATGCCCACCAACCCCGGGCGCAACGCGCCGGCCGTGCCCAGGTTGAGCAGCAGGGTGGGGCGTGGCCCGGCGGCCAGCACCGCGGCCACCGCGCTGGCGGCGTTCACCTTGCCCATGCCGGTGAGCAGGACCGGCAGCTCGGGCGGCAGGTAGCGGGCCTCCTCCCCGACGGCGAGCACCACCAACGGACGATCGGCGCGGACCGTACCTCGAAGATTCACCGGAGCATCGTACGAGCCGGCCGGAGGGCCGTGGACGTCAGTCGTCGGTGAAGCGGTACAGCACGAAGTCCTTCTCCGCGCCACAGGCGATCACGTGGGTGTTCCACGAGCAGGACGAGCTGCGCACGTCCTTCAGCTCACCCAACTCGTCGACCTCCCCGGACTCGGCCCACACCCCGGCCAGCACCCGGTTGTCGGCGACCGTGCTGTGCGCCTTGGCGAAGACCAGCAGGTTGCCCGCGTCCAGGCGGACCGCCACCCCGCCCCGGTCCCGCAGCACCGGCTTGCCGGCGGCGTCGAAGACGGTGACGGTCGGCTCGGGGAACTCCCGCTGAGCCAGCACCTGCTCGCCCAACGCAACCAGGCCGGTCACCCCCGGCGCAGACCAGCTGATCATGCGCTCACCCTCGGTGGCCGCCACCACCTCGGTGCGCGCGACGTCATTGTTCGGCACCTGCAACAGGCACGCCCGCCGCTCACCGCAGGCCACCAGCTCCTTCGGGCGGTACTCGTCGTTCCCGGACCGGTGCAGCACCACCGGCTCGGCGTCGGAACCCAGGTCGTACGCGAGCAGCTGGTAACCACCCTCGTTGGCGGCCACGTACAGGCGGTCCTCGTGGGCGACCACCAGGTCGTCGACGTCGGCGACGCTGCCCCACTGGCGCAGCACCGCGCCGGATGCCATGTCGAGCAGCCGCACCGACCGGTCCGCACCCACCTGGACCAGTCGCCGACCCTTGCTCGTCCACGGGTTGCGGGGCGTGCCGTCGAGGAAGGCCGGCCCGCCCGCCGCCGCGTCGGTGCCGACCGGCCGGACCACGGTACGGCCACCGGCGTACTGGCCGCGGGGGTTGGGTTGGGTCCACTTCGCCGAGCCGTCGGTCAGGCGCAGGCCGACCAGTTCGTCCGCGGCCCGGTCCACCAGCACCGCCGTGTCGTCGGCGAAGTAGACGTCGTCGTCACCACGGAGAACGCGCTGCCAGCGCTGCTCGCCGCTACGCCCGTCGAGGACGGCCAGCGGTCGGGGGGTGCTGTCGCCCGGTGCGTCGGCGAGGACCGCGACCGCCCCGGGGATGGCGATGATCGCCCCCCAGTCGTCGGCCCGCACGTCGGTCGGCTTGCGCCACAACTGGTCGCCGGTGCTGGCGTCGACGGCCACCACCTCCAGCCGGTCGTCCGGCAGCGGGAACGCGAGGTAGGCCCGGTCGTCGAGCACCGCCGTCCACATGTCGGCCGGATGCTCGGCGCCGGCCGACGGCCGGGACAGCTCGTGCAGCGAGGCGAACTCCAGATCCGGGTAGCGGTCCCGGATCAGGTAGAGCGTCGCCGCGGTGGCCACCCCGGCCAGGGCCAGCACCGCGCCGAGCACCACCCAGCGCGCCCGCCGCCAGCGGGTCCCGCCGCCCGGCGGGGTCGGGGTGGCGCCGGCCAGGCCCGGCCCGGGGGGCGGACCGGCCGGCGGGGTCGGCCCCGGCCAGGGCTGCGACGGTACGACCGGCGCGGCGGCTCCGGCCGGCGCGGGCCGGCTCACCGGACTCGGTGCGGGCGAGCCCGCAAGGCCCGGCGGGGGCGAGCTACCGGGGCTCGGCGCGGGCGGCGCGAGTGACGGTCCCGCGTACGCCGGGGCGGGTAGCGCCTTCCGCAGCGGCAGGTCGGTCAGGGCACCCTCGGCCACCGGTAACTCCGGCTGGTCCAGCACCGTCGGCGCGATCCCCAGCTCGGCGTGCAGCATCCGGGCCACCAGCGGGATCCGCGACGACCCGCCCACCAGAAACAGCCCGGTGAGCTGATCGGGGCTGAGGCCGGCGGCGGCGATCACCTCCCGGGCCCGCTGCACCGCCCGACGCAGCAGCGGTGTGGCCACCCGCTCGACGTCCGCCCGGGTCAGCTGGATCGTCTCGGCCACCCCCGGCACCGCGACCGGGGCGACAGCAGACCGGGACAGGGTCTCCTTCGCGCCTCGTACCTCGTCCCAGAGCCGGACCTGGTCGCGGCGCTGCGCCGGATCCGCCGGCCTCATGAGCCGGGCCCACTGCGCGGCGTGCCGCTCGCCAACCAACTCACCGACGCGCCGCACCAGCGCGGCGTCGAGGTCCAGGCCACCCAGGTCGGGCAGGCCACCGTCGGCGACCACGCTGAAGCCGGAGTCACCCCAGGGGTCCGCACCCTCGTTGCGCAGCACCGCGACGTCGAGCGTCCCGCCACCGAAGTCGAACACCGCGATCGCCTCGCCGACCGGCACCGGACGGTGCAGCACCTGCGTGTAGTAGCGGGCGGCGGCCACCGGCTCCCGCAGCAGCCGGGTGCCCGGCGGCGTCGGCCCGGCGAGGGTGTGCTCGGCCGCCTGCGGCCAGCCCGCCCGCAGCAGCGCGTCCGCGAGGACCTGCCGTCGTGTCGCGTCCCAGGCGGCCGGGCAGGTGACCACGGCCGGCGGCAGGAAACCCACCGCGCCCACCGCGGCCCGCGCGACCGCCGCCAGCACCGCGGCGAGCAGATCGGCCGGTGGGTACGCGCGGTCGCCGAGCCGCACGGTCGGCTCGTCCACCCGACGCTTCGGGTTCGCCTCGAACCGGGCCGGGTCGGCCTGCGCCAACCGTCGGGCGTCCCAGCCGGTGTGCAGGGTGCCGTCCGGGTCGGCGTAGACGGCGGACGGACTGAGCGGTTGGCCGTCCATCAGCAGCGGACGGGTCCGCCCGTCGGGCCAGCGCAGCACCGCGACCGTGTTGGACGTGCCGAGGTCGACGCCGAGCGCGAAACCCTCGTGCTGGCCTGCCATTGCCCGATACCTCCGCCGCGACGAGGGGAACTCGACCCCGCATCGTACGCAGGCCCCGCCGCACTGCTGATCACTCGGTCCGGAGGTGGTCGGTGGCGTCCGGTCAGTGGGTGGAGTGGACGCCCACCACCTCGTCCCCGCTGGTCTCACCGGTCAGCTGGAAGCCGAGCTTCAGGTAGAACTGCTCCGGGCCGTCCGGGCCCGGGTGCCACGTCGTGTAGACGCGGTCGTGCCCACGTCGACGGGCCTCGTCGCGGACGGCCTGCACGGCGAAGCGCCCGTACCCCCGGCCCTGGTGCTCGGCGGCGATGTTCAGCCGCCACAGCCCCGAGCGCAGGTCGTCCGGCTGGGCCGGATCCCACACGATGTCGAAGAAGCCCATCAGGAAGCCGACGATCTGGTCGTCGTCAACGATCAGACGCGGCCACGCGATCTCGGGCTGGGCGTACGCCTCGGCGAGGGACCAGGCAACCGGAGACGAGAACTTCTCCTGGTCGGGCCGCACGCTCACCCGGCACGCGGCCTCCACATTGTCTGGAGTGATTTTCACCAGTCGCGGCACGTCGGCCACCCTACCGAGCGGGGCCGCGTAACAGGCCGTCGAGCAGCCCGCGCAGGCCGAACTGGAACCAGAGGTCGAGGTCGGTGTCGGGTGTGCTCTGCCCGGCCGCGGCCAGCCAGGGTCGCTCCCGGGTACGGCCGGTCCGCTCCAGCCGGGTGCGGGTCGCCGACCACCAGGCGTGGTAGGTGGTGTCGGCCGGATCGCGCCGGATGAGCAGGGCCATGCCCTGGACGTAGCCGCTGAGCACCAGGTAGGCGCGGAACGCCTCGGCCGGGTCGTACCCGGCGCTGCTGAACGCCGCCACCACCCGGTCGACCATGGCGAGGACCGCCGGCCCGGTCGGCGGCCGGTCGGTGGCGAGGACGGCCAGCAGCCAGGGGTGGCGGCGGTACATCGCCCACTCGTCCCCCGCCAGCCGTTCGAGCCGTTGGCGTGGATCACGCGGTAGTGGCCCGGTGCCGAAGGCGCGGGTGGCGGTGATCTGCTCGGCCATCGCGGCGAGGAGGTCGGCCCGGTTGCGGACGTGCCGGTACACGGCGTGGGCGGGCACGGCGGCGTGTTGGGCGAGGACCCGCATGGAGACGGCGTCCAGGCCGCCGGAGTCGGCCAGCTCGACCGCGAGGCTGACCAACCGGTGGCGCGGATCGCCGCCGGCCGGCGCGGGCAGTTCCGGCACCCGACGCGGCGTGCTGGTGGGACCGTGCTCGCGACGCCTGCGGTACGCGCGGGCCTGGCAGCGCCGAGAGCAGTAGCGGCGCGGGCGTCCCCGGCCGGAGCCGCCGGGCAGTTCCGCCTCGCACTCGACACACCGGACACTGAGCACGCCGCCTCCAGTTTCGTCACGGCACCCCGTGTGTCGAAACTACTACGGTCGAGCGTCCCGATCGGTCCGTGCGGCGCGAAGCAGCCGCAGCTGACCGATCTCCGCGACGTTCTTCATCAGCTCGGAGTTGACCCAACCGATCGTGTGCGTGACGGTGTGGTCGGTCTGGTCCGGCCAGGGGAACGTCGCGGCGCGATCGAGATCGCTGGCGCTGAGCTGGTCGAGCAGACCCAGCCATTCGGTGCGCAGGCCACGCAGCCAGGCGACAGTCGGCTCGCCCGAGCCCGGCCAGGCAACGGCCGTCCGTTGCCGCGCTGATCCACCCCGCAGATGGTCCATCGTCACGGTCCACCACCAGCCGATGTGCCAGGTGAGCCAGCCGATCGTCGGCACCGGGATCGGGTCGGGTTCGGTGTCGGCCCAGTCCGGGGTCCAGGTGCCGTCCGTGCTCTGCCGCACCGACCAGCAGTGGGTGGCCGGCTCCCAGTGGAAGTCCGCGGGGTCGAGTCGCTCAAGGTGGTACTCGAACAGCGACCACGTCAGGTCGAACTGCCAGCGCAGGAGGGCAAAAGGAGCTACGGACATCCGCAGATTCTGTCGGGGCGCCGGCGCCGCCGTCGACAGAATAACCACTCGATGGCTCGTGACCACTGCTCCGCGGCTCGGTGCGTCCCGTCACCCTCCCGAGCGGCCGGCGAGGTCGGCGGCGGCACGGTCGGCGGCAGCAGGGTCGGCGGGGCAGCGGGTGGAGAGGGCGTAGCGGAGCAGGACCACGTCGCCGATCTGGCGGGCCTCGGCCAGGCGGGCGCGGCGACCCGGGTGCCAGGGGAAGCGGCCCTCGCCGACGAACCGGGGCGCCCGGCCGTCGCCGACAAAGAACGGGGCGACCACCAGGTGCAGTTCGTCGGCGAGACCGGCGGCGAGGAACTGGGCGTGCACCGTCCCGCCGCCCTCCACCATCAACCGCTGTACGCCCCGCCCGGCCAGGTCGGTCAGCAGCCAGCCCGGGTCGACGGGCTCACCCGCGTCGATCACGGTGGCCAGTTGGCCGACCCGTTCCCGGGTCTTCTCCAGCGCACCGGTGGCGCAGTAGACGAGCCGGGCCGGATCACCGGCGGTGAAGAAGCGGGCCGTCGGGTCGAGGTCACCCTGGGCGGTCAGGGTGACCTTGGTGGGCGAGGCGGGTCGACCGGCTGCCACCCGTTCGGCCCGGCGGCTCGGGGAGCGCACCAGCAACCGAGGGTCGTCACGTCGGACGGTGCCGGCGCCGACCAGGATGGCATCGCAGCTGGCCCGGACCGCGTCGACCCGGTCCAGGTCCTCCTCGTTGGACAGCAGTAACCGCTGCTCGGAGGCGTCGTCGATGTAGCCGTCAATGGAAGCGGCACAGCTCAGCAGCACGTACGGCCGCGTCGGTTCCGGCCGCCAACTCATCGGGTAAGGGGCCGCTCAGGAGTACGACCCGCGAGCACGTCCGCCGCCTCGGCTGCCTCGACCTCCGCCGCCTTGGCCGCCTTCGCCGCCAGGTAGTCCGCGTTGGCCGGCGAGAGGAAGACGCTGGTGAGCACCCGTTCGGCCACCTCCACGCCCAACCGGGTCAACTGCTCGGACTTGTCCGGGTTGCTGCTCAGCAGTCGGATGCGGGGCACGCCCAACGTGACCAGCATCTGCGCGGCGGCGGTGTAGTCCCGCTCGTCCTCGCCCCGGCCCAGCGCGACGTTGGCCTGGTAGGTGTCCAACCCGGCGTCCTGCAACGCGTACGCGTCCAGTTTGGCGTACAGGCCGATGCCCCGGCCCTCCTGGCGGAGGTAGAGCAGGAAACCTCCGGTCTCGGCGATCCGCTGCACCGCCTCGCGCAGTTGCGGCCCGCAGTCGCAGCGTTGACTGCCGAACACGTCGCCGGTCAGGCACTCGCTGTGCGGACGGACCAGCGGGGCCTCTCCCCCGGTGGCGAGCCGGTCCAAAGCGCCCGCCCAGTCGCCGAGGCCGAGGGCCAGGTGCTCCCGACCGTCCACCAGGCCCTTGAAGGTGAAGACCCGGGCGGTCGTGGTGTAGCCATCGGGAAACGCCAGCGGCACCGTGACCTGTGTGCGGATCGTGGCAACCGGCAATGCTTCGGGCATGGGACTCCTTCGTCCGGCGTCACCGCCGTCCGGCGACGTGTACCGTCTCACAACCGACTTCAACAGCCGCCGCCGGAGGCGGCTTCCCGGGCGGCGACCGGAATTCGACGTCGACGGGCCAGCAGCACGGCGGCGCCGGGCAGGCTGGCCACCAACACCAGGGCACCGTAGACGGTGGCGGTGGCGACACCCTCGGCCGCGCTGAGGCCAGCCGCGCCGAACACCCACGCCGCCACCCCCTCGCGCGGCCCGAAGCCGGCCACGTTCAACGGCAGCCCCATGGCGAGCAGGGCGAGCAGCGTCAACGGCAGCAGTCGGGACAGCGGGGCGTCCGACCCGGCGGTGCGCGCCGCCACCAGGAAGGTGGCCAGGTGACCGGCGACCATCACGGCCGAGGCGACCAGCACACCGAACCAGGTGCGCCGGGCCAGCAGCCCCGACCGCACGTCCGCCACGGCGGTACGCAGTGCCGTCGCCCAGCGCGACTCGCCGCCGTTGGGAAGGACCCGGGCCAGTAGCACGGCGACCAGTCCGCCGGCGACGAGCAGCGCGGCGGCGACCGGCAGGTACGGCCGAACCGGCGACGGGAAGGCCGCGAGCACCACCAGCGCGACCCCGAGCAGCACCACCTGCCCGGCGGTACGCTCCCAGACCACCGCGCGGATGCCCCGGCTGACGTCACCGGCGTCGCGGCCGTGGCGTACCGCCCGGTGCACGTCGCCGAGCATCCCGCCGGGCAGGGTGGCGTTGAGGAACACGGCCCGGTAGCAGTGCGCCACCGCGGTCGCCAGTGGCAGGCGTACGCCGAGGCCGCCGGCGACCAGGCTCCACCGCCACGCCGCGCAGACCGTGGTGAGCACCCCGATGACCAGCGCCGCAGCCAACGCCGGCGCGTCGATCAGTCGTACTCCGGCGAGGAACGGGCCGCTGCCCACCTGCCACAGCAGGACGGCGAGCAGACCCACCCCGCCGACCACTCGTGCCCAGGCCCAGAACATCGGCGCCGGCCCTCCCCTTTGAAGATCGTCCACTTGCCCTAGTGCACGTACCCAGGGCGTGAACGGTTCATCCACCGGCGAGGAGGTCAGTGTGTTCGACCAGCACGGTGAGTCGGCCGGCCGCCGCGTCGGCCAACCGACGGCGGGCGTACGCCTGGGCGGGACCGGCCAGGTCGGGGCGCTGTTCGCAGGCCGCCCCGAGCCACCCGCGGAACCACTCGGCGGCCAGGTCGGCCTGCTCCGGGCCGAGACGCCACGGGCTGCGCCGTTCCCGCACGTCGATGCCGCGCCGGGTGAACGCGGCGGCGGTGGCGGCGACGGCATCCGGGCCGAGCAGCCGCCGGCCCTCGACGGTACGCCGCTGGTGGTCGTTGAATGCTGCTTCGACCGCCTCGTCGAGCGGGTCGGTCGGGGTGAACCGGACCCGACCGGTCACCGAGATGGCGAACAGGGCGGGCCGGCCGACGCAGGCGGTCACCACCCGTTCGATCTCATCCGCGGTGAGCATGTCCAGCAGCGCAGACGCGGTGACCAGGCAACCGTCGGCGAGGTCGGCGGCGGTCAGCCGGGTGAGGTCGCCGCAGCGGGTGCGCACGGTGACCGGGGCCCCGTCGGCGGCGGTCACCCCGGTCATGCCCTCGGCGGCGCGGGCCAGCAGGTCGGCGTCCCGGTCGTGCAGCACCCAGTGCTGTGGTCCGGGCAGCCGGGAGGCCAGCCAACGGCTCATCGAGCCGGTGCCGCTGCCCAGGTCGTGGATCACCGTCGGGGCGTCCCCGGTCAGCCGGGCTCGAACGGCGTCCAGCAGGTCCTCGGCGCGCGCCGCCGCGTCGGCCGGCTCACGCAACCGCAGCCAGTCGGCGAACGGCAGGGTCTCCTCGACGGTCATTCCGCCACCTCCTTCAGCACGCCGGCCAGCAGCGCGGTGGTCACTGGCCAGTCGGTCAGGGTGTCGCGCCGGGCGAGAGCGGCACGCCGCAGCCGGGCGCGCAGCGCGTCGTCGTCCAGCCAGCGGATCAGCGCGGCGGCCAGCGCCGCCGGGTCGCCGGGCGGGACCAGCAGTCCCGGGCGGTCGCCGCCGGGCGCGTGGCCGAGCGCCTCCGGCAGCCCGCCCACCTCGGTGGTCAACACCGGCAGGCCGCGGGCCAGCGCCTCGGTGACGACCATGCCGTACGTCTCGCCCCTCGACGGCAGCACCAGCAGATCGGCGGCGGCGTAGGCATCGTCCAACGCCGCGCCGGTCAGCGGGCCGGCCAGCCGCACCCGCTCGGTGAGGCCCGCTCCGGTCAACCGGTCGCGCAGCCGGTGCACGAGGTCCGGTTCCCGGGCCAGCGTGCCCGCACAGACCATCGTCCAGGGCCGGCCGACCAGCGTGGCCAACGCGTCGAAGAGCACGTCGTACCCCTTGTGGTGAGTGACCGCCGCGACGCAGAGCAACCGGTCGCCGGCCGCCGAGCCGGCTGCGGGCGGCGCGGGCCGCACCCCGGGCGGCGCGGCCCGGATCCGGTCGGCGAGCGCCGGGTGACGCGCCAGCAGGGCCTGGCGGGTCCACAGGCTGGTGGTGACGACGGCCCGGGCGGTGGCCAGCGCGCGGGCCTCCCGCTCGTCGTCCAGCGGCAGGTGCACCAGGACCACCAGGCGCAGCCGACGGGCGTGCGGGCCGAGCAGGTCCGGCACGGTCGAGGCGATCAGGCCGTCGATCAGCACCACGGCGTCGTCCGGCGCGGCGGCGAGCACCCCACCCAGCCTCGCCCGGTCGGCCGGGTCGGGGTGCGGCCACGCGCCCGGCACCGGGTGCTCGTGCACCGACCAGCCGCGCTCGACGAGCCCGTCGCAGATCCGCCGGTCGTAGGAGTTACCGCCGCTGGGTGTGGTCGGGTCGTCGATGTCACCGGGCAGGACGACGTGCACCGCCCGGCCCGCATCGGTCACAGCGACCGCTCGTAGCTCGCCCAGGCGATGTGCGACTCGTGCAGGGTGACCGTGATGCCGGTCAGGTCGCGCGCCCCCGCGCCCAGCTCACCGGCGTGCACCCGCTCGACCAGGCGGTCCGCGATCGTCCGGGCCAGCACCTCCGTGGTGGTGTTCATCCCGGCGAAGGCCGCCTCGTCGTCGAGGTTGCGGTAGGTCAGCTCGCCCAGCACGGCCCGCAGCTGCTCGGTGGCCAGGCCGATGTCCACCACGATCCCGTCGGCGTCCAGGTCGGGCCGGCGGAACGTCGCGTCCACCACGAATGTCGCGCCGTGCAGGCGTTGGGCGGGCCCGAACACCTCGCCTCGGAAACTGTGGGCAATCATCATGTGGTCCCGAACGGTCACGCTGAACACTGTCACTCCCCGTCGTCGTAGGTGATGAGGTGGCAGAGGGCGGGCAGGTCACCCGAGCTCAGTCTGGCGAGCACGTCGGGCAGCTCCGTGAAGCGGGACGCGCCGGTGATCAGGGCGTCGAAGGCCGGGTCGTCGAGCAGGTCCAGGGCGAGCGCCAGCCGATCGGCGTAACTGCGCCGTCCCCGTCGGGCGGGCGCCACCATGCCGACCTGACTGCTGCGCAGGGTGAGTCGACCGGAGTGGAACGCGCCGCCGAGCGACACCTGCACCGGGCGGTCGCCGTACCAACTCAGCTCGATGACGGTGCCCTCCGGCGCGAGCAGGTCCAGCGACTGTTGCAGGCCGGCGGCGGTGGCGCTGGCGTGCACGACCAGGTCCCGGTCACCGCGGGCGTCGGCCGGGTTGGCGAAGTCGACGCCGAGCGCCCCGGCCACGCCGGCCCGCCGCGCGTCGGTGTCGACCAGCTCGACCTGAACGCCGGGGAACCGGGCGAGCAGCGCCGCGACGCAGCAGCCCACCATGCCCGCGCCGATCACGGTGACCCGGTCACCGACCAGCGGCGCCGCGTCCCACAACGCGTTGACGGCGGTCTCCACCGTGCCGGCCAGCACCGCTCGGGCGGCCGGCACCCCCTCGGGCACCGGCACCACGGCACTCGCCGGCACGACGTACGCGCTCTGGTGCGGGTGCAAGCAGAACACCGTGCGCCCGAGCAGCTCCGGCGGGCCCTGCTCGACCACACCGACGCTGAGGTAGCCGTACTTCACCGGGCCGGGGAAGTCGCCCTCCTGAAACGGCGCGCGCATCGCGGCGTACTGGTCGGTGGGCACCCGGCCGGCGAAGACCAGCGTCTCGGTGCCCCGGCTGACCCCGGAGTAACTGGCCCGGACCAGCACCTCGTCGGGGCCCGGGGCGGTCAGCGCCACCGGCCGGATCTCGGCCGCGCCGGGTTCACGCACCCAGCAGGCGTACGCCTCGCGGATCACCGTCGCGCACCTCACCTCTGCTCCGGGCCAACCGATCGGCCATGTCGGGGTCCCCCGGTCGGGGTTGTCGATCATAAACACGGAGGTACGGCGCGCACAGTTCGAAGCCCGCCCGGCAGGACCGCTGTCGACCCTCGCGGCACCTGCGGCTACGAGGTCAGCGAACTCGGGGTGTCCCGGTGGCGGGACGGCCCGACGTCATGGAAGCCGAGTTGATCACTGCTGCTTGTCGGGCGTGGCCGGGCGGGCCCGGACGTGCAGCCGCTCCCCCTGCGGCCCGAAGAGACTGAGGGCTTCGGCGGTGCCGGGGCCGGGGTTGAAGAAGAGGTGCGGAATGCGGGTGTCGAACTCGGCCACCTCGCCCGGGGTCAGCGTCAGGTCACGGTCGCCGAGCAGCAGGCGTAGCCGGCCGGAGAGCACGTAGAGCCACTCGTACCCCTCGTGGGCCTGCGGGATTCGGCCCCCGGCGGACGGGTCCGGCGGGAAGATCTGCTTGAACGCCTGGACACCGCCCGGTCGGCGGGTCAGCGGCAGGTACGTCACGCCGTGGATGACGATCGGTTTGGGGCGTACCCGGGGGTCGCCGGTGGCGGGGGCGTCGACCAGCTCGTCCAGCGCCACCTGGTAGGCCCTCGCCAGCGGGAGCAGCAGCTCCAGGGTGGGCCGACGGCTACCGGACTCCAGCCGGGACAGGGTGCTCACCGAGATGCCGGTCAGGTCGGCGAGCTGGGTCAGCGTGGTCCCGCGTTGGTGACGCAGGGCACGCAGCCGGGGGCCGACGGCCGCCAGCGCGGCGCTGTCCTCGTTTGCCATAACGGCAAGGATAGTTGCCACCTTGCCGGCGGCGACGGATGGTGGGCGCAGCCGACAGAGCACGAGGGGGATTCCGGTGGACGAGACATACGACGTGGTGGTGGTGGGCGGCGGCGCCGCAGGGCTCAGCGGAGCTTTGGCGCTGAGCCGGGCCCGACGGTCGGTGCTGGTGATCGACTCCGGTGAGCCGCGCAACGCGCCGGCCGACCGGATTCACAACTACCTCGGCCGGGAGGGGACGCCGCCGGGCGAGTTGCTCGCGATCGGGCGGGCCGAGGTGGCCGAATACGGCGGGCAGTTCCGCACCGGGCGGGTGCAGGCCGCGACCCGCGACGACGACGGGTTCCGGCTGAGCCTCGACGGCGGGGAGTCGGTGCGGGCCCGGCGGTTGCTGGTGACCACCGGTCTGACCGACGAGCTGCCCGACGTGCCCGGCCTGGCGCAGCGGTGGGGCCGCGACGTGCTGCACTGCCCGTACTGCCACGGCTGGGAGGTTCGGGACCGCCGGATCGGCGTCCTGGCGACCAGCCCGCTGAGCGTGCACCAGGCCGAGATGTGGCGACAGTGGAGCCCCAGCGTGCTGCTCCTGCTGCACGACGCCCCGGCGCCGGACGCGGAGACCGCCGAGCGGCTCGCCGCCCGGAGCATCGCGGTGGTGCCCGGTTCGGTCGCCGCGGTGGAGGTGACCGACGACGCGCTGACCGGCGTACGGCTCGCCGACGGCCGGGTGGTGGCGCTCGACGCGATCGTGGTGGCGACGCGGCTGACGCCCCGCGCCGACGTGCTGGTGGGGCTGGGTCTGGCTCCGGAGGAGGTGATGATGGGTGAGCACGTCATCGGCGCCCAGATCCCGACCGACGCCACCGGTGCGACGACCGTCCCTGGTGTCTGGGTGGCGGGCAACGTGGCCGACATCCGCGGCCAGGTGATCACGTCCGCCGGGGCCGGCCTGACCGCGGCGGCGGCGATCAACGCTGATCTCATCGCCGAGGAAACCCGCGACGCGGTGGCCGCGTACCGGCAGTTGGTGGCCACGACGTTCGAGGAGCCGGCGTGGGAGGAGCGCTACCAGTCCCGGCCCTCGGTGTGGAGTGGCCGGCCGAACCCGCAGCTGGTCGCCGAGGTCGCCGACCTGGCCCCGGGGCGCGCGCTGGACGTGGGCAGCGGCGAGGGCGCCGACGCGGTGTGGTTGGCCGAGCGCGGCTGGCAGGTGACGGCGGTGGACATCTCCACCACGGCGTTGAGCCGGGCCGCCGCGCACGCCGAGGCCGCCGGCGTGGGCGACCGGATCGAGTTCACCCACGCCGACCTGCGGGACAAGCCGCCCACCGAGGAGGCGTACGACCTGGTGTCCGCGCAGTTCATGCACCTGCCACAGGCGGAGCGGCGGGAGTTGTTCGGCCGGCTGGCCGCGGCGGTGGCACCCGGCGGCGTCCTGCTGATCGTCGGGCACCACCCGTCGGATCTGTGGAGGTCGGCGCACCGGATGCACATGCCGGACGCGATGTACACCGCGCAGGACGTGGCCGCCGAGCTGGAACCTGCCCACTGGGAGGTGCTGACGGCGGAGGAACGCTCCCGCCAGGCCACCAACCCGAACGGTGAGGACAGCACCTTCCACGACGCGGTCCTGGTCGCCCGCCGGCGCTGACCCCCGCGTTCCACGTTGCCCCGCGTCCCCCACGTTGACCTGCGTCGATCATGGAGTTGTGCTGAAGCACGAGTCCACGATCGGCGCGGGAACGGGGGAACGCGGGGCGGCAACGTGAGAGGTGGTGGGGCAGGACTTCGCATGAGGTCCGCTCGGCGGTAGCGTTGCGCCACACTGACGGCCCGTGGGGCAGGCGACCGCCGACCCTGACGCCCCGATCGTACGGAGGATGGTGCATGTCCATCGGCGCTGAGCCGCACGCAGCACGCGACGATGCGGCCTCCCGGCCGAGCTTCGAGCTCGCCCTGCGCGGATACGACAAACGCCAGGTGGACCGGCACCTGGAGCAGCTCGACGGTCAGATCGCCATGCTCAGCGGGGAGCACGGCCGCTCCGCCGTCCGCGTCCGTGAACTGACCGCCGAGGTGCAGCGGCTGCGTGCCGAACTGGCTGAACTTCAGGAGCAACCCGTGCAGGTGGACCGCGCCTCGTTCCACGATCTCGGCCCGATGGTCGGCGAGATCATGGCACTCGCCGAAAAGCAGGCTGGCATCATCACCGAGTCGGCCACCGACCGGGCGAACGAGCTGCGCAGCGAGTCCGAGCGGATCCTCGCCGACACCCGTGAGCGTGCCGCGCAGGCGCGTCAGGACCTGGCCGAGGAGTTGGCCGCCCGGCGGGCCGAGCAGGAGCAGGCGCACGAGGAACGGCGCGCCCTCGCCGAGGCCGAGTTGAGCGCGATCCGCGAGCACGCCGAGCAGTTGCGGGCCGACGGTGAGGCCGCGCACGAGCGCGCTCAGCACGAGGCCAAGCGGATCACCGAGCAGAGCGCGCAGCAGCTCAACCAGACCCGGGTCGCCGCCGACGCGCTGATGAAGTCGGCTCGTACCCAGATCCAGCAGGAACTCCAGTCGGCCCGCTCCAAGCACCAGCAGGAGATGGCCCAGTGGCAGGCCAACGTGGAGCGAGAGGTCAACGAACGGCGTACCGCCGCCGAGCAGGACATCGCCGAACAGCAGGCTGCCGCAGAGCAGGAGCTGGCCGAGGAGCGCAGCGCCACCGAGCAGCAGATCGCCGCGCTGCTGGCCGAGGCGCAGCAGCACGTGACCGAGCTGCGCAACCGCGCCGACGAGCAGGCCGCCAGCCATCAGCAGCAGCTGGCCGCCTTGCAGAAGGAGCTCGAGGAGCGCCGGCAGGAGGCCACCGAGCTGCACGCCGAGCTGGACACCGGCCGCCAACAGCTCGCCGAGATCCGCCAGGAGGGCGAGACGCTGGAGAACGAGCTGTCCCGGATGCAGCAGCGGCTCAACGAGGTCCGCCGGGACCTGACCGCCGAAAGCGCCCGGCTGGACGAGGCCCGCCGGGCTGGGGACTCCGCCGAGCGGCACGCCAAGGAGGTCCGCGCCCGCGTACAGCGGGAGGCGAAGCGAGTGGCCGACCTCGCCGCCGCCGCGGTCATGGCCGCGGCAGCCGGCGGTACGGAGACCGCCGAATACCCGATGGTGGGTTCCCGCCCCAGCGCCGACCGGCCCGCTCCCGAGCGGGTAGGCGTCGAGCGGCTCACCGTCGACCGCGTCGGTGTCGACCGGCTCTCCGCGGAGCGTCCCGCCGTGGACGATGCGGACGCCAACCGCGCCACTTCCGACCGCGCCCCGCTCAACGCCGCACCCGCCGACCGGAGCCCGGTCGAGAACGGCTACGCCGACCTGACCCCGGTGGAACAGGCCAATGGCGACAGTGCCGCGGCGGAGCGGGCGAACGACGAGCACGCCGACGCACCGGCGGTGGCGGACGAGTCGACGACGTCCGACCGTACGGCGGCCCGGGAGGTTGGCGCCGACGACGCCGAGCGGACCTTCCCTCGGCACATCGGCACGGACGCACCGACGCCCGTACCGTTCCTGGCCTTCGGGCAGCCGGTCAGCGAGAACGGCGCCGCCCGACACTGACCTCAGCCGCGGTTGCACCCGGGCCCGGCGCGGATCCGCACGGGCCCGGGCCGACCGTCCGGCGGTGATCAGGCGAGGAGAAGTAGGTCGTAGAAAGTCCGCAGACCTACTTCTCATCACCTGATCAAGGGACGGGTGGTGGCCGGGGCGGATTCTGCGCGGAACCGGGTCGCCGTACCCGGTTGAGCTGGCAGGCTGGGCTGGCCGCCGCGCACCAGCGGTGGCCGCCGGCCTGACCGGTGACCGAGAGGAGCGCCCGGTGACCGACCAACCGGAGGAGTTCGACCTGCTCGTCGTCGGTGGCGGCAAGGCCGGCAAGACGTTGAGCATGGACGTCGCCCGATCCGGTCAGCGAGTCGCCATGGTGGAGCGCGGCATGATCGGCGGCAGCTGCATCAACGTCGCGTGCATCCCGACGAAGGCGCTGGTGACCAGCGCGCGAGCCGCCCGCCAACTGCGGGACGCGTCGGCGCTCGGCCTGACGGTGCAGGGCGGCCGGGTCGACATCGACCTGTTGCGCGCGCACAAGCAGGACGTGGTCGAGGGAATGGTCGCCGCCAACCGGCAGCAGTTCCTCGACTCCGGTCTGCACCTGGTGATCGGCGAGGCCCGGTTCGTCGGCCCACGAACCGTACGGGTGGCCCTCGCCGACGGCGGCGAGCGACTGCTGCGCGGCAGCGACGTGGTGATCAACACGGGCACCCGCCCCCATC
Source organism: Micromonospora sp. BQ32 (assembly GCF_059358895.1). NCBI lineage: Bacteria > Bacillati > Actinomycetota > Actinomycetes > Micromonosporales > Micromonosporaceae > Micromonospora > Micromonospora sp. BQ32. The sequence continues at coordinate 418,736 of NZ_JCADBI010000001.1, read as the reverse complement.
TGCCGTCGGTGCCCGGGATGGCCGAGGCCGGGGTGCTCACCAGCGACGAGTTGCTGCACCTGGACCGGCTGCCGGCCCGGCTGGTGGTGCTCGGCGGCGGCACCGTCGGGGTGGAGTTCGCGCAGATGTTCGCGCTGTTCGGCAGCGCGGTGACCCTGGTCGAGGGTGGTCCACGGCTGCTCACCCGCGAGGATCCCGACATCAGCGACGCGGTGATGCGCGTCTTCCTCGATGACGGCATCGACGTACGGGTGGGTGTCGCGGTCGCGCGGGTCGACCGGGAGCCCGACGGTTCGCTGCGGGTGACGCTGGACGACGGCAGCGTGGTGGTCGGGGACGACGTGCTGGTGGCGGCCGGCCGGGAACCGGTCACCGACGGGCTCGGCCTGGACGTGGCCGGCGTGCGGCTCAGCGAGCGGGGCTTCGTGGAGGTCGACGATCACCTGCGCACCAGCGCCGAGCGCACCTGGGCGGCCGGGGACGTCGCCGGCAGCCCACAGTTCACCCACGTCTCGCTGGACGACTACCGGATCATCCGGGCGAACCTCGCCGGAGGCCGGCGCAGCACCGCCGACCGGCTCATCCCGTACACCGTCTTCACCACCCCGGAACTGGCGCGAGTCGGGCTGACCGAGACGGAGGCGCGCCGCGCCGGGTACGACATCCAGGTCGCCCACCTGCCGGTCGCCGCCATTCCCCGGGCACGCACCCTGCGCCAGACCCAGGGCATGTGGAAGGCGGTCATCGACACCAGCACCGACCGGATCCTCGGTGCGTCGTTGCTCGGCGCCGAGGCCGGTGAGGTGATCACCTCGGTGCAGCTGGCCATGCTCGCCGGGATGCCGTGGACCGCACTGCGGGACGCGGTCATCACGCACCCGACCATGACCGAAGGTCTCAACCTGCTCTTCGCCTCGCTGGAGTCCCGCCCGGTCCGCTGAGCGCCGCGAGGCCCGCCGACCCCAGGCCACGAAGCGGTCGTACAACTCGCGCGGGCTGGGTCCGTCGTAGGGGTTGAGGTAGTGAAGATCCTGGGTGGCCTCATAGAACATGCCTGCCAGGTAGATGGTCAATCCCGACGGGTTGTCATCGAACTCCGCCCTGAGCAGCAGCTATGCGTCGTGGCAGGGCCACTGCTGGCCGTCCACCCGGCAACGCCACCGGGCGCAGCGGGGTGTGGCTCTCGCCGTCGTGCACCGGGTGGGCCGTGAGTCCGTGCCGCTCCGTGTCAACCTCCAGGGGCTGATCCGCGCTCACCGCTGGCCGGCCAGGTTCAGGCGGATCGCCGAGGCGAGCACCTGGTGCTCGAAGCAGGACCCGGTGCCGCAGTCCGGAGGGTCCTGCCGGCGGCACACGTGCCCTCTCACCCACACCCAGCCGCTGGTCGCCCCCTGACAGATGGCCACGACGATCACCACCTCGTCCCGTCGGGCGGGCACGGTGGGCTCGCACAGCCACTCCCCGGCCAGGAGGAGCAGCTTGGTTCCGGCGGGGACCTCCACGTCGACATCCACGGCCGACGCTCTCCCGATCCAGTTCATGACGGCCACCCCCAAGGCTTGTGCGTGATGGCCGACAAGAGCGATATTCCGGTCGGCCACCACAACCAGCGGCTACGACAGACCACGCCGTCCGGCAGCGATCCGCCGCGCCTATTCACGCCGCCCGAGATCGACCGACATGGGTAGCGTGGCCGCTACGCTGCGGAGTGTGACAGCCGTGAGCAGTGGGCCCACACGAGAGCCCACAGGCCGGGGGTGAGATGGACGGTTTCGGGAACACACTCAGACTGCACCGCAAAGCCGCCGGCTGGTCGCTGCGGAAGTTCGCCGAGCTGACGGCGTACGACTTCGGCTACCTCGGGCAGATCGAACGGGGCGACCGCCCCACCAACCCAGCGGTGGTGGCCGCCTACGACCGCGCGTTGTCGGCTGGCGGTGCGTTGGAGACGGCGTACGGAAGCAAGCAGGCAGGCGACAAGGACGTGCGCAGACGGTCGATACTCCAGGCAATGGGCGCGCTCGCTGCGGTGCCCGCAGTGGATCGGCTGGTGGGATGGGAGGCCCTGCGGCATGGGCTCGGCGCCGCCGTCGATATCGACTTCGATGAGTGGACCGAAATAGTCGCGGACTACGGACGTGGCTACTACCGCCAACCGCACGACCAACTCATGGCCCAACTCGGGCGGGACCTGGCCGTGTTGCAGCACCAGATCGCCGCCGACGACGAGCACCATCGTCCATTGCTGCTACGCGCCGCTGGCCGCCTGTCGGTCATCGTGGCGCTCAGCCTGAACGCGTGCGGGCAGACCGTGCTGGCCGGCAGGTGGCGGGCCAGCGCGAAGCGCATCGCCGACGAATCCGGTGACGCAAACACGCGGGTGCTCACCCGGGCGTGGGACGTGGTGAACGGCTGCTACGACGGTCGGGCACCGACCACGGTGATAGCGCTGGCCGACCAGGTGCTGCCGCTGACCGACGGTACGCCTTCGGCGGCGACGTGCGGGCTGCTCGCGGGCCGGGCGCAGGCACTATCGCTTGGCGGCCGACACGCCGAGGCGGTGGCCTGCGTGCGCGCCCTCGCCGACCGGGTGGAGGAGCTGCCCGCCACGGTGACCGCCGACGTGGAGTCGCTGTGGGGATGGCCAGAGCACCGGCTACGGCACACCGAGTCGTGGGTGTATGCCCACGCCGGTGACGAGCACGCCGCCGAGGCCGCACAGCAGCGCGCCCTGGAGCTGTACCCGCCGTCGCAGCAGCGGCTACGAACGCAGGTGCAGCTGCACCGGGCGGCGGCATTGTGCCGCACCGGGTACATCCCCGACGGGTTACGCCTCGCCGCGGACCTGCTCGACCAGCTACCCGCCGAACAGCACAACGAACTCGTACGGGCAGTAGCCCGGCAGGTTGCCGCCGCAGTTCCCGACGCCGAGCGACACCGGCCGGTTTACGGCGATTTGGTAGATCGGGTACGCGTCTAGCATCCGGGCATGGGCTTGATCTACACCACCAGCCACGGCCGGGACGCGGCCCGCTTCTTCGGACCGCTTGTCGACTTGTACGAGTGCGTGTACGCCGAGCCGCCGTACGAGGAAGGCCCCGACCAGGTGGTCCGTTTCCGCGACCGCCTTGCCGGGGAGGCCGACCGACCCGGTTTCACTCTCGTCACCGTCGCCGTGGACTCGTCGCTGGTAGGTGCCGCCTACGGGTGGACCATGTCGGCCGGCGACTGGTGGTCCCGGGCCGACGCCGACCCGCCCGCCGAGATCCGTGCGGCGGCGAAACTGGCCGTGATGGAGTGGATCGTCCACCCTCACCGCCGCGGCGAGGGCGTCGGCGCGGAGCTGATGCGCCGCCTGCTCGCCGACCGGTCGGAGCGGTACGCGACTCTCGCCTCGGACCCACGCTCCCGGGCACGGAAAGTGTACGCGCGCAACGGGTGGCGGCAGGTCGGCGCATCAGTCCTGCCCTGGGGTCCGCCCATGGACCTCCTCCTCCTCGACCTTGGTCCGAAGCCGGTCCGCTGAGCGCCGCAGGGCCCGCCCAGGCGACCGCTATCCGGCGATCTCGTCGCGTACCCGTTGTTGGAAGGCGCGGGCCTGCGCCCCGGTGGGCGGCGGCCCGCCGTGCCGCGCGGCGACCGCCTGACGGATCACCTCGGCGCGGTCGCCGGCGTCGATCAGCCGCTCACCGGCCGCCACCTTCGCCAGCCAGACGCCGTCGCGGTGGCGCACCAGCGACCGGCAGGCGCCGAGTACGGCGTCCTCGGTGCCGGGCGCGGGTTGGTCGGCCGGCGGTGTGGGCAGGGCCAGCCACCAGGAGAGCGCCTCGATGAGCAGCCGGCGCAGGTCGGCCGGGGCGAGGTCGGCGAAGGCATCCCCCGCTGGCGGCCCGAGCAGTGGGAGTCCACTCTGGTGCAGGATGCTGCGATCGAGGCCGTACCAGAATCGGCCGTCGGCTACCGGGCGGTCGGCGGGGTCGAGGGTACGCCGGAACGGCATGTCGGCCCCGGTGTTCAGTTCGACCTCGAAGCCGGGCTCGGGGGTGCCGGAGGCGGCCACCGCCCGGTCGTAGACGACCAGTTCCAGTCCGCGTGCGGGGCAGGGCAGCGCCTCGTGTCGCAGCCGGGCGACCAACGTCCGCTTGGCGGCCTCGGTGAGCGGCCCGGCGCTGAGCAGCGCCACGTCCACGTCGCTGCGGCCGGGCTGGTACGCCCCGAGCCCCACCGAGCCGGCCGCGTACGCGCCGACCAGGTCGGTGCCGAGCACGTCCCGGGCTGTGCTGACGAGGTCATCGAGGTAGCGCTGAAGATCGGAGTCCACGGGCCATCATGGCGCACGGGGTCGGAGCCAGGCGCGACTACCCCGCGTAGAGCAGCAGCAGACCGGCGACGGTGTACGCGACCATCAGTGCCAGCAGGGGTAGTTGGCCGGCCACCGCTCGGGCCCGCGGGAACAGGTACAGGGCGCGGTCGTGGGCGAGCAGCGTGCCGAGCAGGTGCCCGAGGATGATGACGGTGACCTGGAGGGTCGCCACCCCGGAGGGTGTGACCAGCCCGGTGTGCGGCTCCCAGTCGGCGGTGCCGAGCCAGTTGGCGCCGGTGCCCCGGGGGTCGGAGAGCAACGCGACGGTGCGCTGGCCCTCCAGGATCAGCAGCGAGTAGTAGTGCGCCACCACGTACCCCACCGCGATCGGCACGATGGAGTGGGCTATTTCGCCCGGCACCGCACGGGCGTCGGCCGCGTCGGCGCGACCGATGCGCGCGGCGGCGCCAGTGGCGGCGAGGTACGCCACCGCGACGGCGGCGATGACGAGACTCAAACCGGCGCTGCCGGTGGCGGCCGGGTCTAGGCCGTTCTCCTGGCTGAAGCGCAACCAGGCCGGCGCGTTGGAGAGACTGTCGTACATGGTCGAGCCGAGCAGCACGATCACCACGGCGACCAGCCCGGGGCGGGGTCGCAGGCCGGCGATCCCGTCGAGCGGGTTGCGCCACACCAGCACGCCGTCCGCGGCCCGGCCGAGCGGGGCGAGCTGACCGATCAGGGTGCTGTACGCCTCGAACGGGTCGGCGTGGTCGAACCAGCCGGCGCCGAACACCACCGCGCCGACCAGCAGGACCACCGCGTACCCGGCCAGCCAGGCGGTGATGACCGGCAGGGTGGCCCGGTCGGGGGCGACCAGTTCCAGCCAGACGAACCCGAACAGGGTGGCGGCGGCCGGCCACCAGCCGACGCCGTCGGGCAGCTCACGGAGCCCACGGTTGGGGTCGCGTCGCGCTGCCAGCGCCGCGATCAGGTGCACCGTGCGCAGCGGGTTGACCGCCCGCCAGATCGGGCCGAGCAGTAGCGACAGTGGGGCCAGCCCGACCCAGAGCAGCACGTAGAGCGCGCCGGCGGTCGGGTTGTCCGCGGTGTCCGGCCCACCCAGCAGACCGAGGCAGAACCAGGCGGCGGCGAGCAGGCCGAACCCGCGCAGCGCCCACCGGAACGCGGGCGCGTCGACGAGTTGGGCGAGCCAGCGCGGCACCGGGCGACCGCCGGTGGCGTCCCGGTCGAGCCGGGGTTCGCGCCAGAGCAGACCCAGCGCCACGAACGTGACGACGAGGGTCAGCGCGGCGGCGACGACGAGCTGCGGCAGGGTGATCGGCAGGTCCTGACGACCACCGACGCCGTGTGCCAGCAGCGTGGGAGCGGCCGTCATGCCGCTCAGCGGACGACGAGCTGGAAGAGCACCAGCTCGGACTCGTGCGTCTCCACCTCGAACAGCCCGGTCTTGTCGGCCCGGAACTCCACCGAGCCGGGCGTGCCGGCCGGCAGTCGAGCGCCCAGGTCGTAGCCGTGCACGTGCAACTCGTCTGCCACGTCGGAGGTGACCGTGACTCGGACCAGCTGGCCCTTACTGACGGTGACCCGTCCGGTCGGCGGATCGACCCGCTTCTTCGTGATCGTCACGGTGATCTGTTGGTCCACCGCCGCGGTGCTGGCGGAGGCGCTGGGTGTGCTGGTGGCCGTCGGGGTCGGCGCGGTGGTGGTGGCGCTTGGCAGGGCGGCGGACGTGGGCGCCGTCGAGGGGGTGGCCACGGAGGGGTCCTCGTCCTGCCCGCAACCGGCGAGAAGCAGGGCGGCGAGAGCGGCGGCGGCGAGGGCGGCGGAGGTGCGGGCGGCGGGGGTACGGACGAACACGGGCGGACTCCGAACGACGCGAGGGGGGCGGGTGTCGGGTTGATCGTCGGGGAGGAGAACTCTACGTCTTGTTCGGTGCCGGGGAAATGACCATGATGAACGGATGCGATCGAGGCTGGTCACTGTGCGTAAGGTCCTGAGTCGTGCCGCCGCGGCGCTGGCGGCGACCCTGGTGGTGAGTCTGCTGCTGCCGGTCGCCCCGGCGTCCGCGCACGGTCAGCTGGCGACCTCCACCCCGCTGACCGGGACCGTCGTCCGCGAGCCGCTGACCCAACTGGCGTTGTACTTCACCGAGAAGCCGGCCTCGAACGCGCACTTCGCCATCACCGGGCCGAGCGGGTCGCGAGTGGACAATGGCTGGTCCTACGGTGAGCCGAAGCGACTGGACAAGCCGGTCACCGAGTACTTCATGGTCAACGGCGTGTTCGAGCCGCGGTTGTACCACACCGGCTTCCCGGCCATGGTGACCGTCGCGCACTGGCCGGCGAAGGGCCGCTACACCGCCAGCTATCTCTCCGTCGCCTCCGACGGTGAGGCGGTGCGGGGCACCGTGACCTTCGACTACCAGGGGCCGGGCACGGCGGCGCCGGCCGGCTGGTCGGCGCCCACGGCGGGGCCGGATCCGGCGCTGGTCGCGCAGGCTGAGAGCGAGGGCTCGACCAACCCCGGGGCCACAGGCAGCCCGGTCGCCCCTACCGGCGCTCCGGCGAGTAATCCGGCCGGCGCCACGGAGGAGCAATCCGGTGGGGGTTTCCCGGCCTGGCTGGTTCCGGCCCTGATCGTCGTGGTGGTGTCGGCGATCGTGCTGGTGGCGGCTCGCCGTCGGCCTGCGGCGCGCGGAGCATCCACTGCGGACCGCCGGTCCGCCGGCGCAGCGGGCCGAGGCGGCGCCGCAACACGCACGTCCGCCAAACCGACTCGGAAGACCGGCAATCGGACCGGCGGTCCGGCGCGGCGCGGACGGCGGTAGCCCCCGCAGGACCGGGCATTCTCCGCGTACCGCCTCGAACTTTCGCACGGACATAGGGAACTTTTGATGTATCGAGGCGAAGCCATGGACAGCCCAATCGAAACCCCTTAATGTTCCGACCCATCCACCCGGTGTTTCCGCAACGTCACTCGTCGGCGTCGAGGACGTTACGGAGCCGGGCCGACGGTCATCCTCACCGCTGATCCACGCCGGCCGTCGGACACTCCACTGCCTCCTGGAGGAACGATGGGCACACGCCTGCTACGCCGACTCCACCATCCCGTCCTGGGTGCGCTGGCACTCGTCCTCGCCACCGGCCTCTGGGCCGTCCCCGCCACCGCCGCCCCCGCGCAGGAACCGGGTGTCACGCTGCGCGTCTTCGACGTGCAGGTGCCGCTGTCCGAGCTGTGCACGCTCAAGCCCGCCCAGACCCCGAACGTGGACAAGCTCATGTCCACCATCAACTGGACCTCGGCGGCCGACTTCGGGTTCGAGGACAACTTCGTCTCGCAGGTGCTCGGCAACATCACCACCACCCAGGCCGGCAGCTACACGTTCCGACTCAGCAGTGACGACGGCTCCAAGCTGTCGATCGACAACGCCGTGGTCATCAACCACGACGGTCTGCACGGCGCGACCCCGCCCAAGGAGGGCACGGTCACCCTCACCGCCGGCCTGCACCCGCTGCGCATCGACCACTTCGAGCGCGGGGGCGGGCAGCAGATCACCCTGGAGTGGAAGACCCCCGGTTCGTCGACCTTCGCGGTCGTACCGAACTCGGCGCTGAGCACCGACGCCGGCGTGGTCCGGGTGACCGCACCCGGGCGCAAGGAGTGCGAGGGGGTCGCCGACACCCCCGGTGACGGCCTGCCGCTGACCGGCGTGCACCCCGGTTACACGCTGACCAACCTGCGGCCCAGCGGCTTCCAGCCGAAGGTCACCGGCATGGACTGGCTGGCCGACGGCCGGCTGGTCATCAGCACCTGGGGCGGCAGCGACCAGTCCGGTACCTCCCAGGACGGCGAGGTCTGGCTCCTCGGCAACACCGGCGGATCGACCACGCCGGGCGCCGTGACCACCAAGAAGATCGCCGGCGGCCTGAAGGAGCCGATGGGGCTCAAGGTCGTCGACGGGGTGGTCTACGTGACGGAGAAGCAACGGTTGACCCGACTGGTGAACACCGGCGGTGACGAGGTGGCCGAGCGCCTGGAGACGGTGGCCACCTGGCCGTACGGCGGCAACTTCCACGAGTTCGCGTTCGGCCTGCTCTACCAGGACGGGTACTTCTACCTGAACCTGTCGGTGTCGATCAACTCCGGCGGCGCCACCACCAACCCGCAGCCCGCCACCAACCGGGGCACCACCCTCAAGGTCAACAAGGACACCGGCGCGGTCAGCTACGTCGCCGGCGGCCTGCGTACGCCACACGGCATCGGCTGGGGCCCGGAGGGCGGCATCTTCGTCACCGACAACCAGGGCGGCTGGCTGCCCTCGTCGAAGCTGGTGCACGTCAAGCAGGGCCGGTTCTTCAACCACTTCACGAACCCGGCGGGGCCGTTCGACACCGCTCTGGTCACCCAGCCGGTGCTCTGGATGCCGCAGAACGAGATCGCCAACTCGCCCAGCACGCCGATGTACCTGACCAGTGGTCGCTACGCCGGCCAGTTCGTCATCGGTGACGTGACGTACGGCGGCCTGCAACGGGCGAATGTGGAGAAGGTCAACGGCGAGTACCAGGGCGCGCTGTTCCGGCTCACCCAGGGCCTGGAGGCGGGCGTCTCCGAGGTCAACGTCGGCCCGGACGGCGCGATCTACGTCGGCGGGCTCGGCGCGGGCGGCAACTGGGGCCAGACCGGCAAACTGTCGTACGGCCTGCAGAAGCTCACCCCGAACACCGCCACCACGTTCGAGATGCTCGCGATGCGGGCCACCACGACCGGCTTCGAGGTGGAGTACACCCAGCCCGTCTCGGCGGCCACCGCCGTCGAGCTGGCCGCGCGCTACAAGATCAAGCAATGGCGGTACGTGGCGACGTCGAACTACGGCGGGCCGAAGGTCGACGAGGAGACGTTGACCGTCACCTCGGCCACCCTCTCGGCGGACGGGAAGAAGGTCAACCTCGCGGTGGCCGGTCGCAAGGCCGGCCGGGTGGTGCACCTGCGCTCGCCGCGCCCGTTCACCTCCACCAGCGGCCAGTCACTGTGGAGCACCGAGGCGTGGTACACGCTCAACTCCATCCCGGGCAGTCCCCCACCGCCGACCGGCGGCACCATCACCGGCGTCGGCGGCAAGTGCCTGGACGTCGACAACTCGGGCGTCGCGGACGGCACGAAGATCCAGCTCTGGACCTGCAACAGCACCGCCGCGCAGTCCTGGACGCGGGTCGGCGACACGTACCGCGTGCTCGGCAAGTGCCTGGACGTGGACAATGCCGGCACCGCGAACGGCACGAAGATCCAGCTCTGGACCTGCAACGGCACCGGCGCTCAGGTTTGGCAGCCGCAGAGCGACGGGTCGATCCGCAACCCGCAGTCCGGCAAGATCATGGAGGCCGCCGGCGGTAGCACCGCCGACGGCACCCAGATCCAGCTCGGCACGTACGCCGGCGGCGCACACCAGAAGTGGGTGGTCAGTAGCGGGGTAACCGGCTGACCTCGGACGAGGGGGGCGTGGTCCGACCGACAGGTCAGACCACGCCCCGGCGTCGGTCAGGGGCCGTGTGGCAGCGGCTGCGCCAGTGTCCGCAGGTCCGCCGGGAGCTGGGCCAGTGCGTCCTCGAACTCCCGGTGCCCGACCACCCGGTGCATCGTCTGGAGCACCGCGCGGGTGCCCCGCTCGGCGGCCCGCCGGTCGATCCCGGCGCGGTCGGCCACCCGGCGCAGGAACTCGTCGTAGCCGAACGCCTCCGGCGGCTCGGCCGCCTTGATCAGCAGCGGGCTCAACTCGTCGGCCAGGTGGGGGGCCAACGCGCCCGCCTCACCGCCGGAGAGCCGCTCGGTGAGGGTCCGCAGAACCGCCTCGGTCAGTGGGCGGGCCTGCTCCGGCGAGACACCCGCCCGTGCCGCCACCTTGTCGACGAACCCCAGCTCGGCCATGGTCCCGCCCTTCGGCTGTCGGAAAACGCGTGGCTACCCGGGCTGACCGGCAGCAAACCCCGGCCGCCGGGGCGGGATGGTTCTGCTCGTTGCTCCGCGCGGAGCCGTCCGCTTCTCGTACGGTGGGGGCGGACCGGGAACCCGACGGCTGCCCGACGGCGGCCCGTGCCGCAGGAGGAGCAGATGGCCCTCGACCTGCCCGACGTGATCGACCGGTACTTCCGGGCCGTCAACGACCGGGACCTGGACGCCTTCGTCGCCTGCTTCGCGGACACCGCGAGCGTCGCCGACGAGGACCGGCTGTACGACGGGCGGGCCTCGATCCGCGCGTGGCGGCAGAAGACGATGGACGCCTACTCGTACACCGCCGAACCGGTCCAGGTCACACCCCAGGCGGGCGATTCGTACCTGGCGCTCACCCGGGTGTCTGGCGACTTTCCCGGCAGCCCGATCGAGCTGCGGTACCGGTTCACGCTGCGCGACGGGCTGATCGGCGCCCTGGACATCCGTCCCTGACGGCGATTTCCGCTGCCGAGCGGCGAGGCTGGTCGGGCCGGCGCGCAGGTGATCAACCGCCGAACGGACGAGACAGTCAAGAGGTCGGCGGGTGACATGATGTGGCGACCACAGCTGTCGCTACGAGAAGGGTTCCCGCTGCCCGATGGCGCACTTCGAGGCTGGCACGTCCACGACACCCGCGTGGATCGCGGTGCCGCTGACCGGCCAGCCGCACCGGGTGGGCTGATGCCGGGCGAGCGACGAGAAACCGTGGCCGAGCAGGGTGTTCCCAACCACGCCGCGGACACCATGGCGTATCAGGTCGCGACCGACGTTCGAGCGCTGCGCGCGTTCGTCAGCGCCGGGGCGTTGGCCCGAGGTCTGTCGACCGAGCGGGTGGAGCTGTTGACCCTAGCCGTCAGCGAGCTGGCCACCAACACGTTGCAGCACACCACCGGCGGCGGCTGGGTCCGGCTCTGGGCCGAGCCGGGTCAGCTGTTCTGCGACGTGGTCGACCAGGGGCCGACGCGGGCGTTCGGCCGGAGTATGCCGGCCGCCGACTCGGTACGGGGTCGCGGGCTGGCCATCGTGGAGCAGGTCTGTGACGAGGTGGCGGTGCTCACCAGTCCCGGCGAGACCGTCGTACGGATTCGCCTGAGTCTGTGAACCTCGGCGGCGATCCTTGCCCGACCGGGCCACGTTGGCTGCCACAATGCGGACAGCCCGGGCGACGGTGACACCGGGTCGGACCGGAACGGGAGGACGGCACGATGCCGGACAGCGCACGCGAGGCTGAGCTGCTCGACGCCGAGCGCACCCTGCAGGCCGCCCAACGGGCCGGCGACGTCGCCGCTCTCGATCAGCTGCTGGTCGACCAGCTGATCGCCATCGGCCCGGACGGGCGTACCCACACCAAGCAGGATGACCTGGCCGCCCACCGGGACCGCCGCTCGGTCGTTGAGGAGTTGGTGGAGGAGGAGCTGGACCTGCTCGTCGTCGGTGCCACGGGGGTGACGTTCTTCCTGGGCCGGGTGTCCGGCGTCTTCGAGGGCGCGCCGTTCGCGGCGCGGCTGCGCTACACCCGGACGTGGGTCCACGACGACCGGCACGGTTGGCGGGTCCTGGCCGCACACATCAGCCCGGTCTGACTCAGCTCTCCTCCTCGTCGTCCTCGTCGAGCAGGCCCTGCTCGTCGAGGAACGCGAACCACCGGTCGTCGGCGGGGGTCAGGTCGGCGTAGCCCGGCCCGAGCAGGTAGTAGTCCACGAAGGATTCCACGTCGGGGGCGAGCTCCTCGAACGCGTCGGACATGAACCACTCGGTGCCGGTCGGTGGGAAGTACCAGATCGCTCCCGTGCCGCGATCCATGAAGATCGGCTCGTCGCTGCGGACGCCGACCACCAGCCAGCCCGCCCGGTCCTGCGGGATGGACGAGAAGTCCGGCGCGTAGTCCAGGTGGTACTGGAGCCCGGCGAGGGTCGACGAGGACGCCAGCTCGACCCGACCCGCCCGCAGCCCGTCGGCCACCAGCAGGAGATCCCGCAGGTCAGCCGGGATCCCCGCCGGTACGGCGTCGAGGGCCGCCCCCTCGCCGAACTCGGCGTACGCCAGGCTCTCCGGCAGATCGGCCAGCTCAGCCCGCAGCTCCTCGATGAGCTGCCGCAGCTCGAGGTTCACTGCACCACCTCTGTTCGGATGAGGTCCCGTCCGGCAATGCCCCGGCTGCCGATGCGCGGTTTGGTTCTACCACGCGCCGGCCCGTCGGGACGTCACCTCGCCGAATTCGCCAGCCGGGCCGTCACCACCAGCTCGTCGAGCTGGGCCGACCCGGTGGGTTGCTCCGGGAGCCGGCTGTCCTGGTGCGCCTCGTCGAGCCGCGACGCCAGCTCGGCGAGGTCCCGGCCCAGGACCGGGCCCGCGACCAGGCCGTCCAGCCCGCCGTGTTCGGCGGACCGCTTGGCCGCGATCAGCTCAGGAAGGTACGCCGGCGCCGCCTCGGCGAGCAGCAGGCTCGGCAGGTGCGCCAGCATCCGGCCGGTGTGCATCAGGTGAACGCCGGTAAGCAGCGCCCGGAAGGTGTAGAGCAGTGGTTTCAGCTCGCCGGTGGTGTCGAACAGCCGCCGTTGGGTGGCGGCGAAACCGCGGTAGTGGTGCGCGTGGTGCCGTGTCAGCACCAGCGGTGCCAACTCGACCAAGGCGGCGTGCACCGCGGTGGTGTGCACCACCAGCGGTGACAGCAGCTGTTCGAGCACGTAGCCGTTACGCCGCAGCATCAGCCGTACGAACTTGCGCAGGTCGTGGGTGACCAGGTCCAGCTCCACGCCCTCGCGGTCGGTCATAACCGTACGGGTCTCGGTCGGCTGCGCCAGCCCGATCAGGTCCTCGACCGGAAGTAGATGCGCGCCGCGCAGGTCGACATCCGAGTCGGTGGACGGGAACCCGTACAGGTGGGCGCCGGAAACGGTGGCGAACACCAGCGGGTGCGGCTGCTCGGCGACGATGCCGGTCAGGTCGACGCCGACCGGCAGACCCGCAGCCTCCCAGGCCGTCACGCGGAGCACCGCACGGAGCGTTCCCGGACCGAGATCAACCACTGCTCGACCCTTGCCTCGTCGGGCTGGTCGGGTAACGGGCTGGTGGCCAGGTCTGCGGTCATCCGGCTCACCAGCCGGTCCCGCCAGGCGACGATCTCGCCCCAGGGCACCTCACCCGCCTTGATCGCCAGCAGACGGTCTCGGTCGGCTCCCACGTCCAGCATCAGGCGGCCGGTGCGGACCAGGTCACCCCCGGCGGTCAGCAGTCGGATCAGGTGCATCACGTGCCGCCACGCCGGAACGCCAGTGCGGGCTATCCCCCGCTCGGCCTTTCCAAACTGGGCGGTGGCGTACCGCAGGTAGGTGTCGGCCACCCGCCGGGACAGGAAGGCCGACGTGAGCTCCCGGAGTTCCGCGCCCAGCGGGGTGCACGTCTCGACCAGCGGAGAGTGCAGCACTTCCAGCACGGTGGGATTCGCCGCCAACCCGAGTGTGCAGACCCGCTCCACCTCCCACCGCACCTGCTCGTCGAGCGGGCCGTCGTGGTGGCGCGCAGGTTTCCGTAGCCCCCAGAACGCCGAGGCCGGCAGGGCGTACACCCCACGTCGGTCGGTGTCCGATGCCGCGCTGGACAGCCCGAACGCGCGGGAACCGACGACCACCTGCAAGATCGTGTGGTCGTTGACCAGCTGATCCGTCAGTGTGTGCTCCACCGCTGCCTCCCCCGAGCGTTGCGCCGGCCGCCCGGGCGGCCGTTGTCCGGTGCACACCATGCCGGTCCGGGAGTGCTGACGTCGAGCCCTTTCCTCAGCTCACGACGGCGTCGATCGGGCCGATGCGTAGGGTGCCGTCGTTGAGGGGTGTGCAGCGGATGCCGCCGGTGGTGCGCAGCGCCTTCCACGCCCCCGGCCCGACGGTGACGTCCATCCAGGCGCACGGCCGGGCCGCCCGGTTGACCCGCAGGCTGACCGGGCCGTCGCCGGAGTCCAGCACCAGCACCCTGCCGATCAGCTCGTCCACGGCGATCCCGGTGGTGAGGATGTTGCGCCGCACCTCGGCCAGGCCGATGCCGACCGGCAGCGACTCCTGGGCGATGACGGTGACGCTGGCGTCGCGGTGTGCCTGTTGGCCGAAGTACCGGTCGCCGACGATGCCGAGGCCGGCTCGGATCCGGACCGCGTCGACCAGCTCACCGGGCGGGGCCGGGGCCGGGCCGTCCGCGGGCCGGCCCAGGAAGCGGTGCACGGGCGAGGCCAGCAACTCGACGATCTCCGGCATGGCAGGAATTCTACGAACCGGACCGGGTCCTCCGGGGGCAGGTCGAGGGATGACTCGGTGGGGACGTCGGCGTGACCGCCGCCGTCCCCACCGCGGCCCGGTTCAGGCCGGCGTGCCGGCAACGGTCAGGTTGCGCAGGCGGCCCACGTTGTCGAACGAGCCGAAGCCGACGCGTCCCGAGCCGAACGTGGTGTCCTTCGCGGTCAGCAGCGGATCCCGGTGCCCGTCGACGTAGACGGCGATCTCGCCGGTCGCCGGCAGGTGCACCACCCGGACCCGGTGCCACTTGTCATCCGTGATCGCCGGGTTGGCGCCCCGGGACCGGCCGTTCCACTGGTGGTCGATGCGCTCCCGGTCGGCGTTGTCGACCTTGAAGATGCCGTTGTGCGGATAGATCGTGTTGTCGGTGGAGAGGTGGGCGTAGTAGAACTCGGTGTCCGAACGCCAGCCGAAGACGATGATCACGTCCCGGTTGGTGACCTCCACCGGTGTGTCGAGTCGTACCTGAGCGTCGACCTGCACCGACGACCACGCCGGGCCGGCGGTCAGCACGGCGTACTCGAAGGGCCGGCGCGGGCCCGGCCGGCTCTCCCCGGCCTCGGCCAGGACGACCTGGTCGCGGGTGAACTGCCACTTCGCCGGCGTCACCGGCGCCCAGTTCGCGGCCCCCGCGGTGCGACGCAGGGTGACGTCCCCGACGTCACCGCTGGCGAACTCCCTGGTACCGGTCACCTTCCAGACCTTCCCGTTGGCCTTCGCGACAACGTACAGCTCACCGGCGGCGTCGGTGCCGAAGCGCAGGTCCACGCGGTTGGGATCACCGGGCGCACCCGGTGCGGACAGGTCGCGCATCCGGACCGGGGTGCCCGCCGCGTCGAAGAGTGCGAACTGGTGGATCGTGGCCAGCTCCCGGCCCCGGCGCATCTCGTTCGCCTCGGTGTAGAGCACCCGGCCGTCGACCAGGTCGCCGAAGACGTACTTGCCCCGCAGCGCGGGCAGCGCCCGCCCCCGGTAGACGAAGCCGCCGGCCACCGCGACACCGACGTCGTCGGTGCAGTTCCAGCCGGCGGCGGGGTCGTGGTCGTACGCGGCGACCGGGTAGGTGTAGCCGTACCTGTCGTCGTCAGCGGGCAGCGGGAGCAGCCGGTCGCAGGGGTTCGTGGCCGACTTGTCGAAGACGAACGAGCCCTCGCGCTCGCTCCAGCCGAAGTTATCCCCGGCGCGGACCTCGTAGATCGCCTCGACGGCGTGTTCACCGATGTGCCCCAGGTACATCCGGCCGGTCGCCCGGTCCCAGCTGAACCGGTGCGGGTCCCGGAGACCCACGGCGTAGAGCTCGCCCAACGCGCCGGCCCGGCCGACGAACGGGTTCGTGGGTGGGATGCCGTAACGCCCGTTCGCGGAGTTGGTGCCCCGGGGGTCGATCCGCAGCAGCTTGCCGTGCGGCAGGGCCAGGTTCTGCGGGTCGGTGTTGCGGGCGCCCTGGCCACCGTCGCCGACGGCGAGGTACAGCAGGCCGTAGTCGCGGTCGTGGCGCTTGGCCGTGGGGTTGAAGTTGATCTCCTGGATGCCGTGCACCTGGCCGCCGAAGCCGATGCGCAGCACCTCCCGGTGCGTGCCGGCGAAGGTGGCGGCGGCCGGATCGGTCGCCGTCCACTCGGTGATGACACCGTGGAAGAGCGTGTTGGGCTGGGCGTAGTCCGGTGTGACGGTCGTCGTCGACGCCAACTCGGTGTGGATGGTGTAGAACCGGCCGTTCACCCCGAACTCCGGGTGGAACGCGACGTACCCGAAGCCCTGGCCGAGCCCACGACCGGAGAAGAACCGCGGCGCGAACGTCGCGGCCACGTCCAGGTAGACGTGCGGCACGCCGCCCTCGACCAGGTAGAGGCTGCCGTTGAGGTCGGGCACCGCCCGCCGGCCGGAGCCGTCGGGCACCTCCATGATGGTGTTGATCCGTGCGGTACGCATGAGCCGCGGATCGGTCGGCGCCGGCGTGGGGTACGACTGCGGGAAGCTGGCGTACTCGCTGAGGACCAGCCCGAGGCGGGACTGGGTCGGCATGTCGGGGATCGGGTCGTCGACCGCGTCGGCGGCCCGCGCGGGCGTGGCGACCAGGGCGGACAGGATCAGCACGAGGGCGGTGAGGCCGGCCCTCAGGGCGGGCCGGCGGACTGTGCCGGCGCGGCGGTGCAGGGTGCGCACGCGTGTCTCCTTCTCGGTGGGACGGTGCCGAGGGTGGTCAGCGGGCAAGGTGGCGGTACTGCCTCCGCACGTCGTTCGCGGAGACCACACTGTCGAGGAACATCAGGCCGTCCATCCGGCAGTCACACGGGTTGCGTTCCAGGGTGTCCTGGGGAAAGCTGCCGCCGATCTTGATGCCCCGGGGGTCGGACGCCGTGGTGACGTGCGGGCCGGGCCCGGACACCAGCCACGGGTCGTCGGTACGGGTGTAGAAGCCGTCCACCGGTTCGCCGTTGCGGTAGAGGGCGAGCGCGCCGGTGCCGAAGTCGAAGGTGGCGGCCAGGTGCACCCACTCCCCCACCGGCAGCAGTTCGCGCCAGTCCTGGGTGGCGGCGAAGGTCTGCGAGTTGCCGCCGTCGAGCCGCCGGCCGAGCGCGACGAGACGCAACTCCCCGTCGACGTCGATCAGCTCCAGCAGGGCGCGGACGCCGTGGCCGTCGGAGTCACCGGTCAGCACTCCGGCCAGCCCGATGGCGTTGTAGCGGTCGTCCGGGTCGGCGGTGGTGGAGTTGGGCAACGGGCTGTCCATGTTCAGCTTGAACCAGCCCATGACGGTGGTGCCCGCGGTGGCGTTGAAGGCGCGCAGCGTCCGCACCCCGCTGGCCGACCAGGTGCCGGCCTTCCAGTCGTCGTTGCCGGCGACGGTGGGGGCGACCTGCCGGGTCTGCACCGCGTTGCGGCTGCCCCGGTAGGCGCGGTCCGGCACCCGCATGGCGGCACCGCCGTTGATCAGCTCGATCTCGGTGCCGGAACGTCCCTGGTCGCGTTCCAGGGCGGGGTCGCCGGGCACCGGATGGTCGAAGTCGTACGCGGCGACCAGGTGCGCGCGCAGCGCCGGGTGGACGTCGTGCGTGGGGCTTCGATCCGCCTGCGCCGGTGGCGTACCGGCGCCGGTCAGTGCGCCGATCGCCAGGAGGGAGACGGCCGCTCGTCGGGCCCTGGACATGGCTGTCACCTCGTTTCGCGGCATGCCGGATGCCGGTCACGTGAGCGCTTACGAAAGCGCTTACGTACCCTAGGCTTCGATCAATGTCGCTCGCAATAGATCGGGAGACATGGATGTTTCCGGAGGGTTGCGGATGCCCAGGGCCAGCCAGCGGCCGCGCCTCGTGGACGTCGCCGAACACGCCGCCGTCTCGCTGGCGACCGCCTCCCGCGCGCTCGCCGGCCGGGCCGGGGTCAGCGCCGAGGTGGCCGACCGGATCCGGCGGATCGCCCGCGAGCTGGGCTACGTGGCCAACCCGTACGCCCGCACCCTGGCCAGCGGGGCCATCTCCACGGTGGGGCTGATCGTCCATCAGGTCGACGACCCGTACTTCTCCGAGATCGCCGCCGGGGTCATCCAGCTCGCCGCCGAGCAGGGGCTGCTGGTGCAGATCTGCCAGTCCGGCCGCGACCCCGGCTACGAACTGCAACAGCTGCGCCACCTGATCGCCCAGCGGGTCGGCATCGTCCTGATCGGCGGCTCCGGCTACGACGACCCACGGATGGAGAGCGCGGCCCGCGCCGAGCTGGCCGCGTTCCAGGACCACGGCGGACGGGCCGCGGCCATCGGACGGCACGCGCTCGGCGTCGACGCCGTCCTGCCGGACAACGAGGCCGGCGGCCACGCGCTCGCCCAGCACCTGATGGATCTCGGCCACCGGCGCATCGCGGTCGCCGCGGGCAGCGCCAGCCTCACCACGGTCGCCGACCGGCTGGCCGGGGTCTCGTCGGCGCTGCGCCAGCGCGGGCGGTCCCCCGCCGACCTCGTCGTCGTGCACAGCGACTTCACCCGCGGTGGGGGGCGCGCCGCCGCCGAACAGATCCTCAACGAGCATCCGGAGACGACCGCGATCATCGCGCTCAACGACGCGATGGCCATGGGTGTGCTGTCGACGCTGCGGTCCCGTCGCGTGCCGGTGCCCGCGCGGATGTCCGTGGTCGGCTTCGACGACGTCTCCGTGGCGGCCGACCTCGCACCCAGCCTCACCACCATCCGCCTGCCGATGACCGAGATGGGCCGCACGGCACTCACCCTCGCGCTCAAGCCGCGCACGACCCGCCCCCGCCGCCGTCCCACCGGGCACCTGCTGGTCGTCCGCGACTCGACCGGGCCGGCGCCGAGGACCTGACCGGCAACGGCGATGCGGCGGCACGACGGCTCGACTTCTGGCACGGTCGAGGGAGCCCACGCACACCGTGCCTGACGCGTCAGGAGAGGTCATGGCCGACATCGCTGTACAGCACCGGACGGTCGAGGTCGACGGCATCACGATCTTCTATCGCGAAGCCGGTCCCGCCGACGCGCCCGTCGTGCTGCTGCCACACGGGTACCCGTCGTCGTCGTTCCAGTTTCGCCACCTGCTGCCCGCGCTGGCCGATCGCTGGCGCGCCATCGCACCCGACTACCCCGGCTTCGGCTACAGCGACCTGCCCGACCCCAGCCGGTTCGCGTACACCTTCGACGCCCACGCCGCCCTGCTCCAACGTTTCGTCGACGCACTGGGGCTCACCCGATACGTGATCTACCTCCAGGACTACGGCAGCCAGTTCGGGTTGCGGCTGGCGATGGCCGCGCCGCAGCGGGTCGCCGGCCTCGTCATTCAGAACGGCGACATCTACCCCGACCAGCACGGGCCCAAGTACGAGCCGCTGAAGCGGTTCTGGCGTGACCCGACCGACGAGGGCCGGGACGAGTTGGCGGCCGCGATCGACGAGGAGGGCTTCCGGAGTGAGTTTCTGGGCGAGCTGCCGGACCGGCTGACCGACCGGGTCAGCCCCGACCTGTGGCGGCTCTCGGGTGCGCTGGTCACGGAACCCCGGCGGCGTGACGCCTGGCTGCGCCTCCTCGCCGACCAGGGCAGCACCGTCGCCTGGTTCCCCCGCCAGCAGGAGTACCTGCGTACCCACCGGCCGCCCACACTGATCGTGTGGGGACCGCACGACGGCTACATGCCGGAGGGGGCGGCCCGCGCGTACCTGCGGGACCTGCCCGACGCCGAGCTGCACCTGCTCGACGGCGGGCACTGGCTGCTCGAGACAAACCTCGACGAGGTCGTCCGGCTGGTCCGTGACTTCCTCGACCGCGTCCAGCCCTGATCGCGGGCGCGCCGATCAGACCGCCAGGGCCGCCCGGACCTCCCGCTCCGCTGTGACACCCCCGTCGCCGTGCGAGGTGACCCGGCCGGACTCCAGCACGTGGTAACGGTCCGCCACCCGCAGCGCGAAGCCCAGGTGCTGCTCGACGAGGAGCACACTGAACCCGGACTGCCGGGTCAGCTCGACGATCCGCTCCTGGATCTCCGCGACCACCGACGGCTGGATGCCCTCGGTCGGCTCGTCGAGCATCAGCAGTCGCGGCCGGGTGATCAGGGCCCGGGCGATGGCCAACTGCTGGCGCTGACCGCCGGAGAGCAGCCCGGCCCGACGCCGCAGCAGCGGGCGCAGCGCCGGAAACAGGTCCAGCACCTCCGCGGTGGCCACCGCCCCGTCGCGCCGGCCGTCGGCGACCAGCCGCAGGTTCTCCGCCGCGGTCAGGTGCGGAAAGCACTGCTGGCCCTGCGGGACGTACGCCATCCCCCGCGCCACCCGCTCGTGCGGCCCGGCGCGGGTGACGTCCTCACCGTCCAGCTCGACGGTGCCGGCGCTCGGACGCAGCAGCCCGGCCGCGACCCGCAGCAGGGTGCTCTTGCCGGCGCCGTTGTGCCCGAGTACGGCGGCCACCCCGTCGGGCGGGACCGCGAGATCAACTCCGTGCAGCACCCGCGAACGCCCGTATCCGGCGTGCACCCCGCGCAGCGTCAACATCATGCCTCCTGAGGGGTGCGGGCCGACCCGGCGTCGACCGGGTGGCCAAGGTAGACCTCCTGCACCCGCGGGTCCGCCTGAACCTGCGCCACCGTGCCCTCGCTGAGCACCCGGCCGGCGTGCAGCACGGTGACGCTGCGCGCGAACCGACGCAGGAAATCCATGTCGTGCTCGATCACAACGACCGTGCGGTCCCGGCTCACCGTCTCCAACAGGGCGCCGGTGGCGTCGCGTTCCTCGTGGCTCATCCCGGCGACCGGTTCGTCCAGCAGCAGCAGCCGCGCGTCCTGCACCAGCAGCATGCCGATCTCCAGCCACTGCTTCTGACCGTGCGCGAGCGTCCCGGCGAGGTGCGCGGACCGCTCGGCCAGACCGATGGTCTCCAGTGCGGCGGCGATCTCGTCGGGGACGCCCCGGCGGCGGCGGGCCAGGGTCGCCCAGCTGCGCCGGGCGCCCGCCGCGATGTCGAGGTTCTGCAACACCGACAGCTCCTCGAAGACCGTCGAGGTCTGGAAGGTCCGGCCGATGCCGAGCCGGCTGATCCGGTGCACCGGCCGGCCGAGCAGTTCCTCGTCACCGAACCGGACCGAGCCGGTGGCCCGGACCAGGCCAGTGATCGCGTCGACCAGGGTGGTCTTGCCGGCGCCGTTCGGCCCGATCAGGAACCGGATGTCGCCGGCGGGCACCTCCAGCGAGACGCCGTCGACGGCGGTGAAACCGTCGAAGCTGACCCGTACGTCACGGACGGACAACCCGTCCAACCGCTCGCCGCTCATGCCGCCGGCACCTCCGTCCGCTCGACCCGTCGTCGGCCCAGCGACAACCACCCACGGCGCGGCGACCGCTCGCCGACGTCGCGGCGGCGGGCCAACGCCCACAGCGACGCCAGGCCGCCGGGAAGGAACGCCACCACGACCACGAAGAGCAACCCTTGCAGGTACGTCCAGGTGCCCGGGAAACGCTCGGAGAGAGCGGTACGCGCCCAGGCCACCGCCACCGCGCCGAGCACCGGCCCGAGCAGGGTCGCCCGGCCGCCCACCGCGACGCCGATGACGAACTCGATCGACGGGACGATGCCGATCAGCGCGGGCGAGATGATGCCCACCGCCGGCACGAACAGCGCACCGGCCAGCCCGGCCATGCCCGCCGCGACCACGTACGCCACCAGCTTCACCGACGCCGGGTCGTAGCCCAGGAAGCGGACCCGCTCCTCACCGTCGCGCACCGCCACCAGCAGCTCGCCGTAGCGGCTGTGGATGAGCTGGCGGGCCAACGCGAGCAACGCCAGCAGCGTCCCGGCGATGATGAAGTACACCATCCGCTGGTTGACCGGGTCGTCCAGGTCGTAGCCGAAGAAGCCCTTGATGTCGGTGAGCCCGTTGGTGCCGCCCGTGGTGCCCTGCTGACCGATCAGCAGGATCACCATGGCGGCGGCGAGCGCCTGACTGAGGATGGCGAAGTACGCGCCGCGGACCCGACGGCGGAAGACCAGCGAGCCGAGCCCGAAGGCGACCGCCATCGGCAGCAGCACCGTGGCGGGCAGCGCGAACCACGGGCTGGCGAACGGCCGCCACCACAGCGGCAGCTCGTCGAGTTGCCCGTACAGCTGCATGAAGTCGGGCATCCCACCCGGGCCCGCGTCGGCGAGCTTGAGGTGCATGGCCATCGCGTAGCCGCCGAGGCCGAAGAAGACGCCCTGGCCCAGGGTGAGCATCCCGCCCCGACCCCAGGCGATCCCGATGCCGACCGCGACCATGGCGACGCAGAGGTACTTGGCAAGCAACGCCAGCCGAAAGTCCGACAGCACCAGCGGGGCGACGGCGAACAGCAGCGCCGCGCCGAAGGCGAAGCCGGCCAGGGTCCGCAGCCGCGAGCGGCCGGCCGGGCGGCCCGGTGGTACGACGTCGACAGCCGCCGGATCGACGGCGGTGCTGGGCGGCGCGGGGGTGACGGCGGTCATGCGAGGCTCCTGGTCCGCAGGGTGAACAGGCCCTGTGGCCGCCACTGGAGGAACGCGACGATCGCCACGAACACGATCACCTTGGCGACGCTGAGGGTGGTCAGGTACTCCCCGGTGGCCTGGAGCACGCCGAGGGCGAAGGCGACGATCACACTGCCCTTGAGCTGGCCGATCCCGCCGACCACGACGACCAGGAAGGCGTCGATGATCAGGTTGGTGCCCATGGTCGGGCCGATCGGGCCGAGCAGGGTGAGGGCCACCCCGGCGAGCCCGGCCAGGCCGGAGCCGAGGAAGAAGGTCGTCCGGTCGACCCGGGAGGTGGCGACGCCAGACACGGCGGCGAGGTCGCGGTTCTGCACCACCGCGCGGATACGACGCCCGAGCGGGGTGAGCCGCAGCGCCAGGGTGAGCGCCGCGACGGCGGCCAGCGCCAGGGTGAGGATGAACAGCCGGTTGTTGGCGATGGTCAGCCCACCGGGCAGCGCCACGTTGCCGGTGAGCAGCTCGGGCGCGCGGGTCTGCACGTTCGGGCTGCCGAAGATGTCCCGGGCCAGTTGCTGCAAGATCAACGACACACCCCAGGTGACCAGCAGGGTGTCCAGTGGCCGGGCGTAGAGCCGGCGGATGAGCAGCACCTCCAGCAGGACACCCATGGTGCCGGCGACCACGAACGCCACCGGCAGCGCGACCGCCAGCGACAGGCCGGCGCCGGTGATGCTCTGTTGCAGCACGTAGGTGGTGTACGCGCCGGCCATGATGAACTCACCGTGCGCCATGTTGATCACGTTCATCTGGCCGAAGGTCAGCGCGAGGCCGAGCGCGATGAGCAGCAGCACCGCGCCGATGCTGATGCCCGTGAAGAGTTGACCGAAGAGGACTGTCACGGTGGGTACTCCGAACTGCTGGTCGGGTGGCCCGGGCGGAGCGCGGCAACGCGATCCGCCCGGGCCGGCATCGTCAGCTCAGGCCGCTCGCCCACGGGTAGGTCTTGAGGAACGGGTCCGGCGCGACCGGCTTGCCGGAGTTCCACACCTCGGTGATCAGACCGTCCGCGCCGATCTTGCCGATCCGGGCGGTCTTGGCGATGTGCTGGGTCTTGCCGTCGACGGTGACCAGACCCTCCGGCGCGTCGAAGGTGATCCCGTCCGCGGCGGCGCGGACCTTCTCCACGTCGAAGGCGCCGGCCTTCTCGACCATCGCCTTCCACAGGTGGACGCCGACGTAGGCAGCTTCCATCGGATCGCTGGTCGGCTTGTCCGCGCCGTACTTCGCCTTGTACGCGGCCACGAACTTCGAGTTGGCCGCGCCCGGGGTGGTCTGGTAGTAGTTCCAGGCCGTCAGTTGGCCCTCCAGGTACTGGGTGCCGATGCCCTTGACCTCTTCCTCGGCGATCGACACCGACACCACCGGCATGGCGGCGGCGGTCAGGCCCGCCGACTTGTATTCCTTGAAGAAGGCCACGTTGCTGTCACCGTTGAGCGTGTTGAACACCGCGTCCGCGCCGGAGGATTTGACCTTGTTGACGATGGTGCCGAACTCGGTGGAGCCCAGCGGCGCGTAATCCTCACCCAACACGGTCATCCCGTTCGCGGTCGCGTACGCCTTGATGATTTTGTTGGCGGTCCGGGGAAAGACGTAGTCACTACCGACCAGATAGACCGACTTCGCGCCCTGGGACTTGAGGTAGTCGAGCCCGGGAACGATCTGCTGGTTGGTCGTCGCTCCGGTGTAGAAGATGTAGGGCGACTGCTCCAGACCCTCGTACTGCACGGGGTAGAACAGCAACGCCTTGTTCTTCTCGAACACCGGCTTGACCGCCTTGCGGCTGGCTGACGTCCAACAGCCGAAGACGGCGGCCACCCGGTCCTCGGAGATGAGCTTCTCGGCCTTCTCGGCGAAGGTGGGCCAGTCCGAGGCTCCGTCCTCACCGACCGGCTGGATCTTCTTGCCGAGCACACCGCCGGCCGCGTTGATCTCCTCGACGGCGAGCATGATGGCGTCGCGGACGGTGACCTCGCTGATCGCCATGGTCCCGGAGAGCGAGTTGAGCAGGCCCACCTTGACGGTGTCGCCGGAGACGTCGGCGGTGACGCCGGTCGCGCCACCCTCGTCGGTGGTCTTGCTGCCGCACGCGGTCATCGCGGCCGCGGCGACCAGGGTCATGGCACCCGCCAGGATGCGGCGGCCCCGGAATAATGACATCTACTCTCCCTGCGGTGCACTCAAGTGGTGAAAGGACGGTCGGTGCGGTCCGATGGAGCTGACGTGGACGATGCCGAGGTCGACGGGTGGACGCCGCCCAGGGCACCGGATCGGATATGGGCAGGGAAAGCGTCGACCGGCATGATTGCGCGGGTGTTTCCCAGTCCTTAATTGACTGTTTCCGAGGGGCCGTCGAGGCGCGCACGAAAAACGGCCGACACCGTTGGGGAGGAAACGGTGCCGGCCGTTCGGAAAGACGCAGAATAAGTGCCACCACAATGGTCGGCGGACGAATCCGTCGACGGTGGGCACACAATGGCGAGATCCGACCCCGTGGCCAGATACTTCACGCAGGAAGCATCTTAGGACGGGATCGGGTGGCGCTGTCAAGAGGCCGGCGGGTCGACCATCGGCCCCGGGGTTCAGAGCTGGGCGAGCACGGTGAAGTCGAGCCCGTCGGCCTCGGCCAGGTAGATGCGCTGACGCACGTGCCGCTGACGCAGCCGCAACCGCCCACGCGGCCCGTGGTAGGCGACCGTGTCGGCGGCCGTCTCGATGGCCCGTACGTCGAGGGTGCGGGCCTGACCGATCAGCGCGGCGAGCAGCATGACACCCTCGTAACAGGACTCCCCCAGGCTGCCCAGCGGCGGCGCCTCCACCCCGAAGCGCCGGGCGAACTCGCCGTGGAAGTCGAGGTTCTCCTGGGTCACCAGCCCGGCGAAGAAGCCCGCCGTGCTGTACAACCGCCGGGTCGCGCCGGCACCGCTGGCCAGCAGCATGTTCTCGTCCATCAGGGTGCTCAGCCGCAGGCAGCGCTGGTCCAGGCCGGATCGGGCGAACGCGCGGTTGAACCGCACCGCGTCGGCACCGACCAGCAGCATCAACACCGCGTCCGCGTCACTGTGCTCGATGCGGCGCATCACCTCGGTGAAGTCGTGCGCGTCCAACGGCAGGAAGTGCCGGCCCACCACCTGTCCACCGCCGCGCAGCGCGTACCGCTGGGCCGCCTGCGACGTACGGCGCGGCCACACATAGTCGTTGCCCACCACGAACCAGCGACGCACGCCCTGCTCCCCGGCGAGCAGCCGCATCGCGGGCCACAGTTGGGCATCCGGCGTCTCGCTGGTCAGGAAGACCCCTTCGGTGCGTTCACCGCCCTCGTAGAGTGCGGTGTAGACGTACGGCACCCGGTGCGCGACGCGGGGCGCCAACGCCTGGCGGACCGAGGAGATGTGCCACCCCGTCACCCCCTGCACGGCCCCCACCGACACCAACGCCTCGACCTCCGCGGCCACCTCGGCCGGCGGTGCGCCACCGTCGACCGGCACCAGCCGCACCTCCCGGCCGAGCACCCCACCGCACCGATTGATCTCCTCCACCGCGAGCTGCGCGCAGAGCTCGCAGGTGGGGCCGAACATGCCGGCCGGTCCGCGCATCGGGTAGACCAGCGCGATGCTGACCACGGCACGGTCGACGGTCAGCCACGGCGGTGCCGGCGCGGACATGAGCACATGATTGCCCGGCCCACGACGGAAGACCAGCGCTCACCACTGACCGGGACGACTCGCTACCATGACAGGGCCACCGGACCAGGGAGTTTCATGTCAGACGTGCCCGGGGCGCCAGCCGACCTGCTGCGCTCGCTCACCCGCGCCGAACGGCTGCTCTCCCGCCGGCTGGGCGCCATACTGGCCGACGACGCGCTGAGCATCGAGGCGTGGCGGGTGCTCTGCCTGCTCGCCGACGGCCAGGGCCATCCAATGAGCGAGGTGTCCGCCGAGGCGTCGCTTCCACCGGGCACCCTCACCAAGCTGGTCGACCAGCTCGTCGACCGCAACCTCGTCTTCCGCCGGATCGATCCGGTCGACCGCCGACGAATTCGGGCGTACCTGACCGCCCGGGGCCGCCGCGAGCACGCCCGCCTGGACGAGCGGGTCCGCGCCAGCATCGCCGAGCTAGGCATCGCCGAGCTAGGCATCGCCGAGCTGGGCATCGCCGAGCCGGGCACCGCGGAGAGCAGCCAGCCGGGTGGGCCACCGGCCACCGACCTGGTGAGTCAGCTCGACGACCTGATCGGCCGCCTTGACCCTGCCCGCCGCGACGATCGCGCCAGCCGCCACGACGCCGCCCGCCGCGACGATCGCGTCGATGCCGGCGCCACCGGTGGCCCTCACCGCTGACTCTCCTCAGCAGCGCGCAGCGACTGCGCGGCGATCGCCTCGCTGAAAGACGCGGGACGGGCTGGTCTACCAGTGCGTGGGGTGGGGCTGGACCGGCATGTGCCCGGGCTGCTCCAGAGAACGTTCCCCGGAGAGCGATATAGCTGTGAGGTATAGATATGATTCACAGGTATATCGCTTATGAGCGAGAGCGCCGCCCGGCGGACCGCACCGCGTGGTCAGCAACCCCAGAGCCAGTGGACACCGCGGAAACCATCGACCTGCGGCAACGACACCACCACGGCAACCGACACCAGCGGCACGGCCAACACCGCGGAGCAGCCGACACGGCCCGTGGCCAGCACCGCCGCGACCAGCACTGCGGTGACCAGCACCGCCGAGACCGGCACCGCGAAGACCGGCGTCGCGGTGACCAGCACCGGTGCTGCTAGGCCGTGAGGTGGACGCGCAAGGTGTGCGCGTCGGGAGCGGTGGCGGTCCACAGGGTCGCCGGACCGCCGGCCAACGGCAGCCGGGCGACGCTGCCATCGACTGCCGGAGGCTCGGCGGGTTGCGACGGGTCGACCACCAGCAGCGACCCGGCGGCCGGGGCGCCGTCGAGCACCGCCGGGCCGGCCCAGCCCGGCGCCTGCGGTCCCACCGCAAGGGACTGGCGCAACAGTGGTCGACCCGCGTAGTCGACCTGGGTGTGCACGACGGCACCGCCGGGCGCCTCGCCGTACCGGCCGCAGATCAGCTCGTCGCGCCACCGCAGGTGTGCACCGGCGGCCAGCTCGATCCGGGACTCGGCGAGGTGCGCGCAGCCGGCTGCGGCGACCAACTGTTCCGGAAGCCAGTGCAGCGTGGCACCTTCGTGGACCACCGCCCGCACCACCATCCGGGAGACGGCACCCGCCCGACCGGGCAAGGCGATCGACGCGGCGACGCTGTGCACCCGGACCGCCGCACCCGGGCCCACCTCGATCTCCAGGCGCAGATCGTCCCCGGCGAGCGGTCCGGCCGCCCCACCGACGAGGTGCACCGTGGCGACACCGCCGTCGGTCGGGGTCTGGCGCAACAGCAACGGCGTTTCGCCGTGCAGCTCGACCAGGGCCGTGCCGCCCCGACCGTCGGCCTGGGCGACCAGCCGGGCGCGCGCTCGCATCAGGCCGGACCGACCGGCACGGCGAGCGGGTGCACGGCGGCGTGGTGGGCCAACTCGTGCCGGATCCAGGCCGCGACCGACGATGCGGTGGGATCCCCCACGATGGACAGGAAGAGGGTCGGAAGGTCGCCGCGCCGGGCCCGCGCGTCACGGTCCATGACGGCGAGGTCGGCACCCACCATCGGCGCCAGGTCGGTCTTGTTGATCACGAGAAGGTCGGCGGCGGTGACCCCTGGGCCGCCCTTGCGGGGCACCTTGTCCCCGCCCGCCACGTCGACCACGAAAATCTGCCGGTCGACCAGCCCTCGGCTGAAGGTCGCGGTCAGGTTGTCCCCACCGCTCTCCACGAGGACCAGGTCCAGCGGGCCGATCGCCTCGGCCAGTTCGTCAACAGCGTCCAGATTGGCGCCGATGTCGTCGCGGATCGCGGTGTGCGGGCAGCAACCGGTCTCCACCGCGCGGATCCGGGCCGGGTCCAGCACTCCGGCCCGGCGGAGGAAGTCGGCGTCCTCGGTCGTGTAGATGTCGTTGGTCACCACGCCAAGCCGCAACTCGTCGGCGAAGGCACGGCAGAGCGCGGCCACCAGGGCCGTCTTGCCGGACCCGACCGGGCCGCCGATGCCGATCCGCAGGGCACGGCCGGCGCGCGCCAGCGGCGGATGGGGGTCCACCCCCGGCTCCGGATGGGTGTGCGGGATGGTCTCGTCGTGGGGTGGGGTGGCCGGCGGTGGCATGGTCGGTTCGACGGCGGGCACAGCGCTCGGCACAACGGTGTCAGGACGCAAAGAGACGCACCTCCCAGGTGGCATGGTTTTCGGCATGGATGTCGGCGAGTGGAGCGGCGGCGGCCGGCAGCCGCTCCGGGGGATCGTCGGCGGCCCGCGCCGCGTCGGCGGCCGTGCCGTCGCAGGCGTCGGCCAGGCCGACCAGCACGGCCTGGACCTGGTACGGGTCGAGGCCGAGCAGACGTACGCCGGCGCTGGCCGCCCCGGTCAGCGTCCCGTACGCGGCGATCGTGGCGGTCTCGACGCGGGACAACCCGGCCGCGGCGCAGAGCAGCCCGAGCACCAGCGGTTGGTGTGCGCCACCGCGCGTCGCGGGCAGGTCGGCGAACGGGGCGTCCGGCCAGATGGTCCGGCCGGCACGCAGCAGCGCCCGGCCCTGTCGGCGCGAGACCATCCGCAACGCCGGGGCGGCGGTCCGCGCGTCCAGCTCCGCGTCGAGCCGAGCCAGCGCCCTCGACCGAGCGGCGGACCCAGCCGGCGCGTCCGACGGAGCAGCGGACTCGGCCGACGCGTCCGACCGTCGGGCGGACCGGGTCGGGCCGATGGTCGCGGGCACCGCCGCCCGGTGCGCGGCCGCCGCGAACGCCGCGCCGACCAGACCGGCGGTGGCCAACCGTCCGACCAGGAACGCCTCCAACGAGGCCAGGTCGGTGACCCGGCCGGCGGCGACGGCCGCCTCCAGACCACCGGAGTGCGCGTGCGCCCCGGCCGGGAAGCGCCCGTCGGCCAACAGCAACAGCAGGCTCGGCGTCGCCATCAGAACAGGAAGTACCGCTGGGCCATCGGCAGACGGGTCACCGGGTCCGGCTCCACCACCTGCCCGTCGATGCGCACGGTGAAGGTGTCCGGGTCCACCTCGATGCGCGGCATCGCGTTGTTCTCCGGCAGGTCGGCCTTGCCCCGCGACCGCACGTCGCTCACCGGCACCACCCGACGTCGCACGTCCAGGCGGAGTCCGGCGTCCAGGGCCGCCGGGGCCACGAAGGCCAGGCTGATGGCCGCCGCCGCCGCGCCGTACGCCCCGAACATCGGCCTCGGCAGCATCGGCTGCGGTGTCGGGATCGAGGCGTTGGCGTCACCCATCTGGGCGTACGCGATCATGCCGCCCTTGATCACCAGGTGCGGCCGGACGCCGAAGAACGCCGGGTCCCAGAGCACCAGGTCGGCGAGCTTGCCCGGCTCGACCGAGCCGATCTCCCGTTCCAGCCCGTTGGCCATCGCCGCGCAGATGGTGTACTTCGCCACGTACCGCCGGGCCCGGTGGTTATCGGCGGCCCCGTCACCCGGCAGCGCGCCGACCCGGTCCTTCATCACGTGGGCGCTCTGCCAGGTCCGCATGATCACCTCGCCGACCCGGCCCATCGCCTGCGCGTCGGAACCGATGATCGAGATGGCGCCGAGGTCGTGCAGCAGGTCCTCGGCGGCCATCGTGGACGGTCGGATCCGGCTCTCGGCGAACGCCAGGTCCTCCGGCACGGAGGGGTTGAGGTGGTGGCAGACCATCAACATGTCCAGGTGCTCGGCCAGGGTGTTGGCGGTGTACGGCCGGGTCGGGTTGGTCGACGACGGCAACACGTTCGGTTCGCTGGCCACGGTGACGATGTCCGGCGCGTGCCCGCCACCGGCCCCCTCGGTGTGGTACGAGTGGATGGCCCGCCCACCGATCGCCCGCAGGGTGTCGGCGACGAACCCGGCCTCGTTGAGCGTGTCGGTGTGGATCGACACCTGGACCCCGGACGCGTCCGCCACCCGCAGGCAGGCGTCGATCGCCGCAGGCGTGGTGCCCCAGTCCTCGTGCAGCTTGAAACCGCCCGCACCGGCCCGCAACTGTTCCCACAGCGCCTCGCTGGAGACGGTGTTGCCCTTACCGAGCAGCAGCACGTTGACCGGCATGGTGTCCAGCGCCTCGTGCATCCGGGCCAAGTGCCAGGCGTTCGGGGTGACCGTGGTCGCGCGGGTCCCCTCGGCCGGCCCGGTGCCGCCGCCGACCATCGTGGTGATGCCGCTGGCCAGCGCCTCGGTGACGATCTGCGGGCAGATGAAGTGCACGTGGGTGTCGACCGCGCCGGCGGTGAGGATCCGCCCGTTGCCGGCGATCACCTCGGTCGACGGGCCGATGACCAGGTCAGGGTGGACACCGGGCATGGTGTCCGGGTTGCCGGCCCGGCCGAGCGCCACGATGCGTCCGTCGCGCAGCCCCACGTCGGCCTTCACCACGCCCCAGTGGTCGAGCACCACCGCGCCGGTGATGACGGTGTCCAGTGCCCCCTCGGCGCGGGTGGCACGGGCCTGCCCCATCGATTCGCGGATCACCTTCCCGCCGCCGAAGACCGCCTCGTCGCCGCCCACGCAGTGGTCGGTCTCCACCTCGATCAGCAGGTTGGTGTCGGCCAGCCGGATCCGGTCACCGGTCGTCGGCCCGTACAGGTCGATGTAGCGGTCCCGCCGCACGGCGCTCACCGCGGCGACCCGTCGGCCGTGACCGTGTGCGGTGACGGGTCCAACGGTCCCGCGCACTCTCCGCGCAGACCCGGCACGATCCGTGCGCCGCCGAGCGGTACGAGGTCGATGCTGCGGCTGATGCCCGGCTCGAACCGGACGGAGGTGCCCGCCGGAACGGCGAGCCGTTGCCCCCAGGCCGCGCCCCGGTCGAACGACAGCGCCGGGTTGGCCTCGGCGAAGTGGTAGTGCGAGCCGACCTGGACCGGGCGGTCGGCGGTGTTGACCACGAGCAGAGTGGTCACCGGACGACCCACGTTGATCTCGACCGGGTCCGCCGCCGGCAGGATCTCCCCGGGGATCACGGGATCGGGTGGTGCACCGTCACCAGCTTGGTGCCGTCCGGGAACGTCGCCTCCACCTGCACCTCCCTCAGCAGCTCGGGGATGCCGTCCTGGACGTCGTCGCGGCCGAGCACCGTCCGGCCGGCCGACATCAGGTCGACCACCGACCGCCCGTCGCGGGCGCCTTCGAGGAGGAACGCGGTGATCACCGCGACGGCTTCGGGGTAGTTGAGGCGCAGGCCGCGTTCGCGGCGGGCGCGGGCGACGTCGGCCGCGACGTGGACGAGCAGGCGGTCCTGTTCGTGCGGGCTGAGGAACACGGGGCTCTCCCGGTGGGTCGGCGTGCTCCGGCTCGCCATCGGCTCCACGCGGAGCCGCCCCGGGCAGCAGGACCCGGGGACGAGCTGGGAGTCACACGACCGCCGGGTCACCGCCGACGGGGCGATCCGGGACTCCACCATCCCGGCCCGCACGACGGGCAACCGGCGGTGTCGGGTCGGATGCGGACCGCACCGCCCACCGCTGAGCAGACCGTAGAGGATCGCCACCGGCCGAGGCAACAGTCTCGACGGGGTTGTCCCGGCCGGTGGGTACCGGTGCTTATTCCGGTTCGGGGAGACGCAGGGGATGATCGCCGGATGACGGCGACGAGGGGTACGCGCGCACTGCTCGGTGCTCTGTTCCTGGCGGCGGCCACGGTCGGGGCGTGGATCCTCTGGCTGGGCTGGGACACCCGGTACACGGTCGACGCGCAGACCGGTGCGAGCAGCGGCCCGTACGAGCCGTGGCAGGTGATCGGCTGCGTGGTGACGCTCGTGGTGCTGGCCGCACTCGCCGGGACGCGGCTCAGCCCGTGGCTGGTGGCGCCGGTGATGACGGTGGCGTTCACGGCGGTCTGGTCCTGGCGGGCCGCGTCGACCGACGACAGCGGGTTGTGGGCGGTCGGGGGAATTCTGGTGCTGGTCGGGATGGCGGTCGGCAGCACCCTGGTGAGCCTCGCCGGGCGGCGGATCGGCCGACGGATGGCCGGCCGACCCGCCTGACCGCGGCGGCTGTCGGGGCCGGGCGGGCCCGGTCAGCGGGCCCCGGCGGGCTGCGGCGCGGGCGCACCGGCGAACGGGACGTCGACGTGGTCCGCCGTGCCCCGCGGGCCGTCGGGGTGTCGCCACAGCCCTCGGTCGCGCAGGATCGGCAGCACGCCCTCACCGAACCAGTACGCCTCCTCCAGGTGCGGGTAGCCGGAGAGGATGAACTCGTCGATGCCGAGCGCGTGGTATTCCGCGATCCGGTCGGCGACCTCGGCGTGGCTGCCCACCAGCGCGGTGCCGGCCCCGCCACGGACCAGCCCGACCCCCGCCCACAGGTTGGGGGCGACCTCCAGGCCGTCGCGGGAACCACCGTGCAGGTCGAGCATCCGACGCTGCCCCTCGGACTCGCTGCGGCGCAGCCCCTCCTGCACAGCCCGGATGTCGGTCTCGGAGACCCCGTCGAGCAGGCGCTGGGCCTGCGCCCAGGCATGCTCGGCGGTGTCCCGCACGATGACGTGCAGCCGGACGCCGAAGCGCAGCTCCCGCCCGGCGCGGGCGGCCAGCGCCCGGACCCGCTCCAGTTTGTCGGCGACCAGGGCCGGCGGCTCGCCCCAGGTGAGGTAGACGTCGCTGTGCCGCACCGCCACCGGCAAAGCGGCGGCGGAGGACCCACCGAAGTAGACCGGCGGCACCGGGTCGGGCAGCCGGTGCAGTCGCGCCTGTTCGACGCGGACGTGGGTGCCGTCGTGGTCGACGGTCTCGCCGCGCCACAGCGCGCGTACCACGTGCAGGAACTCGTCGGCGCGCGCGTACCGGGCGTCCTTGTCCAGGAAGTCGCCGTAGGCCCGCTGCTCCTGTGACTCGCCGCCGGTGACCACGTTGAGCAGCAGCCGGCCCTGGGACAGCCGCTGGAAGGTCGAGGCCATCTGGGCGGCGAGCGTGGGGGCCAGCAGCCCGGGCCGGAAGGCGACCAGGAACTTGAGTCGCTCGGTCACCTCGGTGAGCATCGCGGTGCTGAGCCAGGCGTCCTCGCACCAGGCGCCGGTGGGGGTGAGCGCGCCGACGAAGCCGAGTTGCTCGGCGCTGCGGGCGATCTGCCCGAGGTACGCCACGCTGGCCGGGCGGGCGCCTCCGGCGGCACCGGTCGGCACGCCGTGTCCGCCGCCGACGATGTCCCGGCTGTCGCCGTTGGTGGGCAGGAACCAGTGGAAGGTGAGGGTCATCGGGGCTCTTTCCTCCAGCGGGGGCGGTCGGCGCACGCGGCGAGGCGGGTACCTCCTGAGGGGTGGGACGATCCCGACGACAGCCTACCCATAAAACCTATCGGGTTAGTAGGCTACTTCCGGCGCCGACACCTGTCGATGCGCCGCTGTCCGCCTGCCCCGACCCGAGGAGCCGCCATGCACACCCCGTTGACGCGCCGCCCCCCGCATCGCCGCCTCCTGACGGCCGCGCTCACCACCGTGGCGCTGCTCGCCACGGTGGCGGTGAGCGCGTGTGGCGGGCCCGCCGATGCGGGCGGCACCAAGGGCAAGCTCCGGATCGGCTACCAGCGCTTCGGTGGGCTGAGCCTGGTCAAGGCCCGCGGCGCCGCACCGGATGTGGAGTGGTCGCTGTTCGAGAGCGGCCCGGCGCTCACCGAGGCGCTCAAGGCCGGCTCCATCGACATCGGACAGGTCGGCGAGGCGCCGCCCGTCTTCGCCGCCGCCGGGAAGATCCCGTTCTCCATCATCGGCACCTCGGCGCCGATTCCGCAGGGTGAGGCCGTGCTGGTCAAGGCCGACCGGGGCTACCGCAGCTTCGCCGATCTCCGGGGCAGGACGGTGGCCCTCAACAAGGGGTCCAACGTGCACTGGCTGCTGGTCCGGCTGCTGGAGGCGAACAACATGACCCTGAAGGACATCCAGGTCAAGTACCTCAAGCCCGCCGAGGGGCGGCCCGCGTTCGACGGTGGCCAGATCGACGCCTGGGTGATCTGGGATCCGTACTTCGCCCTGGCCGAGCAACCGGGGGTCCAGGTGCTCGCCGACGCGACCGGCCTGGCCAGCAACCGCGAGTACGTCCTGGCCGCGCCGCAGGCGGTCGACAAGCGGTCGGACGAGATCCGGGCGTTCCTCCAGCGCTACCGGGAGGTGACCGACTGGGGCATCGCCCACCCGGAGGAGCGAGCCAGCACCCTCGCGCCGGAGCTGAAGATCCCGCAGGACGTCACCAGCCGCGCCCTGGCCCGCAGCGCCAGACCCCTCGCCCCGGTCACCCCGGCGATCGGCGACGAGCTTCAGGCGATCACCGACGGCTTCATCGCGTTGGAACTCATCCCGGGGCCGGTCGACCTCCGATCCCGGGTCGACGGTCGGTTCAACGAGGTGTTCCAGTGAGTCGTACGACGCTCATCGAGGCGCCCGACGAGGTCACGGCGGCGGCGCCGGTCGTACCCCGTCGTCAGCGGCCGGCCCGGCGCTGGCGGCGGGTGGTGAGCCCGCTGGTGCTGGTGCTGGGCTGGGAGTTGGCCGCACGGACCGGGCTGCTGGCGGCCGAGAAGCTGCCCGCGCCCAGCGACGTGCTGGCCACCGGCTGGCGTTTGAGCCGGGACGGAACACTCGGCATCCACCTACTGGATTCCCTCACCCGGGCCGGGGCGGGCCTACTGATCGGCGGTCTGCTGGCCCTGGCCCTGGGCACCGTGGCCGGGCTGCTGCGCCTCGGTGACGACCTGGTCGACCCGCCGGTGCAGATGGCCCGGATGCTGCCGCACCTCGGGCTGGTCCCGTTGCTGATCATCTGGGTCGGCATCGGCGAATCACTCAAGATCAGCCTGGTGGCTCTGGGCGCGTTCTTCCCTATCTACTTCAACACCTACGCCGGCATCCGGGACATCGACGAGCGGCTGGTGGAGGCGGCCCGTACCTGTGGTCTGGGGCAGGCCGCCCGACTGCGCCACGTGGTGCTGCCCGGGGCGCTGCCGTCCCTCTTCCTCGGCCTGCGGCTGGCGATCGGGGCGGCCTGGCTCAGCCTGGTCGTCGGCGAGCAGGTCAACGCCCAGACCGGGATCGGCTTCCTGATGATGGAGGCGCGGGAGTTCAGCCAGACCGACGTGGTGGTGCTCGGCCTGCTCGTCTACGCCCTGCTCGGGCTGATATCCGACCTTGCGTTGCGCGTCCTGGAGAGGAGGATGTTGACATGGCGTCGCGGACTGCGGGCCACCTGAACGGCGCCGAGCCGGTGCTGACCGCCCACGCGGTGCGCCGGGCGTTCGGGCCGACGGTCGTGCTGGCCGGGGTCGACCTGACCATCGCCCGCGGCGAGGTGGTGGCCCTGCTGGGTGGCAGCGGTTCCGGCAAGAGCACGCTGCTGCGGATTCTCGCCGGGTTGGACGGTGAGGCCAGCGGGACGAGCGTCGTGCACGGCACCGCCGCCGTGGTCTTTCAGGAGCACCGGTTGCTGCCCTGGAAACGCGTGGCGGAGAACGTGGGGCTCGGGCTGTCCGGCGCGGACGGCCCGGGGCGGATCCGCCGGGCGCTGGCCGAGGTCGGGCTCGCCGAGCGGCATCGCGCCTGGCCGGCCGAGTTGTCCGGTGGGCAGGCGCAGCGGGTGGCCGTGGCGCGGGCCCTGGTCCGCGAACCGGACCTGCTGCTGCTCGACGAGCCGTTCGGCGCCCTGGACGCGCTGACCCGACTGCGGATGCAGATCCTGCTGCGGCGGCTGCGCGCCGAGCACGGCTTCGCCGCCCTGCTGGTCACGCACGACGTGGAGGAGGCGCTGCTGCTCGCCGACCGGATCCTGCTCCTCGACGAGGGCCGCATCGCCGCGGAACTCGCCGTCGACCTCGGCCCCACCCGTACGCCGGACGACCCGGCCTTCGGCGCGCTGCGCCGCCACCTGCTCGACCGACTCGGCGTTCCCACCACCTGACGAGCGGAGCTGTGATGACCCGCTGGACCCCCGACCCCACGTTCTACCCCTCGCCCCGGGAGGCGGTGACCGCGCCGGCGGAGAAGCTCGCCTACGTGGCGGCCTTCGACCGGACGGCCAGCCGTCCGGACGCCATCGTGGTGCTGGACACCGACCCCGACTCCCCCGACTACGGCCGGGTCGTCGGCTGGACCGACCTGCCGTACCTCGGTGACGAGCTGCACCACTTCGGCTGGAACGCGTGCAGCAGCGCGCTCTGCCCGACCGCCCCGCACCCGCACGTCGAGCGGCGCTACCTGATCGTGCCCGGCCTGCGGTCGTCCCGCATCCACGTGCTCGACACCCAGCCCGACCCACGCCAGCCGCAGCTGGTCAAGGTGATCGGAGCGGAGGAGCTGGCGAAGCGGGCCGGCTACTCGCGGCCGCACACCGTGCACTGTGGCCCGGACGGCATCTACCTCTCCGCCCTCGGTGGCGCGGACGGCGCGGAGGGCCCGGGTGGCATCGCCATCCTCGACCACACCACGTTCGAGGTACGCGGGGCGTGGGAGGCCGACCGGGGCCCGCAGTTCCTGGCGTACGACGTGTGGTGGCACCTGACCCAGGACGTGCTGGTCACCAGCGAGTGGGGCACGCCGTCGATGATCGAGGACGGCATCATCGGTGAGTTGCTGCTGGGCCGACGCTACGGGCACGCCATCCACTTCTGGGACCTGGCGAAACGCCGGCACGTGCAACGGGTCGACCTCGGCGACCAGTACCAGATGCCGCTGGAGCTGCGGCCGGCACACGACCCGACGAAGTCGTACGGGTTCGTCGGGGTGGTAATCAGCGTCGAGGACCTGTCCGCCTCGATCTGGCTGTGGCACCGCGACGGGGACGCCTGGGCGGTCACCAAGGTGATCGACATCCCGGCCGAGCCGGCCGACCCGGCGGACCTGCCCGACCTGCTCAAGCCGTTCGGTGCGGTGCCGCCGCTGGTGACCGACATCGACCTGTCGGTCGACGACCGGTTCCTCTACGTCTCCTGCTGGGGCACCGGGGAGCTGCGCCAGTACGACGTCAGCGACCCGCTGCACCCGGTGCAGACGGGTTCGGTGCACCTCGGCGGGATCGTCCGTCGGACCGCGCACCCGTCC
Source organism: Micromonospora sp. BQ32 (assembly GCF_059358895.1). NCBI lineage: Bacteria > Bacillati > Actinomycetota > Actinomycetes > Micromonosporales > Micromonosporaceae > Micromonospora > Micromonospora sp. BQ32. Next base: position 381,014 of record NZ_JCADBI010000001.1, on the reverse strand, counting down.
GCGCCGGACGAGGCGTTGGCCGGTGGCCCGCAGATGGTGGAGGTCAGCCGCGACGGCCGGCGGGTCTACGTCAGCAACTCGCTCTACGGCTCGTGGGACGACCAGTTCTACCCCGACGGGGTGGGCGCCTGGCTGGCCAAGCTCGACGTCGACGTGGACGCCGGTGGGCTCACCCCGGACGAGCGGTTCTTTCCGCACGGGGAGGAGTTCCGGGGCCTGCGGGTGCACCAGACCCGGTTGCAGGGCGGGGACGCCTCCTCCGACTCGTACTGCTATCCGTGACCGTCACCACCCTGGCGACGCTCGCCGCGCTCGGCGCGTTCCATGGTCTGAATCCGGCGATGGGTTGGCTGTTCGCGGTGGCCCGGGGCCTACAGGAGCGCAGCCGGCTGGCGTTGCTGCGCGCCCTGCCGCCGATCGCGGCCGGGCACCTCGCCTCGGTGGCGATCGTCGCCGCGTTGGTCGCCGCGACCCGGTCGGTGACGACGAGCAGCGTCCTCGCGGTGGTCGGCGGTGTGCTGCTGGTCGCCTTCGGGCTGTGGCGGCTGCTCTCCGAGCGGCACTTCCGCTGGGCGGGGATGCGGCTGTCGGCGGCACAGCTCGCCGCCTGGTCGTTCCTGATGTCGTCGGCGCACGGCGCGGGTCTGATGCTGTTGCCGGTGCTGGTGGCCGAGCCGGTGCCCGGGGGTCACTCCGGGCACCTGGCGGCCGCGCCGGTGGGTGCGCTCTCCGGCCTCGCGGCGGCCGGGGTGCACACCGTGGCCATGCTCGGCGTCGCCCTGGCCGTGGCGCTGCTGGTCTACCAGGTGCTCGGGGTCGGCGTGCTGCGTCGGGCCTGGTTCAACGTGGACCGGCTCTGGGCCGGGGTGCTGGTGGCCGCGGGGTTGGTGACGTTGCTGCGGGCGTGAACCGCCCATAGTGGAGGGGGTAGATCTGTGATCCCATGTCGGCATGATCACCCCGACTCCCCTCATGCGCCTGGTGGCCGGTGTGTGGGGGTTCAAGACCCTCGCGGTCGGCGTCGAACTCGGCCTGTTCACCCGGTTGGCCGGCGGGCGGACGATGACCGTCGAGCAGGCCGCCGCCGAGTTCGGGCTGCCCGAACGACCCGCGGACCTGTTGCTGGCCGCCAGCGCGTCGCTCGGCTTGTTGGAGAAGGCCGGCGACGGTTACCGCAACTCCGAGTTGGCCGAGCAGTTCCTGGTCGAGGGTCGCCCGTACTACTTCGGCGCGCAGGTCCGCTACTCGGACCTGCGCACCTACCTGCCCTGGCACCGCATCGGCGAGGCCCTGCGCACGGATCGGCCGTTGACCTGGGACCCGGAGGCCCAACAGTCGATGTTCGACACCGCCGACCCGGAGATGCTGGCGCAGTTCTGGGACGCGATGTTCTCCACGTCCAGCTTCACCGCCAGCGCGTTGGCCGACGCGTACGACTTCTCGGCGCACCGCCGGCTGCTCGACGTCGGCGGCGGGGCGGGCGCGTTCCCGATCGAGTTCTGCCGCCGTCTGCCCGAGCTGCGGGCGACGGTCCTGGATCTGCCGCATGTCTGCGTGCGGGCCCGGGAGCGGATCGCGGAGGCCGGCCTGACCGGGCGGATCGACGAGGTGGGCGGCGACTTCCTCGCCGACCCGGCGCTGCCGGACGGTCACGACGTGATCCTGCTCAGCATGATCCTGCACGACTGGGACGAGCCGACGAACCGGGCGTTGCTGGCCCGGTGCCACGCGGCGTTGCCACCCGGCGGGGCGATCGTCGTCTGTGAACTGCTGCTCAACGACGAACGCACCGGGCCGCCGGAGGCGGCCCTGATGGGGATGAACATGCTGGTCGAGACCGAGGGCGGCCGGAACTACTCGGGCGCCGAGTACGCGGCCTGGCTTACCGACGCCGGCTTCGTCGACGTGCGGACCGTGCCGTTCGACGCGCCGGGCGCCAACGGCGCGGTGGTGGCCCGCCGGGCCTGAGCGCCGGACGACACCCGGCCCCGGTGCGAACCGTGGGCCGGGTGTCGCAGCGCCGTGCTGGCGCTGGCGTCCGATCGGCTACCGGGACGGATCAGGCGCGAGCCTTGGCCGGCTGCTTCATGAAGTCCATGATCGCCTTGTTGACCTCGTCGGGGTGGGTCCACGGGATACCGTGCGGCGCGCCCTTGAGCGTGACGAGCTGGCCGGTCGGCATCATCGGCCCGAGCCGCTGACCGGTCACCGGATACGGCAGCACCCGGTCCTGGTCACCCTGCACGATCAACACCGGAATGTCGACCTTCGGCAGGTCCGGGCGGAAGTCCTCCTGCCAGGCGTCCACACTGTCATGGGTGCCCTTGGCGGACGCCGTCGCGCCGATCTGCCAGTGCGCCCGGTACGCCTCCTCGCTGACCCGCTTGCCCATGTTCTGATCCGGGTTGAAGAACGCGTCACAGAACGACGTCAGGTAGGCGAACCGGTCCTTGATGATGGCGTCCTGGAAGCCCTTGAACAGGCTCCGGTCGACGCCCTCCGGGTTGTCGCTCGCCTTGGCCAGCATCGGCTGCAGCGGGCTGAGCACCACGGCCCGGCTCACTCGCTGGGAGCCATAGTTGCCCAGGTAGCGAATGACCTCGCCGGTGCCCATCGAGTGACCGACCAGGGTCACGTCGCTCAGGTTCAGCTCGGTCATCAGCACGTCCAGGTCCGCCGCGAACGTGTTGTAGTCGTACCCGAACGTCGGCTGGGCGGAGTTGCCGTAACCGCGCCGATCGTAGGTAATCGTCCGGTATCCGGCGTTGAGCAGCTGGGTGGTCACCTTCTCCCAGGTCGCGCCGTTGAACGGGAAGCCGTGGATCAGCACCACCGGCTTACCGGAACCGTGATCCTCGTAGTACAGATCGATGGGCGCGGAGTTTTCCGTCCCCACGGTGATGAAAGGCATGTTTGTCTCCTGCTCCGGTCTCGGGCTGTCGGACGCCCCGCGCTTTCCCGTCGGGTCGCCGGATATGCGGGCCACCGAGGCACCTCGCACGCCCGCCTCCCCATCGACATTTATCAACCCCATCGGTAGGGTCGCCGGTAGAAAAGTTTCGGCGTACGGGAGGTGGGCATGCCTCGACGAAAGCGGGTGAGGGCCGCCGCGTTGGCCATCGGAGCGGCCACGGTCGCGCTGGGCGCCACGCCGGCCCACGCCGACCCGGTGGTGCCGAGGCACGCCATCGTGGTCTGCCAGAGCGCCAGCTTCTACGCCAACTACGACTCGGCCAGCGGGCCCACCGGCCTCAAGCGCACCCTGGTCTACGGCAACAAGATCGGTCACACCCCCGGGGCGCACCCGGTCTACAACGGGTGGGCGGCCTCCTTCGACTTCGGCCCGAACGACTGGGGCTACCTGCGCGCCGAGTGCATCGGCGGGTACGACTCATGGTGATCAGACGTCGCGCCCTCGCCGGCCTGGTCGCCGGGATCGTCGCCGCCACCGTGGCCCTACCGTCCCCCGCGCAGGCCGCCAACGGCACGATCGGGGAGCGGGAGACGGTGTGTGCGAGCGACCTGTTCGTCCGCACCCAGCCCGTCGGCGCCTGGATGGGCACCCTCTACCAGGGTCAGACGTTCCTGGTCGAGGGCCCCCGCAGCGGCGGCTACGTCTACGGCTTCGCCTACGGGCACATCAACCGGCGCGGCTGGGTGCAGGACGGCTGGTTCTGCTGACCGTGCCCGCTGGCGGGTCAGGGGTGTCCTGATCGGGCCGCGACCGCCTAGCCTCGGAGCGTGAGCCTTCCGCCCCGACTACGGGCTGTCAGCGACCTGCACGTCGGGCACCCGCAGAACCGCGCGTTCGTGCAGGAGCTGCACCCCGACAACGACGGCGACTGGCTGCTCGTCGCCGGGGACGTCGCCGACCGGTTCGCCGACATCGAGTGGGCGCTCGGGCTACTGAGCAGTCGGTTCGCGCGGGTCATCTGGGCGCCCGGCAACCACGAGCTGTGGACGCCGCCGCGGGACCCGGTCACGCTGCGCGGTGAGGAGCGCTACCGCGAGCTGGTCCGGATGTGCCGGCGGCTGGGGGTGGTCACCCCGGAGGACCCGTACCCGGTGTGGGACGGCGACGGCGGCCCGGCCACCATCACCCCTCTCTTCGTGCTCTACGACTACACGTTCCGGGTGCCGGAGGCACGCACCCAGCAGGAGTCACTGGACCTGGCGTACGCGGCCGGGGTGGTGTGCACCGACGAGGCGCTGCTGCACCCCGACCCGTACCCGAGCCGGGAGGCGTGGTGCGCGGCCCGGGTCGCCGAGACCGAACGCCGGCTGGCCGAGCGCGACCCAGCGCTGCCGACGGTGCTGGTCAACCACTACCCGCTGGTGCGGGAACCCACCGACATCCTGCGGTACCCGCTGTTCGCCCAGTGGTGCGGCACCGTCCGCACCAGCGACTGGCACCTGCGCTTCGACGCCGCCACAGTGGTCTACGGGCACCTGCACATCCCCCGCGCCACATTCCATGACGGGGTGCGTTTCGAGGAGGTTTCCCTCGGCTACCCCCGCGAGTGGCAGCCCCGAGGGCCGGTGCCCGACCCGGTGCGCACCATCCACCCGGCGGACGACCTGCGGTCGGTAGCAAGATCATGCCGTCGCCAGGCCGTCGACGGTGGACCGGCAGCGCCAGAGGTTGACCAATGTTGACCGCCTGCATCCCAGGTCAAGCAGTGAGGGGTTTCCGGCCTGTGGCCGGAAACCCCTCACGGTGACTTAGTTCAGAGGACTGACGTCACGCGATCGGTGACGTGCGGCGCCGCCGCATGATCAGCGAGGCGGCGCCACCGAGGGTCACCATCGCGGTGCCGATGCCGAACAGCCACCACAGCTGGGTCGTGTCCTCGCCGGTCACGGGAAGGACCGGGCTGGGGCTGACCGTCGGAGGCTGGGTCGGGCCATCCGTGGGAGGCGCAGTCGGCTGGGTCGGCGATGGCGTGGGCTGCGTCGGCGTCGGGGTCGGCGAGGGGCCAAGCGGACGCTCGCAGCGCGCCTCGGCGAGGATGACGGTACCGACGGGGATGTCCAGCAGTGGCCCGCCGACAACGGTGCCTGTCAACCGTAGGGTCGCCTGCACGGCGATGGCGACAGCACCGTCTTCAGTCACGGTTTCGACGTTGGTGAGCGTCGCGTTCAACGCAGCGCCAACCAGGCCCGGGACCGTGACTGCTGCGGTTGCACTGACGCCGGGGGTGTTCGGCACCAGGGTTACCGGCTCGCCGAACAGTTCAAGCCCCGTGAAGGTGGTGTCCGCTGTCTGCGCGCCGGTCTGCGGGCAGTTGACCGCCGCGGTGATCACCTCGGCGTCGATTACGGGCGTGCCGAGGACGGCCAGAGCCAGGTCAGCGATCTCGGCGTTGGCCGATGATGCCGTCTCGCCCCGGGTGGCACTTACCTCGACCACTGTGCCCGAGGCTGTCACGCCCAGGGCGCCTGGGATGGTGATCGCCAAAGCCGTGTCGGTGTCCGTTCCGCCGCCGGCGGGTGCGGTCGCGCTGCCGATGACCACGTCGGCCGTGATCACCGGAACGCCGGCCACGGCTGCGGACAGGTCGACCACGACGCCACGGGCGCTGGCGTCGCCGGGCGCGGCGAGCGCCGGGGCTGCGCTGGACAGTGCTACCGCACCGACGGCGATCGCCATCGCTCCGGTGGCAGAAATTCGCCGGGTTAGTCTCACGTTTTCGCCTCTGCTCATTCACCCTTCCCGACCGTCGAGAAGGCAGCCTGACCTTATCGGCCATTACACGTAAGTATGGATAATTCGGACAAGATGTGGGCTGCTCACGACCTTGCGCCACCTGCCCCTGTGCCCGATTGAGGAGTGACGCGGGGGCGACGGCAGGTTTCAATCTGGCCGGACGTCTGGTCTGAAAGGTGTGCTGCTCGCGGGGGCGGACGGCCACCGCTCCTCGCCCGGTGGCCGCCCGACACTTCGGTCAGCTGGCGTACACCTCCAGGGTCGACAGTTGTCCGGCCGGCCAGCCGGTGTTGCCGGTGACGGAGATCCGCACGTAGCGCGCCTGCGCGGCGGTGAACGTGAGCGTCACCTGATTACCCGTGGCCGGGTTGAAGGTCCGCCCCGCCGTTCCGACCAGCGTGCCGAAGCTCCCCCCATCGGTGCTGCCCAGCACCGAGAGGGTCTGTGTCCGACTCCCCCACGCCGACGACGGCGGCAGCTTCAGCACCACCCGCCCGACCGTGCGCGAGGAACCCAGATCGACCTGGACCCACTGCGGGAACGCGCTGTTGGCGCTCTCCCAGTAGCTGTTCGCGTCACCGTCGACCACGTTGCCGGAGGCGTAGCTCTGGACGTGGCTGCTGGCCGTGGTGGACCGCCCCCGGGCGAGGTCCGCGTTGGCCGCGGCGTCCGTGGTGACGGTGACCGCCGAGGACGCGCCGGAGGTGTTGCCGGCCGCGTCGCGCGCCGTGACGGTGAAGGTGTACGCGGTGGACGGGCTGAGTCCGCTCACTGTCGCCGTGGTTCCCGTGACGGTGGCGACCACAGTGCCGCCCTGGCGTACCTGGTAACCGGTGACCCCCGTGTCGTCGGTGGAGGCCGTCCAGGCCAGCGACACACTTGTCGACGTCTTGCCGGTGACCGTGAGGCCGCTCGGCGCGGTCGGCGGGTTGTCCGGGACGGTGGTCCCGGCGTACACCTCGACCTGGGCGAGTTGGGCGGCCGGCCAGCCGGTGTTGCCGCCGATGCTGAGGCGGACGTAGCGGGCCGTGGTGGTCGTCAGCGTGCGGGTGACGGTGTTGCCGGTCGCCGGGTCGAAGGTGAACGCGGAGGCCGCGGCGATGGTGGCGAAGGTACTGCCGTTGACGCTGCCCTGCACGGTGATGGTCTGGGTGCGCGCGCCCCAGCCTGCGGGCAGCCGCAGCACGAGCTTGTTGACCTGGTGGCTGGCGCCGAGGTCGACCTGCCACCAGTGCGGGAAGGAGCCTCCGCCGCTCTCCCAGTAGCTGCCGGTGTCGGAGTCCACCGCGTTCGACGCCGGGAACGGGCCGTTCTGGCTGCTGGCCGAGGTGGGTCGGCCGGCGGCCAGGTTTCCGGTGACCGGTGGCGGGGTGCCGACCATCGGTGGGGTGGGACGGACGGGGGTGAGCGCGAGTTGCCCCTTGAGCATCCGGCCGCCGTCGGCGGTGATCCGCAGGTAATAGTCGGCGGAGCAGGCGACACCGTCCTCGTCCAGGGCGCGGATGTTCGCGCCGGCCGGGGTGGTGGCCTGCGTTTCGGACGTCTTGGCGATCTGGTTGCCCTCGTTGTACTCGTCGAACATGGACACGTACAGGCCCTGGGAGCCGAGTCGGACCATGTTGTAGATGTGCCGCCAGTAGAAGTCGCCGTGTTTGCGGTGGCCCCCGGCGAGGTCGCCGGGCATCACGCAGGGCAGGTAGTCGATACCGCGCGCCGCACAGTCGGCCATGTCGCCGACGTTGACGTTGTTGTAGTACGAGTCGAGCTCTTCGACAGTCCTGGCCCGGTAGACCATCCACGGCGAGATCGCGTGGAACGCGTGGTAGACGTCGAGGAAGCCGGGGCGGGAGTCCTCGATGCCCTGCCGCCACCAGGTGGGCACGCCACCGATGACGTAGCAGCCCTGCGCCTTGAACCAGTTGATGACCTCCAGGCAGGGCCCGGGGGTGAAGGGTCGGCTGGGCTCGCTGAAGCCGAATCCCCAGATGCAGACGACCGGTTTGCCGTTCTGCCGGGCGTACGCGGAGGACGCGGTGTGCGCGGCCATCTTCGTCGTCCAGTCGGTCTTGATCTCCGATTGGAAGGTCAGCCAGTCGGTGACGTCGTACATGATGTAGAACTTGCGGTTGTGCCGTTCGGCGGCGGAGCGGACCTTCTGGGTCATCGCGTCGCGGGTCGGGCCCTCGTCGCCCATCGGGTTGAACCGTTGCAGCGCGGCGGTGTCGCAGCCGTTCTCCTGCATCCAGCGAAAGTGGGTGTCCACCGTCTGCTGGTCGTAGGAGGAGAAGAGGGTGGCCGGCTGGCCGTTGCCCAGGTTGGGGTACGCGGTGGGATAGCTGCGCGTGTACTCGCGCATGTCCGGCCAGGACACGATGGTGGTGTTGGCGGGTGAGGGCGGCTGGAACCGGTCGCGGCCCCAGTGCCACCATCCGCCGATCGGCGCCCCGTCGCCCGGGGCGCTGAACCAGCCCTGGTAGCCGACCGTCACCTTGCCGACCACGTCCCCCGGAGGGCTGGCGGCGTGCGCGGGGCTGGACATGCTGGTGAGCAGCTCGGTGGTGGAGGCGGTGGCGAGGGCGGACCCGGCCAGCACCGATGTGACGAACCTGCGGCGGGAGACCGCCATGACGACCACTCCTTCGGGACGGAAGGCATTGACGGCCATCGTGGCAGCAGTGGATGCCGACCCGCAAGAGTTAGACTGATCGATGAAAATCCCGATCAGATGACGGGAATTACGCGCTGGGTCGTCAGTGGCTGATGGCCCGCTCCAGCGCCCGCACCGGGGACAGGATCTGGCTGCCGGCCTGACGACGGCGGGCGTCGCGCACCGTCATCCGTACGCCCTCGGTGAAGCCGATCTTGGGGTACCAGCCGAGCAGCTCGCGGGCCTTCCTGGTGTCCAGTGCCATGTTGCGCACCTCGCCGGGCCAGGGCAGCGGCTCGTAACGGGCCGCGTTGCCGACGCCGGACGCCTCCCGGACCGTGTCGTACACCTCGTTGACGCTGGTCTGCCGACCCGAGGCGATGTTGACCATCCCCACTCCGGGGTGGTGGCAGGCGACGGCGACCGCCTCGGCGACGTCGCTGACGTGGATGAAATCCCGGGTCTGCGTACCGTCGTCGTAGATCACCACCTGCCGGCCCCCGAGCAGCGCATCGGCCATCAGGGACACCACGCCGCAGTCGCTGCCCTCCTGCCGGGGCCCGTAGACATTCCCGAAAACCATCGAGGTGTACGCCAGGCCGTGCTGACGCCCGTACCAGTCGAGGTAGTGCACACCGGCGGCCTTGCTGACGCCGTACGGGCTCACCGGGGCGATCGGATGGTCCTCGCGGACCGGCAACTCGTGGGCGGCGACGCTGCCGAAGATGGCGCTGCTGGACGCGTTGATGACCAGCCGTACGCCGCCGCGGGCGCAGGCTTCCAGCACGTTGACGGTGCCGAACACGTTCACGTCGGCGTCGTACAGGGGTGAGCGGCGGGCCGCGGGAACGCTCGGCTGTGCGGCGAGATGCACCACCACGTCCGGCTGCCACTGGTGGATGACCTCGACGCCCTCCGGCGTACGGATGTCACCCGACACCACGTCCGCCTCGGTCAGTCCGCCGTACGCGGCGTCGGCCAGGTTCTCGATCCGCCCGGTGGAGAAGTTGTCGAGCACCCGGACCTGACTGCCCATCAGCATCAGCCGGGCGACCACGTGACTGCCGATGAAGCCGGCGCCCCCGGTCACCAGCACGCGCCCGGGAATCAGGTCCGTCGGCGGGTCGACAACGACGGCGGTAACGGGCAGCTCCATGTCGGACTCCTTCGAACGACGGAACGGTCGGCCCGCTGCGGCAACCAGACGGCCGCACACGACCGTAGCTCAGCAAAGAGCGCTAAACGGACGATAAGCCCGAATGCCTTACGTAGATATGCGAGTTTTAATACATATATTCCCATTTCACCTATTCATCACTGTTCAACCCTTATCGCTAGTATCTTCTTCCCGGGGGTGTCCACCGGCATGCCCTGGGAGCACCGGACGGAGAGGGAGGACGGCGTGTTGAGAGAGACTGCGGGTCCGCCGCCGCGACAACCGGGGGGTGGCGTGATAAGCGCTCCGCTGCTGTCGGTACTGCTGGTCAGCTGGAACACCCGCGAGCAGACCCGACAGTGCCTGGAGTCGCTGGCGTCGACCGCCGACCCCGAGCTGGACTACGAGGTGGTGGCCGTCGACAACGGCTCGTCCGACGGCTCGGCCGGCCTGCTCGCCGACCAACCCCGGGTCCGACTGATCCGCAACAAGCACAACACCGGGCTCGCCGCCGCCGTGAACCAGGCGTACCGCCGGGCGGATGGGCAGCTGATCCTGCTGCTCAACAGCGACATCCGGTTCCACCCGGGCGCGCTGTCCCGGATGGTCGACCATCTGCGGGAGCGGCCGGACATCGCAGGGGTCAGCCCGCTCTACCTCAACCCGGACGGCACCTTCCAGCAGCACTACGTCCAACAGCCCAGCTTCACCGCCACCATCGCCCTGGTGACCGCGCTGCGTCGACTGCCCGGGTTCCGCCAGGCACTGCACCGGTTCCAGATGCGGGGCGAGGACTTCAGCCGTCCCCGGCGACTCGCCTCGGGCAGCTGCATGCTGCTGCGCCGCGAGGTGCTCGGACAGCAGACCATCTTCGACGAGACGTTCCCCGTCTACTGGAACGACGCAGTCCTCGCGCGGCGGCTCGACCAGGCCGGGCACGAGCTGTGGATGCTTCCGGACGCGGTGGTGACGCACAGCCGTGGCGCGTCCTCCCGGCTGCTCGGGCCGACCATCCGCTTTCGACACCTGCTGGGCAGCCTGGTCGGGTATCTGCGGATGACCCAGCCCCGGTACCGGTTGCCGGTGTTCCGGGCCGCGCTGCTCGCCGACCACCTGGTCAAGCGACTCTTCGGTCGATCCGTACAGCTGGGCCTGGGCGACCTACTCGCCGCGCTGCGCGGCGACGTCGGTCCGCTGCCCGACGGTGACACCCGCGACTGGGTGGTGCTGTTCAGCCGGACCCGATGGTCTGTCGACGGGCATGCGACGGTGCTGGGACAGTTGGCGCCCGGGCAACGGTTGCTCTTCGTCGACCCGCCGGGACGCCGGCCGCGCTGGCGGTGCAAGGTGACCCCGATCGGCTCGGCGGCCTGGCACGCCGTCGCACCGACCGCACTGCCGCTGGGCGACTCGGTGCCGCTTGTCAACTGGATCAACCGGCGGATCGCGGCCGGTGCGCTGCGGGGCTGGCTGGATCGGCACGCCGGCGCCCGCCTGCTGCGACTCGACGACGAGCGCGCCCGCCCGGTGCTCGGCCGCCTCGGCGAGGACGAGTTGCTGCCAGCCGGCGCGCCACGGCCGATGGAACGGTCGGGCCGTGGCTGAGCACACAACCACTCTGCAACCGGCGGCCGCGGCGGTCGTGCCGCCCGCCGAGGACCGCGACTGGGTGGTCATCTTCAGCGGCACGCCGTGGGCGAACGGCGCCCACCGGCAGCACGCGCTGGCCCGCGAGCTGACCGTCGACCATCGGGTGCTCTTCGTCGACCCGGCCGGGCACCTCCCCCGCTGGCGCGTCCAGATCCGGCAGGTGGCCGACGGTCTGTGGCAGTGCGCCGCACCGGCGCTGCTGCCGTTCGGTCGGCACCTGCCTCCGGTCAACCGGGTCAACCGCTGGCTGGCTGCGAGCCTGCTGCGCCGGTGGTTCCGGCGGCAGGCGGCGTCGGTACGACTGCTGTGGCTGGACGAGGACCTGGCCGCGCCGGTCGCCGCCCGGCTGGACGCGTCTGCCGTCGTCTACGACGCCACCGACCTGGACTGGACGTTCACCCGACCCTGGAACCGGCGGCATCTGCGCCGCGCGCTGCGCTCCGCCGTCGGCGCCGCCGACCTCGTCCTCGCCTCCTCCACCGCGCTACCCGACCGGATGCCCGCCTGCGACCCGGCACCGGTGGTGCTGGCCAACGGATGCGACCCGGATTGCTTCTCGCCGGACGGCCCGGTCGCGCCCTGGTTGCTCAGCCTGCGCCGACCACTGATCGGCTACAGCGGCGCGATCGACACCCGGGCCTTCGACGCGGACCTGGTCGCCGCGGTGGCGCGCGCACACCCCGAGTGGACGTTCGTCCTGATCGGCCCGTCGACCCGGGGCGGCCGCGCCCCGCTCGCGGGCCTGTCCAATGTGCAGCTGGTCGACGCGGTCCGCTTCGCGGACGTCCCGGGCATCCTGCGGGCCTGCGACGTCACCATCATCCCCCACCGGGTGGGCGGGTTGGCCGACTACCTGCACCCGCAGAAGTGCTACGAGTACCTGGCCCTCGGCAAGCCTGTCGTCGCGACGCCACTGCCGGCGCTGCGGGCGCTGGCCGACACCATCGCCTTCGCCGCCGACCCGCCGAGCTTCGGCGCGGCGCTGGCCGACGCGCTGGACCGCGCCAGCGCACCAGACGAATCCGCCCGACGCCGGGAGGTCGCCACCCGCAACAGTTGGTCGGCACGAGGTGCGCAGCTGCGCTCCCTGTTGGTGGGGTTGCCGCGATGAGAGCGCCAATCGTCGCGCCCAGTGTGCTGCTCGCCGGCACCGGGCTGGGCGGAGTGCTGACCGTGGTCACCCTGCTACCCGGGCCGGTCGGGCTGGCTGCCGCCATCGGCGTGCTGTGTGCGGGTGCGTTCCTACTCTGGCCCTGGGCCGTGCTGCCGGTCGGCATCATCGGCGGCGCGGTGGTCGGCTCCCTGCTCAGCGGCGGTGACGTGCGTCGCTACATCGCGGTGGAGGTGCTGCTGCTGTCCGCTGGCGGCGCCGCGTTGGTCGTGCGCCATTGGCTGGGATCGAGACGACCCCGCGGCGCCGTCCACGCCACCGTGCTCGCCAACGGCCTTCCATCGGGCTCAAGACCGGCAGCGGGTGCGCACGGCATCGACGCGCGGGCCGCGCCGCCAGCCCAAGCCCGACCGGTTCGGTCGCACCGCGCGCCGACCACCTCGACGACACCACCCCGCTGACGGTGATGGGCCGGAGCCAGCATGGCTCCGGCCCCAAACGTCCGCGCGGGTGCGGACGACCGCCCGACTCAGGCCCAGAAGTTGCGGAACAGCAGGGACGCCAGGCCGAGCGCCAACGCCAGGTTGAACACGGTGGCACTGGCGAACACCACCACCGGTCGCCAACCTGCCTCCTGCAGCGACGCGACCCGGACCTCCAGGCCGATGCTGACGAAGGCCAGGATCAGGAACCAGACGCGCAGGTCGTTGACGACGGCGATGGTCGCCTTGCCGTCCGCGCCAGCCGCATCGAGGTACCAGGTGGCGATGACCGAGGCCGCGATGAAGCCGAGGACGAACTTGGGGAACCGCGCCCACAGCTCACCGACACCCGGTCGGGCCGCGCCGGGCCGTCGTTCCACCCGCAGGGTGAAGTACGCGGTGAGCGCGACCGCGACCACGCCCATCAGGGCGTTCTGGGTGACCTTGACGATGCTGGCGATCTGGAGCGCCTCCTCACCGGCGAGCGCTCCCGCGGCGGTGACCGCTGCGGTGGTGTCGATGTTGCCGCCGATCCAGGCGCCGGCCACCGCGTCGGAGAGCCCGATCACGTCGGCCAACCAGGGCAGGACGAAGATGGACGGCAGCGCGAAGACGATCACCAGACTCGCCGTGTAGGCCAGCTGCTCGCGGCGCGCCCGCACCGCGCCGGCGGCGGCGATCGCCGCGCTGACCCCGCAGATCGACACCGCCGACGCGAGCAGCGCCCGCAGCTTGTCGTCGAGGCCGAACCTGCCGGCCAACCACCAGGTGAACACGAAGACCCCGCTGATCAGCAGGATCGCCTGGGCGATCGCCGGGCCGGCGGCGCTGGCGATGACGGCCAGGTTGATCGACGCCCCGAGCAGCACCAGACCGGTCTTGATGAAGAACTCGGTCCGGAACGCGGCGACGATCCGGTCCCGCCATCCGAGCAGGGTGACCGCGACGTTGCCGAGCAGGCCGAGCAGGATCGCGTAGACCGGATACTCGATCGCCGCGCCGATGTCCGCGACGGCGGTGCCCTCGGCCCAGGCCGGGACGTTCTGCTCCAGGTAGCGGGTGAGCGCGGCGAGACCGACCACGATCAGCAGGCCGAGCACCGTCCAGGCCCAGAACGTCCCGTCCCGCGCCACCGTGGTCGGCTCGGCGGGGTCGGCGGTGCTCGACGAACTGCTGGGCTCGACCACGTCGTGGGCGGGCGCGTCGTCGACCCGGGTGGCGTTGGCCGTGCCGGGCTCTGTGCCGGTACGGGTCGCGTCGGCGGTCATCAGGGCACCAACCCGGCGGGGATGGCACCGAGCAGGACCAGGGCGAGCAGGGCCAGGCCGAGGATGGTCGCCACCCAGTCCTCGTTGAACGCGAGCCGGGACTCCCCGGCCGTCGGTGGGGTGGGCGGTGGCTGGTCAGCTGTCATGGCGTACTCCATGGTTGGGAACCGGTCCGGCGATGCCGGATCGGTCGGATGTGCGGTGACGGACGTGCGGAGCCGCGCCGGTACGCACGGGTCCCGGGTCGACGCGTGAGCCGGCAGTGCGGCCGGAGGAGGAGTGTGGTGCTGCGGCGCTCAGGCGGCGCCGGGTGCGCCCGGACAGAGCTGGCTGGCGGTCCGCATCAGGTCGACGACCCGACGCGAGGTGAGGAACGGACCAACCGGCATTCGCCTATTTTCCTACCGAGTCAGTAGGAATTCAAGACCGTCGACGCGAATTCTCGCCGCGCCACGCACGACGGGGCCGGAGCCATTGCCGGCTCCGGCCCCGTCGGTACGCCCGATCCCCGCTACGGGTTCGGGTACTGGCTCAGGTAGACCGGAGCACCGATCTTGGTCATGTCGGCCGCGTCCCCGACGCCGTTGACGACGTGGTCGATCGTGCCGGCGCTGAGGTTGACGGTCATGATGTGGTGCAGCCGCACCCCCGGCCGGTTCGGCACCTCGAAGCCGTTCTCGGTGTGGATCGACGGGTTGTTCTGGTTGAAGACGTACACCCCGCCGCCGTACAGCGTGTGGTGACGCACCCGGTCACCGACCTTGTACCCGGCCCAGCCCTCGACCGCGCCGTTCATCCAGTCGGCCTGCGTCGGCGGGTCGTACGGCAGCTCGTTTTGGTAGAGGATCGTGGTGCCGTGCTCGCCGTTCCAGACCGTGTTGTGGCGCTGGAAGTGCTCGACGAAGAGGCCGGTCGCGGTCACATGGTCGCCGTTGATGACGGCGCCGTAGCGACCGGTGTTGGTGCGCCAGCGATCGGTGTCGCCGTTGACGCCCTCGGTGAAGCCCTCGACGCCGTGATCGCCGCGCCACACCCAGGTGTGGTCGATGAGCACGTTGTCGCTGTTGACCTCCAGCGCGGTGTTCGTCCGCCCGATGTGCGGGCCACCGACCCGGAAGTACACGTCGGAGAGCGTGGTCGGGTTGTGCGGGCTGCTCACGTCGCGGCCGTGCTGGCGTCCGACCCGCAGCAGGACCGGCGACTCGACCAGGCCGGCGTCGATCGTGACACCGGCGACGATCACCCCGGGAACACCGGCCACGTCCAACGGGATCGCTCCGTTCACGGCGGTGAGCGTGGCGTGCCCGATGCCGAGCACCACGGTGTTCGGACGCCGGACCTCGATGCTGCGCGCGATGTCGTACGTGCCGGGCGTGAGCAGCAGGTGCTTGCCGCGCGCCAACTGGCTGTTGATGACCCGCACCGAGTCGGACGGCTTGGCGATGAAGAAGTCGCCGATCCCGATGGTCCGCCCCGGCGTCATACCGTCGGCCCAGGAGACGCCCCTGCTGTCGCGCTGCGCGGCGGGCACCCGCACCTGGTAACGACCCTTGCCGTCGACGAAGAGGTAGGGCTTCTCCCGACTGAGCGGCGTGGTCTCCAGGGTGGTGTACGGCGGGTCGGGGAACGTGGCGTCGTCCGGCGCGCCCTCGACCCCCGCGAACACCTGGTTCCACACCGCGTTGGACCAGCTGCCGACCTCGCTGTTGCGGGTCAGCCACTGCTGCTGCGAGCCGTTCGTCGTGGCCGGCAGCCGTGAGTCGGCGATGAACCCGCCGCTGGCGTACTGCGGGCCGGCGGTGCAGTAGTCCATCAGCGACAGACCACCGCCGCCGATGTTCAGCCGGCGCATCGAGACCGCCTGGGAGACCGCCCAGAAGTTCGCCGACGACCGGCAGTCGTCCTGACCGGCCGCGTTGATGGTGAGCGAGAGGTTGGACAGGGTGCGCCAGAAGTTGACCAGCGCGAGGCAGTTGCCGGTGCCGCCGTCGGCCAGGCAGCGGTTGTAGACCTCCAGCTTGCCGTCGATCGTGACGTCGGTGGGCGAGGCGCCCAGGCCGGACACCTCGGTGTAGTAGCCGACCTTGGCCTGCAACGGCTGCGCGGCCGTGCCGTACCTGCCCGGCTTGAACAGGTAGGCGTGCCGCTCGGTGCCCATCTCGTTGTCGACCTGCCGGGCGTGCGCCGCGTCGAGGGTCTGCTGAATCTCACCGACCGGCATGGACGGGTCGAAGATCGTCACGTTCGGGCCGAAGTCGGGTGCGCCGTGCGTCGGGCGGCCGGCGACGGCCGCCGTGCTGGTCATCGTGGTGGCGGTGGCCAACGCCAGAGCGAGCAGGAGGGTACGACCGGATCTCCGGCGCACGTCTCGGGACGGGGTTGTCATGTGGTTCGTCCTCTCCGCTGGCCGGGCGTACATCCGGCGCAGCTGGGGGCGGTGAGAGCGCTCTCTGACCCTTGCCGCCGGAGGTTGGGCCGGACCGGAAGGGGTTGAGATGTTTCTACCCGTTAATTCGGCCACACGCCACGACCAGGACCGCCACCCTCCCCGCGATCTTGCACTGTGTGTGGCCGTCCTGCGGCTTTCACGCCTTTATCTCACCTCAGTTCGCGCAAGATCGCGGAGTTGGTCCGCGCGGGCCAGCCATGCCCGCACGGTGCGCGTTGGGTCACGTTGCCGGTACTAGGATGACCGCCGTGCAGTTCGGGGTGCTCGGGCCGCTCGCCGTGACCACGGACGCCGGCGAGCCGGTGGTGGTGCCCGGCACCAAGGTGCGGGCGTTGCTGACCGACCTGTTGGCCAACCGCAACCAGGTGGTCTCGGCGGACCGTCTCATCGACGACCTGTGGGGTGACGACGCCCCCGCCAACCCGGCCGGCGCCCTTCAGGTGCGGGTGTCGCAGCTGCGCAAGGCGCTCAACGATGCCGAGCCGGGCGCCCGCGAGCTGGTCGAGTCCCGGCCACCGGGCTACCTGCTGCGGGTCGACGCGATCGACGCCGGCCGCTTCGACGAGCTGGCCCGCTGCGCCGACGTCGAGCGGCTGACCGAGGCGCTCGCGTTGTGGCGCGGCGAAGCGTACGCCGACGTGGCCGACGCCGAGTTCGTACGGGCCGAGGCGGCCCGACTCGCCGAGCAGCGCCTTGTCGTACAGGAGCGACTGGCGCAGGCCCGACTGGCCCGGGGTGAGCACGACCTGGTGGCCGCGGACCTGGCCAAGCTGGTCGCCAAGCATCCGCTGCGCGAGGGCCTGCGGGCGGTGCAGCTACGCGCGTTGTACGCGGCCGGCCGCCAGTCCGAGGCGCTGGAGAGCTACGCCGACCTGCGGACCCGACTCGCCGAGGACCTGGGCCTCGACCCCGGCCCCGAGCTGGTCGCCCTACACCGCAGAATCCTCGAACAGGACGCCGGCCTGAACGCCCCGCCGAAGGCGGCGATCATCCGGAACAACCTGCCGGCCCAGCTCGACGAGTTGATCGGGCGGGCCGAGGCGCTGGCCGAGCTACGGTCGCTGCTGCCCCGGCAGCGGCTGGTCACGCTGGTCGGGCCGGGTGGCGTCGGCAAGACCCGGCTGGCCACCGAGACGGCCCGCGCGGCGTCCTGTTCGGACGGCGTCCGACTGGTCGAGCTGGCCCCGCTCCCGGCCGGTGACGGGCGCGTCGCCGAACAGGTGCTCGGCGCTCTGGGCGCCCACGAGGCCGCCGGCCCGACCCTGTCCCCCGCCGACCGGGTGGTCACGGCCCTGCGGCACCGGCAGTTGCTGCTCGTGCTGGACAACTGCGAACACGTCATCGAGCCGGTCGCCGAACTGGTCGCCCGGCTGCTGCGCGACGTGCCCGGGGTGAGCGTGCTGGCCACCAGCAGAGAGCCCCTCGGGCTGACCGGTGAGCTGCTCTGGGAGGTACCCCCACTGCCCGTGCCGGACGACGGTGACCTGGACGCGGTCCGACGCTCGGCGGCGGCCCAGTTGTTCGCCGCCCGCGCCGCCGCCCAGCAGCGCGGTTTCCGCCTCGACGGGCAGACCGCCGCCGCGGTGGCCCAGCTGTGCCGCCGCCTCGACGGTCTGCCGCTGGCGTTGGAGCTGGCCGCGACCCGGGTCCGCGCGCTGGGCGTACGCGGGGTGGTGGACCGGCTCGACGACCGGTTCCGGCTGCTCACCACCGCGCAGCGGGACGTGCCACCCCGGCAGCGGACACTGACCGCCGTGATCGGCTGGAGCTGGGACCTCCTCGACGAGACCGACCGCGCGGTGCTCGCCCGACTGGCGGTGTTCCCGGACGGCTGCACCCCGGAGGCCGCCGAACACGTCTGCCGGACCGACCTGGACGCCCTTGCCCGGCTGGTGGACCGGTCGCTGGTGGTGCTCGACGACTCGGGTACGGCCCCCCGCTACCGGCTGCTCGAATCGGTGGCCGCGTTCTGCCTGGAGCGCCTGACCGACGCCGACGACGTACGCGCGCGGCACGCCGCCTACTACACCGAGCTGGCCGAACGCGCCGACCCCGGGCTGCGCGGGGCCGACCAGCGACGCTGGCTGGCGCTGCTCGACGCCGAGCTGGCGAACCTGCGGTCGGCGCTGGCGCACGGTGGCGGGCTGCGCCTGGCGGTCGCGCTGAGCTGGTACTGGCTTCTGCGCGGCCGGCTCACCGAGGCACGGCGAGCCCTGGCCGCGCCCGGCGACCCGGAGCAGGAGGCCCGCGCGGCCCCCTGGCGGGTGGGCTTCGCCCTGTCGCAGGGTGAGGCGATCGCACCGGACGAGGTGCGCGCCGCGGTGGCCGCCGACCCGGACAGCCACGCCGCCTGGTTCGCGGCCAACGCGGTGATCGAGCACGGCGACCTCGCCCTGGCGTCGGAGCTGCTGCCCACCACCGCCGCCGACTCGTGGACCGAGGCCGCGGTGCTCACCTCCCTGGCCCACATCGCGCACGCCAACGGTGACCAGGCCACCCTGGAGCGCACCGCGACCCGCAGCGCCGCGCTCTTCGCCGGCCTCGGTGACC
Source organism: Micromonospora sp. BQ32 (assembly GCF_059358895.1). NCBI lineage: Bacteria > Bacillati > Actinomycetota > Actinomycetes > Micromonosporales > Micromonosporaceae > Micromonospora > Micromonospora sp. BQ32. Next base: position 361,994 of record NZ_JCADBI010000001.1, on the reverse strand, counting down.
GGTGGGGTCGGCTCCGAGCGACCGAGTGGGTGGGTGGGCTGGCCGACATGCGCGGCGAGCACGAGCGCGCCGCCGCGCTGCACCGGGAAGGGCTGCGCTGGGCCGAGGAGTTGGCGCTCTGGCCGCAGGTCTGCGCCGAGCTGTCCTGGCTGGCCTGGCTCGCCGTGCAGACCCGCGACTACGCCCAGGGTCGCGAGCTGGCCGAACGCGCGTATGACCTGGCGGTGGAGCAGGGCTCGCCCGGCGCGCTGATCTTCGCGGAGATGAGCCTCGGGTTGGCCGCCCGCCGTGACGGCAAGCTCGACCTGGCCGTCACCCACCTCGCCCACCTCGCCGACCTGGGCCGGGCAGAGAGCCAATCCGCGCTGTACCTGCCGATGATCCTGGTGGAGCTGGGCTACGCGGTCGAGTTGGGCGGCGACCCGGACGCCGCGTTGGCCCTGCACATCGAGGCGTACGAGGTCGCCGAGGCGATGGCGACGATGCGGGACGCGGTCGGCCCTCTGGAGGGGATGGCGGCGGCGGTGCGCTCCCCCGAGGTCGCCGCCCGGCTGCTGGGCGCCGCGGCCGCCGCTCGGCTCGCCGCGCAGTCCCCCGCCGCGCCGGCCGAACGCGACGACACCGACCGGGTGACCGCACGACTGCGGGCCGAGCTCGGGCCGGAGCGCTTCGACGCGTTGCTCGCCGAGGGCGCGCAGCTGAGCCCGAGCGAGGCCCGGGCTCAGCTCTGATCCCTGGTCAGGCCGTCGTCTTCGGCCGGTACGACGCGATGATCACGCCGCTCTTGTGCACCCGGGTGTCGACCAGGTCGAACGACCCCTTGACGTCGGTCAGCGGCGCGCTGAGGCTGGGGCCGCCCTCCAGCACCGGGTGGATCCAGAACCGGACCTCGTCCACCAGCCCGGCCCGGATCAGCTGGGCGGTGACCGAGCCGAAGCCGTACTGGATGATGTCCTTGCCCTCCTGGGCCTTGAGCGCGGTGACCGCCTCGACCAGATCGCCCTGGAGCACCTCGGTGTTGTTCCAGGTGGGGTTGGTCAGGGTGGTCGAGGCGACGTACTTCTTGACGTTGTTGAAGTACGCGGCGCCCGTGGTGGGGTCGCTCTCGTCCATGTTCGGCCAGGCGGCGGACATGCCGTCGTAGGTGGCCCGGCCCATCAGCATCGCGTCGGCCTCCTCGGTCTGCGCACCGGCGAAGCTGGCGGCCTCCTCGTCGAAGTACGGTGCGGTCCACATCGGGTTCTCGATGACGCCGTCGAGGGTGATGTAGGTCGAGTTGACGAGCTTGCGCATCGGGATCTCCTGGTTGTCGGTCGTGCTCTCCGGTGACACCCAGAACTCTGCCGGAGCCCGCTTACGATTCTCTTTCGGTGTCCTTACCCGCGGCCTCGGCCGGGCCCGGCGCCGGGTCGGTCAGCGGGATCGGCAGCGCCTGCGGGGTCACCGTGCCGCCGCCGGTCGAGTGGGCCGGGGCGGGGCGGTCACCGCCGCGGCTGTGCAGACGCCCGCGCCCGGCCGGCCCGGCCCGGCGGGTCACCTCCACGGTCACCATCCGCACCGGCGGTGGCGGCGCGGTGAAACGCCCGACGCCCCAGCGCACCCAGATCGGGATCCGCCCGGCGTCCGCCTCCGCGCGCAACTTCTGCACCGTACGGGCCCGATCGGTGTGGTCGACCTCCACCACGACGGGCGGACCGTCGGGACGGGCGCACGCCACGTCGAGCACCGAGTGCCGCTGCTCCAGCGGCGGCGGCAACGGCAGCACGCTGGGCGCGCGCCGGTAGACCCGCCAGCCCTGCGCCTCAGCCCACCGCACCACCGAGTCGATCACCCGCGCGGTGACCTCGTCGGTGTCCAGGTCGACGAAGGTCACCTCGGCCAGCCAGCGAGCCAGGTCCGCGGCCAACCGCTCGCCCTGCGCCGCGACCTCCACCGGCGCAGGATAACGCCTCAGCCGACGACGGTCGCGGTGGCGGCGAGGTGCCGGGTCAGCCAGCCGGTGGTGGCCGTACGGGCCGCCTCGGCGTTGGCCCGCGCCAGGAAGTCGTGCCCCTCCCCGGTGAGCACCAGGTGCCCGTGCGGCACGCCCCGGGTGGCGAGGGCCTGGGCGACCTGCGCCGACTCGCCCGCCGGCACGTTGGTGTCGTTGGCGCCGTGGATCAGCAGCACCGGCACGTCCAGCCGGTCGATGTGGGTCAGCGGGGAGAGGTCGCGTAGCAGGTCGGCGTCCCGCTGCGGGTCGCCGTACTTGCTGACGGCGGCGGCGGCGATCCACGGCTCGGTGCCGGCGAAGAAGGTCCGGAAGTCGGAGATGCCGCACTCGGCGACCCCGGCGGCGAACAGCCCGGGGAAGTTCACCAGCACCGCGAGGACCAGGTAACCGCCGTAGGAGCGGCCCAGGCAGCCGAGCTGACCGGGTCGGGCGACGCCGGCGTCGACGAGGAAGTCGGCGCAGGCCGCCACGTCGGCGATAGCGCCGTAGCGGCCGGCGAGGTTGTCGGCGGCGACGAACGAGCGGCCGAACCCGGACGAGCCACGGACGTTGGGCGCGAAGACCGCGACGCCCTGCGCCACGAGGGCCTGGAACAGCGGGTTGTAGGTGGGACGTTCCTGCGCCTCCGGGCCACCGTGCAGGCTGATCGCGGTCGGCCAGGGGCCCGGCCCGGCCGGGCGGTAGAGCCAGCCGGAGAGCGGCAGACCGTCGCGGGCGCGCAGGTCGAGAAGTTGCGGCGCGACACCGGCGTCGTCGGTACGCGGGGCGGTGTCCGGCCGCAGCGGGCGCGGCGCCCCGGTCGACGGGTCGACCAGCCACACCTCCCGGGGCTGCACCGGCCCTTGCGCGGTGAGGCAGAGCAGGCCGCCGTCGGCGGCGAAGGCGGCGTCGCCGAGCACCTCGCCGGGGGCGGTGACGGCCCGCTGCACCCCGCTGGTGAAGTCGAGCAGGCTCAGCTCGCTGCGCCCGCCGTAGGTGTTCCACAGCAGCGCACCGCGCTGCCCGTCCGCGCTGGGCGTGACGTGTTCCAGCTCGGCGTCCGGTCGCCCGGCGAGCCGGGTCGGCGGCTGCTCCGGTCGGGTCAGGTCGACCCGTACCAGGGCGGCGAGTTCGGAGTACGCGTCGGTGCGGGCCAGCACGCTCGTGCCGTCCGGACCGAACCAACCCTGGTCGGTGCTGCCCCGCCCGGTGTCCGGCAACAGCCGCCGCCGCTCGCCGGTGGCCACGTCGAGCAGTTCCAGCCAGCGGGCGTTGCGCGGGCCGCGACGCAGCAGCGCCACCCCGGCGTCCGGGGTCACGTCCAGGAGGGTGAGCAGGTCGCCCTGGGCGAGCACCCGCCGGTGCCCGGTGGCCGCGTCGACCAGCAGCGCCTGCCCCTGCTCGTCGGTCTCGGTGACCGCCATCAGCGCGCCGTGCGGCAACCAGCCGGCCAACGCGGCGCTACGACGGCCGAACCCGGCGACCTGGTGGCGTCGCGTGCCGTCCGGGCGCAGCACCCACAGCTCGGTGCGGGGCGCGCCGCCGGGGGCGACGACACAGGCCAGCCACTGCCCGTCCGGGGACCAGTTCAGCGCGAGGACCGGCTCGTCGCCGACCGGCAACGCGACGGGCGCACCCGCGTCGACCTCGCAGACCCACACGGCGGGCGTGCCAGCCCGGTCGGAGAGGAACGCCACCCGGCGGCCGTCGGGGGACGGCGCGGGGGCGAAGTCCTCGCTGGTGGGCACCGGCGGCGACGCCGGCCGGTGGCTCGCGGGTCGGGCCCGCCGGGTGGTGCGCGGCGGCTCAATCCGTACGCTCATCTAAACCCCGATCCGCTGCAACCAGAGCTCCAGCAGCCCGAGCTGCCAGAGCGCGTTGGAGCCCAGCGTGGTCCGCCGGGCGTTCGGCGCGTCCAGCAACTCCTCCAGGTAGTCCTTGCGGAACAGCCCCCGCTCGCGCGCCGGTCGGGCGGTCAGCGCGTCCCGCACGTCGTCGAGCAGCGGGCCGGAGAGGTGCCGGATGGCGGGCACCGGGAAGTAGCCCTTCGGCCGGTCGATCACCTCGTCCGGGACGATGCCCCGGCTCGCCGCCTTCAGCACACCCTTGCCGCCCTGCGCCAGCTTCAGGCCGGGTGGGCAGGCGGCGGCCAGCTCGACCACCTCGTGGTCGAGGAACGGCACCCGGGCCTCCAGCCCCCAGGCCATCGTCATGTTGTCGACCCGCTTGACCGGGTCGTCGACCAGCATCACCAGGCTGTCCAGCCGCAGCGCCGCGTCCAACGCGGTGTCCGCGCCGGGCGCGCCGAAGTGCGCGGCGACGAACTCCAGGCTGGCGTCGTGGTCGAGCATCCACTCGGGCGCCAGGTGCCCGCCCAGCGCGTCGTGGCGACGATCGAAGAACACCCGGGCGTACGCCTCGACGGCGTCCGCGCGGGCCACGTTGGCCATCGGCGGGTACCAGTCGTAGCCGGCGAGGATCTCGTCGGCGCCCTGCCCGGACTGCACCACCGTGATCCGCTGCGAGACCTCCTCGGAGAGCAGGTGGAAAGCGACGCAGTCGTGGCTGACCATCGGCTCGCTCATCGCCGCGATGGCCTGGTGCACGGCGGGGACGAACCGCTCCGCGCCGATGCGGATCTGCTGGTGGTCGGTGCCGAAGTGGCGGGCCATCAGGTCGGAGTAGTGGAACTCGTCGCCGCTCTCCCCCGCCGCCGCCTCGAAGCCGATGCTGAAGGTGGCCAGGCCGGTCTGGCCCTGCTCGGCCAGCAGGGCGACGATCAGGCTGGAGTCGAGACCGCCGGAGAGCAGCACGCCGACCGGCACGTCGGCGACCATCCGCCGTCGTACGGCGGTGCGCAACGCCGCCATGAGCCGTTCCTGCCACTCGTCGGCGGACATGGCGGGGGCCGCGGCCCGGTTGTACTCGGGCCGCCAGTACGTGGTGTCGGTGCTCCGGCCGTCCGCGGTGATCACCCGCACGGTGGCCGGCGGCAGCTTGCGGATCCCGGCGAGGATCGTGCGCGGCGGCGGCACCACCGAGTGGAAGCTCATGTAGTGGTGCAGCGCCACTGGGTCGAGGTCGGTGTCCACGTCACCGGCGGCGAGCAACGCCGGCAGGGTCGAGGCGAAGCGCACCCGGCCCGGCCCCTCAGCCAGGTAGAGCGGTTTGATGCCGAGCCGGTCCCGGGCCAGCACCAGGGTGTTCGTGGCGAGCTCGACCAGGGCGAACGCGAACATCCCGTAGAGCCGCTCGACGCAGGCCGTCCCCCACCGGTGGTACGCCTTGAGGATCACCTCGGTGTCCGAGGTGGACCGGAAGGAGTAGCCCGCGGTGCTCAGCTCGTCGCGCAGCTCCCGGTAGTTGTAGATGCAGCCGTTGAAGACCATGGCCAGGCCCAGTTCGGGGTCGACCATCGGCTGGGCGCCCGCGTCGGACAGGTCGATGATGCGCAGCCGGCGGTGCACCAGGGCGACCGGCCCCCGCTGCCACCGGCCCTCGCCGTCCGGGCCTCGGGGCGCCAGGTCGGGGAGCATCCGCTCGACGGCGGCCAGGTCCGGTGCTGCTCCGTCGAGGCGGAACTCGCCTCCGATACCGCACATGGCACGCACCTCTCATCGGCTGGATCCGCTGGGGGCCGCTGACCGGTCCAGGCTTGGCGGACCGGGTTGCGTCCCGATGACGGGTGGGTCAAGCGTCGGTTACACCGACGGTTCGTCGGCTCCACCGAGCAGCCAGGTGTCCTTCGACCCACCGCCGCGCGACGAATTGACGATCATGCTGCCGGCCGGCGCCACCCGGGTCAGCGCCACCGGCGCCACCTCGGCGGTGTCACCGAGGAAGACGAAGGCCCGCAGGTCGACGTGGCGGGGAGCCAGCGCCGTGCCGTCGAAGACCGGGTGGGTGGTCAGCGCGATCATCTCCTGGGCGATCCACCGGTGCGGGGCCGCGAGGATCTGCTCCCGGACGGCGTCGAGTTCCTCCGCCTCGGCCCGGGGGCCGATCACCACCCGGTCACCGCCGTACCCGTCGACCGGCTTGAGCACCAGTTCGTCGAGCCGCCCCAGCACCTCGGCCCGCTGCTCGGGCAGCCCACACAGGTACGTCGGCACGTCTCCCAGCAGCGGCTTCTCGCCCAGGTAGTACTCGATCAGCCGGGGCACGTACGCGTACAGCGCCTTGTCGTCACCGACACCGTTGCCCAGCGCGTTGGCCAGCGTGAGCCGCCCGGCGTGCACCGCGGCGAGCAGCGGCCACCCCAGCGGCACCCCGTCGGCGCCCGGCGCGTGCAGCAGCGCCTCCTCGTCCATCCGCAGGTAGATCACGTCGACCTCGCGGCGGCAGCCCTCGCGGACCAGCCGGACCCGGCCCTCCTCCACCAGCAGGTCGCTGGTCTCGGTGAGCGGAACCCCCATCTCGTCGGCGAGCAGCCGATGCTCGAACCACGCCGGGTCACCGGGGCCGCTGCTGAGCACCACCACGGCGGGGTCGTCGGCCGCGGCGGGCGCGGCGGCGACCAACGCCCGGTACAGCATCGCCGGTGTCTCGTCGGCGGGCAGCAGATCCTCCGGCACCGGCAGCTCCGGCAGCACCGCCTGGGTCAGCCGCCGGTTCTGCACCGCGTAGCCGAGCCCGGAGGGCACCCGCAGGTTGTCCTCCAGCACGTACCAGCCGCCGTCCGGGTCCCGGACGAGGTCGGTGCCGGACACCTGGGCGCGGGTGCCTCGCCGGCCCATCAGCGCCCCGGTCGGGCGCAGTCCGGGCGAGGACTCCACCACCCACGCCGGCACCACGCCGTCGGCCACCACGGTCCGGTCGGCGTAGACGTCGCGCAGGAACGCGTCGAGGGCGCGGGCGCGCTGCACCAGGCCGGTGCGCAGCGTCCGCCAGTCGGCGGCGGGCACCACCCGGGGCACCAGGTCGACCGGGAAGAGCCGGGTGCTCGCCTCGCCGGCCACGCTGAACGTCACCCCCCGGGCCCGCTGCTCCTCGTCCCGGTCGTGCTCGCGTTGGCGCAGGGCGCCGGCGCCGAGCTGGCGCAGGGCCGCGAGCATCGGGGCGTACGCCGGCTGCGGTCCGGCCGGTCCGAACACCTCGTCGCCGGCGTCGGCGTACGTGGGCAGCGCTGGCGGTGTGGGCGCGCCCGGCAGCGGCGCGCGGACCCGGCCCCGGGTCTCGTCGAGCAGCAGGTCGACCACGTCGGCCAACCGGCCCCGTCGCTGGTACGCCCGCCGCTGTCGCGCGGCGGAGCTGCCGCGTTCCAGCGCGTACCGGGTCAGCTCGCTGACCTGCTCCCAGTCCCCGGTCGCCGTCAACTGTAGGCGCAGGTCGGTCACCAGGCGGTGGACCGCCTCGGCCGCGGGCACCGGTCGGGCCGACCGGGGCAGGTCGAGCAGGTCACCCTCCAGCCCGGAGCGAGCCGCCCGCCACACGGCGGCACGCAGCACCGGTGGTCGTACGGCCGTCCGCTCCACCCCGGCGCGCAGGGCGGCGACCTCCCGCCGGACGAGCGCCCGGAACAGGCCGGTGAGCAGGACGATGGTCTCCACGTCGGCGTTGGCGTCGGTGATCCGCAGTTCCACGGTGGGCACGTGCGCCGACGGCCGGACATCGAAGTAGATCATGGCGGGGTCGGTGATGGTCTCGGAGGAGATCAGCTCGGCGACCAGCGCCTCATGGTCCGCCGCGCTGCTCACCTCGCCCGGGTCGCCCGCGGTGGGCCAGCGCTGCCAGACCAGCGACCGGACGCTGGCGTAACCGCTGTCCTGGCCCATCCAGTACGGCGAACTGGTGGAGAGCGCGAGCAACACCGGCAGCCACGGCTGGACCCGACGGGTGACCGCCACCGCCAGGTCCCGGTCGGAGACGCCGACGTGCACCTGCGCTCCGCAGATCAACTGTTCCCGGGCGAGCAGCTGGTACTCGTCGAGCATCCGCCGGTACCGGGAGGTGGGTGTGACGCTGGGGTCGCCGTCGGCGCGCAGCGGCACCGTACCGGCCGCCACGATGCCCAGCCCGGCCCGGTCGGCCACCTGGACCGCCGCCTGACGCAGCCGGGTCAGCTCGGCGCGAATCTCGTCCAGGGTGCGGCAGACCGCGGTGTTGGTCTCCACCACGCTGCGGTGCAGCTCGGCGGTGAACGAGGCCGCCGGCAACCGGTCGAGCAACTCCCCGGCGCGGGGCACCAACTCCCGCGTGTGCAGGTCGACGACGTGGAACTCCTCCTCCACGCCGATGGTGGCCAGGTCCGCCGGGTCGCCGTCGTCCAGCGACAGGACCGCGTTCGGGCGAGGGGTGGGCAGCGTCCGGCCGTCGCCGGACCGGCCCACCGGCCCGTCGTACGTCGGCGCGTTCGTGGTGTTGTCGGCCATGGTCACCCCGGTTCGCGTGTCGGTGCTCTCGACTGTCCGACGAGCGTTCCCAGGGTTGGTACCGAGGGTGTTTCCGGCGCGTTAAGGTGACGCGCCCGTTCTGTCCGGACTGCTCAGCGACGGTGATCGGCCAGCGGGTGGGGTCGCGGCCGAGGGCCGACCGCGCTGCTGTCGACCAGGTCGCTCGGCGCACCGGGCTGGGCACGACGCTCGGGGTCGGACCGGTGGAGAGCGATATACCTCAGAGGTATGAATATGACTGACAGGTATATCGCCCGCCGACGCGACCGCCACGGCCACGGCCACGGCCGGGGCCGAGGCCGGGGCCGGGGCCACGGCGACCGTGATCGACACGGAATCGGCGATGTCGGGGTATCCCGCCGGCCCGGATACCCCGACATCGGTGTCTGGCCATCATGGAGCGGCCGGGGTCACCTCATGTTCGTCACCACGAACGGCGCGTGGCCGTGCAGGTAGTTGGTCCACCCGCCGGTCACCGGCGCTCCCGGGCTGAGCAAGTTGGTGGTGTCGGTGCCGACGTCGAGCTTCCAGGCCGTCCAGGAGATGCCGTTCGCCTTCATCCAGTCGATCCAGGACTGCGCCTCCGGCAGGCAGGCCCGGCCGTCGAGGCCACCATCGGCGTTACTGGCGCCCCACTCCGTGACGAACAGCGCCAGACCCGCGCGGATCGCCGCGTCACCCTTGGCGCGCAGCGACGCCCCGTGCGTGCAGGAGTAGAAGTGCAGCGTGTACATCAGGTTGGTGCCGGTGACCGGGCTGGCCGCCGCGACGTCCACGTCCTGTGACCAGGTCGGGGTGCCGAGCACGATGATGTTGTCCGGGTCGGCGGCACGGATCGCGGACACCACCGCCTGGTGGTACGGCTTGATGACGTTGGTCCAGCTGACCTGGAGCGGCTCGTTGTAGGGCTCCCAGATGACGTTGGGCAGGTTGCCGTACCGGCGGGCCAGGTCACCGAAGAACGCCACCGCCTGGGACTGGTTGTTCTGCGCCTCGTGCGCGTGCCAGTCGACGATCACGTACACCCCGGCGGTGACCGCGTTGTTGATGATGGTCTCCACCTGCGCGCGCGCCTTGGCCGGGTCGCTGAGGTACGCCCCCGCCGGCTCCACACCCATGGCCGCGCGGATCACCTGGAGGTTCCAGTTGTCCCGCATCCAGGTCAGCGCGGAGAGGTTCTCGGCGTACGGGGCGGTCTCCCAGTTGAGCCACATGCTGCTGATGCCCCGCAGCTGCACCCGGGCGCCGGACTTGTCGCACATCGTCGTGCCGCACACCCGAAGCTGCCCGTGCCGTTCGACCGGCGTGCCGGTGGTCGGGGGCGGGGTGGTGGGCGGCGGCGTGGTCGGGGGCGGGCCGCCCGCGCAGGACGCGCCGTTCACGGTGCAGTTGACCGGGGTGCCAGTGCCGTTGACGAGGAAGCCGAATGAGGTGGAGGCACCGGCGGCGAGGGTGCCGTTCCAGGACACGTTGGCGAAGGTGTAGTGGCTGCCCGAGCTCGTCTGTTGCGCGTTCCAGGACTGGCTGACGGTCGAGGAGGACGGCAGGTCGAACTCGACCCGCCAGCTGGTGATCGGTGCGGAGGTGTCGTTGGTGACGGTGACCTGCCCCTGGTAGCCATTGCCCCAGTTGTTCGCCACGGAGAACACGGCGGTCGCCGCGCTGGCCGGTGTGGCGGCGACCAGGGCCACCCCACCGGCGAGCAGGCCGGCGACGGCCAGAGTCGTGACAAGTCTCAGTGTGCGCATGCTGAACCCGCTTCGGATCGACGGTGGTGGTCTGAGGCGGGGCGGCGCCTGCGCGCACAATATCGATCAATTCCGATGGGAGCAAGGTGGGGGCACTGGTCGGAGGGATCAGCGCCGCCGCCAGGGGAACCGACGTGCGCCGGCCACGCCACCCGTGGGCACGCCGTCCCGGCCCAGCAACCCGGCGGCCACCCGGAGGTTCTCGGCGGACTGCTCGGCGGCCGGCCCCAACAGCTGCACCAGCCGACCGCCCAGCGCCAGGACCACTCCCGCACGCTCGACGTCGCCGACCATGGCCAGGCACCGCGCGTACACCCCGTAGGTGTCCGCCAGCTCCCGAAGGCTGAGCGGACGCGCTGGGTCGCGCAGCGCCTGACGCAGCTCGCAGGCCCGCGACGCCGCCAGCACCGCGTCCCGGAGGCCGTCGAGCGACGACGGTCGGGTGAGGTGGCGGTGCAGCAGAGCGGTCGCCTGATGGTGGTACGCCGTACCCAGTGCCCGCCGGGTGCGGGGCCCAGCCGACGCCGGGGCCCCGGCGGCTGTCAGACCCACCGCGACTGCCCGGCTCAGCAACTCCCTGCGGGTGGCCGGCTGACCGGCCGCGAACGCGACCTCCGCGAGGCCGGTCAACGCGGTGATCAGCTCCGCGAGCGCGTCGTCCCGGGGCGGGGCCGCGACGTTCCCGCCCTCGGCCGCCACCGCGTCGTACACCCGCTCGAGGATCGCCACCGCCTCACCGCCGGGCGCCATCGCCTCGGCGGCCCGACCGCGCGCGCACAACAGCGTCCCGCGCCGTCGCAGCGCCCGCGCCAACTGCTGCTGGTCGTGCCGGCTGGACTGCAGTGGAGCGCGCGCCGCCTGCCGGTAGGCGTCGATCACCCGCACCCAGAGGCGGTCGGCGTCCGCCCAGGTGTCCGGCCGGCGCGACCACTCCCGTGCCTGCTCGAACAGCCCGTCCCGCTCGTCTGGTCCCACGTCCCGCACCGCCCTCCGCGCCGGCCACCCGCGACACCGACACCGCAGACAGTGACCGCCATCGATTCTAGAGGCTCGGCGACGGCAGCCGTTCGTGAGCGGACGCAGGGCGGGGCGGCTTCGCCGGGCGCAACCGGGACCGACCCGGACCGGGGCCGGTCCCCCAGGGTGATCAGGCTGCTCGGCGCACCCGGTAGGCCAGGTGGGTGACACCGTCGCCCTCGACGACGCTGAACGGGCCGTCCAGCTGAAGTGGCGCGATCTTCAATTCGGCGAAGAGCGGGATGCCGGCACCGAGCAGGACCGGGACGAGGTCGACGTGCACCTCGTCGAGCAGGCCGGCCTCGACAACCTGGGCGGCGATGGTGCCGCCGTTGACACCGACCTCCTTGTCGCCGGCGATCGCCTTCGCCCGGGCGATGGCGCTCTCGATGCCGTCGGTGACGAAGACGAAGGAGTCGTTCTCGGGTGCCCAGCCCTCCGGCACGCTGTGCGTGACCACTACGACGGGCACGTCCAGCGGATGCCGACCACTCCACCCGCTGGTGATGTCGAAGAGGCGCCGGCCGACGACGAGCGCACCGGTCCGCTCGGTGAGAGCCCGCAGATGCCGGGCACTCGCGGCGGACGTCCGAAAGGTCAGCTCGGGGTCGGCCGTCGGCGTCTCGACGTCACCGTTCTCGTACCACTGGAAGAGGTACTCGAAGCCGCCGTGGGACGCGTCCGCGATGTAGCCGTCCAACGACATCGTCGCCCCGGTCGTCACCTTCGTCATCGATCCACTCCTCGGTCCGTGCCGTGTCGGCTCGTCGGCGAGGACCGGGTGTTCCCGGCCCTCAACCCATGGTCGAAGCCGGCGCGACCGTCCTCGACACGTCCACCGACCTCTTCCCAGTGTCAGCTGTCGTCGTCACGGGCGCAGCGCGTTGAGCACCAGCTCGGCGTACCGGCGCCACACCGCCGGGTCGCGCTCGTCGAGCACGATGAGCTGCCGGACCGCCCCGCAGAGAATCACCCGGATGTCCAGTTCCCCGGCGTCCGGGCGGATCTTGCCGGACGACCGGGCCGCCGCCACCAGCTGCCCGATCAGGCCCAGGATGCGCGCGGCAGGCACCAGCCGGCCCTCGAAGAACGCGTCGGCGAGGACCCGGTCGCGGGCGAGGCGTCCGAACAGGTCGGGCACGAAGGAACACCACTCCTGGTACGCGTCGGCGCCGTCGAGCGCCGCGCGGGTGCGCTGCTCCAGCTCCTGGAACTGCCGCTGGACCACCGCGACGATCAGGTCTTCCTTGCTGGGGTAGCTGCGGTACACCGTCGCGCGACCCACCCCGGCCCGCTCCGCCACCTGCGGCACCGTCACCTGGAGACCCTGCTCGCTGAAGAGCTCCCGGGCGGCGGCGATGACCCGCTCCTGGTTGCGACGGGCGTCCAGACGCCGATGAGGAGCATCCGGGTCGCTCGGCGTCGGCGGGGTCATGGTCTCAGTCTGCCCGCTCGGTCTCGTCGGTCAGCAGCGGCTCGTCGCCGTACACGGTGGTGAGTTCGACGTTGAGCACCGTGGCCACCCGGCCGAACGACCAGTAGTAGCCGATCACCTGGAGCACCTCGACGATCTCGCGCTCGCTGAGGATGTGCCGCACCTGGTCGAAGAGGTCGTCGGAGACGCGCGGTGAGCGCACCACCTCGGCGGCGAACCGGATGAGCGTCCGGTCGTACGCGGAGAGGTACGGGTTGTCGATGTCCCCGCTGTCGATGATGTCGCGGGTGCGCTGGTCGACGCCGGCCGCCGTGGACATCGGGCCATGCTGGGCTGCCACGAACTCGCACCCGGTGTGCTCGGCCACGGTGAGGATGACCAGTTCCCGCGAGCGGGCGGGCAGCTCCAACGAGGTGAACTGCGCCCTCGCGAGCTGGATGAAGAGGCTCACCGTGCCGACCGAGTGGGTCAGCATCTTGACCATCGGGTCGGGCGGCAGGGCGGACAGGACGTCGTGGATGTCGGCCGGAATCGCGTTCGGGTCGGGGTCGGCAAGTCGGGGCATGTCTCTCTCCTGTGCTGGTCGTCGGGGTGAATCAGGCGGGCAGGTCGAAACCCGTCTCGCTGAGGTGCCGGAAGCGGCCGTCCTCGGCGTACGCCCCGAAGATGGCGATCTCCCGCCTGGCGGTCGACCCGTCGGCCAGGGTGATCTCGTAGACGTGTCGTTCGGCGTAGCGGAGACCGTCGCGCAGCTCGTCGAGGACCCGCACGGTGCCGCTGACGATCTGACCGCGTACCCGGGTCACCATCTCGACGAATCCGGCCCGATCGAGGGTCTCGCCGTCGCTGCGGTGGGTGTAGTCGGGGGCGTAGAACTCGTCGAGCGCCTCGGTCAGGTCGCGCGTCGGCTCGAAGACCACCGCACGCAGGGCGTCGCTGATCCGTACCTGAGTCATGGGGCTCCTCGTGGATCACTCTCGGAAACACATCCGGACTCGGAGGTCCGCTTAGCGCCCACCGTACCGGACTCCCGAGTCCACTTCCGGTGAGAGTCGTCACGCACCCGGGGAACGCCGTGCCCGCCACGGCGGGTCCGCCGCTCCGGTCGTAGCGTGGGGCGCATGCGAACCACCACGCTGGGCAGCACCGGTCCCGAGGTCGGCGTCATCGGCCTCGGCTGCATGGGCATGAGCCACGGTTACGACATCACCGGCCCGCGCGACGACGACACGTCGATCTCCGTCATCCGACAGGCACTGGACCTGGGCGCGACGCTGATCGACACGTCGGACGTGTACGGGCCGTACACCAACGAGGAGCTGATCGGGCGGGCGCTGGCCGGCGGTCACCGGGAGCGGGCCGTACTGGCCACAAAGGTCGGCCTGGTGGCCACCTCCGCCACCGGCGGCCCGGGCAACTCACCGAAGATCGGCAACAACGGCCGCCCGGAGCACATCCGCGCGGCGATCGACGAGAGCCTGCGCCGGCTCGGCACCGACCACGTCGACCTCTACCAGCTGCACCGGGTCGACCCGGAGGTGCCCATCGAGGAGTCCTGGGGTGCGATGGCCGAGGTCGTGGCGGCCGGCAAGGCCCGGCAGCTCGGGCTGTCCGAGGTGACGGTCGCGCAGATCGCGCGGGCCCAGGCGGTGCACCCGGTGGCGTCGGTGCAGTCCGAGCTGTCACTGTGGACGCGCGACCCGTTGGCCGAGGTGTTGCCGCACTGTGCCGAGCAGGGCATCGCCTTCCTGCCGTTCTCCCCGCTCGGTCGCGGTTTCCTCGCCGGCCGGTTCACCTCGTTCGACGACCTGCCCGCCGACGACTTCCGGCGCGGCCTGCCGCGCTTCCAACAGGACGCGCTGCGCGCCAACCTCGCCATCGTCGCCCGGGTCCGGGAGATCGCCGACCGGGCGGGCCTCAGCCCCGCGCAGGTCGCCCTCGCGTGGGTGATCGCCCAGGGCGACCAGGTCATCCCGATCCCCGGCACCAAGACCCCGAAGTACCTGGCAGACAACTGCGCTGCCGCTGACGTGCGGCTCAGCGCCGAGGACCTGGCCGACCTGGACGCGCTGCCCGCCCCCGAGGGTGGCCGCTACTGAGGCCCCGGCGGCCCGGCACCGCGCGGCCGGGCCGCCACCGGCGGGCCGAACCTGACCCCGACACCTGGTGAGTAGAGCACGCTCACCGGCGGCCCGACCGGCGCCGGCAGCCCGGCGGCGGCGACCAACTCGTCATCCAGGTGCAACACCTCGGCCCGGTGCAGCGGCCAACTCGGATGCCAGTTCGGCAGGTGCAGCGTGCGCCCGTACGCCCGGGTGTGCAGCCCCCACCGGGCGGTGACGAAGTGTTCGAGCGGGGTCGGGTCGACGATCCGCTCCCCCACCCGCACCGCCATCCGGCTCGTCGTGCCCGCCGGCCCCGGCCAGCGCCGCCGGCAACGGTAGGTGCGACGGTCGCCGTCGCGATCCATCCGCATTGACGACCAGAGGTACGGCAGGCACAGCGTCACCCGCGCCACCAGCACCGGCAGCAGGCGGGACGCGTCGAGCGACCGGAACACGACCGCGCGTCGGCCGGCATCGTCGACGGAGTAGAGCCGGACGTTGGTCTCCCAGAAGGTGCCGAAGTACGGCACCCCCGGGCCACGGCCGAAGCCCAGCCCGACCATTCGGAAACCGATCAGGCCGACGTAGCTGACCCCCTGCAGCGTGTCCGGGCGAGTGCCGGCGGGCAGCAACGGCGCGACCACCTCCGGGGCGACGGCCCAGTGCAGGAAGGTGAGGTCCTCCCAGCGCTGGCGCAGGACCGCCCAGGGGAACGCCTGCCGGGGCGCGTGGTCGACCGGTTCGGGGTGCACGCTCTCATCCTGGCCCAGGCGGTGGGCCGGCGCGGCTCAGGCGTGCGGACCGACACTGACGGTGCCGACGGTCAGCGAAGCCTTGCCCTCCAGGATCTCGCCGACCCGTTCGACCTCCTCCGCCAGCGCCCGCTGCTTCGCGGCACCGAGCGTTCGCAACGGCTCGACGGTGACGTGGATCGAGCGGCCGGAACGGCGTTGATGCCACACCCCGGCGACCAGCCCGTCCACCAGCAGCACCGGATAGTTGCCGGCCTGGCCACCGGCGAGCGCCCGCTCCGCGGCAGCTCCGGGGAACACCCGCTCGCGGGGGTGGCAGCCGACCGCGTACGCGTCGAAGTAGGGCAGCAGCCGCAACCCGGACGGCCGATCGTCGGGGAACTCGATGTCGTCGGCGGCCACCCAGGCCCGGGCGCCCTCCACCGTCACCTCGGTCAGGTCCAGCGAGTCGAACAGCGACGTCGCCCACCCCGGGGGCACCGCCAGCCACCGGGCGAACTGTGCCGGGGTGGCCGGCCCGTACGCGTACAGGTAAGCGCGGGCGAGGGCGGCCAGGGCGGCGGGACCGGGCATCGGCGCGAAGTCGGGCAGCCACCGGGTCGGGCTGGTGTACGTGGAGGCCCGACCGCGATTCGGGCCGAAGCAGATCACTCCGCTCCGGGTGGCGGCGGTCATCGCGGCGACCCACCGGGGCCATCTGTCCTGGAACGCCTCCATGACCAGGTCACCCGCCCACGGGCCGGTGCGGGCGACGATCTCCTCGGTCAGCTCGGCGGTGGTCAGGTCGGCCTCGGCAACCGCGTCGGCGATGGCCGCGAGGACCTGCTCGGTCTGCCGGGGCGTCAGCAGGACCGCACTCCGCTCCCACGACGGCACCGGCAACGCGGTCGACGCGCCCACCCACATCGGCAGGTCCGCCGCCGCGAGCAGGTGCACGGTCCCGCGTGGCCCACGGATTTTGACCACGGTGCGGTCCGTCCACAGTGCCCGGCGCACCAGGGCGCGGGTCGCGCCCGGCACCCGCAGCCCGACGGACAGCTCGGCGGCTGACGCGATCTGGGCGTGCGCGCCGCAGATCGCCGACACCACGTCGGCGACACCTCCGGCGTCCGGTGCCGCGTCCGCCGCCGACGGGCAGAGCCGGTGCCGCGCAAGACGTCGGGCGGACACCTGCGCCCAGCTCAGCTCGGTCATCGCAGGTCCGCGAAGAACGCGCGGATGTCCGCCGCGTGCGCCAGCGGCTCGCCCATCGCCACGAAGTGGCTGCGCGACCCACAGCCGGCCGGTCGCGACCCGGCCGCCGGCGACTGCGAGAGGTCGATGCGATAGGGCGTCATGCCGCGAACGCTACGGCCCAGGTGAGACAGGTTTGGCGTGGCTCCTGCTGACCCTCGGTTGTGACGTGGAGGTACGCGCGCCGCCCGAGTTGATCGCGCACCTGCGACAGCGCGGCACCCGGGCCACCCGGGCCGCCAGCGCATCCGCAGGGTAGGACGGTCGACCGGCCCGGGGTGTCGGCCCGCCGGCCCGCCGTACGCTTGATGGAGCACAAGCGTTCAGAACAGGTGTTTCGGGGAGGTACTGGACGTGACGCAGAGCGACGCGGAGTTGGTCGTGCTCGCACAGGCGGGCGACGCGGCCGCGCTGGGGGCGCTGCTGGCCCAACACGAGGCCGGGATGCGGGCCGTCGCGTTGAGCGTCCTCGGCTACGGGCCGGACGCCGAGGACGCGGTGCAGGACACGATGGTCGTCGCCCTGCGTCGCATCGGCGAGGTCCGTGACCCGAACGCCGTCGGCCCCTGGTTGCGGGCCATCGTCCGCAACAACAGCCGGATGGCGTTGCGCGGGCCCAGAGCCGTCCCGGTCGCCGAACCGGAGTGGTTCACCCGCCCCGCCGACACACCCACCCCGGAGGAGGCGCTGGACCGGGCTGCGATGCGCGACTGGGTGTGGCACTCCCTCGGGCAACTGTCCGAACCTGACCGGCTCGTCACCCTGTTGCGGTACTTCAGCGACGCGTCCTCGTACGAGCAGATCGCGGCCGTGTGTGGCGTGCCGGTCGGCACCGTCCGCAGCCGCCTCAGCCACGCCCGCCGTGCGCTCGCCGGCGGCCTCCGGACGGCGGCGGACGCGGCGCACGCGGACGTCGCCGCGTCGAACGACTCGCGGTGGCGGGAGGGCCGCGACGTGATCACCACGGCGATGGGCGGCGACTTCGAGCGGGTGGTCCGCGACAGCTGGTGGCCGGACGCCGAGATGATCGTGCCGGGCGGCCCGCGCGGTGGCCGTGACCTGGCGATCAATGGCATGAATTCCGACCTGGCCGCCGGGGTACGTCAGCGGCTGCGCAACGTGGTGGCCAGCGGCGACGTGCTGATCTGGGAGACCGACCTGATCAGCCCACCCGACGACCCGGAGCACTGCCCACCCGCGGCGCTGTGGTTGCAGGTGCTGCGCGAGGGCCGGGTACGCCAACTCACCCTCTTCCACCCCGTCCCCGCGTTGGTCTGAAAAAACTTCCCCGACCGAGCGAACTTTCCCCTCGACCCGCGCATCTGGTCCGCGTCATGCACCAGTTGCCGTGTCGGCGGACGCCGCGCGGGTCTCGGATCGGGAGATAGTTCATGGGTTCCACCAGCCACGACGCCAGCGCCCTCGCACCCGGTGCCCACACGTTCACCGTGGATGGCGTTCGGCAGGTCTACCACGTCGCCGGCACCGGCCCGGTCTGCGTGGCGCACTCCGGCGGCCCGGGCATCGAGTGGGCGTACCTGCGGACGCCCAGCCTTGAGGCGCACTTCACCATGGTCTACGTCGAGCCGGTGGGTACGGGCGCGTCGGGGCAGCTCGACAACGTTGAGGATTACCGTCTCGACACGTATGTCCGGTTCCTGCACGCCGTCGTCGAGCACCTCGGCGAGCCCCGGGTGTACCTCCTCGGGCACTCGCACGGCGGTTTCGTCGTCCAGCGGTATGCGCTCGCCCACCCGGACCGGGTCGCCGGCCTCGCCCTGTACGACACCTCACCGGTCACCGGCGCCGAGTTCTGGGCCGAGGCCATGGCCGGCCTCGCCGCCTACCCTCAGCGGCACCCGGACCGGCCGGAGGCGGCGGCGGTCCCGGCTGCCTTCGCGCAGATCGGCGGGGCGACGGACGACGAGTCGTTGGGGGCCGCTCTGCGCGCCGCCCTGCCGGTGTACTTCGCGGACTTCTGGGGCCGACAGGACGAGTTCGCCCCGTTCCAGACGGCCGTCCGAGTCTGGGCGACGCCGGCCGGCGCGCAGGACCCGACGCCCTTCGACGTGCGGGCGAACCTCGGTGAGATCACCGTGCCCGTCGTGGTGATCGTGGGGGCGTCCGACTTCATCTGCGGCCCCCGCTGGGCCGAGCAGTTGCACGCGGGGCTTCCGGACTCGCGGCTGGTCACGCTGGAGCGGAGCGGACACTTCGCGCACATCGAGCAGCCGGTGGAGTTCACCGACGCCGTGGCGGAGCTGCTGAAGCGGTGACCCACCGCGGCACCGCCGGCCCCGAGGTCCGTTCGTCACAGCGGGCAGACCTCGGGGTGCGGGCGCGTTGCACGGTCATAGGCTGAGCGCTTTGCTGCACCGTGACGAAGAGGAGACCGCCGTGAGCCAGACCGAACGGATGGATTCCGTCGACGAGTGGAACGTGGCCGAGGACGACGGGGTGCTGGACGCCTCCGACACCCTCGACGACGACCGGGTCGGCGACCCCCTCGACACCGGCATCATCGCCGAGGACCACTGGACGGCGGCAAACCGGTTCGGCACCACGCCGGCCGAGGAGCGGGCGGGCGAGTCCCTGGCGCAACACCTCGCCCAGGAGGTGCCGGATGTCGACCCGTACGCCGAGGATGGCGACGACGAGGACGAGCTGACCCGCCGGGGGTACGAGGCGGACACCCGTGCCGGCCGGCTCGTCGCCTACGACGAGGGCGTCCGCGAGGACGACGAGGCCGAGTCGGTGGCGTGGGACGCCGGCATCGACGCCGGTGCCGCCAGCGCGGAGGAAGCGGCGATCCACCTGGTCGAGGACCCGGACGGGCCCGGCGACGGTCCGTTGCGCTGACGCCGTACCCGCCGCGCTCGGCACCTCACCGGGTGCCGAGCGCGGCAGGTCGGTCAGTGGATGACGACGGGCGTCCTGACCTGCTCGCCCTGCGGGTCGTCGAGCTGCGCCGGCTGACGTCGGCGCGGCAGGAACGCCGCCGGGACGATCGTGAGCACGACCAGCGCGAACGCGACCCAGAACGTGGTCGCGAACGACTTCGCGGCGAAGTCCAGCCCGCGCTCGATGATCGACGGGTCCACCGGCATCTGCTGGAGCAACTCCGGCCGCTGCTGGGAGGCGATGGCCAGCCCGGCCTCGGTGACCGGCTTGCCGCTCTCGTCCACCAGGCCGGGGATCGGCCGGGAGCCGTTCAGCTCGTTGGTGAGGATCACCGACATCACGGCGGCGCCGACCGAGCCGCCGATCTGCTGGAGGATGTTGACCAGCGTCGAGCCGCGGGCCACCTCCTGCGCCTGCAACGTCCGCAGCGCCGACGTCATGATCGGCATCATCGTGCCGCCCATCCCCAGACCCATCACGAACAACGAACCACCGAGCAGCCAGTACGAGGTCTGCGGGTCGACCTGGGTGAAACCGAAGAACCCGACGACGATGAGACCCAGCGCGAACGGGACGGTACGCCCGATCGGCACCCGGTCGGCCAGCGTTCCGGCGATCGGCATGGTGATCATCGCGCCGATGCCCTGCGGCGCCATCAGCAGACCGGCGGCCAGCGTCGTCTCGCCGCGCACCTGGAGGAAGTAGCTCGGGAACAGCAGGCCGGCGCCCATGAACGCGATGATGAACACGAACATCGTCACCGACGCGATGGTCAGGCTGCGGTTGCGGAACAGCCGCAGGTCGAGCAGCGGGTGTCGGGGCTTGAACGAGTAGAGCACGAACGCCACCACCAGCGCGCCGCCGACCAGCATCGGGGCCCAGACCTTGGCCTCGGCGAAGGTGCCCGCCTCCGGCAGGGACGAGACGCCGTAGAGGAACAGGGCGAGGCCCGGAGAGAGCATGAGCATGCCGACGAAGTCGAACGACTCGGACGGCTCGGGCGCGTCCTTCGGCAGCGCGACCTGCGCGTAGATCAGGGCGATCACGCCGATCGGCAGGTTGATCAGGAAGATCCAGTGCCAGCTCGCGGTGTCGATCAGCCAGCCACCGAGGATCGGGCCGCCGATCGGCCCCAGCAGCATCGGGATGCCGAGCACGGCCATCAACCGGCCGATCCGGTGCGGGCCGGCCGCCCGGGTCATGATGGTCATGCCCAGCGGCATGAGCATGCCGCCACCGAGGCCCTGCAGGACCCGGTAGCCGATCAGCTCGCCGATCGTGTCGGCCATGGCGCAGAGCCCCGACCCGATGGTGAACAGGGCCAGCGCCACCATGTAGAGCCGTTTGGTGCCGAACCGGTCCGCCGCCCACCCGCTGAGCGGGATCACGGTGGCGAGCGCGAGGGTGTAGGCGGTCATGGTCCAGGCGACGCGGGCGTAGGACGCGTCGAACTCGCTCTGGAATGTGGGCAGCGCCACGCTGACCACCGTCACGTCGAGGATCGACATGATCGCGCCAAGGACGACGACACCGGCCACCTTGAGCACCGCGGCGTCGAGTTTGTCCGATGTCGCGAGGGATTGCTGTGTCACTAACTCTCCTGAAGTCGATTGAGCCGGCCGATGGTGGCAGTGGCGGCGATGCCGCGCCTACCGGGCGCGGGGCGCGACGTGCCAGGGCAGCGACGCGCGCAGGCAGACTAACCGCCAGCTGTGACGATTCGCCGCCGGATTTCGTGACCGCCCGGCCGCGTATCCGAACGGCCGTCCATTTACAGCCGCTCGTCGGGGTGGCGGATCAGCTTCGGGCGTTGACCACGGCACGGCAGGACGCTGGCACTACCGGCGGCCGGATCGTCGCTCGACGGCCACGTCCACGTCACCGGGCCGTTGTCGCGCTCTGACCCGCCCCGGGCCCCAGCCAGGGATCGCGAAACCCTGGATAAACCGCACCTGGTTGGGGTTCGGCAGCGGTGCGACGGTCGGTCCATGACACCTTCCACCTACACCGTCGCCGGCCACTGGATCGGTGGCGAGACCGTCACCGGCTCCGCCGGCACCCTTCCCGTCGTGAACCCGGCCACCGGCGAGGTCGTCGCCGAGACCCCGGCCGGCACCGCCGCCGACGTCGACCGCGCCGTCGCCGCCGCCCGGGCGGCCTTCCCGGCCTGGTCGGCGACCACCCCGCAGCACCGGGCGGACGTGCTGCGCCGCCTCGGCGCCGGCCTGGCCGCCCGGGCGGCGGAGATCGCCCAGGCGATCACCGCCGAGATGGGCTCTCCGATCGGCATGTCCCGGACCGCCCAGGTCGCGTTCCCGGCCGCGGTGGTCGAGTCCATCGCCGGCCTGGCCGACGACTTCACCTGGACCGAGGAGGTCGGCAACTCGCTGATCGTGCGTGAGCCGATCGGCGTGGTCGGCGCGATCACGCCGTGGAACTTCCCGCTTCAGCAGATCGTCTCCAAGCTGGCGCCGGCCCTGCTCGCCGGCAACACGATGGTCTTCAAGCCGTCCGAGAACGCCCCGCTGACCGCGCGCATCCTCGCCGAGGCCGCCGCCGAGGCCGGCGTACCGGCGGGCGTCTTCAACGTCGTCTACGGCACCGGTGCGACCGTCGGCGAGGCGATCTCCGCCCACCCGGACATCGACATGATCTCGTTCACCGGCTCCACCCGCGCCGGGCAGCGCATCTCCTCGGTGGCCGCGGCCACCGTCAAGCGGGTCGCGCTGGAGCTGGGGGGCAAGGGCGCGAACATCATCCTCGACGACGCCGACCTGCCCACCGCTGTCGAGCGGGGCCTCATGATGGCGTTCTCCAACGGCGGTCAGGTCTGCGGCGCGTGGCCGCGGATGCTGGTGCCCGCCTCCCGTCAGGACGAGGTCGTGGCGTTGGCCGTCGAGGCCGCGAAGCAGTACACCGTCGGCGACCCGGGCGACGAGGCCACCCGGATCGGCCCGATGGCGTCCGAGACCCACCGGCAGAAGGTCGTCGGCTACATCGAGCGGGGCATCGCCGACGGGGCCCGGCTCGTCTTCGGCGGCCCGGCGCGGCCCGAGGGGCTGCCCGTCGGTGCCTACGTCCAGCCGACGATCTTCGCCGACGTCGACCCGACCTCCGCGATCGCTCAGGAGGAGATCTTCGGCCCGGTGCTGACGATCATCCCCTACGCCGACGAGGAGGAGGCCGTGGCCATCGCCAACGGCACGCTGTACGGCCTGACCAGCGGCGTCTTCGGTGAGCCGGAGCACGCACTGGCGGTCGCCAAGCGCCTGCGCGTCGGCCAGGTCGACGTGAACGCCGGCCACTGGAACCCGCTCGCCCCGTTCGGCGGCTACAAGCAGTCCGGCAACGGCCGCGAGTTCGGCCGGCTGGGCCTGGAGGAGTTCCTGGAGACCAAGTCCATCCAGCGCTGACCGAGACTGCCCCACAGCCCACCGGCCCCACCAGCCCCAAGGTCGTGCTGGGTCCTGGATGTAGTGGCCTCGAACGCCCGGCACACCACTACAACCAGGATCCGGTGCGATCTTGGGGTGGGCGGAACACCGCCCCCGGGCTCGTCTGTTGCACCGAACGTGCCGCGCCGCCGCCGGCACCTCGTGATCGGAGACACCGTGGACCGCGCCCAACTCGCCAGCTTCCTCCGCACCCGCCGCGAGGCGCTCCAGCCCGAGGACGTCGGGTTGCCCCGGGGCCCGCGTCGGCGCACCGGAGGGCTACGGCGCGAGGAAGTCGCCACGTTGAGCGGGATGTCCACCGACTACTACAGCCGGTTGGAGCAGCAGCGCGGGCCGCACCCGTCGGAGCAGATGCTCGCCGCCCTCGCTCGGGGCCTGCGGCTCACCCTCGCCGAACGGG
This sequence comes from Micromonospora sp. BQ32, assembly GCF_059358895.1. Taxonomy (NCBI): domain Bacteria; kingdom Bacillati; phylum Actinomycetota; class Actinomycetes; order Micromonosporales; family Micromonosporaceae; genus Micromonospora; species Micromonospora sp. BQ32. The sequence continues at coordinate 338,584 of NZ_JCADBI010000001.1, read as the reverse complement.
ACCACCTGTTCCAGCTCGCCGGTCACGCCGTCCCGCACCGCGCGGTACGGGCCGACCACGTGAACCCGGGAATGATGCGGATCCTCGACCGGATGCACGACACCCCGGCCCAGGTGGTGAACCACCTCGGCGAGACCCTGGCGCAGACCGCGCCGGCCATCGCCCTGCTCGGTGACGAGACCCGGTACACCGGGCTGGCGCGCAGCGCCCACCACCGCTGGTTCACCGACCCGACGGCACGGCAGTTGCACCCGGCGCAGGACCACCACACGCAGAGTCGCCTGCTCGTGGCGCACCTGCACGCGGCGTACACCCGCGACGGGCGCGGCTCGCGGGCCGCCGCGCTCGTCGACGATCTGCTGGCCAGGAGCCCGGAGTTCGCGCAGCTGTGGCGGGAGCACCCGGTGCCGGCCGGCTACTGCCCGCCCAAGCACTTCGTGCACCCGGAGGTCGGGGCGTTGGAGCTGCACTGCCAGACGCTGGTGGACCCCGACCAGTCACAGACACTGTTGGTCTTCACCGCCATGCCCGGGTCGCCGAGCGACGAGAAGCTGCGGCTGCTCTCCGTCATCGGCGGCCAGCTCGTCTGAGCGCGATCAGCTCCGGGCAGGGAAGCGGGCTGGGCTGACGCCCAGGTATCGCCGGAAGTGACGAGTCAGGTGCGCCTGGTCGAAGAACCCGGCCGCGACGGCGGCCTCGACGGGCCGCTGCCCGGCGAGGAGCAGGCGACGCGCCAGCTCGACCCGGCGACCGGTCAGGTACGAGTGCGGTGGCACGCCGTGCGCCTGGGTGAACGTCCGCACCAGGTGGGTCGGGTGGGCGTGCAGCAGCTCGGCGGCCTCGCCCAGCGTGACGCCCTCGACGGTCCGGGCGTCCAGCAGCTCCCGTAGTCGCACCGCGAGGCCGGGTCCGGCCGGCTGACCACCACCCGGGGAGCGCTGGCGGAGCTGGCGGCGCAGCCGGTCCAGGATGAGCGTCAGTCGGCTCTCGGCCTCGAACTCGTCGCCCGGTGCGGCGAGCGCCTGGTGCAGGTGGTGGATCCGGTCGCGCAGCTGCGGATCGGCCAGGTCCGGCTCGTCGACGGCCCGGCCGACAAGCTCGGCGTCGAGCGCCGAGGTGTCGAGGTACAGGACCCGCTTGCGGAAGCCGTCCGGCGTGGCGGAGCTGCCGTCGTGCGGCACGTACGGCGGCAGCAGGGTGACCGAGGTACGCAGCGCGCCGTGCCGGTGGCGGTCCAGGTCGAAGCGGACCGCGCCGTCGTCGACGATCAACAGTGTCCACACCTCGTGGATGTGCCGGGGATAGGCGTGGTCCACGAAATGGGCGTGGAAGACCTCGGCGACCCCGGCTACCGCGGGTCGCCACGCGCTGACGTGCGAGCCGGCCGGGCGGGTGGCCACGCTAAGAACGTACAAGACCGGGCGGTGTCGGGGCGGGCAGGCTCGACGCCATGACCGAACCGATCCGCTTTCCCACCAAGATCGCCGTACTGCTCCGCAACGACCTGGCGAGCTGGCAACGGCTGAACGTCACCGCCTTCCTGGTCAGCGGGATCGCGAACGAGCTGCCGGAGCTGCTCGGCGAGGAGTACGTCGACGCGGACGGCACCCGCTACCTGCCGATGTTCGGTCAGCCGGTGCTGGTCTTCGCCGGGGATCGGGCGGCGATGGTCGGCGCGCACTCGCGTGCCCTCGCCCGTGGCCTGCGGCTGGCGATCTTCACGTCCGAGCTGTTCGCCACCGGCAACGACCGGGACAACCGCGCCGCCGTCCAGGCGGTCGGTCGGGAGAAGCTCGACCTGGTGGGCCTGGCGCTGCATGCGCCGCGCACCGTGGTGGACAAGGTGCTCAAGGGTGTGTCCATGCACCCGTAACGGCATCCCTGGCGGCGAAGACATTGATATCGGTGTGTATGGCTGTAATGATTAACACACTTAACAGTTGTTTCGCCGCCCGGAAGGACCCCGACATGGCGCGACGATTGGCCGGGCTCGTGCCCCGCCGCCCCCGCATCAGGCTGACCTCCGCGCTCGCCGCGGCCCTGCTCGCCGTACCGACCGGCCTGGTCGTCGGCGCAGCGCCCGCGATGGCGGCCGCGACGGGCGCCATCACCGGGTACGGCGGCAAGTGCGTCGACGTGGCCGCCGCGAACCCGGCCAACAACACGCCGGTCCAGCTCTTCACCTGCAACGGTTCGGCCGCGCAACAGTGGACGGTGGCCGACGACGGCACGATCCGGGCGCTGGGCAAGTGCCTCGACGCGACCGGCCCCAGCTCGGCCGACGGCACCCCGCTACAGATCTGGAGCTGCACCGGCACCGCCAACCAGACCTGGGCGGTGCCCACCGGCGGCGGCACCACCCCACCGCCCTCCGGTGGTTTCACCCACCCCGGCGTGCTGGTCAGCCGGGGCCAGCTGGACTTCGTCCGCGGCCGGGTGCAGGCCGGCGCGCAGCCGTGGGCGGCGGCCTACAACCAGATGATGAGCAGCCGGTACGCCTCCCTGTCGCGTACGCCGGCTTCCCGCTCGGTGGTCGAGTGCGGTTCCTACTCCAACCCGAACAACGGCTGCACCGACGAGCGGGAGGACGCGATCGCGGCGTACACCGACGCACTCGCCTGGTACGTCACCGGGGACGCCCGGTACGCGCAGAAGTCGATCCAGATCATGGACGCGTGGTCGGCCACCATCACCGCGCACACCGGCAGCAACGCCCCATTGCAGACCGGCTGGGCGGCCTCGGTCTGGCCCCGGGCTGCCGAGATCATCAAGTACACGTACACCAGCTGGCCCAACGCCAACCGCTTCGCCACCATGCTGCGCAACGTCTACCTGCCGATGGTGCGCAACGGCTCGAACAGCAACGGCAACTGGGAACTGACCATGATGGAGGCCGCCGTCGGTATCGCGGTGTTCCTGGAGGACCGGGCCGTGTACGACGCGGCGGTCACCCGCTTCCTCAACCGCGCCCGGGCCTTCGTCTACCTGCCCAGCGACGGCGCGTTGCCGTACACGACCCCCGGCAGCGGCCTGGACACCAGCGCGGAGATCATCGGCTACTGGCAGGGCCAGTCCACCTTCGTCGCTGGCCTCGCCCAGGAAACCTGCCGCGACTTCGTCCACACCGGGTACGGGATCTCCGCCATCTCACACGTCGCGGAGACCTCCCGGATCCAGGGACGGGACCTGTACCCACAGGTCGGTGAGCGGCTGCGGCAGGCGCTCGGCTTCCACTCCCGCTACCAGCTCGGCGAGGCGCCGCCCTCCTGGCTCTGCGGCGGCAGCCTCACCCGGGGCCTCGGCCCGATCACCGAGGTCGGCTTCAACGCGATGAGCACCCGGTTGGGCAACGTCATGACCAACACCCAGACCCTCACGCTGCAACAACGTCCGGCCGGAACCAACAACCTCTTCGTCGCCTGGGAGACGCTGACCCACGCCAACAACCTGAACTGACCAGACTATCGTGGGGTGGCGCCGAACGCACGGCGCCACCCCACGACGGTGCTCACACGACGGTGCTCAGTTGTCGGCCCCCAGTGCCACCACGGGGCTGACCCTCGAGGCCCGACGGGCCGGCAGCACCCCGGCCAGTGCGGTCAACACGACCAGCACCACGAAGAGCCCGGCCAGCGGCAGCAGCGGCGCGGTCAGCGGCGCCTCGATCCCGAGAGCCTGGACCGCCAACCAGGCGTACGGGACGCCGAGCACCAGGCCGATGGTCGCGCCGATCACCCCGTACAGGCCGGACTCGACGGTCAGCATGGTGCGCAGGCCGGTCCGGGACAGCCCGATCGCCCGGAGCAACCCGGATTCGCGTACCCGCTCCACCACCGAGAGTGCGGTCGTGGAACCCACGCCGACCACCGCGATCAGCACGGTCAGGCTGACCAGACCGACCGCGATCCAGACCAGGGTGCGCACCAACGCGTCGTTGCGGTCCCGTTCGTCGGCGAGCACCGTGAGGCCCACCCCGTCGCTGCCCCCGATCGCCTGCCGCAGCGCCCGCACCCCGGCGGTGCGGCCGTCCTCGCCGGCACCGGCCGCGTCGGCCAGCAGACCGGTGTACGCGGCCGGCACGCCGAGCCGGTCCAGGTCGGCCGGATCGGCGAGGATGCCCGCGTGCAGCGGCCCGTCACCGGGCAGGACCGCGGTCACCCGCACCTCGACCCTGCGGGTGGCGACGGCGAGCGTGACGGTGTCGCCGGCCCGCAGACCCGCGTCCCGCGCGACCCAGTTGTTGAGCACGATCCGGCCGGGGCCACGATCGGCCAGGGTGCCCTGGGCCACGTCCAGGTCACCGGTGCTCGGCAACGCCGCCAGGTCCAGGTCGCTGGTCGGGTAACCGGACTCGACGTCGCCGAGCTTGTCGACGCCGCGCAGCAGCCTGGCCTCGTCGACCATCCGGTACGGCACCACCCGGGCCAACGCGCCGTGGGCCGCCTCGGCGCGGGTCACGACAGCCGGCGGCAGCGTCCCACCGTTGCTGGTGACCTCGAAGTCGGTCGGGGCCGCGAGCGCCATCTCGCGGTCGGCGAGGATCTGCAACGACGCGCCGCCGATGACCACCCCGGAGATCAGGGTCACGCCCAGCGCGACCACGACGGAGACCGCGGCGGCGCGGCGCGGCGCCCCGCCGATCCCGCCGACCGACATCCGCCCGAGCGGCCCGAGCTGGCGCAGCGGCCAACCCACCACGGCCAGCACCGGGCGCACCAGCAGCGGACCGAGGGCCACCAGCGCGAAGAACGCCAGCGCCCCGGACCCGATCAGCAGGAGCAGCGGCATCGACGGGTCGTAGTCCGACTGGTCCGGCGTCGGCAACTGGCTGATCGTCGCGACCGCCGCCAGGACCGCGCCGACGGCCAGGAGCAGCCCGAAGCCCAGACGCAGCACGCCGATGCCGCGCCGGCCGGCGGTGGTGCTCGACGCCCGCAGCGCCTCCAGCGGGGAGACCCGGGCGGCCGAGAGCGCCGGTGCCAGCACGGCCAGCACGGTGATCACGACGGCGCCGATCACCACAGCGACCGCCGCCGCCACTGGCAGGCCCGGCGAGGAGACCGCGTGGCCGCTGGCGCGCAGGATCGCCGGCAGCGCGTACCCGAGGGTGAGGGCGCTGGCGACCCCGACGACGCCGGCGACGAGCCCGGTCAGGGCGCCCTCGGCGGTCAGGGCCGCGACCAGGGTGGCCCGACTCGCGCCGACCGCCCGCAGCAGCGCGAGCTGCCGCATCCGCTGGGCGAAGACGATGCGGAAGGTCGAGGTGACCACCAGTGCCGCCGCGACGACCGCGATGGAGACGAACATGCCGACCAGGATGAAGAGTTTCCCGACCTGTTGGGCCGCGGCGTTGGCCTCCGCCTCGCGCACCTCGACGCCGGAGCGGATCGGCTGGCCGGCGACCGCCGCGGTCACCCGCTGGCGGACGGCCTCCGTCGAGGTGCCGGTGGCCACCCGCAGGTCGACGCGCTCGACGGCCGTCAGGCGCGCCCAGGCGATCACGGCGCTGTCCGGGGCGTACGCGTCGTAGCCGGCGTCGGCGCCGGTCTCCACCACGCCGGTCACGGTGAGTGGGGCGGGCGTGGTGAGTTCACCGCCGGTACCGCTGGTGGTGGTGCCGACCGAGAGCCCGAGCCGTTCGGCGGTGCGCGGGGTGATGGCGATCTCGCCGGGCTGGTCCGGGTAGCTGCCCTCGACCACCCGGACCGTGCTCAGCGGGCCGCTGCCCGGATCGGACTGGAGGTTGAGGTACCCCTCGCCGATGGACACCCCGGTCGCCACCCGGGCCACCGCCTCGGCCACACCGGGTACGGCCCGGATCTGCCGCACATCCGTCACGGTGGGCGGCGGCACGTCGGCGCTACCGATCACCAGGTCGGTGACGGCCGGGGTGCCGCTGAGGTTGTCCCGCACGGTCCGTTCGGTGATCTGCTGCACCAGCACGGTGCCGAAGACGACGAACGACGCGACCAGGATCGCCAGGCCGGTCAGGATCAGCCGGCCGGGTCGCCGGGCCGCGGCGGTCGTCTGGGTACGCAGCACGGTCGCCCTCACGCGCGAGCCGCCAGATCACGCAGGGCGTCGGTGACCGACACCTGGTTCGGCCTGTCGATCTCACCGGCCAACCGCCCGTCGGCGAGCAGCACCACCCGGTCGGCGTACGCGGCGGCGATCGGGTCGTGGGTGACCATGACGACGGTCTGGCCGAGGTCGCGTACCGAGTCGCGCAGGATGGTGAGCACCTCCGCACCGGAACGGGAGTCGAGGTTGCCGGTCGGCTCATCGGCGAAGACCACCTCGGGCCGGGCCACCAGCGCCCGGGCCAGCGCCACCCGCTGCTGCTGACCGCCGGACAGCTCGCTGGGCCGGTGGTTCAGGCGGTCGCCGAGACCCAGCACCCGCACCAGGTGCGCGAGGAGCTCAGCGTCGGGCTGCCGACCGGCGAGGTCCAGCGGCAGGGTGATGTTCTGCGCGGCGGTGAGCTGCGGCAACAGGTTGAAGGACTGGAAGACGAACCCGATCCGCTCCCGGCGTACCCGGGTCAGCGTCCGGTCCGACTGGCCGGTCAGCTCCGTGCCGCCGAGCAGGACACGACCGGAGGTGGCCGTGTCGAGGCCGGCGAGGCAGTGCATCAGGGTCGACTTGCCGGACCCGGACGAACCCATGATCGCGGTGAACTCGGCCCGGCCGAAGCCGACCGAGACCCCGTCCAGGGCACGGACGGCGGTGTCGCCGCTGCCGTACACCTTCACCAGGTCGACCGCGGCGACCGCGGCGTGGCTGGTTTCCGGCGGGGCGTGGGTTGTCATCGTTCCTCCAGTGGCTGCGTGGTGACCCGGACAGCGTCGCCAACACCGGCGGGTGGGCGCATCGGCCCGGGGCCGGGTATCGGCGGCGCCGGGTCTGCCTTTTGGCCGATCCGGCACCTCCACCCGGCTGGCTACGCTGGGTCACCATGAGCACGCCGGATCTTCGACGCTGGTGGGTACGCCTGGCCCAGGCCGCCGGACTGGTGGCCATGGGGCTGCTCGCCCTCTTCGACCTGCGGTTCGGCGCACCGGAGAGTCTGGCCGCTCTCCTGCTCCTGCTGGTGCGGATGGGGCTCGCGGTGGCGACGGTGCCGCTCTGGCTGCCGGTGCACCGGCTGGGTTCGCGGCTGCTGCCGCTGGCCGCGCTGGTGCTCGCCTGCGCCTCACTGGCCGTGACGGCAGCCGTCCTGGTCCTCTCCGAGAGCAGTTATCTGATCAGCGGCAGCTGGGGGCTCGCCGAGTCGGCCGGGCTGATCGGGGTGGTCTTCGTGGTGGCCCGTTGGGGCGCGCCGCGGCTCGCCCCGTGGGCGGCGGTGGCCGCCGGGCTCGCCGTGGCCGCGTTACCGCTGCGCGTCGGCACCGAGAACCTGCTGGTGATCTTCGGCCTGCTCCAGGTGCTCGCCGCGGCCGGCGCCGCCGGGGTGGGGCTCTATCTGCGGATCATGGCCGCCGGCCGGGAGCGGGCCATCGCGCTGGTCCGGGCTGAGCAGCGCGCCGAGTTCGCCCGGGACCTGCATGACTTCATCGCTCATCACGTGACCGGCATCGTGGTGCAGGCACAGGGCGCCCGGTTCGTGGCCGAACAGGACCCGCAACGGGTGATCGTCGCCCTGGAGCAGATCGAGCGGGCCGGCGCGGAGACGATGGCCTCGATGCGGCGGATGGTCGGGATCCTGCGCAACCCGGACGCCCCGCCGGACGCGCCGCTGGCGCCACTGGCCGGGGTAACCGAGCTGGAGCCGCTGCTGACCGGGTTCAACGGCGCGGCGAACGCGCCGGCACGACTGCACGTCGACGGCGACCTGAACGGACTGCCGGTGGAGGTCTCGACGTCGGCGTACCGGGTGGTGATGGAGGGGCTGACCAACACCCGCCAGCACGCGCCGGACGCGCGATCGGTGGACGTGGCCGTGCGGCGTACCCCGGACTGGTTGCTGGTCCGGGTCGCCGACGACGGCGCGTCGCCACGCACCGCGCCGGCCCGGGGGCACGGCTTCGGCCTGATCGGCCTCAGCGAGCGGGTACGCGCCCTCGGCGGCACGATCACCGCCGGGCCCGGCGTCGCCGGCGGCTGGGTGCTCGACGCGGCGTTCCCGCTCCAGGTGGCGGTGGCGCGGTGATCCGGGTGCTGATCGCCGATGACCAGGCGATGGTCCGGACCGGCTTCGGCATGATCATTGGCGCCCAGTCGGACATGGAGGTGGTCGGCGAGGCCGCCGACGGCGTCCAGGCCGTCGAACTGGCTCGACGACTGCGCCCGGACGTGGTGCTGCTGGACATCCGGATGCCCCGCCTCGACGGTCTTGAGGCACTGCGGCTGCTCGCGGGGCCGGGCGTCGCCGACCCGATCCGGGTGGTCGTCGTGACGACCTTCGACCTCGACGAGTACGTGCACACCGCGCTCTCCAACGGCGCGTGCGGCTTCCTGCTCAAGGACTCCGGCCCGGCCCTGCTGGTGGAGGCGGTCCGCGCGGCCGTGTCCGGCGACGCGCTGATCAGCCCCTCGATCACGGTACGACTGTTGGAGCACCTCAGCTCGCCCGCTCCGGCGCGCGACGACGGTGGCCTGTCGCCACGGGAACTCGACGTGGTGAAGCTCGTCGCCCGGGGCCTGACCAACGCCGAGATCGCCACCCGGCTCTTCATCGCCGTGGGCACGGTCAAGACCCACCTGGCGAGCGTGCAGATGAAACTCAAGGCCCGCAACCGGGTCGAGATCGCCGCCTGGGCCTGGGAACGCCGACTCGTCGGCTAGGCCGGGCTCTGGTGGGCGCTCCAAAGGCAATGAGCGGCACACCATCCACCAGCCCTGGGGAAACTCCACGCGCCGACGTCGGCGTCCGGGTCCGGCGGGGCAACCTGTCGAGCCACAGTGACCTAATATTGACGACAGTGGATTGGTGGAGGCGGTAGGCAACCGGAGGCGGGGGATTCATCGTGCGTGAGCGTCGACATCGAGTAATCCGATCGAAGGCCGCCGCGCTGGCCGTGTGCGCGCTGGTGGTGACCCTGGTCGCGGCGGGCGCGACCCCGGCGCACGCCGCCGCCGACACCGAACGCCCCACCACCCCCGGCCCGATCACGGTCGTCGCCGTCGACACCACCTGGGTCGAGCTGACCTGGGCGGCCTCGACCGACAACGTGGGCGTGGTCCGCTACCCGGTCGGCGCGCAATTCGAGGATTTCGGCGCCCAGTATTCGACCGACACCAACAGCATCCGGATCACCGATCTGCGGCCGTCGCGCACGTACACCTTCTCGGTGTGGGCTCTGGACGCGGCCGGGAACAGCTCGGTGTCCAACCCGACCCTGCGGCTGACCATGCCACCGGGGGACGACCAGCCGCCGAGCGCGCCGGGTCAACCGGTGGCGTACGACGTCGCCGCCACGGTGGTCCGGCTGCGGTGGGCGCACTCGGTGGAGAACGTCGCGCTCGACCGGTACGAGGTGTTCCGGGTCGACGCCGGCGGCACTCTCACCCGGGTCCGTGAGGTGTACCAGTACCCGCCCGTGAACAGTGCCTCGATCAGCGGGTTGGCGCCGAACACCACGTACACCTTCGTGGTGCAGGCCCGCGACGAGGTCGGACACCTGTCCCCCCTGTCCGCGCCGGTCACGGTGACCACCCTGCCGCCGCCGCCGAGCTGCGCGGTCCGGTCCGTCGTGCGGCAGTGGCCGGACGGCTTCGTGGCGCACCTCGTCGTCGAGAACACCGGCTCGACGGCGGTCGACGGGTGGACGATGACGTGGCGATTCTGGGCCAGCCAGCAGGTGCAGGGCATCTGGGGCGCGAAGGTCCTCGACCGCCTCAACAACAGCTACCTCCGGGTGGGCAACACCAGCCGCAACGCGGTGATCCCGCCCGGCGGCACCGTGTCGCTGGGGCTCGTCGCCACCGGCACGCAACTGCCGGAGGAGATCACGCTGAACGGCGGCCTCTGCACGGTGGCAGACGAATAACGCTCGACTCCGGGGTCTGGTGCCGGCCACGACATCTTGCGACGCTAACGCCTGTGTATGACTACGACCTGTTGGTGCTGGGCTCCGGACCCAGCGGTCAGAAGGCCGCGATCGCCGCCGCCAAGCTCGGCAGGCGGGTCGGCATCGTGGACCGCCGCGACATGATCGGTGGGGTGTGCATCAACACCGGCACCGTCCCCTCCAAGACCCTGCGCGAGGCCGTGCTCTACCTCACCGGCCTGAGCCAGCGGGACCTGTACGGCAGCAGCTACCGGGTCAAGGAGGAGATCACGGTCAGCGACCTGGCCGCCCGGACCCAGCACGTCATCACCCGACAGACCGACGTCATCCGCAATCAACTGGCCCGCAACCGGGTCGCGATGATCACCGGCACCGGGCGTTTCGCCGACGGGCACTCGATCTGGGTCGACGGCGGCTCCGGCCGCGAGTCCAAGGTGACCTTCGACAAGATCGTCATCGCCGCGGGCACTCGCCCGGCCCGCCCGGACAGCGTCGACTTCGACGACCGGACGATCGTGGACTCCGACGGCGTCATCAACCTCCAGGCCGTACCCCGCAGCATGGTCGTGGTCGGCGCCGGCGTGATCGGCATGGAGTACGCCTCGATGTTCGCCGCGCTCGGCACGAAGGTGACCGTGGTGGAACGCCGCGACCGGATGCTGGATTTCTGCGACGACGAGGTCGTCGAGTCACTCAAGTACCACCTGCGCGACCTGTCCGTGGCGTTCCGCTTCGGCGAGGAGGTCGCCGCCGTGGAGAAGCACCAGACGGCGGCGCTGTGCATCCTCAAGAGCGGCAAGAAGATCGTCGCCGACACGGTGATGTACTCGGCCGGCCGGCAGGGCCAGACCGACGACCTGGCGTTGGAGGCGGCCGGGCTGGAGGCGGACCGACGCGGCCGGATCAAGGTCGACGCCAACTACCGCACCCCGGTGCAGAACATCTACGCCGTCGGCGACGTGATCGGCTTTCCGGCGCTCGCGTCCACCTCGATGGAGCAGGGCCGGCTGGCCGCGCAACACGCCTGCGGCGAACCGATCCGGGAGATGCACGGCCTGCAACCGATCGGCATCTACACGATCCCGGAGATCAGCTTCGTCGGGCAGACCGAGGCGCAGCTCACCGAGAGTTCCACACCGTTCGAGGTGGGCATCGCCCGCTACCGCGAGTTGGCCCGGGGTCAGATCGTGGGCGACTCGTACGGCATGCTGAAGCTGCTCGTCTCCCCCGGAGACGGCCGGCTGCTCGGGGTGCACGTGTTCGGCACCGCCGCCACCGAGATCGTCCACATCGGTCAGGCGGTGATGGGCTGCGGCGGCACGATCGACTACCTGGTCGACGCGGTGTTCAACTACCCGACGCTGGCCGAGGCGTACAAGGTCGCCGCCCTGGACGCGTCCAACAAGATCCGCAACATCACCCGCATCGACGGCTGACCCGTTCACCGCCCACCCCTTGGTGATCAAGAGGTTCGCGTCATCCGGCACGGCGTGTCGTGACGCGAACCTCTTGATCACCCGGGGCCGGTGCGGGGGCGGGAGCCGCCTCCGCACCGGCCGGTGGGCTTTAGCGTGCTGAGCAGGTGGGGCTGAGGCTGCCGGCGGTGCCGTTGGCCTGGAAGCCGTACTCGGTGGATTGCCCGGCGCCGACCTGGCCGTTGTAGGCCACGTTCGTCCAGTTCGTCGTGCCGGTGCTACCGCTGTGGTTGGCGTTCCACGCGTTGGTGACCGTCGCGCCGGACGGCAGACCGATCGTGACCGTCCAGCCGTTGATGGCCGACGAGCCGGCCGTCACCTTCACCGTGGCCACGAAGCCACCCGTCCACTGGTTCACCGACACCGTCGCCGTGCAGCCACCCGGGCCCGGGGGCGGGGTCGTCGGCGGGTCGGTGGGCGGGTCGGTGGGCGGGTCGGTGGGGGTGGTGCCGTTGTTCAACGCGGCGAGGACCGCGTCGTACGCCGGCTTCTTCGAGCCGTTGTTGTTGAACAGCAGCGGGGTCTGCGAGGCCCGCCACGAGTCACTGTCCCGGATGCCCCACACGGTGACGCCGTTGCAGCGGGCCACGGCCAGGCAGTCCTCCACCACACTGCGGTACGTGTTCGCCGACGCGCCCTGGATGTCCAACTCGGTGATCTGGACGTCCACACCGAGTGCCGCGAAGCTCGACAGGGTGGTGCGGTAGTTACTCACATACGGTGACTCGTTGTTGAAGTGCGACTGGAAACCGACGCAGTCGATCGGCACACCACGGGACTTGAAGTCGCGCATCATGTTGTACACGGCCTGCGTCTTCGCGTGCGTCCAGTTGTCGGTGTTGTAGTCGTTGTAACACAACTTCGCGTTCGGATCCGCGGCATCCGCGGCCCGAAACGCCGCCTCGATCCAGTCATTGCCCGTACGCTGCAGGTTCGAGTCACGACGCGCACCCGAACTACCATCCGCGAACGCCTCGTTCACCACATCCCACGCCACAACCTGACCCCGGAAATGCGTGGCCACCTGCGTCACGTGATTCAGCATCGCCTGCCGCAACGCACTACCACTCATACTCTGCATCCAGCCCGGCTGCTGCGAATGCCACGCCAAAGTATGACCCCGCACGCTCATACCCCGACTACGCGCGTGACTGACGATCTGATCAGCCGCACCGTAACTGAACCGACCCTGCTGCGGCTCCGTCGCGTCGATCTTCATCTCATTCTCAGGCGTCACCGAGTTGAACTCACGGTTCAAAATCGTCGTATACGCACTGTCAGACAACTTGTTCGCCGCCACCGCCGTACCAAAATAGCGACCCTTCTCCGCGGCGGACGCGCCAAGCGTGGTGCCGGCGGCGGCCGGCGCCGTCATGAACAGCGCCATGCCGGCAGCGAGGGCACCCGCGCCGGTCAGCGCGATGGCGGCTCTCGATGCCGCCTTCCATCTCGCGTTTCTCATCGTGTGACTCCTTCTCGGGTGGTGGGGTGGGAAGGGAAATCAGGACACCGAACAGGCGGCGCCGTTGAGGGCGAACGACGTGGGCTTGCCGGTGCCGCCCTCATGCGTGGCCTGGAAGCCGACCTCGACCGACGCGTTCGGGGCGATGGTGCTGTTGTAGGAGACGTTGCGGGCGGTCACCGCACCGCTCGCCGGGGCGTACTGGGCGTTCCAGCCGCTGGTGATGCGCTGCCCGGTGGGCAGCGTGAAGGTCAGCGCCCAACCGTTCACGGCGGCGGCACCGGTGTTGGTGATGGCCACGCTCGCGGTGAGACCGCTGTTCCAGGCGTTGACCGTGTAGCCCACCCGGCAGGCGCCCTCGGTCGGCGGCGGAGTGGTCGGCGGTGGCGTGCTCGGGGGCGGAGTCGTCGGGGGTGGGGTGGTCGGCGGTGGGGTCGTCGGCGGCACGGTGCTGTCCAGCCCGAAGAAGCGGATCACCTGCGCGGCGTCGACCGGCAGGTTGTGCGTGACACCCTGCATGCTGATCGCCTCGACCGGCGCCATCGGGCCGCTGCTGCCGTACCGGGTGCGGGTGTAGCCGGACTGCGGGGAGTCGGTGTGCGTCGGGGTCTGGCTCAGCCCGTGCACGTTGGTCCACTGCTTGACCTGCTCACCGAAGTTCGGGTAGCGCAGCGTCTCATCGTTGGTGCCGTGCCAGATCTGCATCCGGGGTCGCTGGCCGGTGTAACCGGGGTACGCCTCCCGGACCAGGTCACCCCACTGCTGCGCGGCCCGGATGAGTTGCCCGTTCGCGCACTGGCTGTTCCACTCCGAGCTGCCGCCGGTGGCGAAACAGGCGAACGGCACCCCGGCGAACGAGGCGCCCGCCGCGAACACGTCCGGGTAGACGCCCAGCATGACGTTGGTCATCATCGCCCCGGAGGAGGTGCCGGTGGCGAAGATCCGTGCGGGGTCGGCCGAGTAGCGCTGCCGTACGTGGTCGACCATGGACATGAGTCCGACCGGGTCGCTGCCGCCGCCACGGCGTAGCGCCTGCGGCGAGTAGACGTCCCAGCACTTGCTACTGCGGGTGGCCGACGGGTAGATCACGATGAACCCGTACCGGTCCGCGAGGGATGCGTACTGGGTGCCCGAGTGGAACGCGGGGCCCGTCCCGGTGCAGTAGTGCATCGCCAGGAGGATCGCTGGTCGGGTCGCCACCCGGTCCGGGACGTACAGGTGCATTTGCAGGTTGGTGGGGTTGGTGCCGAAGTTGGTCACCTGCGTGAGCGTGGCCGCCGACGCGGGAGTGGCGAACGTCAACGCGGCGGCGGCCAGCGTCACGGCCGCCATGACGACGCCAAGCATTCTCGTCTTCAGTGTCATCGTCGCGATCCCTTGCGAAAAAGGCGCGTGGAAGGGGACTTAAGTCGAGGACTGCCCTTCGCCCGACCTTGACCGCGGCTCGCGTGACCATGCCAGCTTCAATCGAGCGCACTCGATTGTCAAGACTTCCGGAAACCTTTCGCCGCTACGGTTCCGGCGGCCACCTGCGAAGCAATGGGCATCGACGGGCCTGGTCTGCACCGATGGATCGGGAGATATTATCGGGACGTTTTCGGAAACCTGCCAGACCTCTGGCCTGCACGGCACAGGGGCGGTCCGACCGTTGGCCGGGCCGCCCCTCACCGCCGCTCAGTAGATGTCCCGCCCTCGCTCGTCCGGCACCCCGGACTTGCGGAAAAAGTACGTGTTGATCTGGTCGCGCCACTCGGTCGCGCAGCGCACCTGCTCGTCGAGACGTTCGGCGACCCGCTCGTACACGCTGGGGTCGATCATGCCGGTCAACGTCTGCCACCTGCGTCGCATCGCCGTCACCTCCTCGACCCCCGCGAAGTGGGTGTCATAGATGTGCTGGATGACGGTCGAGCCGCTGTGCAACACATGCCCGTACGGCACGTGGTGGAAGAAGAGCAGCAACTCGTCGGGGCAACTCTCGGGTGACTCGTACACCTGGGCCCAGTACGGCGGGTACTGGCCGGCGAAGCCGGTGCCCGACGCGCGGCTGCGGTCCACGCCGACGCCGTCGCGGTCGGCGAAGTGGTAGGTGCCCCACCGCGTGTACTCGTACCCGTCGACGCCGGGGCCGTAGTGGTCGCCCGGGTTGACCATGAAGCCGACGCCCAGCGGGGCGGTGTAGCGCTCGTAGGTACGCCACGAGTCGTCCATGATCTCGTGCAGTGTCCGCCGCACCAGCTCCGCGTCGGCGGTCGCCGACGGCGGAAAGGTCAGCGTGATCCACTCGTCGAGGATCGCCGTCGGGTCCCGCCGAGGATCCCAGGCCAGCCGACCGAACGTGTAAAGGTTGGCCTGTGCCAACGGATGCCCGGTCCAGAAGAGGTCGTCGCCGACGTTGGCGACGGCGACCAGTCCGCCACCCGCCGCCGCCTCTCCCGTGACCACGTCGGCGATCGTCCGTCCGCCCGGCCCCCAGGGGGCGAAGCGCAGCACCTCACTCCACCAGGGGCCGAGGTGGCAGACGTGCCGCTGCTGGCCCGTGTACTCCTGAGTGACCTGCAACTCCACCGCCAGCCGGGTCGCCGGCATCGCGGCGAGCACCGGTGAGACCGGCTCGCGCGTCTGAAAGTCCACCGGACCGAACTTCACCTGGACGACCACGTTGGTGCGGAACCGCCCGTCGAGCGGGACGAAATGGTCGTACGCGGCCCGAGCCCTGTCGGTGGACCGGTCCCGCCAGTCCTGCTGGTGGTTGTAGACGAACGCCCGCCAGTGCACCACTCCCCCGTGCGGGGCGAGCGCCTCGGCCAGCAGATTCGCACCGTCGGCGTGGTCACGGCCGTACGTGAACGGGCCGGGTTGCCCCTCCGAGTCGGCCTTCACCAGGTAACCGCCGAAGTCCGGAATACGGTCGTACACCCGCCGGGTGGTGCCGGCCCACCAGACCCGCACCGTCTCGTCCAGGGGGTCGGCGGTCGGCAGGCCACCGAGGACCACCGGCGCGGCGAAGCTGACCGACAGGTGCACCCGGATGCCGTACGGGCGCAGCACGTCCGCGATCTCGGCCACGTCGCCGATCCGGTCGGTGAGTAGCAGCGCCTCCGTACGGGCCACGTTGACGTTGTTCACCGAGATCGCGTTGATCCCGCAGGAGGCCAGCAGCCGCCCGTACTCCCGCACCCGAGCCAGGTCGCCGCGCGGACGGCCGTCCTGCCAGAAGATCGAACCACCCGCGTACCCTCGTTCGACCTGGCCCATCACCGGGTGCACGGCCACGTTGTCCCAGTGGTTCAGCATTCGTCGGCGCAGCGCCGGCCGGTGCCGCTCCGGGGGGCGGGCCGGGTCGAAGGCCGCCGCGCAGAGCCGGACCACGTGGAAGAGCCCGTACAACAGGCCGGCGGGCGCGTCGGCCAGCACCGCCGTCACATCGCCGGCCCGCGCCAACACGAAACCCTCGTCGCCGAGCGTCCCGTCGTCACCCAGCTCGACCAGCGCCGCCTCGCCGGCGGCGCGCGCCGCCTCCACCGCCGGGTTGGGCAGCTCATCGGCATCGCGCAGGGCGAGCACCAGGTCGACGTCGACGTCCCAGGAGGGGGAATGCCACACCCGCCCGCCGTAACGCGCGCAGGCGCGCGAGACCTCGTTGAGGACGGTGTCGACGAGCAACCCCTCGCCGTGCAGGAGGACGCGGCGCGCGCCGAGGGACCGGAACGCCTCCGGAGGCAGCCAGGCCGGGTGGACGCGCGGCTCGTCGCCATCCATCGGCTCCTCGACGAACATCAGCTGCTCCAAGTCCACGGACTCTTCGGCGTTCACCGGTCCTCCTCCAGCACGACTACCCCGTACGCCGGCAGCCGCAGGGCAGCGCCGGCCGCCGTGCGGTCGCCGGTGAGCAGGTCGACGCCGCCGGTCCGGGCGGTCACCTCGACCGGCTCGGCACGGTGGTTGAGCAGAAACAGCAGCCGCGACCCGGACGGCGCGACCCGGACAGCGGACTCCAGTTCCGGTACGTCCGGGTAGGGCCCGAGCAGGTCGTGCCGGGCGAGCACCTGCCGCACCACCCAGGACACCCCGGCCTGGTCCAGCCCGGCGGCCACGTACCAGCCGTCACCGGCGCCGAACGAGTTGCGGGTCACCGCCGGGGTGCCCGCGTAGAAGTCGGCCTGGTAGGTGCCGATCACCTGCGCGCCCTGCGGAATCACCAGCTCGAAGAGCAGCCGCGCGTCGACGTCGACCTGATCCGCGCCGTTGCCGAGGCGGACCGGGTTGACCACCTCCGGGCCGCGGGCGTCCCACTCGTCGACCCGGACACCCATGAGCTGCCCGAGCGGGCCCGGCACGTCCATCAGGAACGCCTGGTCGTTCTCGTCCACCCGGCCGGACAGGTAGGTGGTGAGCACCGACCCGCCGCGCGTCGCCACCGCTTCCAGCCGCTCCGGCAGGTCACCCTTGAGCAGGTGCAGGGCCGGGGCGACGACCACGTCGTAGCGGGACAGGTCGGCGGTCACCGCGACGACGTCCAGGTCCACACCGGCGTCCCAGAGTGCCCGGTGGTACGCGAGCACGACCTGCTGGTAGCGGACCAGCCGGGACGGGCCGTCGGACAGTTCCAACGCCCACCAGCTGTCCCAGTCGAACAGCAGCGCCACCCGGGCCGGGGTCCGCGCGCCCAGCGACGCCGGGCCGAGCCGTTCCAGTTCGCCGCCCAGCTCGGCGACCTCCCGGAACACCCGGGTGTCGGAACGACCGGCGTGGCCGATGACCGCGCCGTGGTACTTCTCGCTGGCCCCGCGGGAGGCGCGCAGTTGGAAGAAGAGCACCGCGTCGGCGCCGTGTGCCACGGCCTGCCAACTCCACAACCGCATGAGACCGGGGCGCTTCACCGGGTTGACGTCGCGGCACGCGGTGGAGCTCGGGGTCTGTTCCATCAGCCAGAACGGCTGGCCGTCCTTGAGCCCGCGCATCAGGTCGTGGGTCAACGCCATTCGGGCCGCCGACTCGTCGTCGGGCGGGTAGTTGTCCCAGGAGACGAAGTCCAGGTGAGGGGCCCAGCGGTGGTAGTCGATGGGCCGGTACATGCCCATGAAGTTCGTGGTCACCGGCACCGTCGGGCTGGACTCCCGGATGGCGGCCTTCTCGTCGCGGAAGTTGGTCAGCATCGCGTCGGAGGTGAACCGCAGGTAGTCCAGGGTGATGCCCGGGAACGCCGTGTGATCCGGGCCGCGCCAGTGCTCGGTCAGCGCCGACGGTGGCTCGATCTCGTCCCAGTCGGTGAAGGTGTGCGACCAGAAGGTGGTGTACCAAACCTCGTTCAGCTCGTCGAGGGTGCCGTAGTGGTTGCGCAGCCAGCCCCGGAAACCGGCCGCACAGAGCGCGCAGTAGCAGGCGCCGCCGTACTCGTTGCCGACGTGCCAGGCGAGCACCGCCGGGGTGTCGGCGTAGCGGCGGGCGACCCGGCGGGCCAGCTCGGCCGAGAGCCGGCGGAAGACCGGCGAGCTGGGGCAGGAGTTGTGCCGCTGACCGAACCGGTGCTTGCGGCCCTCGAAGTCGGTCCGGGTTACCTCGGGGTACGCCTTCGCCAACCATGGCGGGTGGGCTCCGGTGCCGGTGGCCAGGCAGATCCCGCGCCCCTCGGCACTGGCCCGCTCGACGATTTTGTCGAGCAGCGCGAAGTCGTAGGTGCCCTCCGCGGGCTGGGTGAGCGCCCAGTCGAACACGCCGAGGGTGACCAGGTCGATCCGTGCGGTGTCGAACAGACGGTAATCCTGCTTCCACACGTCCTCGGGCCACTGTTCCGGGTTGTAGTCGCCCCCGAAGGGCACCTTGGCGCTGAGGGGCAGGCTCATGTGGTGAACTCCTTCCGGATCAGGTGGGTCATCGGGTCACTGATGCGCAGGAAGGCCAGGACCGCGAGCGACGCCAGCAGCATCAGCACCGCCTCGGAGAAGACCGCGATGATCCCGGTCGCCGCGGCCAGCAGCAGGGCGTTGCCGACGGGAACACCGGGGGTACGCACGAGGAAGTGCACGGCCAGCCGGAGCACGTCCCGGGTGCGGAAGTCGAACAGCGAGGTGATCACCAGGGCGTTGGCCGCGCCGAGTGTCACCGCCACTCCGATCAGCACCAGCGGCACCGCCCACCAGCTCGACAGGCCGACCGCGCCCCGGTAGGCGAGGTTCACGGCGAGCACGGTCAACCACAGCAGTGTCGGCACCCAGATGCGCAGCACCCCGAGCAGGTTCGCCCGGTAGCCACGCCAGAACAGGGCGGCCGGGCGCAGGTCGGTCAGGTCGGTTCGCTGGTGGCGCAGGGCGTACAGGGCGGCGGAGATCGCCGGGCCGACCGGGACCAGGAGGAGCGCGGCCAGCGGCAGGTTGCTGGGGTCGCGGCCCAGCACCAGCAGCGGGAGCAGGGCGGGCAGGGTGGTGAGCAGCAGGAGCAGCTCGACCGCGAGCAGGATGTAGATGCGCGAGGTGATTCGCGACAGTGGTCCGTCGCCGAACTGTCGCCGGGTCTGAGTCGCGCCACTCACGGTCGCTCCCTCCGGTCGAGTCAGCTGATCCGTGGTAGCCGGGGGTCCGGTCGGGGGCGACAGGCCGCCCGACCGGACCCCCGCTGATCAGCCGTTGTTCTTCTGGAACCGTTCGTACGCCTTGTTGACCAGGTCGATGTACTGGTCGGAGTTCTTGGCCTTCAGCTCCGCCACGTACGCGTCCCACTCGGTGAGCGGACGCTGCCCGAGGGCGAACTTCAGCGTGTTCTGGGTGACGAAGTCCTTCAGCGGGGTCTCCCAGAGTGACACCTGCTCGCGCTCCTCGTCGGTCAACGGGGCGGGCGGGGGCACCTCCCTCGGCTTGCGGGCGTCCATCACCTTCTGGAACTCCAGCTCCTCCGGCGAGAAGAACCCACGGACCAGGTCGGGGGTGCCGCCGTAGGCGAAGACTCCGTTGTGGAAGCCGAACTCCTTCTGCAGGTGCTTGGTGCCCTTCGGGTTGATCCCGAGGAAGTCGACGTCGGGCGTGACCGAGCGCTTGCCGGAGGCGTCCTTGGTGAAGGTGGTGCCCTCGACGCCCCAGCGGGCGAATTCCATGCCGGCGTCGGAATACCAGAGCCAGTCGATGAACTGCATCATGGCCACGAAGTTCTTGCTCTCCCGGGCCTTCGTGGAGATCATGATGCCGTTCTCCAACCGCGGGAACGGGTTGATCTCACCGGCCGGGCCGATCGGCAGCGGGATCTTGGCCAGCTTGGCGTTCGGCAGGGTCTTGGCCAGGTCGGGCCGGTGGTTGTTGACCAGGGTCTGCGCGTTGCCGGTGACCACGAAGGACTTGCCGTTGGCGAGCTTCTGGCGCGCCTGGTCGTCGGTCTGGGTGAAGCTTTCCGGGTCGAGCAGACCCTCGGCGACGAGCTTGTGCAGGTAGGTGACCATCTGCTTGTACTGCTCGGACGCGCCGGTGTAGTTGAACTTCTTGGCGGCCGGGTCCCAGGTGGCGTGCTGGTAGTCCCAGCCCGCCTGGGTGCCGTGGGCTGAGCCGAGGATGTTCAGCAGGGCGCCGGTCGGGTTGGGCTTGCTGAAGAGGTCGGAGTACGGGTAGACGTTCGGGTACTTCGCCTTCATCGCCTTGAGCACCGTGTACAGCTCGTCCCAGGTCTTGGGGACCGCCAGGTTGAGCTCCTGCATGATGTCGGTGCGCACCAGCACCGTGTAGTCCTGGGTGGGCTTCTCGTGAACGCCGGGCAGCAGGTAGAACTTACCGTCGGACTGCCGCAGGTTGTCGATCTCCGGCTTGAGGTTCCACTTGGTGATCTTGTCCTTGAGGTTGGGCATCAGGTCCAGGTAGTCGCTCACCGGGAGGATAGCCCCGGAGGACACGAACGCGTTCTCCTGCGGGTGGTACGTCTTCGGGATGATCAGCGGGGCGTCCCCGGCGCCGATCAGCAGGCTGCGCTTCTGCTCGTAGTCGCTCAGCGGCACGGCCACCGGTTCGATCTTGACGTTGGTCCGCTTGGTGAGCTCCGACCAGAACAGCCAGTCTTCCTTGAGCGGGTAGAACGTGTGGTTGTTGTAGAGGGTGGAGAACGAGAGCGCTTCGGTGGCCTTGAACTGGTCACCGACGCCGTAGTCGGCCATCGCGCCGGCCCGGTTCTCGGAGAGGTCCGTCGACTCACCGGGGTCCTCGGAACAGGCGGTGGCAAGGGAGAGCGCAAGCAGACCCGCGGTGGCCAATGCCACGCGGCGCCACGTCTTGTGGAGCATGGCTCGTCCTTTCGGTGGTGGGGTTTCGTTGGGGAAGCGGTGCGGCGCCGGCGTCATCCCTTGACCGCGCCGAGCATCACGCCGCGGACGAAGTACCGCTGAACGAAGGGGTAGATCGCCAGGATCGGCAGGGTGGTGAGCACGATCGTCACGGCCTGGAGGGTGGCCGCGGCCTGGACCTTGTCGGCGTCGGCCGCGGCCGACTCGGCGCTGGTGGCGCCTGCGATGAGGTTGCGGAGGTAGACGGTGACCGGGAGCAGATCCTGCCGATCGATGTAGAGGAACGCGGTGAACCACGAGTTCCAGAAGGAGACCGCGTAGAAGAGCACCATCGTCGCGATGATCGCCTTCGACAGTGGCAGCACGATCCGCAGCAGGATGCCGTACGTGTTCAGCCCGTCGACCGCCGCGGCCTCCTCCAGCTCGCTCGGCAGGCTCTCGAAGAACGCCTTCATGACCAGCAGGTTGAACACGCTGATCGCGTTGGGGATCACCACAGCCCAGATGGTGTTCTTCATCCCCAGGCTGGTGACCAGCACGTAGTTGGGGATCAGGCCACCGGAGAAGAACATGGTGAACAGCGCGACACCGACGAGGAAGGGGCGCCCCTTGAGCTGCGGCTTCGACAGCACGTACGCGTAGCAGGTGGTCAGCACGATCGAGATGAGCGTGGCGACCACCGTGTACACCACCGTGTTGCGGTAGTTCGTCCAGAACATCGCGTCGGACATCAGCAGCTTGTACGCGGTCAGGTCGAACCCACGCGGGACGATGCTCACCTTGCCGGCGATGATGTACGCCTCTTCGCTGAGCGAGCGGGCCAGGATGTTGAGGAACGGGTACAACGTCACGACCACGACGCCGATCAGGACGACCGTGTTGACCACTCGGAAGATCCGGTAACCCCGGCTGTCCACCGGCCCGCGGGTCTTCGGGGCGTCGATCTTCGTACCGAGGGTCACCACAGGCTCGTCCCCACCGTGCGACGGGAGATGATGTTCGCCGACAGGACGAGGATCAGCCCGATCACCGCCTCGAAGAGGCCGATGGCGGCGGCGTAGCTGAAATTGCTCGACTGGAAGCCCATCCGGAACAGATAGGTGGAGACCACGTCGGCGGTCGGATACGTCAACGGGTTGTAGAGGAGCAGGATCTTCTCGAACCCGACCGCCAGGAAGCTGCCGATGTTGAGGATCAGCAGGGTCACCATCGTCGGGCGGATGCCGGGCAGCGTGACGTGCCAGGTCTGCCGCAGCCGGCTGGCGCCGTCGATCCGGGCGGCCTCGTACAGGTCCTCGTCGATGGTGGTGAGGGCGGCGAGGTAGAGGATGGTGCCCCACCCGACGGTCTGCCAGACCTCGGACGAGACGTAGATGGTGCGGAACCACTCCGGTTTCTGCAGGAACGCCACCGGGTCGCCACCGAACAGGTTGACGAGTTGGTTGGCCGTGCCCTCGATCGAGGTCAATTGCATGACCATCGCCGCCACGATCACGATCGACAGGAAGTGCGGCAGGTAGGACACGGACTGGACGAACCGCTTGAAGCGACGGGCCCGGACCTCGTTGAGCATCAGCGCCAGCACGATCGGCAGCGGGAAACAGAACAGCAGGGTCAGCGTCCCGAGCACCAGGGTGTTGGTGAACACCTCCCAGAACGTCGGGTCGGTGAGGAACATCCGGAAGTAGCGCAGCCCGACCCAGTACTCGCCGAAGATGCTGCCGCCCGGCTTGAACCGGCGGAAGGCGATGATGTTGCCGATCATCGGCAGGTACCGGAAGACCAGGAAGAACAGCAGCGGCAGGATGGCGAGGGAGTAGAGCTGCCAGTCCCGACGAAGTGCCTGCCGCCAACTGCGACGGGGTCGTGGCGAGCGCGGGGCAGGGCTCTGCGCCTCCTGCGGAGAACGCGGCGGCGCCGGCGGCGGTGGCCGCAGGGTGGATGTCATCCTTGACCTCCTATGCCGACTGTGGACAGCCACGAGGGGCTCGACCCGCACCGAGGTGAGCAATCCCCACGCCCCCGTTGAACCGGCGGCGCGGCGGACGTTTCCCACGATCCGAAACTTTCCGGAAACCTGCGTAACCTTTTCGGCAACCTAAGTGCCCCATCGATGCCTGTCAAGAGCCCCAATCGGACCACCAGGGAGTGTCTCCTGCACAGGGTGACTCCACCATCGGCGTTCCGTCGCCGACGAACCGTGCAGTGGCCCGGGAATGGGCGGCCCGACTGCGGCACCGACTGGCGTGAATGTCTCGTCATGTTAAGGTCGGCCGAAACTTTCGGATGTTGTATGAGGCTGCGATGACAGAGCACCGCCCGCTCGCCCCACCCGCCTCCACCACCATCGCGACCATCGCCAACGATGTCGGCGTCTCGGTCGCGACCGTGTCCAAGGTCCTCAACGGACGTGGCGATGTCGCCCCCGGCACCAGAGCCCGCGTGGAGGCGAGCCTCGACCGCCACCAGTACCAGCGCCGTGCCCGCCGACACGCGGCCAGCGGCGGCCGGGTGGACCTCGTGTTCCACCAGTTCGACACGGGCTGGGCGATGGAGATCCTGCGGGGCGTCGAGGCGGTGACCTCCGCGGCCGGCATCGGGTTGTCGGTCGCCCAACTCGACGGCGCGCACCGCCCGCCGGCACGATGGCTGGAGGCGTTACTCGCCGACCGACCCCTGGGCGTGGTGTTCGTCCTCTCGCACCTGGCCGAGGCCCAACAGCAGCACCTGCGGCGGCAGGGCATACCGTTCGTCGTCGTCGACACCGACAGCGCGACCTCGGCCTCCGTGCCCACCGTCGGGTCGAACAACTGGAACGGCGGTCTGCTCGCCGCTCGGCACCTGTTGGAGCTGGGGCACCGGCGGATCGCCATCATCTCCGGGCCACCCGACGTGCTGTGCAGCCGCGCCCGCGCCGCCGGCTTCCAGTCGGCCCACGACGAAGCCGGGATAGCGGTCGACCGCGAGTTGATCCGCTACGGCAGTTTCTCTGCCGGAGCCGGGCACGCCCACGGGCTGCAACTGCTCCAGCGGCCGGACCGACCCACGGCGATCTTCGCCGGGTCGGACATCCAGGCCATGGGGGTGCTCCGGGCCGCCCGTCAGTGCGGCCTGCGAGTGCCCGAGGACCTTTCGGTGATCGGGTACGACAACCTGCCGGTCTCCGCCTGGACCGACCCGGCCCTCACCACCATCAACCAGCCGCTGCGCGACATGGCCGGTATCGCCACCCAGATGTTGCTCGACCTGACCAGGGGCAACGAGCCGGCGACCAGCCGAATCGACCTGGTGACCGAGCTGGTCGTCCGGGAGAGCACCGCGCCCCCCGCCAACCCGCACTGACCCCCGGCCCCTGCGAGGACCCATGCCCCACTCCGCCCTCACCTTCGACGAACTCCAGCGGTACGCGCCCGAGGTCGCCGAGCCCGACGACTTCGACGCGTTCTGGCGGGGCACCCTCGCCGAGGCGGCCGCCGTGCCGGTGCTCGTCGACGTCCGTCCCGAGCCCACCGACCTGCGGCTACTCGACTGCTGGGACGTCACGTTCGCCGGCTTCGGCGGTGACCCGGTTCGCGCCTGGTACACCCGCCCGGCTGGTGTTCGAGAGCCGCTGCCGGTCGTAGTCGAGTACGCCGGTTACGGACGCGGTCGCGGCCTGCCCCACGAACGGCTGACCTGGCCGGTGGCCGGGTACGCGCACCTGCTGATGGACAACCGGGGCCAGGCGGGGCAGCACGGCGCCGGGGACACCCCCGACCCGCACGGCGCGCCCGGCGGGCCCTGGCCGGTCACCTGGGGGATCCTCGATCCGCGTGACTACCACTACCGCCGCCTGATCACCGACGCGGTCCGGGCGGTCGAGGCGGTCCGCGCGCTGCCGGGGGTCGAGGGTGACCGGGTCAGCGTGGTCGGCAACAGCCAGGGCGGCGGCATCGCCCTGGCGGTGGCCGGTCTCGTCGACGATCTCAGCGCGGTGCTGACCACCGCCCCGTTCCTCTGCGACATGCGCCGGGCCGTCGCGCTCACCGACCTCGCGCCGTACGGCGAGATCGCCCGGTACCTCGGCGTGCACCGGGAGGCCGAGGAAGCGGTGTGGCGCACATTGTCCTACGTGGACGCGGTCAGCTTCGCGCGTCGGGCGACGGCACCGGCGCAGTTCGGAGTCGGCCGCCGCGACACCGTCTGCCCGCCGCGAACCGCCTTCGCCGCCTACAACCACTACGGCGCCGCGAATGGGCGGCCGGTCCCACCCGAGCGGGAGATGCACGTCTACCCGTTCAACGGCCACGAGGGCGGCGAGGCCGTCCACGTCCGGCGTCAGCTGCGCTGGCTGGGCTCGGTGCTCCACGTGACCCGGGGCCCGGCACCGCCCCCGGCATCCGTTCGTTGACAAGGCGCCACGTCGCGCGTCGACGCCGTGAACGTCCCGGTCACGGCGCCAGCAGGCGCTGGACCGGAGCACACGCGCGGCAGGGCCAGACGCGCACGGTGCCGTCATCGTGGGTCGAGACGAGCCGCTCGCCGTCCGGGCTGAAGTCGACGGTCTCGACGGAGGCGCCGAATCCCTCGAAGGTCACGGACTGCGCGGCCTCCGAAGCGCGCCACAGCCGGGCGGTGCCGTCCTTTCCCGAGCTGAGCACCCATTGCCCATCCGGGCTGAACGACACGTGCCAGACCGGACCCTCGTGTCCTCGCAATACCATCGGGGCGATGCCGCCGGTGATGGAGTGGATCTGCACTGTGCCGTCGAAGCCGGCACTGGCGACCCGTTGTCCGTCCGGGCTGAAGGCCACGGCCCAGACCAATCCCTCATGACCGGGAAGTAGCAGTGGTTCGGCCGTGCCGAGGGCGTCCCAGATCCGCAGGGTGCCCTCCGCGCCGGCTGTGGCGACCTTCCTGCCGTCCGGACTGAAGGCGACGTAGCGGATCTCTTCGGCGACTCGATGGACCACCGGGGCACTCTGGCCGGTGAGGTCCCAGATTCGCAGGCTCCTGTCGTTGCTGACGCTGACCAGGCGACGGCCATCAGGGCTGAAGTCGGCGATCCACGCCTGCTTCTCGTGCCCGCGAAGCACCACGGGATCGTGTCTGCCGGCGAGGTCCCAGACTCGTACGCTGCCGTCCCGGCCGCCGGTGGCCACACTCGTCCCGTCCGAGCTCACCGTGAGACCGTAGACGTCGCCGTCGTGGCGGCCGAGCACCCGAGGCTCAGCCGGTGTGGCCAGGTTCCAGACCTGCACCGTGCCGTCCTCGCCGCCGCTGACCACCTGCTGCCCGTCAGGGGTGAACGCGGCGGACCAGGTGGCTTTCTTGTGGCCCCGCAGAATCACCCGATCGCTGACCGGGTCCCAGATCCGTAGCGTGCCATCGTCGGCCGCGCTCACCAACCGGGATCCATCCGGACTGAACGCCAACGCCCAGACCCGGTTGGTGTGGCCGCGCAGCACCAGCGGGTCACCTGCGCCGCTGGCGTTCCAGATCCGTACGGTCAAATCGTCACTGGTGGTCGCGATCCACTGCTCGTCCGGGCTCAGCGCGAGCCCTTCCACCGTGCCCTCATGTCCACGCAGCACCACCGGGGTCGCCGGCCCGGTCAGCGGCCACACCCACGCCGTACCGTCGGCGCTGGAGCAGGCCAGGCGGGTGCCGTCCTGGCTGAACGCCAATGTCCTGGTGGCCTCGCGTGGCCCGGTGAGAATCGTTCTGGTGGATCGTGCGGCCAGATCCCAGAGCCGTACCGTGGCGTCGTGCCCGCTGCTGGCCAACTGGCGCCCGTCAGGGCTGAAGGCCACACCGACCGCGACCTTCTTGTGCCCACGCAGCACCACCGGCTGGTCGCCGCCGCGGGCATCCCAGACCCGAACGGTGGTGTCCTCGCCGGCACTGGCGACCAACCGTCCGTCGGGGCTGAAGGCCACGCCCCAGACCGGGCCCTCGTGCCCGCGCAGGACAACGGGTCCAGCGGTTCCGTCGACCTGCCAGATCCGGACGGTGCCGTCCGAGCCGGCGGTGACCAGTCGCTTCCCGTCCGGGCTGAACATCGGGCTCCAGACCTGTCCCTCACCTCCACCGGTGAGAGCCAGGCCCGGCCCAGAGACGCCCTGCCCGGTCCAGGTCCACACCCGCACCTCGCCATCCGTCCCGGTGGCCGCCACCCGCTCACCGTCCGGACTGAACGCCACGCCCAAGGCATTCTTGCTGCTCATCGGCACAATTGCCTGCAACCGGTCGTCGACGGTGGCCTGGCGGAGCACCATCTCCGCATCGACAGTCGGGCGGGTGGTCAGAGCGCGTCTGGCGAGGCGCTGCGCCTGCTGCGGGTCGATCTGCAGTTGGTTGTTGGCCTCGACCGTCAACTGTCGGGCAACAGCGAGGTCTCGTTCGGCGGTCGCCCGGTTCGCCTGGACCAGTGCCACCGCCGCGAGGACGCTCACCACGACAACGGTTGCCGCGAGCCCGGTCACCGCCACGCTGGTCCGCCGCCGTCGGGCTGCCCGGTGCCGGGCTTCTCGTGCCCGGCTGGTCTCCAGAAAGTCTCGTTCCAGGTCGCTGAGGTCCATCACCTGGTGCGCTCCCCAGAGCGCCAACTGGACCCCCCGATACAGGAATCCGTCCACGCGGTTGTGCCGGTCCCACTCGGCGGCGGCCTCCGTCAGCCTGCGGTGGGAGCGCAACAGCTCCCGATCTTCGGTCAACCAGCGACGCAGCCGGGGCCACTCCTGGATCAGCGCCTCGTGCGCCACCATGACGCCCTTCTCGTCCGCTGTGACCAGCCGCGCGGCCGTCAACCTGCCCAGCACCTCAGCCGCGGCCAATGGGTCCACCCCACCCACCAACTCGGCGAGGGGTGCCCTGCGTCGGGTGTCCTCGGTGCCGTCACCGAGGGCGGTCAGGCGCAGGAAGATGTCCCGTGCCAGCGCTCGCTGCCCCTCATCGAACTGCGCGTACACCCCTTCAGCGGTACGGGTGATGGCGCCGTTCACACCGCCTGATTCGCGGTAGTGGGCCAGTGTGATCCGCTTGCCCTGCCGCAGACGCGACGTCTCCAACAGTGCGTGGGACAGCAGCGGCAGCGCACTGGTCTGACCGCCGACGTCGGCCACGGCCATCTCCACCAACGCCGGATCCACCAGCAGTCCGGCGCGCTCGGCGGGACCGGTGATCGTCCGACGCAGATCCTCATCGTCCATCGGGCCGATCAACAGCTGGTGCTCGTGGAGAGCGGCCACCAGGGCCGGATAGGCGGCACACCGACCATAGAAGTCGGCACGTACTCCCAGCACCACGCGCGCCCTGGGAACCTCCGCCGCGGCGAGCAGCGCGGCGATGAACCGCGATCGCTCCTCCTCGTCCCGGCAGAGGGTGAAGAGTTCCTCGAACTGGTCCACCACGATGAGGATGTTCGCGAACGATGGACGGGAATCAAGAATCTGCTCGATCGTCCCGCCGATGCTGGCCGGGTCATCGGCCAGCTGGCGTTGGACCGTGTCACGAGCCAGATCCTGCTCATTCACGAGCTGGTACGCGAGCTCTTCGATTGGATGTTCGCCGGGCGTCATGAGCAGCGTGGCCCAGGCCGGCTGACCGTTGACGGGATTTTCGGCCACGGCCGCTATCAGACCCGCCCGCAGCAGGGATGACTTGCCCGCACCGGACGGGGCGAAAACCGCGACGAAGCGGAGGCGGGTGAGCATTTCACCGAGCTGAGCCACCATGCGCTCGCGTCCGAAGAACCATTCTGAGTCCGCCGGCTGGA
Organism: Micromonospora sp. BQ32; assembly: GCF_059358895.1. Lineage (NCBI taxonomy): Bacteria > Bacillati > Actinomycetota > Actinomycetes > Micromonosporales > Micromonosporaceae > Micromonospora > Micromonospora sp. BQ32. The sequence continues at coordinate 309,627 of NZ_JCADBI010000001.1, read as the reverse complement.
ATGCCGCCATCCCCCAGTACGGCCCGCGGCTGGCCTCCGTCGTCTCGGCGGACGTCATGCTCGCGATCAGGCTGTGCCACCGGTCAGTCCATTCGGCCAGATCGCCGTCACAGGCGGCCACGTACGCCAGTGTGACCTGAAGGCTGGGCACGGTCTCGCCGCTGGCCGCCTTCGACAGGGTGGTCACCGAGAAGTGCGCGCGTCTGGCCAGCTGGCGGTACGTCGGCCCGCCCGCCTTGACCCGCAGCTGGCGTAGGTCGAGCGCGAAACGCTCCAGCTCACCCGCCTCCGGGTCGAGCGGCCGCTCAGGTCTCCCCACGTTGTCCCCCGTCACAGAGTTGTTTGTCAGTCTCACGACATGATTGGCAAACAATCCATTCGGGACTATATCTAGTTACGTGAACGCCGATCGACGAGTGTCGGGAAGCAGCCACCGCACGACCAGGCGTGCGGCCACGTCGACGACCCAACGCGATCGACGACACGGAGGAGGACTGGAAGGGGGTGTGTGATGCGGGCCAGAAACGGCATCGGCGTTGTTACCCAAGGCACTGATGACCGTCATGGGATCGGGGGGTGTCACGCATTCCCGGATAGACGAGGGGATTCTATTCGATTACGAGTTCGCTACCGCGGCAACGCCCATCAGAAGCGTTAGCATCGACTGCTGAGACGGTGCGGCAATGGGGCGGCGACGGGATCCCGTCGCCGCCCCATCAGCGCGCGGAGGTGCTCAGGAGGCGGTGCAGGATTGCACCACCGGGCGACTCCAGTTGCCGTTGGCCATGGTGGTGAAGCCGAAGACGTTGCCGCTGCCGTTCGACCGCATGGTCATGACGTTTCCGCTGGTGTCCCAGCTCGGGCTGCCGTTCCAGGTGTTGGACACCTTCTGGGGCGGGGTGACGGCGACCACGACGGTCCAGTTGCTCGCTCCGCTGACGGTGACCTGACTGTTGAACCGGTCGCCCCACCGGGTGCTGTCCTGCAGGGTCGCGGTGCAGCTGCCGCCGGGCGGGTCGGTCGGCGGGTCGGTGGGCGGGTCGGTGGGCGTGGTGCCGTTGTTCAACGCCGCGAGGACCGCGTCGTACGCGGGCTTCTTCGAGCCGTTGTTGTTGAACAGCAGCGGGGTCTGCGAGGCCCGCCACGAGTCACTGTCCCGGATACCCCAGACCGTGACGCCGTTGCACCGGGCCACGGCCAGGCAGTCCTCCACCACGCTGCGGTACGTGTTCGCCGACGCGCCCTGGATGTCCAACTCGGTGATCTGAACATCCACACCCAACGCCGCGAAGCTCGACAGGGTGGTGCGGTAGTTACTCACATACGGCGACTCGTTGTTGAAGTGCGACTGGAACCCCACACAGTCGATCGGCACACCACGAGACTTGAAGTCCCGCACCATGTTGTACACGGCCTGCGTCTTCGCGTGCGTCCAGTTGTCGGTGTTGTAGTCGTTGTAACACAACTTCGCGTTCGGATCCGCGGCATCCGCGGCCCGAAACGCCGCCTCGATCCAGTCATTGCCCGTACGCTGCAGGTTCGAGTCACGACGCGCACCCGAACTACCATCCGCGAACGCCTCGTTCACCACATCCCACGCCACAACCTGACCCCGGAAATGCGTGGCCACCTGCGTCACGTGATTCAGCATCGCCTGCCGCAACGCACTACCACTCATACTCTGCATCCAGCCCGGCTGCTGCGAATGCCACGCCAAAGTATGACCCCGCACGCTCATACCCCGACTACGCGCGTGACTGACGATCTGATCAGCCGCACCGTAACTGAACCGACCCTGCTGCGGCTCCGTCGCGTCGATCTTCATCTCATTCTCAGGCGTCACCGAGTTGAACTCACGGTTCAAAATCGTCGTATACGCACTGTCAGACAACTTGTTCGCCGCCACCGCCGTACCAAAATAGCGACCCTTCTCCGCGGCGGACGCGCCCAGGGTCGTTCCGGCGCTCGCCGTGCCCGGGAGGAACGCGGCGCTGGTTGCGGCGAGCAGAGCCGCGGCGGCGAGGACGACCGCCGTACGCGCTCGGGGGCCCGTCCGTGGACGGGTGTCCCCGTGGCACCGTTCGATCATGTCTTTTCCTTCCGTGGAACCAGGCAGGGCACGTGACGCACCGCCCCTGCGGTGGTGGGGTGCCGGGTCAGGACCACGCGCGGGAGTGCGCCCGGGAAGAGGCACATACCCGGTCATCGACCTCGGTGGATATGGAGTATGTCAGCGCCACTGATCGACAAGCAAGAATTTCCGGAAGAATTTCGAGAAGTGGCTCGGCCCGCGCGCCGGGGCAGGATGAGCTGCCCAGGTGACGCTGTATCGGCAGCCGACAACGGTGCCCTGCCGCGGTGGCCGGGCAGGCCAATCGAGCGACAGGGCACCGCTAGTTCCGGAACTTTTCTCGCAACGCCTTCCGGGCGTCGCGGCACTCGGCCAGCCCCTGCGGAGCTGGGCGGTCGCTACTCCACGGCGCGGTAGAGCCGGCTCACGGTCTCGGCCACGCAGACGGGCTTGCCGCCGCTGTCGCTCTCCACGGTGACCGTCACGACCAACTGCACACCGCCGCTCACCGGCGACACGTCGGCGATGGTGGCGGTGGCCCGTACGGCGGCGCCGACCCGCAGCGGCGCGGGGAAGCGCACCCGGTTCAGCCCGTAGTTGACCCCCATCGCCACCCCCTCGACCCGGTAGAGCCCGCCGGCCAACGCCGGCAACAACGACAGGGTGAGGTACCCGTGCGCGATCGTCCCGCCGAACGGCCCCGCCGCGGCTCGGACCGGGTCGAGGTGGATCCACTGGTGGTCGTCGGTGGCGTCGGCGAAGAGGTCGACGCGGCTCTGCTCGATGCGCTGCCACGGGCCGGGCCCGAGGCTCTCACCGGTCGCGGTGGCCAACTCCTCGAACGAGGTGAACACTCTCATGCCAGGTCTCCCTACAGCTGCTAGAAGGCGTTGACGCCGGTGAGCGCGCGTCCGATGAGGAGTTGCTGGATCTGGCTGGTGCCCTCGTAGAGGGTCGCCACCCGGGCGTCCCGCAGGTACTTACCGACCGGGTACTCGTCGATGTAGCCGTACCCACCGAACACCTGGACCGCGTTGTTGGCCGCGCGGACGGCGGCCTCGCTGGCGAACAGCTTGGCCATCGACGCCTCGGTGGCGAACGGCTGGTCGCGGTCGATCAGGTCGGCGACCTGCCACACCAGCAGCCGGGCGGCAGCGGTGTCCACCGCGATGGCGGCGAGCAGTTGTTGAACGAGCTGGTGTCCGGCGATCGGCTTGCCGAACTGGGTCCGCTGCCCGGCGTAACCGACCGCCGCGTCGAGGCAGCCCTGGGCGATACCGACACACCCGGCGGCCACCGACATCCGACCCTTGGCGAGGGTGGCCAGAGCCAGCCGGAATCCGCCACCCTCGGCGCCGAGACGCGCCGTGTCGGGCACGCGTACCTCGTCGAAGCCCAGCTCTCCGGTGGCCTGACCGCGCAGGCCGAGCTTGCCGTGGATCTCCCGCCGGGTCAGCCCCGGGCTGTCGGTGGGCACCAGGAACGCGCTGATTCCCCGGTGCCCGGGGCCGCCGGTGCGGGCGAAGACCAGCGCGATGTCGGCGGTGGTGCCGTTGGTGATGAACGTCTTCGTGCCGGTGAGCAGCCAGTCGGTGCCGTTGCGAACCGCGCGGGTGCGCAGTGCGGCCGCGTCCGAGCCGCTGTCTGGCTCGGTCAGCGCGAAGCAGCCGAGTGCGCTGCCGGCGCAGAGCTTCGGCAGCCACTCGGCCCGCTGGTCCGCACTCCCGTGCGCGGCGATCGACTTCGCGACCAGGCCGAGGGAGACCGAGACGATGCCCCGCACCGCGGAGTCGCCCCGGCCGAGCTCTTCCAGGACCAGGCAGTACGCGAGGTGGTCGCCGCCGGAACCACCGTCGGCCTCGGCGATGGTCAGCCCCAGGAAGCCCAGGTCACCGAGCATGCCGACGATGGCGGGGTCGACCGATTCGCGGCGATCCCAGGCGGCCGCGTGCGGCAGCAGCTCGCGGTCGGCGAACTCGGCGGCCAGCTGGCGGACCGCCGCCTGCTCGGCGGAGAGGGTGAGGTCCATGAGGATTAAACTAGCGGTGATAGTTTAACTCGTCCAGACCGGACGGTCACCGGTCGGACGCCAGACCGACGTGCCGTTCGGCCGTGAACGCGCGGGCCAGCTCGGTACGCGACCGGATGCCCAGCCGGTGGAACACGTTGCGCAGGTGGTGGTCGACCGTACGGGTGGAGAGGAACATCCGGGCGGCGATCTCCCGGTTGGTGGCGCCCTCGGCGACCAACTCGGCGATCCGCAGTTGCTGGCCGGTCAGCAACCGCGCCGCGGGCAGGTCCGGCGGACCGATCGACTCGCCGGCCGCCCGCAGCTCCGTGGTGGCCTGCTCGGCCCAGCGCTCCACCCCGAGCAGGCTGAACATCTCGCGAGCCTGGTGCAGGTGCGTCCGCGCGTCGCGCGGGCGTCGACTGCGGCGCAACTCCTGGCCGAAGAGCAGTTCGGTGCGGGCCCGCTCGAACGTGCCGGCCTCCGTCGGGTGCAGGCGCAGCGCCGCCTGGAAATCCCGTTCCGCCTCGGCGCCGCCCCGAGGGGCAAGCAGCGCGTGGCACCGCGCGGACAGGGCCCGGCGCAGCGGGCTCGCGGTGCTGCTGGCCCACCTGTCGAACGCCGCGAGCGCGGCGGTCGCCGCCGGTCGGTGCGCCAGGTGCGCCGCCGCCTCCACCAGGTACGGGGTGGCCATCACCTGCACGAGAACCTGGCCTCGACCCGTGCCGAGCCGAGCCAGCGACGCCAACCGGTCCGCGGCCTCGGCGTGCCGGCCGTCGACCAGGTCGAGCACCGCCAGGGCCCACGCGGCGAGCGCGTGTGGGCGGCTGCCGGGCGTCGGTGACTCCCCGATCTCGCGGACCCGCCGCAGGCTGGTGTCCCGGTCGGCCCGGATCGCGGCGAGGACGGCGAGCATGCCCAGGTGGACATTGGCGCAGTTGACCTGACCGGTGGCCCGGGCGACGCGCAGTCCGTCGCGGGAGGTCTCCGCCGCCGCCTCGTGTCGGCCCAGCCAGTACTCGGCGACCGCCCGCAGCTCCAACGCCCGCGACAGCATGGACAGCTCGCCTCGTTCCCGGGCCAGCTCGACGGCGCGTTCGGCGAGCCGGTGGGCCGCGCCGTCAACGGCCACCAGCAGTCCGGCCGCCGCGGCACAGCTCAGCGCGGTGGGGGTCAACGCCCAACCGGTCAGCCGGCCGCCCAGCACCACGGCGCGGCGCAGCGCCGGCCCGGCTCGCTCATGGTCCCCCCGCAGGGTCGCCGCCACCCCGGCGATCAGACAGCCCATGACTTCCAGGGCCGGCGGGTCGTTCGGACGTCGCAACGTCAGCGCCCGGCGGCCGACCTCGGCGTACCGGTACTGGTCGCCGGCGAAGCAGACTGCCTCGCCGGCCCGTACCAGCCCGGTCAACGCCAGGGCCCGGTCGGCGCCGTCCACCGCCGCGGCGGAGGCCAGCAGCGTGACCGACGCACCCGACGCCGTGCCGCAGCGCAGCTCCAGCTCGCCGCGGACCAGGTCGGCGCGCGCACGGACGACCGGGTCGGCGCAGACCGCGCGGAGGCGGTCGAGCAGCAGCCGGGCCGAGTCGGGTTGTCCCCCCGCCCAGGCGTACCGGGCGGCGGTCAGCAGCCGGGCAGCGGTGAGCGTCGGATGGTCGCTCAGCTCGGCGGCCCACCGCAGCGCCACCGAGGCGGCGGCCCAGCCGTCGGACCCGCCGGCCGCCGCCTGTTCCAGCTCGGCGGCGAGGGATGGGTCGGCACCCGCCGTGGCGGCGGCGAGGTGCATCGCCCGGCGGAGCCGTTGCCCGTCCGCGACCAGCACCTCGGCGAGCAGTCGGTGCGCCGCGCGGCGCTCCGCGAGCGGCGCGCTGGCCGCGATCATCGTGCGCACCAGCGGCTGCGGGAAGGTGACACCGCGTTGCTCGACGCGGACCAGGCCGGCGACCTCCGCCGGGGCGAGCGCCTCGACCTCGGCGCCGGCGGCCGCCGCGGCCCGGATCAGAGTGCCCGGCTCGCCGTCCTCGTCGAGGGCGGCGAGCAGCAGCACCCGTCGGGTCTCCGGTGGCAGCCGATCCAGCCGGGCGCGGTACGCGCGACCCAGCGCTCCGTCCGCCGGTGGCGCGGCGGGCAGCGACTCCTCCCCCCGCCACTGCCCGGCGGTGAGCACGTCGGCGAGGTCCACCAGGGCCTGCGGGTTGCCGCCGCCGATCGTGGCCAACGCGGTCAGGGCCGACGCGGCGGGCCGGTCGGGCAGCCGGTCGACGCCCTCGCGTTCGGTCAGCCGGCCGAGCCGGTCGGTGAGGACGGCGCTGCTCTCGGGCCCGGTCAGCGCCCGTAGTCGGTGTGCCGGTATCCCGTCGAGGTTGGCGGTGACGTCCGCGGTGAGCAGGACGGCGAGCGGGAGGTGCCGCAGTCGGCGGGCCACGAACGCCAGCACCTGCGCGGTCTGTGGGTCACCTCGGTCGATGTCGTCCATGGTGACGAGCAACGGCCGGTCCCGGGCGGCGCCCGCGAGCAGCCCGAGCACCGCCATCGACAGGGTCAGTCGCCGGTCGGCCGGGCAACTCTTCCCGGCCAGCGCGCGCCGCAGCAACTGGCGCTGCTCGGTGGGCAGGGCGGCGGCCCGGTCGAGCACCGGGTCGACCAGACGTTGCAGGCCGGCGTACGGCAGGGCGGCCTCCTCGGCGAGCCCGCTGCCGGCGAGCACGGCGCAGCCCTCGGCGTGCCGATGGGCGTAGCCGACCAGCGTCGTCCGGCCCGATCCGGGCTCTCCGCGCAACAGCAGGGCACCGCCGGCGTTGGTCATGCCGTCGAGCAGGCTCCGGACAGCCCGGCACTCGTCGTCCCGGCCACGCAGCACGGTTAGTTGCACTCTTGATGCAGTAACCATGCCTGCCAGTGTTACCCATCGGAAACCGAATGGAAAGAGGGTGCGATATCGGGCCGGCCCGGAATCAGTCGGGCGCGACCTCGGCCAGCAGGGCGCCCACGGTCCGGGACATCACCGCGCGGGCCTGGTCCACGCCCAACTCGAGCCCGTAGCGCAGCATCGACCATGCCTGCCACGTGCTCGCCGCCACCAGTGCGTTGAGCAACTGCTCCCGGCCCGGCCCGGCCTCGGCCAGCTCGACGGCGAAGAGTTCCTCGACCTCGTCGCGGACCCGTTCGATGTGCTTGAGACGGTTGCGGTGCAGTTGCTCGGAGACCGGCTCACGCATCTGGGCGGCCCGCGCCGACGGCGCGATGAGCTGGAGCAGCCGGGCCCGCTGCCGGCAGTACGCGTCCACCCGCTTCGCCAACGGCAGCCCCGGTGAGATCGGCCGGTGGGCGGCGTCCTGCTGGCGGAGCACCTCCGCGCCGCTGGCCTCGAAGAGCGTCTCCATGTCCTTGAAGTTGGTCCAGAGGGTGCGCAGCGAGATGCCGGCCCGTTCGGCGATGCGTTCCCCGGTTGGGCGGAGGTCACCCTCGGAGATGAGCGCGAGGTGCGCCTCGACGATGGCCGCGCGGGTCCGCTCGGCGCGGGCGGTGCGCCCGTCGACCCGGCCCGCCACATCGACCCCGTCCATCCGCCCCCGCCCCCTCACCGCCATGGCGTCCCCCGACGCACCGCCGAGTCTAGACAGGCGTTGATCAGGGGTCCCGGACGCTCCGCCGACGCCGTCATCCGGTCCGGCCGGTCAGCGAGACGCCGCCGTCGCAGACGATGGTCTGCCCGGTGATCCAGCTGGCGTCGTCGGAGGCCAGGAAGGCGACCGCGCCCGCCACGTCCGACGGCAGACCGAGACGCCCGAGCGGGTACCGTGCGGCGACCTCGGCCTCCCGCCCCTGGTAGAGGGCGGCGGCGAAGCGGGTCTTCACCACGCCGGGGGCGACCGCGTTGACCCGGACCGTCGGCCCCAGCTCCACGGCGAGACCGGCGGTGAGGTGGTTGAGCGCGGCCTTGCTGACCCCGTAGCAGGCGATGCCGGGCGACGGGCCGAGCCCGGCGATCGACGAGACGTTGACGACGCAGCCGCCGTGCTCGGTCATGCCGGCGGCGCAGACCTCCTGCACCCAGCCGAGCGCGGCGACCACGTTCACGTCGAGGATCTTGCGGGCGGCGGCCAGGTCCAGCTCGACCAGCGGGCCGTGCACCGGGTTGATGCCGGTGTTGTTGACCAGCAGGTCCACCGGCCCGAACGCCGCGCTCACCTGGCGCACCGCGGCGGCCCGGTGCGCGGGGTCGTCGGCCCGGCCGGGCACCGCCAGGGCGTGTGCCGGGCCGCCCAGGGTGGTGACCGCCTCGGCCAGCCCTTCGGGGCGGCGGGCGGTCAGAGCCACCCGCGCGCCCTCGGCGACGAGGCGTTGGGCGATGGCCAGGCCGATACCCCGACTGGCACCGGTGACGATGGCGACCCGGCCCGCGAGTCGGCCCGAATATGCATTCACAGTGCAGATAGTAAGAGTGTCGATCGGTATCGGTCAACGCCTCCGGCGACCGGCCGGCAGGCCGCGCCAGCAGCACCCGGGCAGCCGTCCGACCGGGCGTGGTCACGCGGGACCACGCCCGGTCGGACGGCGGATGTTCGGTGTCTCAGGAGACGGTTGGCACCCCGTTCGCCGGAGGCGCGGCCGGGGTTGCGGTGTACTCGTTGACCGCCCCGTCCGCCTCGTCCGTCTCGTACGCCGGCCCGAAGTAGCTCTGCACTCCCCCGCTCACCCGGCTCAACCGCTGTCCGCCGTACCCGGAGTGGTCCGTGGCGGAGAAGCGCAGCGGCACCAGACCGGGCCCCTGGAAGCCGCCCTTCTGCACGGCGTCCAGCACCTTCTCCCGGGTGAGGTCCTTGCCGGCGGCGAGCAGCACCTGCACGAAGAGGTAGCCGACGGACATGCCGTAGACGGTGTTGCCGTCGAACGGCGCGTCCCCGTTGTGCTCCTTGTTGACCTTCGTGAAGAGCTGGATCCACGGGTTCGCGGTGTCGTTCTGCATCGGCAGGTAGTTGGTGCCGACCATGCCCTCCAGCAATGGCGCGGCCGCGCCGAGCTGCTTGGCCAGGGTCGGGTGGTCGGCGCCGACGTTGGAGACCAGCCACTGCGGCTTGAAGCCCAGCCGTGCCGCGGTGCCGACGGAGAGCGCGGTGAAGCCGGGCACGGTGGCCAGCACGACGACCTGGCAACCGGCCGCCTTGAACGCGCCGATCTGCGGCGCCACGTTGGTGTTGCTGGTGACGTAGGTCTGCTTGACCGCCACGGCCCCCGCGCCGAGCACCTTCTCCACGCCGGCCAGGCTGTCCCGGCCGAAGTCGTCGTCCTGACCGAGGAAGCAGACCTTCTGCCCGGCCAGGTTCGCCTTGGCGTAGTTGGCGAGGATCTTGCCCTCGACCGTGTAGTCCGGGTTGAACCCGAACGTGCCCGGATACTTGTCCGGCTGGTCCCAGCTGCGGCTGCCGGAGGCGACGAAGAGATCGGGCACCCGGTTGCTCTTGAGGAAGTCGAGCACCCCGGTGTGCGTCGGCGTGCCCAGACCATTGAGGACGGCGAAGACCTTGTCCTGGAGGACGAGCTGACGGACCACCTGCTGGGTGTTCGCCGGGTTGTAGCCGTCGTCCATAATCTTGTAGGTGATCTTCCGGCCGTGCACTCCGCCGTTGGCGTTGACGTAGTCGAAGTACGCCTTCGTCGCCGGGGCGATCTTCGAGTAGCCGGCCGAGGCCGGCCCGGTCAGGGGCATGTGGGTGCCGACCACGATCTCGGTGTCGGTGACGCCCGGCACCGACGCCCCACCGGAGCCGGGGCCGTCGTCGCCGCTACAAGCTGCGGCGGTGATGAGCAGAGCAATGGTGCTGGCGATCGCGAGGCCGCGTTGCGCTTTACGGTGCATGGGAACACCGACCTTTCTCGGTCCGGTTGTCGGGAAACGGTGTGGTGGTGGGGCGCCCGGCCGAGGCCGGACCGAGGACAGCTCAGGAACGCCGGGTCGGCCGCCTGGCCAGCAACGCCCGGCCGAGACGCGACAGCAGACCCTGCACGCCGCCAGGGGCGGCGATCATGACGACGATCAGGGTGAGTCCGAAGATCGCCAGGGGAAGGTTGCCCTCCAGCCGCTGCGCCACCGCGGGCGAGAGCGTGAGCATCTCGGTCACCGAGTGGGTCAGATCGGGCAGGGCGACCAGCAGGACGGCCCCCCACAGCGCGCCGGTCAGGCGACCCAGGCCACCGATCACCACGGCCATCAGCAGGAACAGCGACAGGGTCAGCGAGAACGCCCCGGGCGACACGCTCTGCGCGAGCACCGCCAGCAGCGCGCCGCCGAGCCCCGCGGTGGCGGCGCTGACCACGAACGCGAGGACCTGGGTACGGGCCACGTGGATGCCGGCGAGGCGGGCCGCCACCTCGTCGTCGCGGACCGCGCGGAAGGTGCGCCCGTACCGGCTGCGGATCAGGTTCGCCAACAGCAGCAACGCGAGCAGGGTGGCCGCGCCGGTGACCCAGAGCTGCCACCGCTCGTAGGGGAAGTACGCGCCGAGCGACAGCGGCGGCGGCTCCACCGGCACCGACAACCCCTGCTCGCCGTTGAAGACGCCGTCGAAGGTGACGGCCAGCGCCGGCACCACCACGGCCACGGCGAGGGTGACCCCGGCCAGGTAGGGGCCGCGCAGACGGGCCGCGGCCACACCGACCACCGCGCCGACCACGACCGTGCTGACGATCGCCGCGCCCAACGAGAGCGGCAACAGCCAGCCGCCGGTCATCCCCCGGTCGGCGAACGCGGTCTGGCACAGCGCCACCGTGTACGCCCCGGTGGCCATCAACGCGCCGTGCCCGAGCGACAGTTGACCGTTGAGACCGGTGAGGACGGTCAGCCCGGCGGTCGCGCAGAGGTAGGCCGCCACGGTGGCGAGTTGGAAGTTGCGGAACGGCTCGACGGAGTAGCTGACCGCCACCAGCAACAACCCGGCGGCCAGCACCACCGCGAGGTGGCGCAGCAAAGTGGAGCCGCGTCGTCGGTCGACCGGTCGGCGGCCCGGGTCGCCGAGCTGCTGTTTCGGCGGCAGGGCCGCCCTCGTGGCGCTCACACCCGCCTCGCCGCGACCGGGGCGAACAGCCCACCGGGCCGGACCAGCAGCACCGCCAGCAGCAGGACCAGCACCGCGAGCGGGGTGAGGTCACTGCCGGCGTAGCCGCTCACGTAGGAGAGCAGCAGCCCCACCACCAAGCCGCCGACCACCGCCCCCGGTGGACTGTCCAGCCCGCCGACCACCGCCGCGGTGAACGCCGAGACGAACACCAGGTCCATCGCGTGCGGGTGCAGGCCCAACTCGGTCGGCAGGACCAGCATGGCGGCCAGCGCGCCCACCCCGGAGGCGAGCGCCCAGCCGAGGGTCAACATGCCACCGACGTTGACCCCGAGCAGCCGGGAGACCTCCGGAGCGAAGGCCGCCGCCCGCATCCGCAACCCCACCGGGGTACGCGCGAACATCCAGGCCAGGCCGCTGACCACCACCCCGATCGTGGCGAAGACGAACAGGTCGTACGGGGACAGCACGGCGACCCCGCCCACGGTCAGGGCGGACCGGCTGAACGGGGCCTCGGCGGGCCGGAACTCGCTGCCGTACACCATGCCGAGCACGGCCTGGATCAGCAGCACCAGCCCCAGCGCGACGATCACCGGGTTGAGCGGTGAGGCGTGATCGACGTGCCGCATCACCACCCGGTCCACCAGCGCACCGAGCAGCAGTCCGCCGACGATCGCGACCACGAAGCCCAGCCAGTAGGAACCGGTCGCGGCGCTGACGGTGTAGGCGACGTACGCGGCGGCGACGGCCATCGCCCCCTGGGCGAAGTTGACGACCCGCGCCGCCCGCCAGATGAGCACCAGGGCCAGCGCGAACGCGGCGTACACCGCGCCCCGGGACAAGCCGTCGACGGTGAGGAAGACGAAGCGGTCCAACAGTCCTCCCTCCGGGGGACGAGGTGGTGGTCAGAAACCGAGGTACGCGTGGCGCAGGTCGACGTCGTCGCGCAGCTGCACCGCCGGGGCGGCGATCACCACCCGACCGAGGGACATCACGACGCCCTGGTCGGCGACGGCGAGCGCGCTGCGCACGTTTTGCTCTACCAGCAGGACGGTCAGACCGGTGCGGTCGCGCAGTTGACGCAGCAGGGCCATGGTCCGGGCGACGACCCGGGGCGCCAGCCCGAGCGACGGCTCGTCCAGCAGCAGCAGACGGGGGCGGCCGACCAGGGCCCGACCGAGCGCGAGCATCTGTCGCTCACCGCCGGAGAGCTGGTGACCGAGATGCTTGCGGCGTCGGGCCAGCGGCTCGAAGAGCTGGTAGACCTCGTCGAGGGCCCGCCCGGCGTCGGCCCGGTCGCGCCGCCACAACCCGCCCAGCCGCAGGTTCTCGTCGACCGTCAGCTCGCTGATCACACCCCGGCCCTCCGGAACGTGCGCCATGCCGCGTCGGACGAGCTGCTCCACGGGCGTACCGCGAAGGTCCTCCCCGGCCAGGAGGACCTGGCCGGCGGCCGGGCGGATCATGCCGGAGAGCGCGCGCAGGAGTGTGGTCTTGCCGGCGCCGTTGGCGCCGACGACCGCGGCGATGGTGCCGGCCGGGACGGTGAGGTCGATGGCCCGCAACACGGGTGCGGCGCCGTAACCGGCGACCAGCCCTCGCACGACGAGCAGGTCGGTGCCGCTCATGGAGACACCTCTTCCTCGACGGTGGCACCGAGGTACGCGTCGGTGACCGCGGGGTCGTCGCGGATCTCGTCCGGGGTGCCGGCGGCGATGACCCGGCCGAAGTCGAGCACCACGAGCTCGTCGCAGACCGCCATCACCAGGTCCATGTGGTGCTCGACCAGGAGCACGGCACAGGGGTCGGTGTCCCGCTGGGGCAGTTGCCGGATCAGCTCCGCCAGCTCGGCGATGTCGTCGGCGCCGAGGCCACCGGCCGGCTCGTCGAGCAGGAGCAGCCGGGGCCGGGCGGCGAGGGCGCGGGCCAGGGCGACCCGCTGGCGTACGGCGAAGGGCAGGGTAGTCGGCGCGGCCTCGGCGTGCTCGGCGATGCCCAGCTCGTCGAGGATGGCCAGGGCGTCCCCGCGGAGCCGGCGCTCGTCGCGGTCGCTGGCCGGCAGCCCGAGCAGCGCCGGAACGAAGCCGGCACGGGCGGTGTGCGAAGCGCCGGTCATCACGTTCTCCACCACGGTCAAGCCGGCGAAGAGCCCGGTGCCCTGAAGGGTCCGGGCGATGCCGAGCCGGGTCAGCCGGTGCGGTCGTGGCCGCAGCGGCCGGCCGTCGAGGGTGAGTGAACCCGTCTCCGGTGCGACGAAGCCGCAGATCACGTTGAAGAGCGTGGTCTTGCCGGCGCCGTTGGGCCCGATGACGCCCACCACCCGGTTGGGTGGCACCCGCAGGGAGACGTCGTCGAGGGCGGTGAGGCCGCCGAAACGGACGCCGATGTGGTGCAGTTCGAGGCCGCGCTCCATCACCCATCCCTCTGTCGTGGCGGGTGTTTATTTACACTCGCAGTGTACGTTTCTCGGGTATGGCGTCAAGACCTTCAATGCTCCTGCGCGCACGTGGAAGGGGCGGCCGCCAGCGGCGACCGCCCCGACACCACCGTCAGGCGCTGGGGCAGGTGTTGCGGTACTCCTCGATCTGCGACCCGCTCGGGCCGGGGCAGAGGAACTGCTCGTAGCGGGTGTCGTCGTCGACGAACCGCTTCAGCCAGGCCACCATCTGCCGCGCGGTCGGCGTGTTCGTGGTCTGCGGGAAGAAGTGGCTCGCCCCGTTCAGCTCCAGGTACGCCTTCTCGGCGGAGGCCGGGATGCTGTTGTAGAAGGGCACCGAGTGCGACCCGACCGGCGCGACGCTGTCGCTCTCACCACCGATGATCAGGGTCGGCACCCGCAGCTCGGACCAGCTCTTGTCCGTGTTCCACGGTGCCAGCGGCACCGCGGCCTGCAACGAGGGCCGCGACGAGGCCGCCTCCAGGCTGCCCCCGCCACCCATGGAGTGGCCGGCCACCGCGAGTCGGCTGCTGTCGATCCGGCTGCGCACCGAGCTGCGCTGGGTCAGGTAGTCCAGCGCGGCGAGCAACTGCCGGCCCCGGCTGTCCGGCTGGTCCAGCCGACTGTTGGTCTCGATGCCGATCACCACGAAGCCGTGCGAGGCGATGCGCGGTCCGAGCCAGCTGATGCTGGACCAGGCGGCGGTGTAGCCGGGCGAGATGGCGATGGCGCCGAAGGTGCCCTCGCTGGTGCTGGTCGGGTAGTAGATGACGCCGCCGCCGAAGCCGGTGACGCTCAGCGAGGACACGCTCTGCGAGGACGTCGCGAACGGGCCGCGGCTGGCCTCCAGGATCGCGGTGGTCGGGGCGGGGCCCCGCTCGTACGGGCCGGCGGCCTGGGCGGCGCCGGACGATCCGGCCAGGACGCCGCCGGCGGCCAGGACGGCGGCCAGCGCGAGCCGGGTGGCACGGGCTGCCACGGAACGGGGACGGGTGGTGGTTGGTGAGGACACGTCGGGCACTCCCTAAAGTCGAGGGATATCGACGTGTGTCAGTTTTGGCTGCTCCGCCGATCCCGGCATCGGCGAAATCACCAGTCCCGGCGCAGGATGCCGAGATGAGTCGTGTTTCGACCCTCTGACCAGGGGTAGCAGGGCAGACGCCGGCCCGCACACGCGCCATGGAGAGGTTCATTCAGTGGATTCCAGCAAGCCCGCCGAGGCGGTCAAGAACGCAGTGAAGACCGCCTCAGGAAAGATCGCCGACGCCCTCACCCCGGACGTCCCCGGCGCGCCGGGGAGCGCGCCACCGCCCCTTGAGGAGCCGACGACGCCGCACGGCCCGCTGCCCCCGAAGACGGAACAGGGAGCACCGCAGACGCGCACGCCTACCGGCGCGGAGACCGGCGCGCCGACGACCGCGAACGGTCAGCAGGGCGCCTACCTCACGACCGCCAACGGGGCGCGGCTGCGCGACACCGATCACTCGCTCAAGGCCGGCCCGCGCGGCCCGGTGCTCCTGCAGGACCACCACCTACGCGAGAAAATCACGCACTTCGACCACGAACGCATTCCGGAGCGCGTGGTGCACGCCCGGGGCGCCGGCGCGCACGGTGTCTTCACCGCGTACGGCACCGCCGAGGCGGTGACAAGGGCCGGCTTCCTGAAGAAGGGGCGCGAGACCGAGGTCTTCGTCCGGTTCTCCACCGTGCTCGGTTCGCGGGGCTCGGCCGACACCGTCCGCGACACCCGTGGCTTCGCCACGAAGTTCTACACCGACGAGGGCACCTTCGACCTGGTGGGCAACAACATCCCGGTCTTCTTCATCCAGGACGCGATCAAGTTTCCGGACATCATCCACGCCGGCAAGCCGCACCCCGACCGGGAGATTCCGCAGGCGCAGAGCGCCCACGACACCTTCTGGGACTTCGTGTCACTGCACACCGAGGCGCAGCACCACACCATCTGGAACATGTCCGACCGGGGCATTCCGCGTTCGTACCGGACGATGGAGGGCTTCGGCGTGCACACCTTCCGCCTCGTCAACGAGGCCGGGGAGACGGTGCTGGCCAAGTTCCACTGGAAGCCGAAGCTGGGCGTCCACTCGCTGACCTGGGAGGAGGCTCAGCTGCTCGGCGGCATCGACCCGGACTTCCACCGCCGCGACCTCTACGACGCGATCGAGGCCGGCGCTTACCCCGAGTGGGAGCTGGGCATCCAGGTCTTCCCGGACACTCCCGAGGAGACCTTCGCCGGCATCGACCTGCTGGACCCGACGAAGATCGTGCCGGAGGAGTTGGCCGAGGTGCAGCCCATCGGGCGGCTGGTGCTCAACCGGACGCCGACGAACTTCTTCGCCGAGACCGAACAGGTCGCCTTCCACCTTGGTCACCTGCCCCCGGGCATCGACGTCACGAACGACCCGCTGTTGCAGGGCCGGCTCTTCTCGTACCTCGACACCCAACTCACCCGGCTGGGCGGGCCGAACTTCGCGCAGATCCCGATCAACCGCCCGCACGCCGCCGTGAACGACATGCTGCGCGACGGCTTCCACCAGCACGCCGTGCACGCGGGCGTCGCGCCGTACCGGCCGAACTCGCTCGACGGTGGCAACCCGTTCCCCGCAGGCGACGCCGAGCACGCCTTCGTCGACGTGCCGGTCACGGTCGCCCAGGCACCGAAGGTACGCGCGAACCCGGCCTCGTTCGACGACCACTACAGCCAGGTCCGCCTGTTCTGGCTGAGCATGTCGCCGGTCGAGAAGGAGCACATCATCCGGGCGTACACCTTCGAGCTGGGCAAGTGCTACCACCAGGCGATCAAGGAGCGTCAGCTGCGGAGCCTCGCCAACATCGACCCGGTGCTGTGCGAGCAGGTCGCCACCGGCCTGGGTCTGCCCGCGCCGCAGCCGACCGTGCCGCTCGCCGACGTCACACCCAGCCCGGCGCTGTCGCAGGTCGGTCGGGAGTGGCCGAGCGACGGCCGCATGGTCGGGATCGTCGTCGACCCCGACGGCGACCTGGACGGCGTCGACGAGGTCCGCCGGGCCGTCTTCGGCGCCGGCATGGTGCCGCTGCTGATCGCCCCGCACGGCGGCATGGTGGGCGACCTGCCGGTGCAGCGCACCTTCGCCACCGGCCGGTCGGTCGAGTTCGACGCCGTCCTGCTGGCCGGAGCACCGACACCCGCACCGGATGCCCTGCCCGCCCGCGACGCCAAGGCGGGCACGCCGGACCCGGCGACCGTGGACCCGCGCGTGCTGCTGCTCGTCGAGGAGTGCTGGCGGCACGCCAAGGCGATCGGCGCCTGGGGCGCCGGTGTCACCGTGCTGGAGCAGGCCGGCGTCGCCGGCACCCCGGGCGTGGTGGCGGCGGGCTCGGGCGCCGAGGCGCTGACCGCGGTGCAGGAGTTGATGGCCGCGCACCGGGTGTGGGAACGGTTCCCCGCCGCGGTCGCCTGACCGAGCTGATCGTCGAAGGGCTGTCCTCCCACCGTGGAGGGCAGCCCTTCGATCGCTGGACGTGAGCTGCCTGGACGATCCACGATGGTTGCACGTTGCGCCGCGTTCGTAACATCCAGTCATGGTCAAGGAGAATCGCGAAGCACCTCCTTCCGACGAAGAAAATCGAAGGCTGATCGAGACAGCTCGCTGGCACATAACCCGTTATGACGGGCTTCGCAGCTCCATCGCGAACCGGGCCTCCTTCGTCATCAGCGCCAACGCCGTCCTTATCGGGGGCGTCGCTCTCCTCTTCCCGAGCGCCATCAATCAGGAGATCTACGGAGGCCAGGTAACAGTCGTCGCCATGGGGGTGGCGGCGCTCGGAGTACTGATCCTCGCGGCCACGTCCATTGTCGCCGCGACCAACGCCCTCCTTGCCGCCAAGCACTGGCGGGACATCTACGGATCAGACCCCCCGCCCGGCATGTTCTACCTGCACTCGGACACTCTGAAAGCCACCCCCACGTTTCGTGATTTCGAGGCGGCGTTCACAGCGCAAACCGCGTCCGGCGAGCGAATGTCGGCCACCGTCAATCTGTGGGTTGTCCTGCAGACGCTCAACTATCGATATCGCTTCTTGCGCCGGGCGACCCGCCGACTGCAATACGGTTTCGCCACGCTGGCCTGCTCGATCGGAGCCGTGATCGTCCTCTCGATCATCGGCTTGTGACATCGGTAGGTGAACGTCCCGGAATCAGCCGATGTCGGTCAACCGGGGCAGCACCTCGTCGCCGAGCCGCTGGGCGAACTCGACCGGGTGCCGATCCGGCGTCACCTGCACCTCGCTCACACCGAGCGCGGCGTACTCGGACACCTCGGCGAGGAACGCGTCGGTGTCGTCCAGCGGCGCCCGGGAGGCGACCACCGTCTTCTCGATGGTGTCGTAGTCGCGGCCCTCGGCGGCGCAGTGCCCGCGCAGCACATCCAGCTTGCGCGCGACGTCGTCGACGCCGCCGCGGCCGAACAGGTTGCAGGCGTCGGCATACCGGGCCACCAGCAGCAGCGTCTTCTTCTCACCACCGCCACCAATCATGATCGGCGGGTGCGGGCGGCTCAACGGCTGCGGCGAGTTGATGGTCTCGGCGAGCTGGTAGTGCTTCCCGTTGAACGGGCCGTCGTCGGCGCTCCACATCTGAAGGCAGATGCGCAGCGTCTCCTCCAACCGCCCGAACCGCTCGGCCACCGGGACGACCGGCACACCCAGCCCGAGCTGCTCCCGCTCGTACCAGGAGGCACCGATGCCGAGGCGGGCCCGGCCGCCGGAGAGCACGTCGAGGGTCGTCACGGTCTTGGCGAGCAACCCCGGATAGCGGTACATCACACCGGTGACCAGCACGCCCAGTGTCATCCGCCGAGTCGTCGCCGCGACGTACCCCAGCGTGGTGTACGCCTCCAGCATCGGCTCCTCGGCCGCGAACACCGCGTCCATCTGGAAGAAGTGATCCATCACCGTGAACGACGCGACCCCGGCCTGCTCGGCGGTGGTCGCCGCCTGCGCCAGGGTCGGTGCGATCGCGGCCGGGTCGGCCGGGGTCGAGTAGTTCCAGTAGTGCAGCCCGAGCTTCATGTTCGGCACCTCCGCAACGAGCCTAGTGTCGCCCGGCGTCTGCCGGGGTGGCTCGGAACTGCGTGCCAGTCGGGCCTGCGGCATCCATTACCGGATCATGACAATTCGCGGATCACGTGCGGATATCCGGCTGGCAGCTTTCGGTGAGTGATCCAACAGCTGTCTCCCACCGAGCCCCGGCCCGCCGAGACGGAGCCCGACGCGACGCGCGTCCGGTTCCGCCACCGCCAACGGACCGGACCCACCCCCGCCGCCGGATCACACCGGGCGCAGTGGGCCGATGCCGCGAAGGGCGTCTGCATCATCCTCGTCGTCCTGTGGCACGTCGTGGTGAAGGACTACCTCCAGATCGACTGGCACGTCGGCGTACCGGTGCCGGGCCTCTGGGGAACGCTGGGTGAGCAGTTCCTTCCGCTGCGGATGCCGCTGTTCTTCACCATCTCGGGCGTCTTCGCGGCGAACGCCGCCCAGCGGCCGTGGCGGGTGGTCACCCGCAGCCGGATCGCCGGGTTCCTCTACCTGTACGCCGTCTGGCTGCTGATCCACACCGTGGTCCTCGCCGCCGCGCCGGAACTGCCGACCGACCGCGCCACCTCGGCGTTCGGCCTGCTGGAGCAGCTCACCGTCACGCCGTCCAACCTCTGGTACCTGTACGCCCTGGCGCTGTATTTCACGATCGCCAAGGCAACCCGTCGGGTGCCCCGGGCGCTGGTCCTGGTCCCGGCCGCCGCGTTGTCCGCCGTCGCCGCCGCCGGCCTGCTCGACACCCCGGGCAACCGCGCCGGTCTCTACCAGAACCTGGCCTTCTTCCTCGCCGGTCTGTACCTGCGGCCGCAGATCCAGCGGTGGGCCGCCACCGCCAGCCGCCGCCGGCTGTTGCTGACCTCGGGCGCCTATGTCGTGGCGCTCGCCGCGATGGCGGCGACCGGTGCCCAACAGTGGTTCGGGGTATGGCCGGCGGTCTCCGTGGTGGCAGTGATCTTCGGCATAACCGCAGCTGCACGGCTGGTCCGGTGGTCGGCGCTCAGCGAACCGCTGGCTAGGCTCGGCCGCATCACCCTGCCGATCTACGTCATCCACATGCCGGTTCTGGCCCTACTGCACCGGCTGTTGCTGGTACCGGTTTCCGGGCTGGGTGGGTCTGCTCAGGGCCTGATCGTGCTCGGTTATCCGATTCTGCTGAGCGGGTTGGTGATCGGCCTGAGCCTGGCCGTCCACCGCGGGTTGCTGGCGGTTCGCGCGGGCTGGCTGTTCGCGCTCCCCGGCGGGCGCCGGGTGGAGGCGGCCGGATGAGCGCCCTCGCCGAAGCCCGGGTCGACCTGGACGCGATCGCCAGCAACGTGCGGACGATCGCGTCGGTCACCGGCACCGGGCTGATGGCCGTGGTGAAGGCCGACGGGTTCGGCCACGGCGCCGTGCAGGTGGCCCGGGCCGCGCTCCGCGCCGGCGCCGCCTGGTTGGGGGTGACCTCGACGGCGGAGGCGCTGGCCCTTCGCGAAGCGGGTGTGACCGCGCCCACGTTGAGCTGGCTGCACGGCCCGGATGACGACTTCGGTATGTTGATCAAGGGTGGCGTCGACATCGGCGTGTCCACGACGACGCACCTGCACGCCGTCGCCGACGCGGCCCGTCTGCTCGGCGTACCGGCGACGGTGCAGCTCAAGGCGGACACCGGGTTGTCCCGCAACGGGGCCGCCGGGGACGACTGGCCCGAGTTGGTCGGTTGGGCCCGCAAGTACGAGCGGGAGGGCGGGATTCGGGTGCGCGGGGTGTGGTCCCACCTCGCCGACGCCGACCTGCCCGGCGCCCCCGCGCTCACCCGGCAGGTGGCGATCTTCGAGGAAGCGTTGCGGATCGCACGATCCGCTGGTCTCGACCCCGATCTGGTCCACCTGGCCAACTCGGCGGCCGCGCTCTCCGCACCACAGACCCGCTTCGACCTCTGCCGGATCGGGATCGCCCTCTACGGCGTGGACCCGTTCGGCGCGAGCGGTCCGGGCGAGTTCGGGCTGCACCCCGCGATGACCCTGCGAACGAGCGTGGTCAACGTCAAGCGGGTGCCGGCCGGCACGGGTGTCTCCTACGGGCCCGAGCACGTGACCGGCGCGCCGACCACGCTGGCGCTGCTGCCGCTCGGCTACGCCGACGGGCTGCCCCGGGCGGCGGGTGGTCGGGCCTCGGTGTGGCTCGCCGGTCGGCGCCGCCCGATCGTCGGGCGCATCGCCATGGACCAGTGCGTGGTCGACGCCGGGGATCTTCCCGTGACGGTCGGCGACCCGGTCGTGGTGTTCGGCCCGGCAGAGGGCGACCAGAGCCCTCCGACGGTCGTCGAGTGGGCCCGTTGGGCCGACACCAACCCACACGAGATCTTGACCGGCATCGGGGCCCGGGTGGCCCGCGAGCACCTCCACGGAAGGGCACGGAATTCATGACAACCCGACTGGCAGTGCTGTACGGCGGGCAGAGCGGCGAGCACGAGGTGTCCTGCCGCTCGGCGGCGAGCATCCTCGCCCACCTGGACCATGAGCGGTACCAGGTCACCGAGGTGCTCATCGACCGTGACGGCGGGTGGCATGTCGGCGGCCGACCGACGCCACTTCCTGCGGCGTTGCGCGTCCTGCGCGCCCAGGATGTGGTGTTCCCGGCTCTGCACGGCCCGTACGGCGAGGACGGCACCGTGGCGTCGCTGCTGGAGTGGCTGGGCGTGCCGTACGTCGGCAACGGTGTGTTCGCCAGTGCCGCCGGCATGGACAAGGGGGTCACCAAGCGACTCCTCGCGGCGGAGGGTCTGCGGGTCAGCCCGGGGGTGACGCTGCGCCCCGGCGAGGATCTGTCGCCGGCTGACCAGGGCCGGCTGGAGCTGCCTGTCTTCGTCAAGCCGGCCCGGGCCGGGTCGAGTCTGGGCGTCGTCAAGGTGAACGAGTGGGCGGGGGTTCCCGCCGCGCTGGAGCAGGCCCGCCAGGTCGACCCGAAGGTGCTCCTCGAGCAGGGGGCACGGGGGCGCGAGATCGACGTGGCCGTCCTCCAGCATCCGGACGGTCGGGTGCAGGCCGGCCCGCCGCTGGAGATCCGGGTGACCGGTGCCGGCTTCTTCGACTACGACGCGAAGTACGACGGCGGGGCGATCTTCCAGATTCCCGCCCCGCTCGACGCGGCGACCACCGAGGTGCTTCAGGACCGCGCGATCCGCGCCTTCCAGGCCCTCGACTGCCGCGGGCTGCTGCGGGTCGACTTCTTCCTACCCACCGAGGGGTCGTCCGAGCCCATCGTGAACGAGGTCAACACGTTCCCCGGTTTCACCGCCGCGTCACAGTTCCCGCAGATCTGGCAGCAGGCCGGCATCGGGTTCGCCGCACTGATCGACATCCTGATCGCCGGCGCGCTGGCCGACCAGGATCGGGTTCGTCACAGCGGGTTGCCCCGGCAGGAACGAGCGGTCGACCTGGTGTGAGGCGGTCGGCGCCCGGTCACCCGGAGGGACACCGGCGGGCTGGTTGGGCACCGTCGGACGCGACGATGGTGACCGGGGCCGAACTCGCCACCAGGCCAGCCTGGGCGGCTGCGTCGGCCGCCGTGCAGATGATCTGGTCGGTCGCCCTCGGCGACAACTGTCGCGCCGTGCCGGTCATTCGCACCGTGAGGCCACCGGATTGACCGGCTCCGGGCGTCACCTCGACGACCGGGATCAACCCGGCTGGCACCTCGCTGGTCAGACCCTGGCTGCGTTCGTTCTGCTCGGGGCCGGCGGCGAGCAGGGCAAGCGCCTCGCTCGGTGAGGCACCTGCGTTCACGGGGCGGAGGACCAGCACGAGTTCGCCCTGCGCGACCAGGTAGAGCCCGACGCCCTGCGCTGGGCCGCTGACCGCGGGACGACCGGTGATGACGGCGCTCGGCCGTACCCCACAACCCGCTGCCAGCAGCGTGCCGAGCAGCAGTCCGCCGGCGACCAGCGCGCGGGTGGTCCGCCGGCCGGTCACCGGGCACCTCCGGCGTCCGTCGTCTCGCGGGGCAGCCGGAGCGTGAAGACCGCGCCGCCACCCGGACCGTTGCCGGCGACGAGAGCCCCCCGTCGATCGTCGTGGCGGTGTAGCCGCGCGTTCTCCCAGGAGATGGCGAGGCCGAGGCCACTGCCCTCGGAGCGGGTCCGCGCGGTGTCGGCCTTGTAGAAGCGGTCGAAGACGTGCGGCAACACCTCCGGGTCCAGTCCGGGCCCCTGGTCGGCCACCTCGATGGTGACCCAGTCCGGGTCGGCGCTCACACGCACCGACACCGGCTCGACGCCGTGCCGGAAAGCGTTGCCGACCAGGTTGGCGACGATGACGTCCAGCCGGCGGGGGTCGAGTCGGGCCACCACGCCGGGTGGTAGCTCCGTTGACACCCGGTCCAGCCAGCCGCGGATCCGCAGGGTCGCGGTCACCGCCGCGGCCACGTCCACGTCGTCCAGGGCGAGCCGCGCGGTGCCGGAGTCGAACCTGCTGATCTCGATGAGGTCGTTGACCAGTTGGGTGAGGTTCTGCGTCTCCTGGCTGACCAGCCGGGCGGCCCGGCCCGCGTCCCCCGGCAGGTGTTCCGCCTCCTCGTCGAGCACGTCGGTGACCGCCGTCATCGCGGCCAACGGCGTACGGAGTTCGTGCGAGACGTCGGCCACGAAGCGGCGGGCGTCGGATTCCATCCGCCGCAGCTCACCGACCTGCCGTTCCAGCGTGCCCGCGGTGTCGTTGAAGGTCCGCGCCACATCGGCCAGCTCGTCGACGCCCCGGACCGTCAGCCGGGTGGTCAGGTCACCCTCACCGAGGCGGCGCGCCGCCCGGCCCAGGTCGCGCACGGGTCGCAGGACTCCGCGGGCGGACAGCAGGGCCAGCAGGACGGCGAGGACCAGGGACAACCCACCGGTCAGCCACGCCCTGGTGGCGAGCCGGTCGATGCTCTGCTGCTCCGGCACGAGATCGCGCACCGAGTAGACCTCCAACCCGGACGGGCGGGATGTGCCGTCCGGGCGGTCGAGCGCCAGCTGGGTACCGATGAGCAGCGCGGGCTCTCCGGCGAGTGAGACCCGTTGCCAGGCGATGCGACCGTCACGGACCTCCTGCCGCAGTTCGGGGGTGAGCGGGTCGGCGACTGCGCCGCCGCCCTGTGCCTGCATGTCCCGGTAGACGACCACGGCGAAGCTTTCCCGGTCGCTGAGGCGCTGAGCCAGCAGTTCGAGGTCGTCCTGGGTCGGCGGAAGCTGGGCGACCGGGTAGACCTTCGTGAGCTGGTCGGTCAGCGACATCACCGCAGCGTCCTGCGCCTGTTGGAGGATGACGGTCCGGGCCTGGAAGTAGCTGCCGCTGGCCACGACGGCCGTGGTGGTGACCCCCAGCAACGCGAACGCCAGGAGCAGCCGGACCCGCAGGCCCGAGACCTGGGCGGCGACCGAGCGCCAGAACGTCACAGCGGCCCGAACCGGTATCCGAAACCACGTACGGTCTGGATGAAGACCGGTGCCGACGAATCGGCCTCGATCTTGGCGCGTACCCGCTGGACGCACGCGTCCACGAGTCGCGAGTCGCCGAGATACCCGTGCTCCCACACGGCCTCCAGCAGTTGCTGGCGGCTGAGCACCTGACCTGGCGTGTGCGAGAGTTCGAGCAGCAGCCGCAGCTCCGTCGGGGCGAGGCTGACCGGCGTTCCGTCCTTGCTGACCACCAGCGCGGCCCGGTCGATGCTCAACGCACCGTGTTGCTCCAGGCCGGCCCGGTCACCGCCGCGCCGCGATTCGCCACCGGTCCGTCGCAGCACCGCGCGGATGCGCGCCTCGAGGACCCGGGCCTGCACGGGCTTGACCACGTAGTCGTCGGCGCCGGCCTCCAGGCCCGCCACCACGTCCATGTCGTCGTTGCGGGCCGTGAGCATGATGATCGGCAGGTCCCCGAGCTGCCGAATCCGGCGGCAGACCTCGAAACCGTCCATCCCGGGCAGCATGAGATCGAGGACCACGACGTCGGACGGGGTGGTGCGCAGCCGCTCCAACCCCTGTTCACCGGTCCCCACGGCGTGCACGGTGTGGCCCTGGCGGGTGAGCGCCAACTGCAGCCCGTCGCGCACCGTCTGGTGGTCTTCGATCAACAGCACCTGGGACATGTCGTCAAGTATCCCATCATCAGATATTTCGGGTTCCGGTCGACGGCGGCGGCTGCGCGGAGCTCCGCGCGGAGAGCGGCACCGCGAAGTCCGTCGAACGCACCAGGAACACCACCGCGCCCACCAGGAACATCGTCGATGCGGCCACGGCCACGATGGCGACCAGCAACCCGCGCTGCACCGACGCGGCCAGACCGGGCACGACCACCACCAGCGCCCAGACCAGCACGACCAGCCCGGCTCCCGCCTCGGCCAGCCTGCGCCCGAGGCTGCCGCCGTCCGACCCGCCGGCTGCGGCGCGATCGCCGGGCCAAGCCGCCAACGCGGCCGCGGTCAGGCAGAACAGGGTCACCCCCAGCAGTACGCCACCGAGCACGTCGCTGAACCGGTGCCAGCCCGCGATCATCGTGGCCGAGGCGATCACCGACACCCCCGCCGCGCCCGGCACCGCCAGCCACCGTCGGGCCCACCCTGGCAGGACCAGCATGAACGCCAGCAGCAGGGCGGTCGCCGCCGCGACATGACCGCTGGGGAAGCTGTTGTGGGTGGTGGAACTCTCGATCTGCAGATCCGGGCGGGGCAACGCCGACTTCACCGCACCGGCCACCAGCACCGCGCAGACGACCATGCCCACGCCGGCGACCCCGGCCACCAGCCGCCGGCGGAGCACACCCACCAGCAGCAGCACGCCGAGCAGGGCCGCGATGAGGGTCGGCCTGCCGAAGGTGGCCAGCACCATCTTGGCCGGGCCCACCAGCACGGTCTGCTGCTCGTACCCGCCGCCCCGCTCGACGCGCGGCAGGAGCACCCCGTCCAGCCACTGCCCGGGGTACGTCCGCACGAAGACGGCGGCGGTGAGGGTCAGGGCGAACAGACCGCACAGCGCCGCCGCGAACAGCCGAAGCCCCAACGGCACCGCCGCGCGGGCGTGGGGCAGCGGTCGCGCCGGACCGGGCGTCGGCGGCCCGACGGAGTACAACGATCCGATGGACATGGCGACCATGCTCGCCCCGGCAGGTCCGTACCCCGTCCTCGAATTGTCTTGGTTCTGTCACAACACCCCCACCGGTTCCGGAAAAGCGGATCGTCGGCGGTGGGGCCGGGTAAGCCTGGACGGTGCGGTGGGATTCACGTGCTTACATGCAACGATGTTTTACCCAGCCGAGATCAGCCACCACTAGGGTCAGGACGCTGATCGATGTTTCGGTCGGCGGTGCGAAAAATCCATCCGGAGTGAGTTGGGGAACCGGAAGGTGTGGGGGAAATGCAGGGAATTCCCGTGGCCAGCCTGGTCATCGGCATCGCATCCTCGCCGGCCGAGCGGCGACATCTGGCCCGGCTGCTCGGCGGCAGTGACGCCTTTCTGATCGTCTCGACCGTCGACCAGGCACGAGAGTTCCTCGGGGTGGTCGAGGCACCACCCGTCCCGGCTCCCCCGACCATGGCAGCGCTCGCCGAGGCGCCGCCGAGCCCTCAGCCACCGCCACCGGATCTGGCCGTCGACTCCGACCGCCGGGTGCTGCGGTGGCGCGACCAGGAGATCGACCTGACCCGGTTGGAGCACGATGTCCTGCTCTGCCTGGTGCACGCGCCCGGGCAGGTCTGGACCTACGAGCGCCTGCACCTTGAGGTCTGGGGCAACCGGCACCTCGGCCGAGGTTCCGACATGCACTCGGTGGTCCGCCGGGTGCGCGGCAAGCTCGCCCGGCTCAACGCCGCGGCGACGATCCACTCGGTGCGCGGCGTCGGCTTCCGGCTCGCCCCCGTCTGATCACCCCGGGCATGGTCCGGCCCGCCTGGTCGCAGACCAGGCGGGCCGGATTCGTTCGGCTAGCGCTCAGGCGTCAGCACCTGATCGGGGCCAACCCGAAGTTCTCCACCGTGGGAGTGGCGGTGTCGATCCTCGTCTGACGGGTCTGCGGCTTCCAGCCGTCCTTGGCCACGATCATGGTGAGCGGGTTGTTGCGGCGGTCCACCCAGTAGGCGTACTTGCCCTCGGCATCGGTGGCGAAGGTGTACGACGCCGCCCATGAGTCGACCTGCACGACCGCGCCGGTGAGCGGCGAGGTCGCACCCTGGCAGCTGGTGCCGGTGACCGTACCCATGAGCTTGCCCCAGGTCTTCGGGGGGTTCGCGGTCATGGTCACCGCGACCGGTGCCACCGAGTACGGGGTGTTCTCGGAGATCGCGACCGCGCCGGAGTAGGTGCCCGGCTGGTCCACGTTCGCCGTCAGACCGACGGTGACCGTGACCTTCGCACCCGGTGCGAGGGTGGCCGCCGACTTGTCGATGGTCATCCAGCTGACGTCGGCCGCCGACTCGGAGCATCCCTCGAAGCCCGGGAGCACCTCGCTGTCCGGAGCCGCGTTGAAGCTGCCGGACGAGCCGCCGATCTTGTAGAAGCCGCAGGCCGCGCCACCGCGGTACCGCGCGGTGTTGGAGTTCGGCAGGTTGGACCAGGAACCGGCGGCCGGGTCGAAGGCGAAGCCGGCGTTGCTGATGGCCCCACCCTGCGAACCACCGACGACGAGGAGCTTGCCGCTGGCGACGGCGTACGAGCTGGCCCAGTTGTCGGTCGGCGCGTCGGCGATGGCGGTCCACGTGTTGGCGCCGGGGTCGAATGCGTAGCTGGACTTCTGCGCGGCGGAACCGTCGTTGCCGCCGGTGCAGTAGAGGACGCCGTCGATCCCGCCGCAGGAGGCGAAGGCCACCGACTTCGGGTAGTTGGCCATCGGCTCCCAGGTGTCACTGCTCGGGTCGTACCGGACCACGCTGTTCGACATCGGCAGGCAGGCCGCGGTCGTGCAGCCACCGACCGCGTACAGCTTGCCGTCGACGACGGCCTGACCGGCCGCGGCCCGCGGTGCCGGGTTGTCGGCCAGCTCCGTCCAGGTGTTGGCCCCCGGGTCGTACGACCAGGTGGCGGCGTCCGGGCCGGCGTCGCCCCAGCCACCAGTGACGATGATCTTGCCATTCACCACGCCCGCGGTCAGGGCGTTGCGCGCGCCGGGAAGGTCGGCGATCGCCGTCCAGGTCTGCGCGGCCGGGTCGTAGGCGTAGTTCTTGGTGGTGGACGCCTCACCGTCGCCGCCACCGAGCGAGTACACCTTGCCGTCCAGGTTCACCACCCGGTTGTCCATGATCGTGGCCGGGTAGTTGGCGATGTCGGTCCACGGCGCCGCCTGCGGGCCGGCCGCCGCGGCAGCGGCGTTGGCCTCCTTGCCGGACGCCTTGGCGGCGAACGACGTCGGTACGGTGAGCCGCTGCTCCGGCGCGCCGCCGGAGCCGAGCACCTGCTGCCGGGTGACCTTGGAGCCGTCCGCCCGCAGGAGTTCGAATCCGTTGTCCCGCTCACCGAACTTGACCTCGACCAGCGCGCCGCCGGTGTTGGTCACCGTGAACGACTTGCTGGTCTTGCCGTTGGGCATCTGGAGCGTCGCGCTCAGCTCCGTCGGCGTCACCGACAGTCGGCCGGCCGCGAGCTGGAAGTTCGCGGTGGTCGCCCAGTCGGCCTCGACGTCGACCTGCTTGGTCTGGCTGACGTAGTTGCCGGCGGTCGCCGTGAACGGGTGCTCGCCGGTCAGCGACGAGTAGATCCAGTAGAAGCCGTCGGCCAGCCCCGGGTCGTCCGGGGTCGCCACGGTGACGGCCTTCTCGGCGGGCCGGTCCTTGCTGGTGACGGTCGCGCCGTTGACGTAGCTGTCGTCGTTCTTGTCGCGGACGTTGCCGACGACCAGACCGCCGTCGACCGGCACGCAGGTGACCTGGCTGCCGATCAGGACGTTGTCGACCTCCCACCACCACTCGTACGAGGCGTCGTAGTAGCGGAACCGGACCTGCACCTGCGCCTGACCGGCCGCCTGTGGGATCGCGATCTCGGTCAGCTTCGGTCCCCGGACGTCGGTCTCCTGGCGGAGGACGTTGGTCCAGGTGGCACCGCCGTCGATGCTCAGGTCGACGTCGGCGGTGTCGTCGTTGAGCTGGTTGAAGTCCTGGTTGAACCGGATGACCGGGGCCGTGACGCTGGTCAGGTCGACCACCGGGCTGACCAGGGAGGTGTCCTGGCTGGTGCCCGCCCCGTAGGCGTCGCTGTCGATCATCGCGAAGTTGCCGCTGCCGCCGGTCAGGTTGCCCCGGTCGCCGTCGTCGGTGAACTTCCACACCTGACCGCTGCCCGCGTCGTCCACGACGGTCCAGCCGGCCGGCGTGGTCGGGGCGTCGAAGGTCTCGTACTCACCGTCGGAGCCGGTCGTGTATCCGGGCGCGGTGGTGCAGACGGTGCTGTCCACCGGCACGGCGACGTTGGCGGTGGCGTTGCCCGAACCGACCACGACCTGCTTGGTGACGGTCTGGTAGCCCGGGTACTGCGACTCGTACCTCAGGGTGTACGTCTGCCCGGCCGGCAGCGTGATGCTGTAACGGCCGTTCGACGGGGTGGTGTAGTCGTAGACGCCGGACACGCCCGTCACGGTCACCTTCGCGTACAACGGCCAGCCGTGGCCGGAGCCGTCGGTGACCGCTCCGGTGACGTTCACGCTCGGCACCGACGTGAGGGCGACGTTGAGCGTCGTGGTCGCGCCCTTGGCGACCGTTGCCGTCCTGGTGGTGCTGCCGTACCCGAACGCCGCGACGGCGACCTGGTAGTCGCCGATGGGGAGCTGGGTCGAGAACTTGCCGTCGGCACCGGTGGTCAGCTCGCGCGCGGACGGGCCGGTGAGCGTCAGGGTCGCGCCCGCGATCGGGGCGCCGGAGGTCGCGTCGGTGACCGTGCCGACCAGCGTGCCGATGTCACCGGTCGGGGCGGCGTTGAGCAACGCGAGGGCGTCCAGTCGGCCTTCGCCGTAGACGTTGTTGTCGGCGGCGGTGCCGCCACACTGGTCGTCGGCCTTGTCGATCGCGGCGCCGTTGAGCAGCGTGCGGGTCGCGTTCACGTCTCCGACCAGCGACGGCGCCGCCGAGTACAGCAGCGCGATCGCGCCCGCGAGGTGGGGTGCCGCCATCGAGGTGCCGCTGATGCTGCCGTACGCGCTGCCCGGGATGCTCGACCGGACGTTCACGCCCGGTGCCGAGATGTTGGGCTTGATCTCGCCGTTCGGACCGGCGCCACGGGCGGAGAAGCCGGCGACGTTGTTGTTGACGTCGTACGCGCCGGTCGAGTAGTTGCTGGCGAGGCTGCCCGGCGAGCCACTGGTCTGGCAGGCCGGTCCGCTGTTGCCGTTGGACCAGGTGCCGAAGATCCCGGACGCGGCCCAGGCGTTCGTCACGTCCTCCATGAACGGCTCGTTGGACGGGTCCTGGGTGCCCCACGAGTTGTTGATGATGTTCGGTCGCTTGCTCGCGTCCGCGTTCTGACCGTTGAGGTCCAGCGGCTCGAGCATCCACTGACCGGATTCGACCAGAGCGGCGTCACTGGGGCAGCAACCGTTCGCCGCGATCCACTTGACCCCGGGGGCGACACCGATCTGGTTCGCGCCGTCGGAGCCGGCCATGGTGCCCATCGTGTGCGTACCGTGGCCGTCGCCGTCGCAGGGGGCGGTGGCACAGGCGCCGGTGGCGGCGGCGGCGTTGAACCAGTTGTAGTGGTGGTCGAACGTCCCGTCACCGTTGTTGCCCCGGTAGGAGTTCACCAGCGCCGGGTGGTTGAACTGCACCCCGGTGTCGATGTTCGCGATGGTGATGCCCTCGCCCTTGACGCCGTACTGGGACCAGACGTCGTCGGCGTTGATGTTGGCGATGCCCCATTCCAGGGCGTTCACGGTCTTCTCGTCGCTGCCCTTGGTCGTCTCCGGCACCTTGTACGCGACCGGGGCGTAGAGGCCCTCGACCTCCGAGTGCCCGGCGAACTTCTGCGCCATCGCCAGCGAACCGCTGTTCACCTTGATGGCGTTGGTGGCCCAGAAGGTCTGGTACTTCGTGCCCGAGCTGTCGAGGTCAGCCCGGATCTTGCCCTGGCTCGCCGCGGCGGTCTTGCGCAGCGCGTCCGCCACCGCGGTCCCGCGCTTCGACCAGTCCTTGATGGCGCTGGCCTTGCTGAGGTCCGCCCGGTCCTTGAACCGGATCCAGAAGTCCCCTTCACTCTTGGCCTGGAGCTGCTTGGCGAGCTCCGGTCGGATCTTGTCCCCGGTCGGGGCGCCCGCCCCCATCGCACCGCCCGGCGCGGCCTGCGCGCCCGAGCTGATAGTGGCCAAGCATGTCGCGGCGAGGATCGTCGCCGCGCCGGCGCTCACCAGTGATCTGGCCGCGCGCCGCCATTGTGGACGTCTGAACATCGGTGCTGCCTCCCTCAGAACGACCCAGGGTGTAAATGGGCCATGGTGGACCTCCCCATGCACCGCGCGGGTCACGCCGGTTGCCCGAGTGGACACTATGATCGAGAAGAACGGACGATCAAGAACTTGCCGTGAGCAACTTGTCGCTAAGAGTTGCCCTGGCTGGCGGCGCGCTTGCCAATCATTGTCAGGACCGTGACGAGAGCTGGGCAGGGATGCCCATCGATCCCCCCGGGTGGTGCGGTGGCCGAGGACGAGGCAACGGTGAACAGGGGTGATCCCGCCGACGAGCCGTTCCCGCTGCTGATCGCGGTGACCCCGTCGCCGGCCGAGCGCATCCGGCTCGCGGAGCTTCTCGACGGCATCGCACCGCTGCTGCTGGTGGCCGACCTCGACGAGCTACGCCGGCTGATCGCCGCTCCGCAGCAGGTCGCCGCCCCGTCCCAACCGGCGCCGGTCGCCGCTCTGGTGATCGACTCGGCCCGGTCCAGCGCCCGCTGCGGAGAACGTGAGATCGACCTCACCCGCCTGGAACACGACCTGTTGACCTGTCTGATCACCGAGCCGGCCCGGGTCTGGAGCTACGCCGAGCTGCACCGGTCGGTCTGGCGGGACGAGGGGCGCGAACGCAAGGCGGACGTACAGTCGCTGGTCAAGCGGCTGCGCCGCAAGCTGCATGCCCTGGGCACCGGAGCCACCATCGATGTCGTTCGCGGGGTGGGGCTGCGGCTGACCGATCACCAGCAGGCGCGGGTCGAACGGGCCTGACCACGACGTCCGGTCAGATCAGCCCGGCTCGGGCCCACAGCAGACGCCCCGGCCCAGCCACCAGGCCAACGCTCGCCAGGTTGTCGTGCACCCGCGCCGCCGACCAGCGCAGGGTGGCACGCCAGTGCGGGTTGGCGCGGGCAGCGGCACGACCGACCGCCGGCGCAATGCCCACCGCCGCGTACGCGTCGGGATGGACCAGCCGGTTGGCGATCGTGTAGGCGGCGCGACCGACCAACAGTCGGGCATACGCCATGCCCGCCGGGCCGGTGGCCGCGACAGCGGCGGCCAGTTCCTCGCGGGCGAACCGGACGTGTCGCGCCTCCTCCACCACGTGGATGCGGGAGACCATCCGGATGAGCGGCTGGAGCGACTCGTCCGCCATGATCTCGCGCTGGAACGCGTCGAGGATCTCCTCCGCGATGAGGATCGCGGCGTACATCCGGGGGCCGCTGGCGGTGGCCTTGAGAAAGCGCCCGAGGTGGTGGTCGACGGTGCTCGCGCGGTAGACCGGACAACCCATCGCCTCGATCAGCCGGCCGAACATGATGGAGTGCCGGCACTCGTCGGCGACCTCGGTCAACGCGTACTGGGCCGGCCGGCTGGTCGGGTCGGCGCGGTAGTACTCCCGGATCAGCATCTGCATGAGGATCGTCTCGAACCACAGCCCGGCGCTGGCCGCGCTGGCCACCTCGTGCTTGGTGAGCTCGACGCGCTGCTCCTCGCTGAGCTGCTCCCACAGTGGCGTGCCGTAGAGGCTGCTGCGCTGTGGCGGGAGCCAGTAGGCGCCCGGCGTGTGCGGGGCATCCCAGTCGATCTCGACGATGGGGTCGTAGCTGGTCCGCAACGAGGACGTGAGTAGTCGCTCGGCGACCGCCGCGCGCCCGGTTTTCGTCGGTGCGGTCTCCATGGCTCCTCCATATTGACGTGACGACCAGTAACTGTTACGAGTAGTAGCATGCAATCGCCGTTCACCGATGTCAATGCGTCCGACCCGCCGGCCACGCCCCCCGACGGCGATCCGAAGGCGAAGGGCAACGGCCGCCGAGACCGCTGGGCAGACCATCGTGAGCAACGACGGCAGGAGTTGGTCGGGGCCGCCGTGCAGGCGCTGCTGCGCTACGGGCCGGAGGTCGACATGGAACAGGTGGCTGCCACCGCGGGCGTCAGCAAGCCGGTTCTGTACCGCTACTTCGCCGACAAGTCGCAGCTCTGGGTCGCGGTCAGCGAGGTGGTGGCGGCCCGGATGGTCGACACCATCGCGCCCGCCATCGAACAGGTCCGCGAGGAACGTGACCTGGTCGAGGCGACGATCGACGCCTACCTGGGCGTGATCGAGTCGGAGCCGAGGCTCTACCGGTTCCTGATGCACCAGTCCGGTGATCCGGGCATCCACCAGGTGGTCGCCGGCACCAGCCGGCAGGTGGCCGCCGGGCTCGCCCGGGTGATCGGCGACCGGCTACGGACGCTGGGCCTCGACGCCGGTCCCGCCGAGCCCTGGGCGTACGGCCTGGTGGGCTTCGTGCAGGCGGTCGGCGACTGGTGGACCACGCACGGCCAGCCGATCAGCCGGGCCGCCCTCACCGACTACCTGACCGCTCTGCTGTGGAGCGGCATCGAAGGGGTGCGGGCCAGCGCCGATCTGCCGCACGAGCTGACCCGCGCCCATGAGCGGATCGTGCCGTGAGCTACCACGGCCCGGCGGGTGTCGAGGGCACCCCGGTCCGGGTGCACCTCAGCGGACGGTGGGAGCCGGTCGACGGCCGCTTCCACTGGGGCGGACGGATCGAGCCGGAGCCACGGGTTGCCCACCTGCTGCGCTCCGGCCGGCGCGACGTCGAGGTACGCATCGCCGACCGCGTCCGGGCGGCCCGACTGGCCGAGGTCGACCCGTGGGGCGGCGTACGCATCACCGGCGTGGGCGATCCGCCCTGGCCGCCCGTGGCCGACCCGACCGCGCCCGAGCTCACGGAGGAGTGAATGGAGACAGACGTTGCCATCATCGGCGCCGGCTTCGGTGGCCTGGGCGCCGCAATCCACCTTCAGCGGGCCGGCTTCACCGACTTTCTCGTCTTCGACCGGGGCGAGGACGTCGGCGGCACCTGGCGTGACAACAGCTACCCGGGCTGCGCCTGCGATGTCCCGTCGCACCTCTACTCGTTCTCCTTCGCTCCCAATCCCGGCTGGTCGAACACGTTCTCCAGCCAGCCGGAGATCTGGGACTACCTGCGCGGCTGCGTCGACCGCTTCGGGATACGCCCGAGGTTGCGGTTGCGCCACGAGGTGTGCGAGGCGAGGTGGGACGACCAGCGCCAACGCTGGCTGCTGCGCACCTCCGGCGGCGACCACATCGCCCGGGTCCTGATCTGTGCCGCCGGCCCGCTCAGCGATCCGGCCATCCCCGACCTGCCCGGGATCGACGAGTTCGCCGGGACGGTGTTCCACTCCGCCCGGTGGCGGCACGACCACGACCTGACCGGCCGGCGCGTCGCGGTGATCGGCACCGGCGCCTCGGCCATCCAGTTCGTGCCACAGATCCAACCGACGGTCGAGAAGCTGACGCTCTTCCAGCGCACCCCCGCGTGGATCATGCCGAGGTTGTCGCGCCGGATCAGCGGCGTCGAGCAGGCCGCGTTCCGCACCGTGCCCGGCGCGCAGCGGGCCGCCCGGGCAGGGCTCTATCTGGTACGCGAGAGCATGGGCCTGGGCTTCCTGCACCCGACGGTCAGCCGCCTCGCCTCGCGCCTGTCCCTGCGTACGCTGCGGCGTCAGGTTCCCGACCCGCACCTGCGGGACAAGCTCACCCCCCGGTACGCGATGGGCTGCAAGCGGGTGTTGATCTCCAACGACTACTGGCCGTCGCTCACCCGACCGAACGTCGACGTGGTCACCGCCGGCATCGCTCGGATCGTGCCGGACGGCCTCGTCACCGACGACGACGTCCACCACCGGGCGGACACCATCATCCTCGGGACCGGCTTCCACGTCACCGACTCCCCCGTCGTACGGCGCATCCACGGTCGGGACGGGCGCAGCCTGGGCGACGCCTGGACCCCCAGCATGCACGCGTACCGGGGCACGACCATCGCCGGCTTCCCCAACCTGTTCTTCCTGCTCGGCCCCAACACCGGGCTCGGGCACACCTCCGTGGTGCTGATGATCGAGGCGCAGCTGCATCTGGTGCTCGCGGCCCTGCGTCACATGCGGGCCAGGGGCGTCCAGGCCATCGAGCCCACGGCGCAGGCGCAACGACGCTGGACCGAGCGGATCGACCAGAAGATGGCCGGCACTGTCTGGCAGACCGGCTGTTCGAGCTGGTACCTCGACGCCACCGGCCGCAACACCACCATCTGGCCGGGCTTCGCCACCAGCTTTCGGTTGCGGCTGCGCCGGTTCCGTCCGGCCGACTACCAGATCGCCTCGACCGGCAGCACCCCCAACGAGCCGGAGCGGGAGCACGCCGATGCGGTATGATCTGGCGGGCAAGATCCTGCTGATCACCGGCGCGGCGCGCGGCATCGGGGCGCAACTGGCCCGCGAGGCCGTCGCCCGCGGGGCCCGGGTCGCCCTCGTCGGGCTGGAAGGCAAGCTGCTCAAGCACCTCAGCGCCGACCTCGACGCGCACTGCTACGAGTGTGACGTCACCGACCAGGCGGCGTTGAACGCCGCGGTGGCCTCCACCGTGGACCGCTTCGGTCGCATCGACGTTGTCGTGGCCAACGCGGGCATCGCGAACCTCGGCACCGTCGCGGTGGGACCGGTCGACGCGTTGGTCCGTACCGTCGAGGTGAACCTCTGCGGCGCGATCCGCACGGTCAGCGCCGCGCTACCCCATGTCACCGCCGCCCGTGGCCACATCCTGATCATCTCGTCAGCTGCCGCCTTCACGGCGATGCCCGGCATGGCCGCCTACTGCGCGTCCAAGGCGGGTGTGGAGCAGTTCGCCAACGTGCTGCGCCTGGAGACCCGCCCACGTGGCGTCACCGTCGGCACGGCGCATCCGATCTGGATCGACACCGACCTGGTCCGCGACATCCGTGACGACCTGCCATCCTTCCGCACCACGCTGCACCGGTTGCCGTGGCCGCTGTCCACCGTCGTACCCGTCGAGCAGTGCGTCGAGGCCCTGCTCCGCGGCATCGAGCGCCGCAAGCGCAAGGTGTACGTGCCACGGTCGCTCGCCATGGTGCAGGCGTTGCGGCCGGTGGTGCTGAGCGGCCTCTCGGACGCGTTGATCACCCGGTTCGGCGGCCAGACCATGGTCGGCCAGATGGAAGACGAGGTACGCCAGCTCGGGCGTTCCTTTGGCCGGACGTCGGTGGGAGAGCAGTCATGAGCGTTCATTTCCGACGTGCGGGCCGCGGAGAGCCGCTCGTGCTCATCCACGGCATCGGTCACCGTCATCAGGCGTGGGAGCCGGTGTTCGAGCGGCTCACCGCCCACCACGAGGTGATCGCGCTCGACCTGCCCGGATTTGGGAAATCCCCGGTGCCCGGCACCGGCATGCCCGCCGACATGGCCGCCACCGTGGCCGGGGTCCTGCCGGTCCTGACCGAGTGGGGGCTGGAGCGTCCGCACGTCGCCGGCTACAGCCTCGGTGGGGCGATCGCCCTGGAGCTTGCCGCCACCGGGGCGGTCGCCTCGGCCACCGCCTTCTCCCCCGCCGGCTTCTTCACCCCGGCGGAGCGCCGCCGGGCGCTGGCCATCCTCCGGATGCTGCGGGCCAACTCGTACCTGCCCACGCCCGTCATGCGGGCCGCGTTGCGCTCGGCGTACCTGCGGGCGTTGTGCTTCGCGCCGCTGATGGCCCGCCCGACGCTGCTGGATGTGGAGCGCGCGCTGGGCGACGCGCTCGCCCTGCGCCGCGGGCTCGGCTTCAACGCCGTGGCCCGAGCCGCTCGCGACTATCGCTTCGACTGCCTTCGGCTGTCCGACGCGACGGTGCCGGTGACCATCGGCTGGGGGGACTGCGACCGGATCTTCGGCGTCCACCAGGCCGAGCGTGCCCGGGCGGGCCTGCCGGCGGCACGGGTGGTGACGCTGCCCCGCTGCGGGCACGTGCCGATGAGCGACGACCCGGACCTGGTCGCCGCGCTCATCCTGGAGACCACCGGCGCCGTGTCTCGCACCGAACGACCGGATTCGTCCCTCTCCGCTTAGCGTCGCCGGTCAGGAAGATCACTTCACAGTCTAAAAACTTGCAGGCTCTGCAAGTTCGCCCCTAACCTCGCCCGCGTGACCGACACCGACCAAGCCGCCCCTGGGCGTCGCGACCGCAAGAAGGCGCAGACCCGGGCCGCGCTGACCGCCGCCGCGCTGCGGCTGGTCGCCGAACGCGGCCTGGAGCACGTGACGGTGGAGGAGATCAGCGAGGCCGCGGACGTCTCCTCGCGGACCTTCTTCAACTACTTCACCTGCAAGGACGAGGCGCTCACCGACGATCCGGCGCTCGACGGCAACCCGGTTGTGGGGCGGCTGGCGGCCGTCCCCGCGCAGGTACCGGCGTTGCAGGCCGTCCGACTGGCCCTCGACGAGGCGATCGACACGATCCAGGCCGACCGGGAGTTGTGGCGGTTGCGGCTCGCCGTCATCACCCAGAACCCGGCGCTGCTGCCTCGGCTGGTGTCCAGCAACATCGCGACCGAACGGGCCATGGTCTCGGTCATCGCCACCCGCCTCGGCGTCGGTCCCGACCACGGCCTCCCGCCGTTGATCACCGCTGTCACCAGCGCCGCCTTCCACACCGCGATGCTGCGTTGGGCCGCCGGCGACGACACCCGCCCGCTGCGCGACTTCGTGGACGAGTCCTTCGCGGCGGTCGCCGCCGGCCTGCCGGATCCGCCAGCCGCCTCGTGACCCACCGGTTCCGCCCCGCCGCACCAGCGTCGGGGACAGTCACTCCGCCACAAAACCCGATAAGGGAGCGTCAATGACCACCACCGCCCCGCCCGCCGACACCGCCGACGTCGGTACGCGCATGTCGCGTCGGGAGGTTCTCCAGGCCCTTTCCGGCCTGATGGTCGGCATGTTCGTGTCCATCCTCGCCTCCACGGTGGTGGCGAACGCGCTGCCGCGGATCATCGCCGATCTGAACGGCAGCCAGACCGTCTACACGTGGATCGTCACCAGCGAACTGCTCGCCATGACGGCGACGGTGCCGCTGTGGGGCAAGATGGCCGACCTGTACAGCAAGAAGCTGCTGATCCAGTTGTCGCTGGGACTGTTCGTGGTGGGCTCACTCATCGCGGGCCTCACGCCGAACGTCGAGGTTCTGCTGCTCAGCCGTGTCGTCCAGGGCATCGGCGCCGGCGGCATGACGGCGCTGGCCACGATCGTCATGGCGGCGATGATTCCGCCGCGTGAACTGGGCCGCTACGCCGGCATCTTCGGCGCGGTCTTCGGTGTGGGCACCATCGCCGGTCCGCTGATCGGCGGCCTGCTCGTCGACACGTCGTGGCTGGGCTGGCGGTGGTGCTTCCTGATCGGCGTCCCGTTCAGCATCATCTCCATCGCCCTGCTCCAGCGCACCCTGCACCTGCCGGTCGTCCGCCGGAAGGCAAAGATCGACTGGCTGGGCGCCCTGCTCATCACCTCGGGCGTCTCCACGCTGTTGATCTGGTCGTCCCTGGCCGGCAGCAAGTTCGACTGGGCCTCCGGCTGGACGGCCCTGATGGTCATCGGCGGTCTGGTTCTGCTGGCGCTGGCCGTGGTCGTCGAGTCCCGGGCGGCGGAGCCGATCGTCCCGCTGGGCATCTTCCGCAACCGCACGGTCTCCCTGGCCACGGTCGCCAGCGTGCTGGTCGGTGTCGCGATGTTCGGCGGCACCGTCTTCCTGTCCCAGTACTTCCAGATCTCGCTGGGCAAGTCGCCGACCGTCGCGGGCCTGATGAGCCTTCCGATGATCTTCGGTCTGCTCGTCTCATCGACGGTGGCCGGTCAGCTCATCACGAAGTACGGCCGTTGGAAGGCGTACCTGGTGGCCGGCGCCGCGGTGATGACCGTCGGAATGCTGCTGCTGGGCACCATCGACGCCAACACCAGCGTCGTCGTGCTGTCGATCTACATGGCCGTGCTGGGCGTCGGCGTCGGCATGCTCATGCAGAACCTCGTGCTCGCCGCG
This sequence comes from Micromonospora sp. BQ32, assembly GCF_059358895.1. NCBI lineage: Bacteria > Bacillati > Actinomycetota > Actinomycetes > Micromonosporales > Micromonosporaceae > Micromonospora > Micromonospora sp. BQ32. The sequence continues at coordinate 270,709 of NZ_JCADBI010000001.1, read as the reverse complement.
CAGAACGACGTGCCGGCCCAGGAGCTCGGTGCCACCACCTCCGTGTTGACGTTCTTCCGCAGCATGGGCGGCGCGATCGGAGTCAGCGCCCTCGGCGCGGTCCTGGCGAGTCGGGTGACCTCGTTGACGACCGACCGGCTCGGCCCGGCGGCGACCGCCGGCGGTGGCTCCGCCGAGGTGCCCGACCTGTCCACCCTGCCCGAGCCGGTGCTGCGCGTCGTGCAGGACGTGTACGGCATCGCCACCGCGGACCTCTTCCTGGTCGGCGCGCCGATCGCGCTGCTCGCGCTGATCGTCGTGCTGTTCATCAAGGAGAAGCCGCTGCACACCCTCAGCGGGGACGAACGACGCGCCCAGGAGGAGGCGGCCGCAAAGGTCGCGATTCACTGAGCTGTACGCCAGCAGAGCGGGGGCGGGCCGGTTGGTCCGCCCCCGCTCTGCGTCCACACCAGCGGACCGGTGTGGGCAGTCCCTGCCTGCCGCCGCGTTTCTCGGTAACGACATGGCGCCAACCCGTTGCCACGTAACGTGAGATTGAGCCGGTCAACGGCTGACGCCAGACGTGCGCCGGGCCGCCACTGCGGCGGCGCCCCTCGGCCAACCGCCGGGTCGGACATCTCGGCAACGTCGCGGCCTACTCAGCCGCAGGAGGTGTGGACGCGATGCCCTTGCTGTCGGTCTTCGATCCCCGGCACACGGTCGCTCCCCCGGGATACAGCCGCTGGCTCATCCCGACCGCGGCGCTGGCCGTGCACGTCTGCATCGGCCAGGTCTACGCGACGAGCGTCTACAAGAACTCCCTCATCGCGCACTTCGACACCAGTCAGACGGCGATCGGAGCGATCTTCAGTATCGCCATCGTCATGTTGGGTTCCTCCGCCGCGGTGGGTGGCCGTTGGGTGGAGCGCAACGGACCGCGCCGGGCGATGTTCGTCTCCGCCTGTTTCTGGGCCGTCGGGTTCCTGGTCGGCGCGCTCGGCATCGCGACCCAACAACTCTGGCTCCTCTACCTCGGATACGGCGTCATCGGCGGCATCGGGCTCGGCATCGGCTACATCTCGCCAGTCTCCACACTGATCAAGTGGTTCCCGGACCGCCCCGGCCTCGCCACCGGGCTGGCCATCATGGGGTTCGGCGGCGGCGCCCTGGTCGCCGGCCCGCTCGCGCGCCAACTGCTCTCCCTCTACGACTCCGGCTACAACCCCAACAACCCGGCCGCCGTCGCGTCGGGCAATGCCCTCGTGGCGCTCTTCGTCACGTTCGGCATCGGCTATTTCGTGATCATGATGTTCGGCCCGTTCAACGTCCGGGTTCCGGCCCCGGACTGGCGGCCCGCCGGGTTCGACCCCGCGAGCGTCGCCGCCCGACCGCTGGTGACAACGGCGAGCGTGTCCGCGTCGAACGCCGTGCGTACCCGGTCGTTCTGGTTGCTGTGGATCGTGCTGTTCTGCAACGTCACCGCGGGCATCGGCATCCTGGAGCAGGCGAGCCCGATGATCCAGGACTTCTTCCGGGACAACGGGACCGCCACCACGGTCTCGGTGTCAGCGGCGGCCGGTTTCGTGGGGGTACTGTCGCTGTTCAACATGGCGGGGCGGTTCGTCTGGTCGACGACCTCCGACCTCATCGGCCGCAAGCCCATCTACATGGTCTACCTCGGCGTCGGCATGGTGCTGTACCTGCTGCTCGCCGTGGCCGGCCACTCCGCGACCGCGGTCTTCGTGCTGATCGCCGCCGCGATCATCTCGTTCTACGGCGGTGGCTTCGCCACCATGCCCGCCTACCTGCGTGACCTGTTCGGCACCTTCCAGGTCGGGGCCATCCACGGCCGGATCCTGACCGCCTGGTCGGCCGCGGGTGTCGCCGGACCGCTGATCATCAACGGGATCCTCGACACGCAGGGCAAGCCCGGCACCCTCACCGCGGCGGCGTACCGGCCCGCGCTGTTCACCATGGTCGGCATCCTCGCCATCGGGTTCATCGCGAACCTGCTGGTCCGTTCCGTGCCCGAGCGGTTCCACGAGCCGGACCGGGGGCCGACCTCGCCCGTGGCGAAGGCCACCGTCACCGAGCCGGTCGCGCTCGGGCGGGAAAGCCAGCCGCCCGCGCCACCGCGCGTCGGTAACCAGACCGGGCGGCTCTGGTTGTCGTGGCTGCTGGTCGCGGTGCTCCTCGGGTACGGCATCGTCCAGACCGCCATCACCGCCGCGAAGCTGTTCACCGGCTGACGTGTTGCGCCAGCGATAGCCCGTCGCGGCCAGATCTCTTGTACCGCAACGGAAGGCGCCCCTTCGCAGGGCGCCTTCCGTTTCGCCGATCCGCTCAGAGCCTGGTGGTCGACCCCTTCTCGGCGAGCCGCTCCCGTTGTGGCACCACCGTGTACTTCGGATCGCGTGCCGACACCCGTCCCGCCTCGAAGACGCCGAACCGGGTGGCGACCGACGATGCCACGAGGGCGGCGCCGGAGATCACCGAGAGGACCCGGCTGCGTCGGCTGAGCAGCGCGGTGACGGTGCCCACGGCGAGCAGGGCGCGTCCCGCCTTGACCAGCCGGCCGCTGCGTCCGTGCGTGTAGGGTTCGCTGGTGAGGCCCTGCCGCTCCAGCCGGTGCCCCCCGCCCAACTCGACGGCCGTGGCGGCCAGGGCGAGTCGTCGCAGTGGGGCGGTCTCCGCGGCCGGTGCCGCGATCAGTCCAACCCCGGACGCGGCGGCGAGCGCGCTGCCGGCGAAGACGAACGGCAGCGACGGGTAGGCGTCGTGCCAGGACGGCACGGCCGTGTCGGCGAGCAACACCCCGGTGTACGTCGCCAGCGCCGGCGCGGTGGCGGCGGCAGCCAGGCCGGCGACGTTGCCGACGGGCGGCGCGATCCGACGGGCGAGGCCGAGCACACCGTGCCGCGGAAGCAGCGGCGCGAGCTCGGCGACCGCGGCCACGCCGGCCAGCGGCCCGAACGCCGCGAGGATCCAGGTCCCGACCGACATCGGCGAGGTCACCTTGGCGACCCGGAGCATGTGATGGAACCGAGCCGGCCGGCCGAGGTCGTGGACCAACAGGTACGTGCTGGCGGCGACGCCGCCGAGGGCCGTCCAACGGCCCACCTTGCGCAACCCGGGTCGCCCGGTCAGTTGGGCGCCCGTGCCGATCAGCGCACTTCCGGCGGCGAGACCTCCGGTGAACAGGTAGCCGGCGATGTCGTACTTCCACACCGGCGGCTTCAGAACCGGCCGGCCGTAGTAGGAGGCGAAGTCGGCCGGCGGCACCGTGAGCTGCTCACCGCCGTCACCGCCTCGTCTGCGGGGCTGCCGGTGGCGTTTCCCGTCGGGCTGATCGAGGCCGGCCTGGAACTCGCGGAACCGGGCGCCGACCGGCTCGTTCGATGGCGTCTCGTCGGTCACTGCCGCCTGCCCAGGAAGGCGACCGCCGTGGCGACGGCCATCGTCATCGCCGCCAGGCCGGCACGCTTCCACATGGCCGGCAGGTCGCGGGTGGTCACAATGGGGTCCGGTGGCAGCCCGTACACCTCCGGCGCGTCCAGCAGCAGGAAGAACGCACCATCACCACCGACGCCGTCGTTCGGGTCGTGCCCGTACAGCCGTGCCTCCGGCACCCCCCGCTCATGCAGCTTCGTCACCCGCGCGGCGGCCCGCTCCCGCAACTCGTCCAGGGCGCCGTACTGGATCGACTCCGTCGGGCACGCCTGCGCACACGCCGGCGTCATCCCCACCCCGAGCCGGTCGTAGCACAGCGTGCACTTCCACGCCCGACCATCATCCTTGCGTTGATCAATGACGCCGTACGGGCATGCGGAGATGCAGTAACCGCAGCCGTTGCAGATGTCCTCCTGCACCACCACGGTGCCGAACTCGGTCCGGAACAGGGAACCTGTCGGGCAGACATCCAGGCAGGCCGCGTGGGTGCAGTGCTTGCACACGTCCGACATCATCAACCAGCGGAAATCCGTCCGCCCCTCCTCGCCCGATCCGCGCCCCGGCGGCTGCGCACCGGGCATCCCGAGAAACTCCGGCCCGCCCGACATGCGGGCCGCCGCGGCGGGCGAGCCGGTGTCCAGGCCGGGGTCCGTTCCGGTGTCGGTGCTGGTACCCGCGCCGACGGCCGCCGTGAGCGGGCTGACCGATGGCCCGTCGGGTTGCTCCTCGAACGCCGGAGTCGCCCAGCCGGCCGAGCGGGGCTGCTCCACGAACGCGACGTGCCGCCACGAGTTGGCGGTCAACGCGCCCGTGTTGTCGTACGACATGCCCAGCAGGTCGAGCCCACTCTCGGGGACGCCGTTCCACTCCTTGCAGGCCACTTCGCACGCTTTGCAGCCGATGCAGACGCTGGTGTCGGTGAAGAACCCCATCCGCGGCGGCGGGTTCTCGTAGCCGGCGTCCGGTGCGGGGTCCAGCGGCCCGTACAGGGCGTTGGCGTGGGGCATCGTCAGACCTCCTGGTCGCTGCTGCTGTCGGCGACGTCGGTCGTGACCAACGGTGGGTAGCGGTGGACGAGGTTTCCCGACCGCCGCCGGTAGTCGACGACGAGGTCCAACAGATCCTGTCCTCTGGGGCGTCGTCCGGGCCGGACGTCGCACGTGCCGACCTTGCTCTCCTGAATCAGGACGTTGGGGTCGAGGGTGATGCCGAACAGGTCGTTGGCCGAGTCGCCGGTCACCAGGCCCTCGTAGCCGAAGTGGTACGGCAGCCAGACCTGGTGGATGACCCGGCCATCCACGCGCAGCGGCGTCACCCGGTCGGTCACCAGCACCTTCGCCTCGACGGCCGCGCGGCTGGTGACGAGGTGGGCCCAACCCAGGTGACTCAACCCTCGCAGGGCCGCCAACTCCGGCGACACCTCGACGAACATCTCGGGCTGCAACTCGGCCAGGGGCGAGACGGTCCGGCTCATCCCGCCGGCGGTGTGGTGCTCGGTGAGCCGGCTGACGGTGAACACGTACGGGAAGACCTCGCTGTGCTCCTGCGGCGGGCTCGGGTTCAACGTGTTGATCGGGTGCGTGTAGACCTTGCGGGTCGGGTTGGCCTGCTGCCGGTACAGCGGGTTGCGCACCGGCGACTCGACCGGCTCGTAGTGGGTGGGCAGCGGGCCGTCCAGGACACCGCTGGGCGCGTACAGCCAGCCCTTGCCGTCGCCCTGGAGGATGAACGGGTCGTCGCCGGCGATGCCCGCCACACCCGAGGTGTTGGGCGGAGGCCGGTACGTCGGCGCCTTGTTCTTCTCGAAGTCGGGCACGTCGTAACCGGTCCACTCACCCTTGTCCGGGTCCCACCAGACGTACTTCTTGCGTTCGCTCCACGGCCTGCCCTCCGGGTCGGCGGAGGCCCGGTTGTAGAGGATGCGCCGGTTCGACGGCCAGGCCCAGCCCCACTCCAGGGCGACCAGGGACTGCTCGGCCCCGGGTTTGCGGCGGGCGGCCTGGTTGACACCGTCGGCGTACACGCCGGTGTAGATCCAGCAGCCGCCGGCGGTGGAGCCGTCGTCCTTCATCTCGGTGTAGCTCGACAGCGGGCGGCCGCTGGCCACGTCGTACCCGTTGATCTCGTACAGCACCGCCTCGGCGCTCGGCTCCGCGGTCGGGCCGTGCGTCGGGTAGTTCCAGTTCAGGTCCAGCAGCGCCCGATCGCGGGGCCGGGTCGACTGCGCCAGCCGTTCCCGGATGATGCGGCCGAGGTGGTAGAAGAACCACAGCTCGGAGCGGGCGTCGCCTGGTGGCTCGACGGCCTTCTCCCGCCACTGCAACAGCCGTTGGGTCTGGGTGAAGGTGCCCTCCTTCTCCACGTGGGAGGCGGCCGGTAGGAAGAACACCTCGGTGCGGCACTGCTCGGGCACGATCTCGCCGGTCTCGATCTCCGGTGCGTTCTGCCAGAACGTGGCGCTCTCGATCATGAACAGGTCGCGGACGACCAGCCAGTCCAGGTTGGCCATGCCCAGGCGCTGCGCGCGGCCGTGCGCCGAGCCGACCGCCGGGTTCTGCCCGAGCAGGAAGTACCCCTTGATCTTCCCGTCGATCATGTTCAGCACCTGCTGGTACGTACCGTGGTCACCGGTCATCCGCGGCATGTACCCGTAGCAGTAGTCGTTCTCGGCGGTGGCCGCGTCCCCCCAGTACGCCTTGAGCAGGTTCACCCCGTAGGCGCGGGCGTTGCCCCAGAAGCCCTTCTGACCGGGGTGGCGGATGCTGTCCACCCACTCGTCGAAGGTGGGGTGGTCGGCATGGTGCGGCATGGGCAGGTAACCGGGCAGCAGGTTGAACAGCGTCGGGACGTCGGTGGAGCCCTGGATGCTCGCGTGCCCTCGCAGCGCCATGACTCCGCCACCGGGGCGGCCCATGTTGCCCAGCAGCAGTTGGATGATCGCGCCGGTGCGGATGTACTGCACACCCACGCTGTGCTGCGTCCACCCCACCGAGTAGACGAGCATGCTCGTCCGTTCCCGGCCCGAGTTCGCCGCCCACGCTTCGGCCAGTTCGAGGAACTTGTCCTGCGGGATGCCGCAGACCCGCTCCACCATCTCCGGCGTGTAGCGCGCGTAGTGCCGTTTGAGGATCTGGTAGACGCAGCGGGGGTGCTGCAATGTCTCGTCCCGCTGCGTCTGCCCGTTCACCGGGGCGCCGTGCGACTCGTGCTCCAACCCGGCGGCGGTTTCTCGCTGCGTCTCGGTGTCGTGCTTGGAGCCGTTGGACTCGTCACCGACGTACTGCCAGCTGGTCTGGTCGTAGGAGGCGTTCTCCTCCTTGAACCCGGAGAAGAGCCCGTGCAGATCCTCGGTGTCGCGGTAGTCCTCGGTCACGATCGTGGCCGCGTTGGTGTAGGCGACGACGTACTCCCGGAAGTCCAGCTCGTTGTCGAGGATGTAGCGGATCACGCCACCGAGCAGGGCGATGTCGGTGCCGGCCCGGATCGGCAGGTACGCGTCGGCCACCGCGCTGGTCCGGGTGAACCGTGGGTCGACGTGGAAGACCTTCGCCCCGCGGCGCTTGGCCTCCATCACCCACTGGAAGCCCACCGGGTGCGCCTCGGCCATGTTCGAACCCTGGATGACGATCATGTCGGAGTTCGACAGGTCCTGCTGGTACTGGGTGGCGCCGCCACGACCGAAGCTGGTCCCCAGACCGGGGACGGTGGCGGAGTGTCAAATACGTGCCTGGTTCTCGATCTGCAACGCGCCCGCCGCGGTGAACAACTTCTTGATGAGGTAGTTCTCCTCGTTGTCCAGGGTCGCCCCACCCAGACTGGAGATGCCCAGCGTCCGGTTGAGCGGTCGGCCCTCGGCGTCGGCGTCCTCCCAGGTTTCGTCCCGGGCGGCCAGGACCCGGTCGGCGATCATGTTCATCGCCGTGTCGAGGTCGAGGTCCTCCCACTCGGTGCCGTACGGCCGGCGGTAACGGACCTTCGTCTGCCGCAGCGGACTGGTGACCAGGCTCTTGCTGGCCGCGCCCTTCGGGCAGAGCCGACCCCGCGAGATCGGGCTGTCCGGATCACCCTCGATCTGACTGACCTGCCCGTCCTTGACGAACACCCGCTGGCCGCACCCGACGGCGCAGTACGGGCAGACGGACCGGGCCACCGAATCGGCGGTTTCGGTACGGGAGGTGAGCGCGCGGGACCCGTCGGACTTCGCCGCGGCACCCCGGCCGAGAGGGTCGGTGCCGGTGAGCTGACGGTAGACCGGCCAGCCCTCGAACCAGCTGCGCACCCCCATCGCCGCACCTTCCCGACCAATCCCGCCAAATATGAACACTCTGACGTTAGATGAGCGGCCGGTCCGGTCGCAGCGGGATCACCAACAGTCATGCCTCTCCCGGCCCTTTCAGGCAGGCCGGGAGAGGCATGGAGTACGGGGCTGGTCAGTGCGGTTGCAGCTGCCCGATGCGCTGGTCGCTGAAGGTTCGGTAGCGGCGCAGCTCCCAGAACAACCAGCCGATGCTGATGATCGCCAACACGACGACGACCAGGGAGCCGGAGAACGTGTCCCAGAGGGTGTGCAGGACGACGACACCGAGGAACGTATCGATGAACCCGAAGAGCCGACCGACGCTCGGGCTCGCCCACAACGCCCAGAGCGCGCCGGCGTCAGCCCGGTGCAGGCGGCGTGACCGCGCCCACCGGCGCGAACGATCACCCATTTCGCGCAGTTTGGCGGACCAAGGTTACGAGGACCAGCCACGGCGCTGAGATCCTGCCGACTCCACTCAAGGCACTGCCTGACAACGATCGGGTGCCGAATCAGGGCTTCTGGAACATCAACGCCGCCGCCTCTGCGGTCACCTCGATCGCCCAATCAAGCTGCGGACAGTCATTGCGACCTTGACACTCCAGGCACCCACCTACCCGCCATGGTCGGTCGAGCGCCCTAGTCCAATGCGCGTCCAGAACCCTCTTGGCAGTAAACAGCTCAGTTGCCTTGGAGGCCGGCTCGCCGATCGGCATGGTCGGCATCCTCCCGCGATCATGATTAGTCCCACCTGGGGGGATGCTGGTCCCTTGATCGTTGTCAGCTGAACTGTTCGACACACCGAGCGGTGCCCTGTTGAGCTGCCACGGATCGACGTGGCGAACCCGCCGGCCGGGGTCGCTCAGACGACGTGCACCAGCCGGAAGCGCTCGGTCACCACCAGAGTGTCGTCGTTCACGGCGAAGTAGGGGTCGCCCAGCTCGGCGCGCACCTCGGCGCTGTGCCAGAACCTCTCGTGCCCCGCGCGCCACTGGGCCACCGACTCGTCGCCCTCCCCCTCGGCCAGGGCGTGTGGCAGGTCGACGTCGGCGAGCCGGATCACCCGTACATCGGTCAGCTCGATGGCCGCGACCCGCCGGCCGGCGGAGTCCACCACGGCGGACAGTTGGCCCACCTCGGGCAGCGGCTCGTTGGCGCACTCGTAACCGATCAGCAGGCCGGTCGTCGAGGTCTTCGCCCCGGACAGGATCGCGCCCACCAGCTTGTCCCGCAGTGGCCCGGGAAACGCGAACTCGGCGAGCGGAAGATCATCGAGGTCCATCCGCGGAGGGTACGCGATCCGGTGCGCCGTGAGGGACCCGTCGAGCCCGGGGAGTCGCCGGAGGAGGCGGCCCGCCGCGAACTGCTGGAGGAGACTGGTCTGACCGCGGGTGAGTTGCACCCGCTGTGGAGCGGTCCGCGTCCGTACGAAGCGGGCTTTCCCTACACCGTGACCGTCCACGTGTTCCGTGGCACCACCACGGCTCGCCAGGAGGACGTGGTCCTCGGTGAGGGGCAGGCCATGGTGTTCGTCTCCCGAGACGAGGTGCTCGATCGTGAGCTGGCGGTCTCTGCCGCGCTGGTCCTGCGCATGATCTGACGTCGGGTACGGCTACGGCGTGGCGATGGTCTGCCTGTCGCGAGCCACGCAGTACACGTCGCCGGAGTTCGCGTCGTGCGGCAGGTCGTGCAGGTGGGTCGCCAGGTCGGTCGCGGGTATCCAGCGGCGGAAGGTCATCGACTTGTCGTCGCCCAACGCGACGTCGAAGCCGTCGAAGCCGAGCGTGGTCAGGCGATCCAGGCACCGGTCGGCGACCGGACGCGCGATGGTGGTGAACTCGAACGAGAGCGCAGGCAGTGGGCGGCTCAGGCCGGCCAGCACCTCGTCCTCGAAACCCTCAACGTCGATCTTGGCGAAGGCCGGCACGCCGTACGTCTCGATCAGCGCGTCGACGGTGACCACCGGGACCTCGATGTCGGCGTCCCACACCTCGCCCTCCCACCCGCCCGCGCCCTTCGCCGCCCGCACGAAGTCCGGTGAGGCGGTCGACACGGTGGGATTGGCGGAGTTGACGTGCAACCGGGTGCGCCCGGGGAACGCGCCACAGGCGGCGTCGATCAGGGTCACCTGGTCGTCGTCGGCGTAGATCGCCCGCAGGGCGCGCAGACACAGCGGCTGCGGTTCGACGGCGACGACCCGGGCACCGAGGCGACGGAAACTGCCGATGTGGTCGCCCACGTGGGAGCCGATGTCGAAGACGAGGTCCCCGCTGCTGACGAAGCGGGAGTAGAAGGCGTCCATCCTCGCGTCCCGCTCGGGATCGCCGTAGTAGACGTCCAGCGACCGGTGCAGCAGGGACAGGGCCGGATCGGTCCGGAGCGCGGCGATCCTGGTGTCGGTGCTAGCCGTCATCTGTCTGGGTCCAGTCCGTGAGAGAGGTGGCCGGGGTTACGGTCCGAAGGCGGTCAGGAACCGGTCCCGGAAGGCGTCCATCCGCCAGACCGGTGCCTGCGGACCGGGCTTCAGCCCGTCCTGCCAGCCCCACCCGGAGATCCGGTCCAGCACGGCCCGATCCCGGGTGATGATCGAGATCGGGACGTCGCGGCTGGCGTTCTCGCCGGTGACGACGGCGGCGGGCTGGTGGTCACCGAGGAAGATGAACACGAGGTCGTCGTCTCCGTAGGTCCGCACGTAGGAGATGAGCGTGCCCAACGTGTACTCGATGGACTTGCGGTAGTCCGCCCGGATCTGGGTGGTGTTGCGGCGCTTGTCATCCGACCTGCCGGCGCCGGCCCCGCGGTAAACCGCGCCGTCGCCGACGTCGGCCCAGTCAAGCAGCGGGGGGACGGGCGTCCAGGGCGCGTGGCTCGACACCAGCGCCAGCTCGGTCATCACGTTGCCGTCGCGATTCGCCTGTTCCAGGCGCTGCCAGCTGGCCAGGGTGTACTGGTCGGGCGGGGTGCCGAAGCTGAACTTCGGGCCACGGTACGCGAGCGTCTTGGCGTTGTAGAACCGGTCGTAGCCGAAGAAGGCGCCCTCCGGCCACGCCCTGGTGACAGCGGGCATCACGCCGACGGTCTGCCAGTTCGCCCGTCGGAAGGCGCCGTTGAGGGTCATCCGGTCACTGGCCAGCAGGGTGCGGTGCCGCTGGTCGTTGTCGATCCAGAGGCCGGAGAGCAGCGTGTCGTGCGCGAGCCAGCTGCCGCCGCCGAAGGTCGGTGAGGTGAGGAAGCCGCTCTGCGCGGCGAAACCCGCGGCGCTCAGTTCGCTGGTGCCGCGGTCGAGGAGCGCGCCGACCTGCGGCGCGAACTCCGGGTCCTCGACGGCGTCCCGGCCGTAGCTCTCCACGAAGGCGACGACCACGTTCTTGCCCCGCAGCGCGGTCAACAGCTGGTCACCCGGGGTGTCACCGAACCTGTCGGCCTCGATCAGGGCGCCGAACGTCTCGCGGTCGTCGAGGCGCAGGCGTACCTGGAAGCCGTGGCCGTTGGCCAGGGTGGTCGCGGAGGTGTCGGCGACCGGCACGCCCTCGACCACCCGCACGTTGAACGCGGCGCAGGCCACCCAGACGACCACCAGCGTGGCCACGATCCGGGTGGTCCCGGTGCGGTGCCGGACCACCAGCCGCCGCAGTCGCCGCATCGACAGCGTGACCAGTGTGGGCAGGCCCGCGACCACCACCGCCAGGGTGATCGCCGCGCCGATGGCGGCGGGCCGCCCGTACGACTCGCTCAGGAAGGCGAACCCCTCGTCGAGGAGCGCCCAGTCGAGCACCGGGTCGAACGCCCGGCTGAGCGAGGCGGAGAACCCCAGGTCGAGCAGTTTCAGCAGGCCGAGAAGGCCGAGCGCCACGCCGGAGAGCGTCGCCAGGAGTCGGCTGCCACGAGACGGCAGGGCGAGCAGGAGGGCCACGACCAGCAGCGCCTCCAGGGGGATCCGCACGAACGCCGCCGGGCTGAGCCGGCCGAAGTCGTACGGCAGGGTGAGGACGAGCAGCACGAGCAGCGCGGCCAGCACGGTCGTCAGCCGGGCCGCGACGGAGCGTTTCGGCCGGCCCTCGGCCTCGCCGCCGTCGGTGGCGGTCGTGTCCGAGTCTTCGCCCCTCATCGGCCTCCGTCCCTGGCTCGGCAGCTGACGTACGCGCGTCATGAGCGACAACCCGGGCATCCTTCCATGATCTTTGTCGGGCGCGGCATCCGGGCGGCTCAGACGCGGGCGATCCCACGTCCGGCCACGGCGACCGTGGGGCGGTCCGCCCAGGGCAGCCCATCGGTGCGGCCCGAGCCCAGCCCGGCCAACGCCGCGTCGGCGCTCGGGACGCTGTGACTCGGCTGGCCGCTCGCGTGGACCCTCACGCCCGGGGTGTCGTGGATGACGGTGCGGCGCAGGTGACGGGTCGTCCAGAGCCACGCGACGTCCCGCCCGAACGACTCGACCAGCAGCGCCAGCGACGCCAACAGCACGACGGTCGTCAGCGGCGCGGGTAGCGCGTCGCCCATCGCCACCGTCAGCACCACGCCCTGGATGGCGGCGACGACCTTGCGCCAGTAGCGCGGCGGCAGGGATCCGCGCATCCACCCCAGCACCCAGCTCGCGGCGACGAAGACGTACCGCATCGCGCCGATCGCGAGCACCCAGCCGCCCACCGCGGGGGCCACGTGCAGGCAGAGCACCAGGACCAGGAAGGAGTCGATCTCCATGTCGAACCGTGCGCCGAGCTCGCTGGTGGTCCCGGTGCGGCGGGCCGTGTACCCGTCCACGGCGTCGAGGGCCAACGCCACGCTGGTGAGGACGACCATCAGGGTGATCGGCGCCGACCGGCCGAACGAGTCGGCGGCCAGGGCCGTCACGCCGCCGACGAGGATCGCCCGACTCAGGGTCACCCGGTCGGCCGGGCTCAGCGCACCCGCGCCCGAGCGGGACATCCCCCGGCTGAGCAGGGCGCACAGGACCACCCCGTAGGCCAGCCCCGCCACCCAGCCCGCCGTGCCCAGACCGACTGTCTCCGCCAGCACCGCCAGCAGGACGATCTGCGCGAGCAGTCCGATGACCGGACCAGTTCGAACCGTTGACATCGTGCCTCCGCGACTCTGGTGGGTGACCCTGACCGTCATCACGGAAAATATGACCGATCGGTTCATTCTGAACGCGACCCGCCAGGGTGTCACGGAGGGACGTGCCCCTTCGACAATCGGTTAATCGTCCACCGTGGCCAGCTCGTCGCCGGCTGACCGAGAAGCGTTGATCGTGCCGTGCGGGTCAGGGCGTCGGCAGGGTGAGCACGTCCGCCCCGTCGTCGGTGATGGCGATGGTGTGCTCGCTGTGCGCCGTCCGGCAGCCTGTCGCGCTGCGGAGGGTCCAGCCGTCCGAATCGGTGACGAGCGTGGCGGTGTCCGCCATGACCCACGGCTCCAGCGCCAGCAGCAGCCCCGGGCGCAGCCGGTATCCGCGACCGGGACGCCCGGTGTTGGACACGTGCGGGTCCTGGTGCATCGTCGACCCGACGCCGTGGCCGCCGAACTCGGTGTTGACCGAGTATCCCGCCGCCCGGAGAACCGAGCCGATCGCGTGGGAGATGTCGCCGATGGGTACGCCGGGACCGGCGGCGGCGATCCCCGCCTGCAACGCGCGCTCGGTGGCGTCGATCAGCGCGACGCTCTCCGGGGGCCGCACGTCGCCCACGATGAAGCTGATGGCCGAGTCCGCGACAACTCCGCCCTGGGAGACGGCGAGGTCGAGCGAGAGCAGGTCGCCGTCGGCGAGCGAGTAGTCGTGCGGCAACCCGTGCAGCACGGCGTCATTCACCGACGTGCAGATGTAGTGGCCGAACGGCCCACGCCCGAAGGACGGCTCGTAGTCGACGTAGCAGGACTGCGCCCCGGCCTCGGTGATCATGGCCTGCGCCCACCGGTCGATGTCCAGGAGGTTGGTGCCGACCACGCAGCGGCTCTTCAGCGTCTGCAGGGTGCCGGCGACCAGCGCGCCGGTGTCCTTGGCCCGCAGCACGTCGGTGGGGCTCAGGATCTCGATCATGCAGCGCCTTCCTCGGGTAACCAATAAGTATCCCGGCCATATTATCCCGGTACTAGAATCGGAGCATGGTCAGGTTGCCGCTCACTCCCGCAGAACTCGAACGCGGACAGCGCCTCGGTGCCCTCCTGCGTCGAGCCCGCGGAGAGCGTTCGATGCTCCTCACCGCGCTGGACGCCGGCGTCTCGCCGGAGACCCTTCGAAAGATCGAGTCCGGCCGGATAGCCACCCCCGCCTTTCCGACCATCGCGGCGATCGCCGACGTCCTCGGCCTCTCCCTCGACGCCGTCTGGTCGGAGATCAACACGTCGGACGGCAGCGCCGAACTCCCCCGAGCAACGCGCCGCACGGGTGAGCGGTTGGCCTCGTAGTCCCGATCCCGCAGGCGCGGCACGACCCGCCGCCCGGTGACCAACCACACGGCGCTGACCCCGGTCGGCGGGCCCGCCGCGAAGGCACCTACATCCCGGAAGTTGTGCGGATCTTGGCCGGCGCCGGGGGAGGTCCGCGCTCAGCGCGGGTCGGGCCACCACGGTTCGAGGAGGGCCGGGTCGGCGATGTACTGCGCCACCTGCGTCCGTTGCTCCAGGGTCAGGGGCAGCGCCTGGAGTCTCGCGCCCCACTCGGGCACCCGATCGGCCTTCTCCAACGCGGTCGCCAGTTCGATCAGGGCGGCCAGCGCCATCGCCTGCTCGACCGCCGGAGCGTCCTCGGCGCGGCGGCGCATCCCCGAGTCGAGCGCCCGGTAGGCCGCCCGGTCGTCCATCTTGAACTCACGCAGGATCCGCGCGTTGTCGAGCACCCGGGCCAGCCCCTCAAGCTCCTTCGACCCGCCGTACTCCACATCCTTCGGCTCGTCCCGCTGGATGAAGACGATGTTGTTGCCTGACGGGTCGATGATGCTGAACCGCGACGACCCGGCCCGGTAGCGGGTCATCCGGGGTAGACCCTTGATCAGCACCTTGCCGTAGCTGCGGCGCATCGCCTCGCTGAACACCGCGTGGTACGACGCCACCGCGTCCACCATCACCAGGCAGCCGCCGGAGTGCTCCTTCGTCGGGTCCAGGTCTTTGGGCGCCGGGCCGTAGTGCAGCTGGAGCCCACTCCAGGTGAACACCAGGTACACATATGGCCTGAGTTGCTCGAAAGCCACCTCGAACCCGAGGGCCCGCCAGAACGCCACGGTCTCCTCCGGGGCCGCGCAGTGCAGCAGCGGCACGATGGTCTCGTTCGGTTGGATGCTGTCCGCATTGGTCGTCATGATCGATCCCCGTCCGGTCGGCAGGCCGGCCATTGTGCCAGCACCGCCGAGCGGCTTCGACGGTTTCGTCTCCTACCCAGGGAGGAGGTCGGCTCCGACCAGCGGCCGCAACCGGGGCTTGGGGTCGGACGCGATCGGCGGCCGTGACCACGAACATCTACAGGCATGACTACCGTTGTGCGCCGGGCGGCGCGCTGGAACCGCCCGCTGATGTTCCTGGTATCCGTGATGGCGGTGCTGGCCGTCGTCGCCGTGGTCGGCATCCTCGTCGACCCGCGCGTCCTCACCGGGGCGCCGATCTGGCTCAAGCCGTTCAAGTTCGCTGTGTCGTTCGTACTGTACGGCGCGACGCTCGCCTGGATGCTCTCCCTGCTGCCGCGGCGCAGCCGGGCCGCCGAGAGGGCGACCGTCGTCATCGTCGCGGTGGCGGTCGTCGAGAACGCGTGGATCGTCGGTCAGGTGCTCCGCGGGCAGACCAGCCACTTCAACGCCACCACCCCGCTGAACATCGTGTTGGTCGCGTCGATGGGCGCGGCGATCATGTTCCTGTTCTTCGCGCACCTCGTCATCGGGATCGTGGTCCTGATCCAGCGGATCCCCGATCGGGTCGCCGCGACCGTCGTCGGGTGGGGGCTCGGCCTGTCCCTGCTGGGCATGCTCGCGGCGGTGCCGATGGCGCTGCCGACGCAGGATCCGGGGATCGAGGGGATCGGTGGGGCGCACAGCGTCGGCGTGCCCGACGGTGGGCCGGGGTTGCCGATCGTCGGCTGGAGCACCACCGGCGGTGACCTGCGGATCGGGCACTTCGTGGGCCTGCACGCCCTCCAGGCGCTGCCGATCCTGGCGATCCTGCTGAACCGCTTCGCCACACGGTTGGACGAGCGCACCCGCGCCCGGCTGCTGGTCGTCGCGGGCAGCGCGTACGGCGTCCTCACCGTGTTGTTGACCTGGCAGGCCCTGCGCGAACAGCCGCTGCTGCGGCCGGACGCCGTCACGCTCGCCGCGGTCGCGGCCCTGGTGGTCGCGACGGCGACCGCGACCGGCCTGGTGCTGGCCCGCCAACGTCGCCCGGAACTGGCGCTGGCCGCGTGACCGCGACGCTGTTCTCGCTGACGTTCGCGGTGGCCGCGCCGTTCTGGGCGCTGATGATCCTGCTGCCCCGCTGGTCGTGGACCGCCCGGATCATCGCCTCGCCGCTGATCGTCCTGCCGGTCGTGGTGATCTACGCGCTGCTGGTGATCCCGGCGTTCGGCGACGTGCTGCCGGCCGTGACGTCGCCGACCCTGGCCGGGGTGCGCGACCTGCTCGGCACCTCCGCCGGGGCGGCGGCGGGTTGGGCGCACATGATCGCATTCGATCTGTTCGTCGGGCGGTGGGCGTGGTTGGACAGCCGGGATCGGGGGGTGCCGGCGCTGGTGATGGCTCCGGTGCTGCTGCTGACCGTCCTGCTCGGACCGCTCGGCCTGGCCGCATACCTCGCGGTCCGGACCCGGTGGCGGCGGCCGACGGCCGTCGCCATCGGCCCGCAGCACCTAGGCTGACCACCGTGAGCTGGCCGGGGCGACTGTTCGACATGCGGGACACGCTCGTGCGGATGGCGCTGCTGGACCTCGCCGGGCTGGGCTACCTGCTCTTCGTCCCGCACTCCGCCAGCACGTCCAGGACGACACAGTGGATCCTCGCGCTCCTCGCGTTCACAGTGGGGCTGGCGGTGCACCGTTGGCCGGTGGTCAACCTGCTGGCGCAGGCCGCCCTGCTGGCGGTCGCGATCCGCCTGGTCGACGACTTCACCATCAACCAGATTGGCGCGAGTTGGGCCCTGCTCGAGATCACCATGCGGGCGCGCCGCCCCCGGACCATCTGGCTGTCCGCCGCGCTGCTGGTCGTGGTCGACCTGACCGACTCGGTCGGCGACCCGGTCGGCAAGGTCGCCTCGGGCGTCGTCGGGTTGGCCCTGGAGGTCGGCGTGCCGGTGCTGCTCGGCCTCGTCATCCGCACCAACCGGGAGCTGAGTCGGCAGGCCGTGGAGCGGGCGGTGGCCGAGCAACGCCAGCACGCGTCGGAGAGTCGTGCGGCCCGCGCCGACGAACGCAGCGCCATCGCCCGCGAGCTGCACGACGTCGTCGCGCACCATGTGGCGTCGATGGTCCTGCGGGTCGGCGTGGCCCGGCACGTGCTCACCGATCTGGACCCGCGGATGGACGAGGTCTTCGACGACGTGCACGGCACCGGCACCGCGGCCCTCGCGGAGCTGCGCCGGCTGGTCGCGGTGCTGCGCAACCCCGACGGGGTACGCGGCGACGCGGCGCTGACCGCTATCGAACCGTCCGCGCTGCCGGCGGCGATCGGCGCGGCCGTCGACCGGGCCCGGCAGGCGGGTGTCACGGTGGAGGCCGATCTCGACCCGGCGATCAGTTCCCTCGACGCGGTACGCGGCATGGCGGTGCTGCGACTGACCCAGGAGGCGCTGACCAACGTGGCCAACCACGCGGGGACGTCAGCGCTCGCGCATCTCGTGGTCGCCGTCCGGGACGGCTCCGTTCACTGGGAGGTCACCGACAACGGGCGCGGCGGGGTGCCGGCGGGCATGCCGGCCGGTGGCGGGCACGGCATCACCGGGATGCGGGAGCGCGTCGAGGTCCTCGGCGGCCGGCTGGAGGCGGGCCCGACCGACGCCGGGTGGCGGGTGCGTACCGTCCTTCCGGCCGTGGCCGCCGCGTCCGCCGACGCGCCGGTCGGGTCGGTGCCCCGCGAGCGGGAGGCCCCGGCCGGGTCGCCCGCGCCGGAGCCGGCGTGATCCGGGTGCTGCTGGTCGACGACCAGCACCTCATCCGAGCCGGGCTGCGCATGCTCTGCGACGCCCAACCCGACATAGAGGTCGTCGGGGAGGCCGACAACGGCCGTGAGGCGATCCCGCTGGCCGGGCGGCTCCTCCCCGACGTCGTCGTCATGGACCTGCGGATGCCCGGTGTCGACGGGATCACCGCGACCAGCCGGATCCTCGCCGAACGCCCCACCACCCGCGTCCTGGTGCTGACCACGTTCGGCGACGACGACCACCTCTACCCCGCGCTGACCGCCGGAGCGTGCGGGTTCCTGCTGAAGGACGCGCCCCCGACCGAGCTGCTGGACGGCATCCGCCGGGCCGCCGTCGGTGACAGCCCGTTCAGCCCTGAGGTGCTGCGCCGCCTCGTGCAGCGCGCGGTGCAGGCCCGCCCCGGGTCACCGCCGGCCCTGCCGGGCCTGACCGCCCGGGAACGGGACGTGCTCAACCTGGTCGCCAAGGGCCTGTCCAACACCGAGATCGCCGACCAGCTCCACATCGGTGTCACCACTGTCAAGACCCACATCACCAGCCTGATGACCAAGACCGACAGTCCCAACCGGGTACGCCTGGCCCTGTTCGCCCGCGGCGTCTGACGCTCAGGCCCGCATCCGCGCGGACACGGCGATGACGAGCACCAGCGGCACGATCAGCAGGGCGGGGGCGACGACCGGCAGGTGCAGGGCGACCAGTGCGCCGACCGCCGCGCCGACCATGAGGGCCAACAGCACCTGGGCCTTGGGGCGCAGGCTGGCCCACGGGCTGCGCGCGGCGACCCCGGCGATCAGGCTGGTGAGCGTGCCGGTCAGGTACGTGGAGGACAGGCCGGACACGCCGAAGCGTTGGATCGCACTGCTCTGCACGCCCAGCGCGACCGCGGACAGCATCAGCAGCGCCAGGTGGACACCCGCGTCGGGGCTGTGCAGGGTGACCTCCCAGACGACGGCGAACACCACGAAGACCGACAGCTCCAGGACCAGCGCCCAGGTGACCCGCCGGGGCCAGACCGGATCGTCGGGCTGGGCCGAGCCGACGACGCGGGCGCCCGCGAGGACACCGACGATGAAGCTGACGATGGCGCAGCCCGACGTCAACGCCAGGTCGGCCTCGCCCCGGCCGGCCGAGAGCCCGAGCAGGACCATGTTGCCGGTCATCACGCTGGCGAAGGCGCCGCCGAGGGCGAGGAAACCGAGAGCGTCGGCGCTCCCGGTGAGGAAGGTGAGGACGACGACGAGCGCCTGCCGTCGCCGCAGCAGGCGCTCGTTGCGGTGCGGGGCGGCGCGGGGGCGGGTGACGCGGGGCGCTGTGCTCGACACTGTCGGCCGCCTTCCAGTAATTGTTCTTCGTATACACTTTGTCCGGACACGTTCACGGAGAGGCGACCAGGTGGCTGAAGACCTACGGGACAAGCTCGGCGCGCAACACCTGCCGCTCCGCGATCAGGTCCTCGCCGCGCTGCGGACCGCCATCATCGACGGCGACTACCTGCCCGGGGAACGGCTGACCGAGGACCGGCTCGCCGAGGACTTCGGCGTCTCCCGCAACCCCGTCCGGGAGGCGCTGCGCGTCGCCGAGGCGGAGGGGTTCGTCGTGATCCTCCCCCGCCGGGGAGCGGTCGTCGCCTCACCGAGCAGCGGGACCATCACCGACATGTTCGCCGTGCGCGAGCGCCTGGAGGCGCTGGCCGCCCGGCTGGCCGCCGAGCGGGCCACCGCAGCCGACGTGGCGTCCCTGCGCGCCCTGCTCGACCAGGGCCGCGAGGCGACGCAGCGCCACGACCTGGCCCGGGTCGCCGAACTGAACAGCACGCTGCACCTGCGCATCCTCCAGATCAGCGGAAACCCCTGGCTGTCGTCGATCGCCAAGTCGCTCTACCTCCATGTCCAGTGGGTCTTCCGGCTCGGGGCGGCCGAACGCGCGCCACACTCGTGGGCCGAGCACATCCAACTCGTCGACGCCATCGAGTCAGGCGACGGTGACCGCGCCGAGCGGGCCGCGCTCGACCACCTCGACGCGGCGTCCGCCGCGGCGTACGAGAACGCCGAAGGCGGCTACGGCGCCCGCTGACGGGCCCGCGGCCGTGGCGACCCCTACCGGCCGCACGCGTAGCCCTGCATCCCCCGGGGGTTCGCACCGGCGGCCAGCACTCCCGTCGCCGGGTCACGGGTCACCGCGCAGAGTCGACCGAGGCTCCACCCGTCGGTGACCCGCACCTCGTGCCCGTACGCCCGCAGGGCCGCCAGCACCCCCTCGTCGAGCCGGTCCTCCACCACCAGGACACCGGGCTCCATGTCGCGGGGGTAGAACGACCCCGGCAGGCTGACCGTGTGCCACGCCGGCGCGTCGATGGCCTCCTGGAGGCTCCGACCACCGACGAGGTGCCGCAGCAGGAACGGCAACTGCCACTGGTCCTGCTGGTCGCCACCGGGGGTGCCGCAGGCCAGCACCGGCTCACCGTCGCGGTGCACCATCGTCGGGCTCAACGTCGTACGCGGGCGGCGGCCCGGCGCCAGAGACGAGGCGAGCCCCTCCTCCAGCCAGAACATCTGCAACCTGCTGCCCAGCGGAAAGCCCAGCTCCGGAATCGCCGGGGAACTCTGCAACCAGCCACCACTGGGCGTAGCGGAGATCATGTTGCCCCAGCGGTCGACCACGTCCACGTGACAGGTGTCGCCCCGGGTCACCCCGTCCGACTGCACGGTCGGCTCCCCCGTGGTGGCGTCCGTCGGCCCGGTACGCCGCCCGGCGCCGGGTCGAACGTGAGCCGGCAGGCGTGGCTGCGCCCCGTCCGGACGCCCCGGCCGCAACTCCGCCGACGCGCGATCGCCGATCAGGGCGGCCCGCTCCCGCGCGTACTGCGGGGAGAGCAGCGCCTTGGCGGGCACGTCGACACCGTCGCCGTACCATGCCTCCCGGTCGGCGAAGGCGAGCTTGAGCGCCTCGACCTGGGCGTGCACGCCCGCCCCGGTCCCCGGGTCGTATGCGCCCGGGTCGTCGAGCGCCTCCAGGGTGGCCAGGGACTCCAGCAACACCGGGCCCTGACCCCAGAAACCGGTCTTCGCCACCGAGTAGCCGTGCCAGTCGAGGGTGGCGGGCGTCTCCCAGCTCGCCGAGTACCCGGCCAGGTCGTCGCCGGTGACCAGCCCGGCGTGGGGGCGTCCGCTGGAGTCCTGGAACGGTAGCCGGCTGAACGCGTCGATCGCCTCGGCGACGAAACCCGTGCTCCAGGCCCGGCGGGCGGCCTCAATCTGGGCCTCCCGGTCGACGCCGGCCACTTGCCCCGCCTCGACGAGTCGGCGCAGGGTGTCCGCGTACGCCGGGTTGGTGACCAGCTCTCCCGCGGCCGGTGGTCGGCCGCCGCGCAGCCAGAGCGCGGCGGAGGTGGGCCAGTGTTCCTCGAACAACGACCGGACGGCCGCCACGGTGTCACCGACCCGGCCCACCAGCGGGTGTCCGACGCCGGCGTAGCCGATCGCCGGCTCCAGCACCTCGGCGAGGGTGAGCGTGCCGTGCTCGCGCAGCAGCAGGAGCCAGGCGTCCACCGCGCCGGGTACGGCCGCCGCGAGCGGCCCGGCGCCCGGGATGAGGTCCATGCCCAGGGACCGGAAGTGCGCGATGGTGGCACCGGCCGGCGCCGGCCCCTGCCCGCACAGCACCTTCGGTCGGGGGTCCCCGACGGTGGCCACGATGGCCGGCACCTCGCCGCCCGGCCCGTTCAGGTGCGGCTCGACGACGTGCAGGACGAACCCGGCGGTGACCGCGGCGTCGAAGGCGTTACCCCCGCGTTCCAGGATGCCCATCGCCGCCTGACTGGCGAGCCAGTGGGTGGAGGACACCATGCCGAAGGTGCCCTGCAACGTGGGTCGGGTGGTGAACGTCATGACAACACCTCACTGGGATCTGCGGTGCGAACGTCGGGGCCGGTGCCGTCCGGCCCGACCAGGTGGCACGCGGCCATGCCGTCGCCGATCGCGGTCCGCGCCGGCACCTCCGTCGCGCACCGGTCGAAGGCGAGCGGGCACCGGGTCCGGAACCGGCAGCCCGACGGCGGGTCGAGCGCGGACGGCAGGTCGTCGCCGAGCAGCACCGGCTGGCGCTGGCGCTGACGCACCGGATCGGCCACCGGCGCGGCGGAGAGCAGAGCCTGCGTGTACGGGTGGGCGGGCCGGGCGAAGATCCGCTCGCGGCTGCCCGTCTCGACGAGTTGACCCAGGTACATCACGGCGATGTCGTCGGCCAGGTACTCGACCGCGGAGAGGTCGTGGGTGATGAAGAGACAGGCGAACCCGATGTCGCGTTGCAGATCGGCGAGGAGGTTGAGCACCGACGCCTGCACGGACACGTCGAGCGCGCTGGTGGGTTCGTCGGCGATGAGCAGCATGGGTTCGGAGATCAGGGCCCGCGCGATGCTGACCCGCTGGCGTTGCCCGCCGGACAGCTCGTGGGGATAGCGACGGGCCACCTCGGCGCGCAGCCCCACCCGTTCGAGTTGGGGAGCGACGCGGGCGTCCCGGTCACGCCGGGAGATCCGCTTGCCGGCCAGCCGCAGCGGCTCGGCCACGATCTCGCCCACCAGCATCCGCGGGTCCAGTGACGCGGCCGGGTCCTGGAAGACGATCGACACCGCGCCGCGATGGGGGCGCAGCCGCCGTCGGGACAGGTGGGTGACGTCCGTGCCCGCGATCCGGACCGTCCCGGCGGTCGGCTCGACAAGCCGCACCACGCATCGGCCCACTGTCGACTTTCCGGAACCGCTCTCCCCCACCAGGGCCGTGACCCGGCCACGCGCGATGGTCAGGGACACCCCGTCCACGGCCCGCACCGGGCCGAAGTGCATCACCAGGTCCGCGATCTCCAGGGCGTTCGGCTGCGGCGTCATCGGTTCGCCTCCTGAGCTGCCGTCGGTGCCGTCGGTGCCGTTGTGCAGGGGTGCCAACAGGCCGCGACGTGGTCGGTGCCACCGATGCCCTCCAGCGGCGGGGCGGCCGCCCGGCACTGCTCATCGGCGGCCGGGCATCGATCCGCGAAGGTGCAGGCGTCGGGTTGGCTCGCCAGGACGGGCACCAGCCCGGGGATCTCGGTCAACCGGTCCGTGCCGGCGTGCCGACCCGGCTGCGGGGACGCCGACAGGAGCCCGGCCGTGTACCGGTGCCGTGGGTTGGCGAACAGGTCGTCCACCGGTGCCCGTTCCACCACCCGGCCCGCGTACATGACGACGACGCGGTCCGCGATGTCGGCGATCACGCCGAGGTCATGGGTGATGATGAGGACGCTCGTGCCGAGCCGGTCGCGCAGGTCCCGCAGCACCTGGAGGATGCCGGCCTGGACGGTGACGTCCAGCGCGGTGGTCGGCTCGTCGGCCACCAGCACCTTCGGGCCGCAGGCCACCGCCATCGCGATCATCACGCGTTGGCGCATGCCGCCGGAGAGTTGGTGCGGATAGCTGTCGACCCGCTGAGCGGCGGACGGGATCCCGACGAGCGTCAACAGCTCGACGGCGCGCGCCCGCGCCGCCCGTCGGGACATCCGCTCGTGGACCTGGAGCACCTCCCCGATCTGCCGCCCGACGGTGAGCACCGGGTTCAACGATGTCATCGGCTCCTGGAAAATGTAGGCGATCTCCCGGCCACGGACCCGGCGCAGGGCCGACTCGCGGGCACCGACCAGCTGCGTGCCGTCCAGGCGCACCGAACCGGTGACCCGGGCGCTGCCGGGTAGCAGCCCGGCGATGCTCATCGCGGTGACGCTCTTTCCGCACCCCGACTCACCCACCATCCCGACGATCTCCCCGGGTGCGAGGTCCAGGCTGACCCCGTCGACGGCCGAGACGGTGCCGGTCTCGGTCGGGAACGACACCGACAGGTCGCGGATCTCCAGCACGGGCGCGCAGGCCGTGGTCATCGCCGGTCTCCCTTCGGGTCGAGGGCGTCGCGCAGGGCGTCACCGAAGACGTTGAACGCCAGCGCCAGACCCATGATCACGACGCCGGGGAAGACGGCGGCCCACGGTGCGCGGGCGGCGAACTGCTGGGCGGTGGCCAGCATGGTGCCGAGACTGGGCGCCGGGGGCTGGATGCCGAGACCGAGGAAGGACAGCACCGCCTCGCCGAGGATCGCGGCCGGGATGGCGACCGTGGCCTGCACCAGGATCACCGAGGTCGCGTTGGGCAGGATGTGCCGGGCCAGCACCCACAGGTCGCTCGCGCCGTCCACGACGGCCGCCGCGACGAAGTCCAGCGACTTGAGGCGCAGCGTGTCCGAGCGGACGACCCGGATCACCCCGGGGATCTGGGCGATACCGATGGCCACCGCGGCGTTGCCGAGGCTGGCGCCCCGGATGGCCGCCAATCCCACCGCCATGACCAGAAACGGAAACGCCAGCAGCAGGTCGGTGAAGCGCGAGATCACCGCGTCCCAGGCCCGGAAGTAGCCGGCCGCGAGCCCGAGCGGCACCCCGATGACCAGCGACGTGGCCACCGCCAGGAGCCCTACCTGCAACGACGCTCGCGCACCGAGCATGATGCGGGACAGGACGTCCCGGCCGAGATCGTCGGTGCCGAGCAGGTGCCCGGCGGTGCCGGGAGGCGCGAACGTACGGGCGAAGTCGGTCTGGTCGACCGAGTAGGGGGCGAGCCAGGGCGAGAGCAGCGCGATGACGCCCGCCAGCGCGAGCACGACGAAGCTCACCACGGCGAGCGGGTTGCGGCGCAGCCGCCGCAACACCCGGGTACGCCGGGTGACGCTGGCGGTGCCGGTCTCCGCCATCGGTACGGTGAGGACGGTCATGCCGGATCTCCCGTCACCCGGATGCGTGGATCGATGACCGAGTAGAGCAGGTCCACGAAGAAGTTGATCACGATGTAGGCCGCCGCGGTGAGCAGGACGACGGCCTGGATCACCGGGTAGTCCCGTTGGAACACCGCGTCGATGGTCATCTTGCCGAAGCCCGGCAGCCCGAAGATCTGTTCGGTGACGACCGCGCCGGAGATCAGCCCGCCGAGTTGGAGACCCACCACGGTCACCACCACGATGAGGCTGTTCCGCAGGGCGTGCCGGGTGATGACGGCGCGCGGTCGCAGGCCCTTCGCCTTCGCCGTGCGCACGTAGTCGGAGGAGAGCGAGTCCAGCATCGCCGACCGGGTCTGCCGCATGATGATGGCGGCCAGGCCGGTGCCGAGGATCACCGCCGGCAGGACGATGTGGTGCAGGTTGTCCACGGGGTCCTCCAGGATCGGCACGAAGCCGGAGGCGGGGAACAGCCCGGTCGCCACGGACAGGTAGAGGATCGCCAGCAGCCCGAGCCAGAAGTGCGGCACCGACAAGCCGATCAGGGCCAGGCCGTTGGCGAGCCACTCCGCCGGACGTCCACGACGGACCGCCGCGAGCACCCCGGCGCCGACCCCGAGCGCCGCCGCGATGAGGATCGCCAGGACGGACAGCTCGACGGTCACCGGCAGGGCGGTCGTGAGCATCGACGAGACCGGCGTACCGGTGCGGATCGACACCCCGAAGTCGCCCTGCGCCATGCGCTCCACGTACTGGGCGAACTGCACCGGCAGCGGCTGGTCCAGCCCGTAGTGCCGACGGATGGCCTCCAGGGCCTCCGGCGACCGGTCCTCCCCGGCCAGGGCGAGGGCCGGATCGCCGGGGAGCGCCCGTACGCCGACGAAGACCACGATCGTCGACAACAGCAGGGTCAGCGCCGACTGCCAGGCGCGGGTGAGCAGATATCGGGCCACGGCGGCCTACTTGCCGAAGCCGGCGAAGGCCGCCCGGATCACGCCGTCCGGGTAGACCTGAAGGCCCTGGATCTGCTTGCTGACGGCGGTCAGGTTGCGCTGCCGGTAGAGGTAGATCAGGGCGTCGTCCTGCTGGAGCAGGGTGACCGCCTGCCCGTACAGCTTCCTGCGCTCCTCGACGTCGCCGGCCTGGCGGGCCTGGGTCAGCAGGGTGTCGAGCTGCGGGTTGCTGTAGCCGGCGACGTTCTGGCTGGCGCCGGTGCCGACGAAGTTGGTGATGTTGGCGTCCGGGTCGATCCGGCCGCTCCAGCCCAGTTGCAGCAGCTCGAAGTTGCCGCGGTCCTGCTCGTCGAGGAGCGACGAGTACTCCACCGGGTTGATCTTCAGGTCGAACCCGCCGTCCTTGACCATGGACTGCAATGCCTGCGCGAGGCGCAGCGTGTCGGGGGTGTTCGAGGCGAGCATCGTCACCGTGTACGGCGTCTGCACGCCGGCCTCGGCCAGCAACTGCTTGGCCTTGGCGGGGTCGTGCGCCGGGCAGGTCTGTGCCTCGGCGGACGAGAACGTGCTCGCGGGCGAGATCGGGGAGCAGGCGGCGGCGTGCAGACCGTTGAAGACCGCGCCGACCAGTGCCTTGCGGTCGATGGCGTGCTCGAATGCCTGCCGCACCTTGGCGTTCTGGGCGAGGGGGCGGTTGATGGGCTTGGGGGCGGTGCCGACGCCGTCGACGTTGCCCACGTTGATGGTCAGGCCCTGGTAGCCGAGGGACTGCGACTGGAGGACGGAGACCGCCGCGTCCTGGCGCAGCGAGGCGACGTCCTGGGTGGAGACCGAGTCGGCCACCTGGGCGTCACCGGAGCGCAGGTTGGCGGCGCGGATGCTCGCGTCGGTGAGGATTCGCCACGAGATGGCGTCCAGGTGCACCTTGCTCGCGTCGTAGTAGTTCGGGTCCCGCACGACCTCGATGGAGTTCTGCGGCACCCGCTTCGCGAATTTGAAGGGGCCGACGCAGACCGGCGCCGAGGCGAAGTCGTCACCGCGGGTCCGCAGCGCCTGGGCACTCATGATCATGCCGGCCCGGTCGGCGAGGGCGCCGAGCAGCGGTGCGAACGGCTGCTTCAGCCGCAGGACGACGGTCTGCGCGTCCGGGGTGTCGACGCCGTCGATGGGACCGAGTTCGCTCTTGCGCGCCGACCGGGCGTTGGTGAGGTGACGTTGCAGGGTGGCCTTCACGGCGGCCGAGTCGAATGCCGTGCCGTCCGCGAAGCGCACGCCGGGCCGCAGCGGGATGGTCACCGTCCGGCCGTCGCCGCTCGTGGTGGGCAGGGCCGTCGCGAGCTGCGGTACGACCTGCGCCTGTTCGTTGACGTCGTAGAGCTTCTGGCACATCGCCTGGAAGACGTAGCGGGAGTAGAGGCTTCTCGACAGCGTCGGGTCCAGCGCGTCGGGCTCGGCGGAGAGGGCGATGACCAGCTTGCCGCCCTGCTTCACGGCGGCGGGGTCCGCGGGCGTACCGAAGGAGTCCTGGCCTGCCGACCGGTCGCCGCCGGACGGGTCGCCGCCTTCGCTGTTCGACACCGGTGAGCAGGCGACGACAGTGCAGACGACGGCGGCCGCCGCCACGGCGGCCCGGAGCACCCGGCGGCGGGGCAGGTTCGTTTCGCGGACGGAGAGGTTCGTCATGGAGAGCTCCTCAAGTGGGCGATTCGGGGAGCGTATGTTGTATACGATGACCGCCGCAAGACCTCGATGAACAGCTCGCCAGGCACCCCGGGTCGCGACCCTGCACCGGACGGGGAACCGGACCGTTGGCAACGCACGGGTCACGGTGGGAAGCGGCTTGCGCCCGGCTGGCCCGCCATGTCGATCTGCCGAGAAGCGGTATACCTCAGAGGCATATTCATACCTCTGAGGTATACCGCTCATACCGCATCCGCCCCGACGAAGGTGACCGACGGTGACCGGCCGAGCCTAGGAGTTGTACGCCTGCGCGGTCACCGTCACCTGCCGGGCGAGGCCCGACCGCGCCGGCCAGGAGATCCGCACCTCGCGGGTCTCCCCCGGCAGGAGCCAGAAGTAGTTGTCGTCGTAGCGGGCCGGCAGCACCCGCTCCCCGCGCTGGTCGCGCACGGCGAGGCGCACCAGCGCGGCGACGGTACGGCCCTGGTTGCGGACCGTTGTGGTGACGGTGTTGCGACCGTCCACGACGCGTACGGTGCTCGACGACGTCGACAGTCGGGTGCTCGGCACGTCGTTGAGCGCCCGCAGTTGCTCGGCCTTGTCGTAGCGCCAGTAGGTGTTCTCCGCGAGCAGCCGGTCCCGGCTGTCCCGTAGCTCCAGTCGCACCAGGTGCAGCCCGCCGCCGTCCGGCACGGCGAGCGGGAAGACCGCCGTGGTGGCCGAGCGGGCCACGTCCACCCGCTGACGCTGGGGCGAACCCAGCGACCGGCCACTCAGGTCGTAGCGTCGGGCGCTCACGGTGACCCCGCTGAGCGGGGCGGCGGTGTGGTTGACCACCCGGACCTGCCAGGTGCCCGGGTCGGCCTGGACGTGCACCGGCTCGCACCCCTTGCGGGCGCCGTAGTAGGCGCCGTTCACGTCGAGGTCGTAGTCGTAGGTCTGCCAGACCGTGCTGTGCCACGCCGGGTGCGACATCCACAGCAGCAGACCGGTGGCGTCCTGCCACAGGTTGGCGTTCCACGCCTCGAACATGGCGCGGTGGCTCTCGTAGTTGACGAACTGTGCCCGGGTGGCGAACTCGTCGAGCGAGTCGGACTCACCGAGGCGCGCGTCGATCGCCGCCTGGTACGTGCCGACGCGCTGGTTGCCGATGGTCGACCAGTCGTGGTAGTTCCACACCTCACCGATCGGCCACTCCGGCGCGTCACCGACGAGGTTGCGCATGCTCTCGACCACCGACACCACCGGCATGCCGATCTCGGTGTGGAAACCGAACGAGTCGGTCTCATACATCGTCCCGTCGGTGTACGTCGTCGGGTCGACCCAGTGGTACGGTCCGCGCCCACTCACGATGCCGCTGGCGGAGTTGGGGATGTAGAGGATCTCCGGGTGCTCGGTGGCGACGGCCTGCTTGAGCCCGGCGTCGACGATCGGCGGCGGGTCACCTTCGTTGGCACCGCACCAGACCACGATGCTCGGGTGGTGGCGGAAACGCCGGATGGTGTCGGCGGCGATGTCGACGTAGCCGGGCGGGTTGGGCAGGAACGCGCCCGCCTGCCAGAAGTCGTTCCACACCAGGATGCCCTGCTCGTCGCAGGCCTGGTACAGCTCCTCGCGGTTGCTGCTGCCGAGCCAGTTGCGGATCATCGTGAAGTTCATGTCGCGGTGCATCTCGACCGTGTCGGCCAGCCGGTCGGGCAGCACCCGGCGCAGCAGCTCGTCCCAGCCCCAGTTGCCGCCCCGGGCGAAGACCGGCACACCGTTCACACTGATCTTCAGCTCGCTGATCTTGTTGCTGACCGACTTCACGTCGGTCCACCGCTGGCCGTCGTCCGAGACCTGGATGACGAAGTCGCGGGCGTACGCCTGCTCCCAGACGATGGTGACCTGGTCGAAGCTGACCGGAGCGCCGAGGTCGACCTGGATCCACTGGTTGTCCTCGAACTTCGACGACCACCGGGTCCGGGGGTTGCCGTCGACGGCCCGGTCCGGGCCGTTCGAGTCGCTGTCGGACGACGACGCGGTGGCGGTCCGGCGCAGGGCAAGGTCGACCTCCGGCTCGGCCTGCCGCTGCACCGAGAGGGCCCACATGGACACGCCCCACGAGGTCACCCGCGCGCCGGTCTGGATGCGCAGGTGCTGGGCGGTCTGGCTGGCGAACGTCTCGACCTGGGTGGCGCGGCTGCCCAACGGGGTGTCGTTGCTGACCGACGTCACGTCAGTCCAGGCGTCCCCGTCGGCGGAGACCTGGACGCGGTAGTCCAGCGCGTACGCCTGCTCCCACACGATGGTGACCCCGTCGAAGTCGACCGCCGCGCCGAGGTCGACCTGGATCCACTGGTTGTCCTCGGCCTGCGAGGCCCAGCGGGTCGCCGCGTCGCCGTCGACGGCCTTGCCGGGCCCGTTGCTGTCGTTCTCCGAGGACGAGGCGGTGGCGTCGCGGCGCAGGGCGAGATCCGGGCCGGT
This sequence comes from Micromonospora sp. BQ32, assembly GCF_059358895.1. Classification (NCBI taxonomy): domain Bacteria; kingdom Bacillati; phylum Actinomycetota; class Actinomycetes; order Micromonosporales; family Micromonosporaceae; genus Micromonospora; species Micromonospora sp. BQ32. Next base: position 240,983 of record NZ_JCADBI010000001.1, on the reverse strand, counting down.
GCCGTCGGCCACCGACAGCGAGAACATCGAGATGCCCCAACCGGTGGCGCGCTGCCCGGCCTGGATCCGTACGTGCCGAGCGTGCTGGCGGTCGAACGTGACCGTCTGGGTCGCCGCGCCGTCGACGAACTCCAGGGCGGGCTTGCCGGGCGGGGAGACGACGATCGGCTGGTGCCAGTCGTAGGCGAACTCGCGGACACCGAAGCGGAGCGCACGCCGGTCGCTGACCGAGCGCTTGACGGTGGCGGTGAGCGTGAGGTCGTACAGGTGGGGGTCGCCGTAGCCGTTGGGCCACCAGAGCCGGGGGTTGCGCAGCCGCAGCGCGTGGAAGCGCTCCGGCGTGAAGGTGACGGTGGTGCTCGCGCCGGCGGGAACGGTCACGGTGGACTCGACGCGTACCTTGTCGAACTCCGCGCGGACGGTGACCGTGGTGGCGCTGGCCGCCGCGTTGCGGACCGGCACCCGGATGGTGACCTCGGCGGTGTCGGTGCCGGGCAGGTCGGGCAGCGTGGTCTGCACGTGCGGGTCGCCGATGACCACGGCGCCGGTGCTGCGCAGCCGGACGTGGTCCCAGAGGCCGGTGACCCGGTCGCGGACGGCGGGCATCCAGTCCCACCCGGACACCGCCAGGTAGGTCGGCGCGTCAAGGTAGTGGTGGGCCGACTGGAGGAAGGTACGACCGTCGGGGCCCTTGTCGCCGGGGGTGCCGGGGTGTGGCATCGGGGTGACCCGGACGGCGAGGACGTGCTCGCCTCGGTGACCGGCCAGCGCGTCGGTGATGTCGAAGGCCGCCCGCGCGAACGGGTGCTTGACGCTGCCGACCGGCGCGCCGTTGACCCAGGCGGTCGCCTCGTGGTTGATCCCGTCGAACTCCAGCCAGATGCGTCGGCCGGGCGAGGTGTCCAGGTCGCGGGGCAGCCGCAGCGCCCGCCGGTACCACCACGTGTGCCGGGACAGCGCCTCCGGGATGCGCATGTTGTTGAAGCCGGCCACCGGGTCGGGCAGGTGGCCCTGCTCGACCAGGGTGCCCAGCACGGTGCCGGGCACCGTCGCGGGCAGCCAGGACCGGACGTCGACGCCGGCACGGGAGAGTTCGGCGCCGTCGGCGGTGCCGGCGAAGTCGTCCATCGTCAACGACCAGCCCGACTCCAGCGGCACGGTGCCGTCGGCGGCCACCCTCAGCTCGGGAGCCGGGCCGGTGTTGCCGCCCTCCCAACTGGTCCAACCCTCGGCCTTCGGCCGGCCGGCCAGCGGTACGCCGTAGACCTGGAAGCCGTTGAGGCCCACCGGGTTGCTGTTCGAGCGCTTCGTGGCGGTCATCCGGATCCACCGGGCGGTCACCGGCTCGGGCAGCTTGATGGTCTGCGCGCCACCCTGGCCGTCACTGGTCTCGTACACCGACCGCCAGGCACGGCCGTCGGTGGAAACCTCGATCCGGTACGCCGTCGCGGCGCTGGAGAGGATCTCGTCACCGTCGGTGTCGGTGTAGTTGCCGTCGAACGGCCCGTCGCTGAGCGTGGCCTCGAAGACCAGGGAGACGGCCTCGATCCGACACAATGCCTGGAGGTCCACCGAGATCCACTGTGGATCGCCGTTCGCGGCGCGCCATCCACTTCCCCGGACGCCGACCTGCGGCAGGCCGTCCACGGCGAAGGTGGCGGGCGTCGGCGCGTAGTCGGTCGAGGAGACCGTCACCGGGCGGTACCGGGCGAGGTCGGTGGCGGTCGGAGCGGCCGTCGGCGCCGGCACGGCGGCGGACGCGAGGGCGTCCGGCAGGGCCGCGGTCACCCCGACCGACGCCAGCAGCGTCGCGCCGGCGGAGAGGAAGGTACGCCGGGAAATCGGCGATGGCTCGGACATCTTGCCTCCAGACATGACAACGTTGTCAAATGGCGGGGGTCGGTGACAACGTTGTCAGATGGTGGCCCGATGTTTCCCGAGAGTCAAGGGCCCGAGTCCATCGTGATTCCACCAACACGTTCCGCACCTGTTCCACTTCGGACATCGACGCGGGCGCACCGCTGAGGCCGGAGTCGAACCGCAGGACGCCGGCGCCGCGTCCGGGCTCGTCAACGTCCCAACTCGGCGGCTCACTCGGCATCGCGATCCTCACCATCGCGTACACCCCTGCCAGCTCCGCCACCGACCCGACGGCGGGCTTCCACGCGGCCTTCACCGGCGCGGACGTCTTCTTCCTGATCGCCCTGGCCCTCGCCGTCGTCGTGGCCGTCGCGAGCCGCCGCGCCAGCCGGCTCGCCGCTCTGCCCAGCACCTGAACGCTCGCGGTGCCCGGAACCGCGAGGGCTGCGGGCGCTCGTCGACCACCTGCCCGGTGAAGACCACGGCCAGGCGATCAGCTCGCCGGCCCGGCCTCGCGGTGCCCGGGGTCGCGAGGCCGGTACTCGGGGCGGAGCTTCGCGCTCGCGAACGCCGCCTTCACCGCCGCCGAGAGCGCGGCGATGTCGTACGCGCCGTGGTGTCGCCGGCCGTTGATGAAGAAGGTCGGGGTGCCGGTGACGCCGCTGAGGTCGGCGGAGTCGACGTCCTCGGCGATCCGGTCCACGCCCCTCCGCTTCACCATGTGCTCCCGGAACCCGTCCAGGTCCAGGCCGAGCTGTTCGGCGTAGTTGAGCACGTCGGCGGGGTTGAGAGCGTCCTGGTGGACGAGCAGCAGGTCGTGCATCTCCCAGAACGCGCCCTGCTCCCCCGCCGCCTCGGCGGCCTCGGCGGCGAGTTGGGCATGCGGGTGGACGTCGGTGAGCGGCAGGTGCCGCCAGACGTACCGGATGTTGGCGAAGTCCGCCAGCAACTCCCTGACCACCGGCTCGGCCTGCCCGCAGTAGGGGCACTCGAAGTCGCCGTACTCCACCACCGTCACCGGCGCATCGAGCGACCCACGCATGTGGTCCCGCTCGGCATCGACCGGCAGCAGCAGGTCGACGATCCCCTCGGTGACGCCCAGCAGCGCGCGGGTCCGCCGCGCCGGCGAGAGCCGTCCGACGGAGCGGAACACCAGCCAGGTGACGAGGGACGCGCCGAGCGTCGCCACGATGATGCCGAACTTCGCCTCGTCCAGGGCCGGACCGCTCAGGGCATGGGTGGCGATCAGGAGCGCGACGGTGAACCCGATGCCGGAGATCGTGCCGACCCCGGCGACGGCAACCCAGCCGACGGGTGGCCGGAACCGGTTGCCGCTCAGCCGGGTCACCAGCCACGCGGTGGCCACGATCCCGGCCGGCTTACCGACGACGTACGCGACCACGACACCGAGCGTGACCGGGGAGGTCACGGCCCTGGACAGCAGGTCGCCGTCGATCACGATGCCGACGTTGACCAGCGCGAAGAGCGGCACCACCACGTAGCTCGCCCACGGGTGATAGAGCGTCTGCAACCGCTCGTTCGGCGACAGCGCCGAGGTGAGCCCGACCCGGGCCATCCGGGCGAGCTGCGGGGTGGGCTGCTCCCGGAAGAGCCGGAACTGGTCGCTGGCCCGCTGCAGGTCGCCGCGACCGGGAGCGTAGGCGTAGGTCAACAACCCCATCACCAGGCCCACCGCGACCGGGTCGACACCGGACATCGAGACGGCGAGCCAGGCCGCCACCCCCAGCAGCGCGTAGACCGACCCGAACCGCACCCCGAAGCCCCGGACGAGCAGGACGACGCCGAAGATCGCCGCCGCGACGATCAGCGCCGTCAGCGAGGGGTGATGCGGGTACGCGATGGCCAGCACCGCGATCGCCACCACGTCGTCGACGACGGCGACGGTCAGCAGGAAGCCCCGCAGCCGTTCCGAGAAACGCGGCCCGAAGACGGCCAGCGCGCCGAGCGCGAGCGCCGTGTCGGTGGCCATCACGGCACCCCAGCCCGCCGCGGTGGTCTGCCCGGCGTTGATGGCGAGATAGATCGCGATCGGCACGAGCATGCCGCCGACCCCGGCCAGCATCGGCAACGCCAGGCGACGCCGCTCCCGCAACTCGCCGATGTCGAACTCCCGGCGCAACTCCAGCCCCGCGACCAGGAAGAAGAGCGTCATGAGCCCGCTGTTGACCCAGAAACGCAAGTCATGTGACACGCGCCAGTCGCCGAGCTGGACCGAGAAGGAGGTCTCCCAGACCGACTCGTACGACGACACGTGCAGGTTCGCCCAGACGAGGGCCGCCACCGCGGCGATCAGCACCACCCGCGCACCGCCGGTCTCGGTACGCAGGAACGAGCGCAACGGGGCGTTGAACCGCCTGTCCCAGACGGTCCGGCTGGTCCAGCCCCGGGGCGTGTTGTCGCTCGTCACGGGGACAATCTTCGTCGAACGGACCGTCACGTGGTTCGGATTGCTACTCCTCCTCCGCGAACACGACCGCGCGACGCCGGCGAATCGTCGGCAGGACGGCGACGACGAGCGCGACGACGGCCAGGGCCAGCAGCGCCGCGGAGATCGGCCGGGTCACGAACACCGACGGGTCGCCGCGGGAGATGATGAGCGCGCGGCGCAGGTTCTCCTCCAGCAGCGGGCCGAGGACGAAGCCGAGCAGCAGGGGCGCCGGCTCGCAGCCGCACTTGATCAGGATGTAGCCCAGGATTCCGAAGAACGCGATGGCGTAGACGTCGTACGCGTTGAAGTTCAGTGAGTAGGTGCCGATCGCGGCGAACAGGATGATCATCGGGAAGAGCACCTGGTACGGGATGCGCAGCATGCGCACCCAGAGGCCGATCAGCGGCAGGTTCAGCAGTAGCAGGAGCACGTTGCCGATCCACATCGACGCGATCAGGCCCCAGAACAGCGCCGGCTCGTCGTTGATGACGTTCGGACCAGGGGTTATGCCGTGGACGATGAACGCGCCGATCATCAGTGCCATCACCGGGTGGGCGGGCAGGCCCAGGGTGAGCAGCGGAATGAACGACGTCTGCGCGGCGGCGTTGTTCGCCGACTCGGGGCCGGCGACGCCCTCGATCGCGCCCCGTCCGAACTCCTGCGGTCGCTTCGAGATGCGCTTCTCGACGGCGTACGAGGTGAACGAGGCGAGCACGTGTCCGCCGCCGGGCAGGACACCGAGCGCGGCGCCGAGACCGGTGCCCCGCAGGATCGGGGCGACGATCCGACGCCGGTCCTCGCGGGTCGGCCAGAGGTTGGTCACCCGGCTGACGATGGCCGTGCGGGTCTGCTCGTTCTCCAGGTTGCGCAGGATCTCGGCCACTCCGAACAGGCCCACGGCGACGGACACGAAGTCGATGCCGCCGTACAGCTCGCGCTGCTCGAACACGAAGCGGGGCGTTCCGGTGTAGATGTCCTGGCCGACCGTGCCGAGCAGCACGCCGAGCGCGATCATCGCCAGTGCCTTGAGCGCGCTGCCCCGTGCCAGCGCGATCGAGACGATCAGGCCGAACAGCACGAGCGAGAAGTAGTCGGCCGGGCCGAACTTCAACGCCACACTGGCCAGGGGCGGGGCCGCGGCGGCCAGCGCCACGGTGGCGACCGTACCCGCGACGAAGGACCCGATCGCCGCGGCCGCCAGGGCCGGTCCGGCCCGGCCCTGGCGGGCCATCTCGTGCCCGTCCAGCGCGGTGACCGCCGCGGACGACTCACCGGGCAGGTTGATCAGGATGGCGGTCGTCGAGCCGCCGTACTGCGCCCCGTAGTAGATGCCGGCCAGCATGATCAGCGCCGTGACCGGCTCGAAGCTGAACGTGATCGGCAGCAGCATGGCCACCGTCGCCGTCGGCCCGATGCCGGGCAGCACGCCGACCGCGGTCCCGAGCAGCACTCCCACGAAGCAGTAGAGGACGTTCTGGACCAGCAGGGCCGTCGAGAAGCCCAGCGCGAGGTTGTCGAGGAGTTCCATGCCTCAATCCGGTTGCCGCGTCAGAAGCCCAGCCAGGGGCCCCAGAGCGGGATCCGTAGCTGAAGTCCGACGACGAAGATGAGCGTGCTGGCCACGGTCAGCCCGGCGGCCACGGCCATCGCCGTGAGCGGCCGTACGCGGGCGCTGGCCAGCGTGGTGAGCAGTGCGGTCACCGCCGTCGTCGGTACGAACCCGAGTCGCCGGATGGTGAACCCGAAGAACAGGACCGCCAGCACGATGGCGGCGACGGCTCGCCATGGGATCGGCCCGAACGCGGTCACCTCACCGGCGATGAGCCCCTTGCCGGCGATCGCCAGGCCCAGCGCGACCACTGTCGCGCCGACCAGTAGCGGGAAGGCGCCCGGGCCCATTCGTGTCGGGGTGCCCAGCTCGTAGCTGAGCGCCCCGACCACGAATGCGCCACCGATCAGGACGAAGATTCCCCCGACGAGGACGTCCGGGAACGACCGACGGCGCTCCACCTCAGGAGACCTTGACCCCGGAATCGGCGATGATCTTCGCCCAGGTGCCGAGCTGCTCGTCGAGCTTCGCCCGGTGCGCCTCCGGGGTTGCGTCCTGGGCCGGGACCGGCGCGGTGCCGAGCTTGGCCATCTGGTCGATGACCCCCTGGTCGGCCAGTGCCACCTTCAACGCCTCGGACAGCTTCTGGACGATCTCCGGCGGCGTGTCGGCCGGAACGTAGAGACCGTGCCAGACGCTGACCTTCAGCTGCGGCAGCCCGGCCTCGGCCGTGGTGGGCAGGTCGGGAAGGCTCTTCACCCGCTCGGGCGTGGTGACCGCGTACGCCTTCACCTTGCCCGCGGCGATCTGCCCGCTGGTGTTGGTCGTCTGGTCGCACATGAAGTCGACCTGGCCGCCGACCAGGTCGGTCAGCGCGGGACCGGTGCCCTGGTACGGGACCTCCTGGAGCTTCACGCCGGTGGTGCTCTGGAACAGCAGGCCGCACAGGTGCGACGCGGCGCCGATGCCGGCGTTGGCCAGCGTGACCTTGTTGGCGTTCGCCTTCACGTGGGTCACCAGGTCCTGGAGTGTCGCGGGCGCGAAGTCCTTGCGGGCGACGATCGTCATCGGCACCTCGGTGACGAGCCCGACCGTCTCGAAGTCCTCCAGGGGCTTGTATCCCAGGCTCTTGTACAGAGCGGGCGCCGTCGACATGCCGATGTGGTGCATGAGCACGGTGTAGCCGTCCGGCTTGGCCCGGGCGACGTCGCCGGCGCCGACCGTGCCGCCGGCACCCTCGACGTTCTGGACGACGATCTTGCCACCGAGCTTCGCGGCCATCGGCTCGGCGATCATGCGGGTGACCGTGTCCGTCGGCCCGCCCGCGCTGAACGGCACGACGATCGTGATGTTCTCGTCCGGGTAGTTCGCGGCGTCCCCTCCGCCGGCGGTGCCCCCGTTGCCGGAACAGGCGGCGGCGAGCGAGACGACACCGATCGCGGCGATCATCCGCGCGGTGGCCCGGTACCTGCTGGTCTTTCGCATACGGCGACCTCCCCATCAACGCTTGGACATCCCTCGGCGCGTTAGTGGCCCCAGTCTCGGCTGGCCGAGGCCCGGATGGTGTCAGAGAAATCCCAAGAACCCGGGCCGGTACGAGCGCCGATCCGGGCCGTACAATCCGCCGGTATGCGGATAACCGTCATCGAGGATGACGACCGCGTGGCGCGGGGCCTGGTGACCGTCCTGACCCAGGCGGGCTTCGAGGTCCACCGCGTCGCCACCGCCGCGGAGGCCGTGCGCGCCGCGCCGTCCGATGTGGTCCTCGTCGACCTGGGCCTCCCCGACGGCGACGGGCTCGACCTGATCCGCAAGCTGCGTGACCACCCGCAGACCGCCGTCATCGCGGTGACCGCGCGATCCGAGGAGCACGAGCGGGTCCGCGGCCTGCGCGCCGGCGCCGACGACTACATCGTCAAGCCGTTCGGCATCCCGGAGTTGCTCGCCCGGATCGACGCCGTCCTGCGGCGCACCCGGGCCGCTCGTGCCCTCGGCCAGACGGACGAGCCGCTCGTCCTCGGCCCGATGCGGATCGGCGTCGGCACCCGCGAGGTCACCGTCGACGGCACACTCGTGCCGTTGACCCGCAAGGAGTTCGAGCTGCTCCTGCTCCTGGCCAGGCGGGCGCCCAACGTGGTCAGCCGCGACGTCATCCTCGACCAGATCTGGGGCGCGACCTGGGAGTCGTCGAGCCGCACCCTGGACACCCACATCGCGGCGCTGCGGCACAAGCTGGGCCCGGACGTGGTCATCCGGACCGTCCACGGCGTCGGCTATCGGCTGCTGGCCGACCAGCCGGAGCTGACCGGCTGACCCGCCGTGCACCGCCGGCTGCTCGTCGTCCTGGTGCCCCTCGCGGTGCTGCTCGTCGCGGCGCTCGGGGTACCACTGAGCGTCACCGTGGCCGAACGGGAGATGCAGGAGACGTACGTCAACCGGCTCAACGACGTCGGCCGCTTCGCCTCGCTGGCCGAGACCGCGCTGTCGACCGGCCGCACCGAGGCGCTACAGCAGGAGTTGACGCGGTACCACGAGCTCTACGGCATCCCGGTCGCGCTGATCGACACGTCGGGCGCGGTGCTGCTCGGACCAGCCGACGCGTACCAGAAGGCGGCGCGCGCCGAGGCGGCGTTGCCCCGGATCGTGACCGCGGCGCTCGCCGGCGCCCGGTCCGAACCGTCCTGGGAGTGGGCGCCGTGGGACGACTCCGCACTCGTCGTGGCGGAGCCGGTCGGCCGGGACAGTGAGGTCGTCGGCGCCGTCGTGACCATCTCCGACCTGTCCCGGACGCGCGAGCTCATCCTCGTACGCTGGGCCCGGCTGGCCGGGCTCGGGCTGCTCCCGTTGCTCGCGCTGACCGCCGTCGCCTGGCCGGTGTCGGCGTGGGTGCTGCGGCCGGTGCGGAAACTGGACGCGGCGACCTCGCGGATCTCCGAGGGCGACCTGACCATCCGCGCCGACGCCGAGGCCGGGCCCATCGAGCTGCGGCGGCTGGCGCGATCGTTCAACACCATGATGGACGCCGTCGAGAACGCCGCACAGCGACAGCGCGCGTTCGTCTCCGACGCGTCGCACCAGTTACGCAACCCGTTGACCAGCCTCCGGCTCGCCGTGGAGAGCCTCGCACCACACCTACGGTCCGACGGCGACGGGCAGCAGGTGTACGACGTCGCCGTCGACGAGCTGAAGGCGATGCAGCGGATGCTGAACTCACTCCAGGCCAGCGCGCGGATGGAGAGCATGCGGACGGCGTCGCCGGTGGACCTCGACGAGGTGCTGGCGACCCGGGTGGACCGGTGGCGGGCGCTGACGGCCACGGCCGGACAGACGCTGACTGTCGACGTACCGCCGGGGTTGCGGTTGCTGGAGCCGCCGGGCGGCCTGGGCAGCATCCTGGACGAGCTGATCAGCAACGCGTTACGGCTGTCCGACGCGCAGACCGTGGAGGTGACCGCGCAGGTCGGCTCCGCTGGTCCGGGCACCGTCACGGTCGCCGTCCGTGACGACGGCCAGGGCATCGACGTGTCCGAGCGGGCCCAGGCGTTGCAACGGTTCTGGCGTTCGCCTCGGCACCAGAACGTGCCCGGGACCGGCCTGGGACTGGCGATCTGCGCCGACCTCGTCGGGGCGGCCGGGGGTGAGCTGCGGCTGGAGGAAGGGCTGCCGCGTCCGGACGGGTCCGGGCACGGGCTCGCCGCGGTGGTGGTGTTGCCGGTCGCTCCCGCGTCGGCGCCGGTCTGACAACTCCCGTTCCCTGTGAACGGGTCAGCGTTTGCGGTCGCGGAACCAGGCCGCCGCGCCCGGGTGCAGCGGGACCGACGCGGTGGAGATTCCGGTACGCACGTTGATCTGCCACGCCTCCGGAAGGGCCTCGGCGTCGTCACCGCCAGCTGAGGTGATCGCCCCGGTGTGCCGGAAGACCGTGTCGGTGATGGCGTAGACCAGGTCGTCAGGCAGGTCGTCGCGCGCGAGCAGCACGTTCGGTACGGCGACGGTGCGCGTGGCCGGGACACCGGCGTAGGCAGCCGCGTGGATCATGGCCGGGGCGTAGGGCCCCGGGTACGCCGTGAAGAGCCCGTCCGCCTGCGCGTCCAACGGGATCATCCGGATCGGATGCCGCTGCGCCAACTCGGTGATGGCGGGTGTCGGGACGCCGGTCAGCGAGAACATCGCGTCGATCGTGCCGTCGCGCAGCGCCGCCGCCGACTCGGCCTGGCTGAGATTCCGGCCGTCGGCTTTGAGCGGGCCAAGCTTCAGGACCCGCAACGACGTGAACTCGGTACCCGAGTCGTGGGCACCGAGAGACACGCGTTTGCCCTCAAGGTCCCGAAACTCGCCGATCGCCGAACCCGCCATGACCACGAGATGCAGGTGACTGTCGTAGAGCCGGCAGATCGCCGAGAGCCCACCGGGCGCGCTGCCGTCGCTGGTGATCAGCGCGTCCAGGCTGGTCAGCCCCAGCTGCACCTCGCCGGCCCGCAACATTCGGATGTTGTCGGTGGACGCCCCGCTCGGCACGGTGGTCACCGTCGCACCCGGCACCTGCTCGGAGATGTGCTCGGCCAGCGCCCCACCGATCCGCCGGTAGACCGCCCCCGCTGGCCCGGTCGCCAGTCGCAGCTGGACCTCGTCCGCCTCGGGCTGCCGTGAACAGCCAACAAGCAGCCCGCTGCCGGCCAGCAACACCGCCCGCCGACTGAACCGCGTCATGCCGAAATGATACGGATGAATGCGTGCAGCGCACCCAGTCGCCGCCGATCTTGCAGTTTCAGTCGTCGAGACGCGTCGAATGCCCACTATGCCTGGGCAGCATCTGCAAGATCGCGGCCCGACTCAGCGGCGTAGGCGGCGAGAGCAGGGGCCGTCGTGGTCGTCGCGGAGCAGGCAGCGCCGGCCGCCGGGCAGCCGCAGATCGCAGAAGACGCGGTGCCGGACGAGCTGATGGTCCTCTTCGGAGACGGTGGTCTCGCCCGGGTCGGTCATCGGCAGCACCAGCATCCACCGGCCGATGACCCGAGCTAGGCGTTGCGCGGCGGGCAGGTCGTTTGCGACCACGGGCAGGTGGATGACGTACCGCTGGCTCATCGGTTCTGGCCCCGCTCGTTGCGGGCGCGGGCCTGATCGGTCTGCCAGCGACGCAGCCCGGCCTTGATCCGGGCCGTCTCGCGGCGGCTCTCGGTAAGAGCGGCGTAGACGGCGGCCATTTCGACGGCGACCCGGTCGAGGAAGGCGTAAACGTCGTCGGGGTTCAGACCGCGACGCCCGAACCCGACTGGCGGGAAGCGGCACTCACGCACCTGCCATGGCAACAGACTGGTGTACGCGGCGGAGCGGTAGGTCGCGCCATCGCCATCCAAAGATGGTCGCTGATTACGAGCGGTCATGTCTGTCCGCCTTTCTGGGTCGTCGGTCCTGCTCGGCCGGCCGCGTGCTGTGACCAGCCTGCGACAGTCCGCAGCGAAAGCGCAACGTTCGATACCGCGATTTCCTTGTTATGCATTGACTTTCTTTGCTGAAACCCGTACGAGTTGCAGGAGCGAGTCACGCAGTGTTGCGAGACGCAACCAGGGAGTGTGCGGATGCCCGAAGACATCGGATCGACCGTGCCGCGGCGGCAACTCGGCCGGCTGCTGCGGCAGTTCCGCAACGAGGCCGGCGTGACGCTCGACGCCGCCGCCGAAGCCCTCGAATACAGCCGGCAAAAGATCTGGCGCCTCGAATGTGGCCAGGGCTCCGTCAGGGTGCTCGACGTCAAGGCGATGTGCGAGCTGTACGGGGTGTCGTCCGAGATGACCGAGGCGATGCGCGGGCTGGCCGTGGAGACGAAGTCGAAGGGTTGGTGGCACGCGTACGGCGATGCGGTGCCGAGCTGGTTCGAGCTGTACGTGGGCCTGGAATCCGCCGCTTCCCGCCTCCGTCGTTACGACGAGTCGCTCATCCCGGGGATCCTTCAGACCAAGGAGTACGCCCACGCGCTCTATCGCCTTGGCGGGATGCTGAGCGAGGAAGATCGCGAGCGGGCGGTCGAGGTGCGACTCCAACGGCAGGCGTTGCTCTTCCGTCGACTGCCAACTGCTCCCAGGCTGGAGTCCGTGCTGTCTGAGGCGGTCCTCCGCCGTGGCGTCGGCGGGCCGGTGGTCATGACCGCGCAGCTCGATCACCTAACCAAGCTGTCCGAACTGCCGAATGTCAGCGTCAGGGTGCTGCCACTGGCGGCTGGACCGCAGCCCGGCGCGGTTGCGGGGTCGTTTGTGATCCTCGACTTTCCACCGACCAAGGGCGGTCGCGCCGCTCCGGAACCGTCGGTGGTCTACAGCGAATCGCTGACCGGGGCGCTCTACCTCGACAAGCCCGACGAGTTGGCAGCCTACGCGCGGGTCTGGAGAGGGCTGGATGGGCTGGCCCTCGGCGAGGCAGAATCGAAGGACATGATCAAGCGAATCGCTGGGGAGATGCGGCATGACTGACCTGAGCGGCGCCGTCTGGCGCAAGAGCACCCGCAGCGGCGACAACGGCGGCGACTGCGTCGAAGTCGCCACGAACCTCGCCGAGGTCGTCGCCGTCCGCGACTCGAAGGACTCCACGGGACCGCTCCTCACCTTCACCGCCCAGGCATGGACCGGCTTCCTCGCGATTGCCAAACGTGGAGGACGTAACAGCTGAGTTTGGCTTCAACAGTGGCGCAGGCACGTGATAGGTGGCGTGCTTTTCGATTGGTCGCTAGGCAGGACCCCGTCTGGCGGCGGTACGACGGCGAGCTGCGGTCCACCGCTGATCGCTCCGAGCGCTGCACGACCCGGGAATCGCCGTCGGCCGCCGCAGACTCGTCGCTGTGGACCCGGCCACTTCTGCCATCGGCGCTGAGAAGTAGCCAACGGTCGAGGCCGATGGTGACGTCGTCGACCAGCGCCCGATGTGTCCCGGCGGAGCTGCCCTGTAGCAGATCGAGAGCCCGGGAGGCGGGGTGTGGACGCTGAGCAGTTCTACCGCGTCAGGTCATCGGTGGTGAATTCGTTCGCTGCTTCCGGACGGTCACCGACGCCGCCAAGCCGCTCGAACTGCCGTCCGGAAATGCTTCTCCGCCGTACGACAAGTAGTAGCGCCGCAGATCGGGGACCGTTCGAGGATCCTCCAGACGGCTAGGATCCGGCGAGGGCCAGCGGCCGCTACAGGTTTCTCCTTCGGTCAGGCTGACGCACTGGACAGGAAAGGGCTGGGCTGACCGCTCCACGAGACGTGCAGCGCCTCCCGCGCCCGGGTGCTGGCCACAAAGAGCAGGCAGCGCTCCCGAAGGATGTCGCTGTCGTGCTGCATTTGGTCCACCTCGCTTGGAGTCACCTCCTTCGCGAAGGGCACTGCTCGTGCCGTGGCCCCCACCACCGCTACGCAGCGGAATTCAAGACCCTTCATGGCGTGCATGGTGGCGAGCCGCACGCCCTCGACGTCAGGGCCGGGCTGGTCGCGCACGCGCACGGCCGGAATCCCGACACCCATCAGTTCGTCGTACACATTGTTGAGAAGCAGGTTGAAGCGCGCGCAGACCGCGATCTCACCGGGCCGGACGCCCTGCCCGAGCCACTCCCCCACGCGATCGACCAGCGCCGCGACCTCGGCCTGTTGCGTAGCGTGGCCCTGGGCGTCCGGTCGCGTGCCGTGCAACAGTGACCGATATCCGGCCAGGCTGTCCTCTCCCTCCCCGCCGAGGTCGTCGACCCGCGACCCGACCATCAAGTTGGTGGCCCAGGCCAGGATCTCCTCGGTGCTGCGGTAGTTGATGCGCAGCCGGCTGCTGCGCCCGGTGACGGAGATGCCGAGGGCGCTGAGCGACACTCGGAAGTCGTAGATCCGCTGGTGTGGATCCCCGGTGATGAACAGGTCGTCCGGCCCGGGTGCAGCGGCGGCGCGCAGCACCCGCCACTGCGCGGGGTGCAGGTCCTGGGCCTCGTCGACCACCACGTGGTCGAACCCGTGAACGGTCAGGTCGGCGCCGTCGAGCAGCTGCGCCGCCTGCGCGCACACCTGCAGGTGCGTCAGGTTGCCTGCTGCCGAAAGCTCGGCCTGGAACATCTCGATGGCATCCCAGACCTGATCGCGTTGCCGAGCGCCGAGCGCCGAGCCTCGTCCTCGCCTGTTGGCCGCACGGTAGTCCTCCCGGCTACGCACGTCCTGGGCGAGGACGACATGCCGGAACTCCTGAGCGAGGAATTGCTCGGGCCAGGGCAGATTCAACCGCCGGACCACACGACGCCAGATCTGCCGCTCATCGGCATCCCCGATCGGGATCGCCACTCGGCCGGCGAGCGCCCGCACCACGCGGTTGGCGAAGGCGTTCACCGTCGTCACCTCGACCCGCGTCAACTGCTCCTCGTCGCCGAGGAGCAGCGCCAGATTCGCACGCAGTGTCGCGGCCAGGGCGTTGGTGTATGTGGTGAGCAGCACTCGCTTGTCTGGCGTACGGGACAGCAGGTGCTTGACCCGATGTAGGGCGACCACTGTCTTGCCGGTGCCGGGCCCGCCCGTCACCTGCGCCGGCCCCTTGTACGACACCCGGTAGGCGACGCGTCGCTGGGACGGGTGGAGGAACACCCGCCAGGCGGCGAACGGCTTGTCGAGGATCTCAGCCAGCTCGTCAGGCCGGGTCACCAGCGTGATCCGGCTGGTGGTGTTGGCGATCGCCATCGCCAGGCTCTCGCTCGGCTCGGTGGTGACGTCGACCGGTCGACGCTGGGTGACGAGGTCGCGATAGACCTCCTCCGCGGAGAAGCCCTCGGCCAGATACTGCAACACCTCGAACTGATCCTCGGGAAGCAGCGTCCCGAATGCTTCCAGCTGCGGCTTGTCGATGATGGTACGGGCGGCGCGCCTTACCTGGTCGTCGATGCCCAGGTCGCGCAACACGGTGTCGGAGTGCTGGGCGAACAGCAGTGTCGGGGACCCGGCCGCCGCCTTTTCCAGCGCTGGCGTGAGCTGCTCGATGGCGGTGACGTTGCGGACCTCCAGCGCCCGCGTCGCTGTGTTGACGGTGTAGAGGCGCTTCGCCGCCCAGCTGTACGCAGCGTCGTGTGGTACGACGTTGAGCAGCAGAAATGTATCGCTGCCGTCATCGGGGGCGAGTACGACCCCGCGCCAGAAGTCGTTGACACGGATGGTCCGCATGCGCGGGTCCCGCGCGTTGTTCACCGACTCCAGGTGCAGGCCTTTGTCGGCGTGCAATTCGGCGATGGTGAGCTGCTGGAACTTGGCCATCGCTTTGCGTACGCCGGCCTTGACTGGCTTTTCCAGGACGTCGTAGCTCTGCCAGAAAGTGTTGGCGAAGGCGAGCTGGGGCACGGTCGGGCCTCCGGGGGTAACGGGTCGAGGGCGGTGGGGACGCGATGCCTAGCTGGTGACCAAATCATCTGAGATGGACAGTTGTGCCTGGTCGTAGAACCAGCGGAGATGGTCTAGCAGCGCCTCACGCGCGTCGGCTTCGGCGAGGACCTTCAGGGGGATACCCGGACGCAGGGCGAGCCTGGCAGCAGCGATGTTCACATCCGGCAGTTGGTTGAGCCGCTGCCGAAGCTCTTCCCGCAGCACGATGTCGTTGAACGGCGTGCGGGTGCTGAGATGTTGGAACACCACCTCGAACTTCCCGCCCGGATAGATCACCGCAGGCCAGATGCTGCCCAGTTCATGCTCCCTGCGCCGAGCCATAAGGAAGCAGGATGTCTCCCCCCCGGTGCCGTACGACAGTGTTCCGCCCATCGCGGTCCAAGCCTCGAGCAGCACTACAGCGGCGGTGACAACCGCGGGGCTCTGCCGGGCGGTGAGCTGCTCGATGAACCTGTCGGAGTAGGTTTCGCCCTGACCCGAGCGTGCGCGGGGGACACGCTCGGGCACTTCCTCCGGCGTGATGCCGGCGAGCTGCGCCAACTCCTCGGTGCCGATGCGCTGCGCCTGGTCGGCCCGGCCGTTCTGGTCAACCGTCACGCCCTCCGCACGGAGCACCTCGCGCGGGTCGTCGCTGCGGTCCGCTTCGAGCCAGCGAAAGCCGGGCGCGACCGTGCCCTCGGCTTGCAACACGCGGTGCGCGTTCGGTGCCGGGTGGTTGGCCAGCCGAACCCCAACCGGCATCGGCGCGGTGCCGATGAGTGCAGCCAGGTCCCCGTATGTCGTCCAGGAGCCGGCGGGCATCTCGGACAGCGCCCTGACCATGAGGTCCCATGGCACCTCGGACTGGTTGCCGCCCTGCTCGGTCGGCCCGGGCCACGTGGTGATCACCCTCTCGGCGAGGGCGTCGGCGCGCGCGTGGATCTCCGGGCGCCCCCAACGGTCCTTCGCCACGATTTCCTGACTCAGCCTGATGCCGCTCTCCTGCAGTCTGATGCATTTCGCTGCGAAGGGCTTGTTTCCCAACTCCGGGTTGTAGCCGGTGAGGGTCAGGTTTCCCAGCGTGTGAAGCAACGCCTCGTGCATCTCCTCAAGGTTTTCGTCCGGCCCGAGGTCGGCGGCGAGCATCTGCCGCCACTCGTCGGTGAGCGTCTGTGGCAGCACGTGCTCGATGGTCGCCTTCTCCAGCGACACCGGCTCCTTGCTGCCGTACGACTCCTCCAGCCACCGCAGCACCAGGCTGCGTTGCGGCGCGCGACCGTGCAGATAGAACGGGATGGACCGTACGGCGGAACGCACGGCGGCATCGGTGGCGTAGTGCTTGCGTCCGGTTGACAGGTACGCCCGCACGGCCTCGTCGACCGGCAGTTCCTTGCTCATCTCGGTGACGACGGAGAGCAGGATCCGGTTGATATTCATGGTGCTCCGCCCGATCAGCAGGCGGCGGACAAAGAAGCTCTCCAGGTACAGCATCGCCGAGGCAACCTGTTCGGAGGTCGCTGTCCCGCCCTCCCGACGGTCGAGCAGATGAAGCGCCAGAGGGTAGGCGGTGGTAGTGCCCCACTCACTGAGCCGCTCCAGCCGCTGCCGTACCCCCGGGTCCTTTTCCTCGTTGGGCTCGAGGATGACCCGGAGCAGCGCACCTAGGCGGGCAAAACGCCGCACCTCCTCCTCGATCTCGACCTCCGAGCGGAGGCGTTCGAGCCGCGCCTGCTGGATCGAGTAGATGTCGGTCTGCTTGACTCGCGGGTCCCGGTGGACCAGGTCGAGCCAGAAGAGCAGCTCCAACCTTTCCGACTTGAGTTGACGCTGCAAGGGCAGCCAGAGGGACTTGTAGACGAGGTCGCCCTGGCTGGGCAATCGCATGAAGAGGTAGTTGCGCAGCAGGTCGGCCTGAGTGAGCCTCAGCCCGGTGTTGTTCAGCGACTCGAAGATCCGGTAGACGTTGTCGCCGGGTTGGGCGGTGACCGCCACCAGCCCCAGCCCGGTGATGACGGCGCTCTCGATCCGCGCGATGTCCAGCGGGCTGTCCGTATCATCGACGATCAGCGCGTCGGCGAAGAACCGGTACGCCACACTCACCGGGTCCTCGCCCGAGGCATGCGGGGTCGATTTGACGCAGGCCACGTAGGCGTCGCGGTCCTCCTGGGTGGGAACGAGCTTGAGCCAGCGCTCTTCCTCGAAGGGGTTGGTCAGGTATTGGTGGTCGAGTCGGATGCGATGCTTCGGGCCCTCGTGCTTGGCGCGGTGGTCGCGGATCGCGCAGAGCAGAATCGTCAGCGTGGTGAGCCGCTGCTGCCCGTCCACCACGAGGTACTCGTTGACGCCGACCGGGCCAATCTTCGGGCTGGGCGCGAGCACGAGTGAGCCGATGAAATGCGTGGCGACAGGGTTGTCCACCCGGTCGTCGGCGAGCTTGCGCACGTCTTCCCAGAGCCGTGCGAGCTGCACCTTGTTCCACGAATAGGTGCGCTGGTAGAGCGGCACATGATACTGCTTCGCGCCCTCCAGCAGACCCTGCAACGTGGTTTCCTCCGCCGCGACCATCCCGGCTCCCGTCTCTTTGGACCCGCCCCTCGAGCTCGGCAAGACAATCAGATCAACGGCCTACGGGGCAACACCCAACACCGCGTTCTCTTCGCCCGTCGATTATGCAGGGAGACGAGACGCCGTATTTCTCGCGCCGGCGTCACCGCTTAGCCCAACGTCATCGAAGGCCGGGTTCAGCTCACCGGAGCCACCAACGATCGTCGCTCTGTCGGAAATACGTCAGCATCCGGTGACGACCCTGTCGGCCGCGCCCGGAGCCACTGCGGCTCAAACGACGTCAGTTGGGCGGGCGCGCAGGGGCCAACGCGCGCCACCTCGATGGGCGACCGGCCCTCGACGACCGGCCGGACAAGGCCCATGGCAGTCCGAGTAGCCAACGAACGCCGCCGAATGCCGACGGATCGATGTCAGCAAAGGGCTTCCGGCCCGTCGTCGAACGCGGCGCCGCCAGGAATGACCATTTCGGCGGTCGACGCAACCCGTAGCTATTCGCCCGAATAGGCCGGCGACACATCCTGCACCCGGGCAATGCCAACCAGGATCTTCGGTTCGGCGGTGTCGAGTCCATTCGCTCTGCGCGCAGCGGCTTGGGGTCCAGGGGAAAAAATTGCCGTTACTCGAAGGCGTCGTGGAATCCGAGTCCATCCGGCGTGCACTCCTCACCGAAAGCCAACCTGTTGCGCAGGATTCTGGCGGCGAAGGGGCGGTGCTCCGCTCGACAGTTCCACGATGATGATAGGGTCTAAATCTTGCCTCGCCTAATCCTTCGCCCTCGCCGAATGGTGGCGGAAGGTTGAAGCCACCTGGGAGCCGCTTGGGTGACGAGGGCCCTGTCCGGGCGGGGGCATGAGGGTTGAGGTGAAGTTTCCTCCGTCGACAAGTGGATTGGCCGGGCTTACGCTGGCAGCGGCCATCCTGTCGTACTCGGCGAGGATCAGCTCCTTCGTCCGGTAGGTGCCATACTTCGCCTCGTCCTTGCGCTTGACGATCGTGAACGTGTCCATGATGTAATCCACGTCATTTCGAGCCGTCCCGTACAGGTGGAAGAAAAAGGCATCCAGCTCAGCGCGGATGACTCCTCGGCGATCTTCGTCCCACCGAAAAGGCGGGCCGTCGTCGCCAACATCGGAGGCCAAGGGCAGCAAATCGTCCGCGGTGTAGGTGAGTTCCAGGATTCGGGGAGACAAGAAGTGGATATGCCTTGCAATTACTTCCGGCAAAGGAGCAGGAAGCTGCTGCATGATGGATACCGTCATATGCACGCCGTTGATCTTCTGACGACTTACATAGTCATACACGAAGGATGCCTGGCATGCGTAGAGGCCGACAAGAAGTTCGGGCTCTTGGGAAGAAAGAATCAGAGGGAGTGTGTGACCGGCGGCAGCACGCGGGAAGATTACTGGGATCGCAGTGCGTTCATTAGTCGCACTGGTCACGTCGCAATAGCCGAGGAGCCAGCCCTTGCTCCAGTGATATGCGCCGAGTCTTTTGTTTACGGCCACCTCGTCAACCCAATTGAAGGGCAGCGCACTTCGACTTGCCGAATCAAGCTCCCTGACTGACAAGTACTTGGGCTGATTCTGCCGCTTTGTGGCAGTCTCACTTTTCACGACGTCGGCAGCACGATGATTAAAGAAATCAACCATCTTCGCTTCATACAACGGGAGCATTCTGGCCACCCCCTTGACGAATAGGTTGCCGTCGGAACGCCAGCTGTCGGATTCGAGTTCGTTCCGATTGCGGAACAATGCGGAGTCGTGAGCCATGTGGAACATATCCATAGTTTGAATGCCCCACGGGTTCCGCACCTGAGCCCCACGTTCGACAAGAATGGGGAGGCGGCGATATATTTCGATCGTGATCTCGGCGTCGCGCACAGAGCGGAAAATCGGGCAGGTGCCCGTATTGGGATTCAGGATTGCGATATTTTCGGGGCTGAGTGTAATGAGGCGGTCCGTAAGGTCTGCCGGATCATGGAGAAAGAAGGCGAATTTAGCGCGAGCCTCGTACGTCGCCGTACCAGTTAGCGACAGGATGCAAAACTTCATTCGCGAGTCGACCGCAGGGAATAGCCCGTTTCGATTTTCGAAATCATAGAGTGCAGCTATCGACCCATTCCTCACAATATCCTTGAAGAAGTACTGAGTTCGGACGTCAGTCGCGATTCCCGTTGGGACGATGACCCCTGCCCGACCCCTCGGATTCAAAAGGATGCGGCCAGCCTCAGTGAATACTGAATAAGTGTTTATATTGCCCTGGCCCGTTAGAGGGACTCGCCCTGAGCGCCTCAGGAAATGGCTTTCGGCATTGATGTGGCGCTTGGCGTATTCGTACTCGTCAAACAAATGCCGCGTATCTGGAGAATTCTTCAGTTCGGCAATAGCTTCCTTGCGAGCGGAAGCTTTGGTTGCTGCCGCAATTGCTGGGACACGCTGCGCAAAGAACTCCTGCTCCTTGAAGTCCACACTGTCCCAGGGTGGATTTCCCAGCACACAGTCGAACCCACCGATCCAACCAGTGGCGGGATCAATACTTGAGTCATGCTCCGACACCTGAAAGACATCAGGGAATTCCAGGTGCCAATGCAAGAACCGATACCGGTCGCGCAGCCAGGCGATCTCGTCATGAGTGGTCTGCGACGCCGCCGAGGCAATCGGGTCCTCCAGAGCACGGAAGACATCGTGGGTGATCGCGGGTGGGGCGTCCGGCGCCTTCTTCCACACGAACGCCGCGCACCAGGAATCAGCAACATATAGTGCGCGGGCGTACTCGGCGGCAGTCTTCCAGAGCCGATATGCAGACGCCTGTCTACGAACATCGCGGAGGGTGTCGGCGGGGGCCGTCGTAATGCGGCGAAGGTTCTGCGCGAACAGTGTGTTGGCGACCTTCGCCTCGGTGTCCAGATCGAAGAGGCTGCCCTGATTCGCCCGCTGCTGGGCGTTCTGCTTTTCCAGGGCCTTGGCAAACTTTTGGTCGTCGCCTTCAATGGGCTTGAATGCCTCGTCGGGGATGCCGCGCTTGAGCAGTGCGGGCGTCGCCCCGATCAGCGCGTTGCCGCACTTGACGTGGGCGTCGAGGAAGCTCAGCGGCCTACCAGGCTCCAGCGCCTCCAGCCACAGCGACACCTTGGCCAACTCGACTGCCATCGGGTTGAGGTCGACGCCGTAGATGCAGCGGGCGATGACCTCGTGCAGGGCGTGGCGTACCGCGTCGAGAGTGGGCTCGGGGTTGCGTTCGCGCACGGCCGCGACCCGCTTGGCGATCCGGCGGGCCGCTGCGACCAGGAAGTGGCCGGAACCGCAGGCCGGGTCGCAGACGGTCAGCGACAGCAGCTCGTTGACGATCGTCTCGGACGGGTCGGGCTGGCCGTTGGCGGTGGCTGCTACCTCGCCGCGCTTGACCGCGTCGTCGATCACCGGGTCGAGCGCCGAGTCCAGCAGACATTCGATCAGTGAGGCCGGAGTGTAGTAGGAGCCGGTGGTCTTGCGGGTGTTGCCGGCAAGTTCGACCAGCTCGAAGGTGCGATCGACGGCGCTGTGCTTCGGCACCAACTCCAGCAGGGATTCGTAGATCGAGCCCAGCTCTTCGGCGTCGAGGTGCCGGTAGTCCACTGTCCGCCAGCGGCGGCTGCTCGTGTCGCGCACCTGCGACAGGTGCCGGACGGCGGTCAGCAGGTGTTCGTTGCCCAGCGACAGGCCATACAGCGGATCCTTCCTGTCGTCCTCGGTGGCGGCGGGGATAAGCCCGAGCTTGCCGTCGAAGATGCCGCCGAGGCCGGGCAGGCCCAACTCGGGGCGGCCGTTTACGTCGGCGAGGGCGTCCATCACGATGCACAGCGACCGGTACAGGTCGGCGTGGGCGGTGCCTCGACGGCGGCGGGCGTGCGCGCGCAGCCGGGCCGACGAGAAGTACCGCGCGTACCGGTCACGGGTTACCTCGCTGGTGCCCGGCGGATGCAGCGCCTCGCGGTCCTCGGCGACGAAGAGGAACAGCAGCCGGTAGACCAGGCGCAGCAGGGCGTTGTGGAACTCCTGGACGTCGAAGTCCTCGCGGAGCCGTTGGTTGTCGGGGTGGCGCAGGAAGCCGGTGCCGAGGATGGTGATCGCCTCCTGGACGCCCTTGCGGAGCTGTTCTAGCGCGCGCACGCCCGAGGAGATCGCCTCGGTGCGCCACTTCTCCAGCCAACAGGTTGACGGTGCCGTCCCCTCCCCCACCGCGAAGCGGGAGACGTGCAGCAGCCGGTAGAGCAGGACGAACTCACTGAAAAGCTCACCATCGAAGATGGCCTCCAGGTCGAATTCGACGTAGGCGGCGGTGGCGAGGGCGTTGGAGTCGCGCAGCAGCCGCAGCTGCCGGCCGTTGGTGAGTACTCCCCACAGGTGGGCGTCGGAGCGGTTCAGGCACTCCTGCATCAGCGACTGCGGCGGGACGCCTCCGGCAACGGGGCGCTTGTCCAGGGTGGCGTTCCACGGGGCCAGGTGCATCGGAACGTGCTGCCAGCGGTGGCTGATCGGGAAGGTCTTGCCGCCGTCGTCGGAGGTGATGCCGGTGGCCCCGATGGGCGTGAGGACACCGAAGCCGAGCGCGTTGAACAACGGTTCGAGCCACTGCGTGACGGCGCGTCCGGTGGGGTCGGCGGGGGCTTCGGCCTCCGGGGCGGCGGGCAGCGCGCCCCGCAGGTCCTTCCACACCGACTTGAGATAGTCCCAGTGGCGTTCGGCGTCGTCGCGTACCGAACGGGCGCCGACCACCCGGTAGTCGGCGGGCTTGGTACCGGTGACGTCCTTGCCCTCGGCGATGCGGACCAACATGTCGGCGGGGAGCAGACCGCCGATGGTGTGTACAGCGGTGAAGACCTGGTTGCGGGCGGTGGCGGACATCAGGCGACAGCTCCTGCGGTGGGGGCGGGCAGGTAGACATAGGTGCCGAGCACGTCGGGGCGGTCCTGAACGGTGACACTGAGGCCGCGGACGATCTCGCCGGAGGCGCTGCGCACCCGGCGGTGCGAGGCGAGCAGTTCGCCGGCCAGTTCCTCGCCGTAGGCGGTGAGGTAATCGGCGACAGCGGGCAGTTCATCGAGGACCCGCCGCATGCTGCGTTCGCCGAAGCCGGGGTCGGTGTTGGCGTCGGCGGTGGCGTCGAGCAACGTCAGAGCGTCGTCGGTGGCGAGCCACGTCGCGTTGGCGGGTGCGCCGGCGAAGGCGAGCAGCCGGGCGTCCTCGGCGACGAGCTGCCGGGTGCCGGTGCGCGACGGCAGGGTGAGGTGGAAGCGGTAGCGAACCACCAGCAGGGTGGTCCGGCCGACAACCGCCCGGGTGCGGATGACGCCGCAGCGGCGGGCCGGGCGGGGGCCGGTGGCCTGCTCGTCGAGGGCGGCGTTGAGGACATACCCGGCGAGCGCCACCACCGCCGGGTCGGTGCGGACCAGGGCGGCCTCGCCTCGTGCGACGGCCGCCATGTTGCGGAACCGGACCGGACGGCCCAACTCGACGACGTCACCGCCGAGCACCGGGGCGAGCGCGTCGCGCAGGCCGGCCGGGGTGCCGCTAACCTCCGCGGTGAAGTCGCCAGCGCCGCCTGGCGCGTCGCGCAGGACACCGTCGAGGGCACGCAGCGACCGGCGTACGAATCCTTTGATCTCCCCGGCGCGGCCGAGGGTGTCGCGGACGGCGGCGACCTCGCGGGCCACCTCCTCGGGCCGAATGCTGTGTTGGGCGAAGCGGGAGCGCGAAGTCTTTTCCCTTTCAGCGGCGGACTGCCAGTCGGCGGCGAGCGTGGCGGCCTTCTTGTCGATGGCGCGGTACTCGTCGGCGTCGAAGAGGCTGCCCTGCTCACCGCGTTCGACCTGCTGGCCTCGCAGCACCCACTCGACGATCGCGTTGGTCACCCCGGAGGATGCCTCGTCAGGCACCGAGACAGAGACGCCGAGGTCCTTGCGGATCTGCCGGTGCTTGCGGATGAGGACGTCGAGGACCTTGCCGTCGATGCCGTTGTCGCCGCCATAGAGCGTGATGACCTTGACGACGCTGCGCTTCTGGCCGTACCGGTCGACCCGGCCTTCCCGCTGGTCGTGCCGGGTGGGGTTCCAGGCCAGGTCGTAATGGACGACCGCGTCGAAGTGGTGTTGCAGGTTGACGCCCTCGGAGAGGCAGTCGGTGGCGACCAGCACCCGGCGGGCGGCCGGGTCGTCGCCGGCCGCCTCGGCGAGCTTCTCGATGCGCTCGATGCGCTGCTGTGGGGAGAGCGTGCCGGTGACCGCGTGCACCACGGTCTTCTTGCCGAGCTTGCCGTCGAGGTGCTCGGCGACATACTCGGCGGTGGGAATGTAGCGGCAGAAGACGATCGGGTGGTAGCCGTCCTTGAGCAGCGCCTTCAGGTGGGTGACCAGGGCAGCGAGTTTGCGGTCGTCGGTCGGGCCCTCCAGCTTGGCCGCCTGCTCGGCCAGCTCGGCGAGCCGACCCCCGGCGTGCTCGATCTCGGCGGCCTCCGCGCCGGGTGCCACGTCCAGCCCTTCCAGGGCGTCGTTGTCGGAGGAGTCGCTGGTCAGCGGCGCGCCGAGCCGGTCCGCCTCCTCCGGGCTGTGGGCCGCCGCTGTCGCCGAGCGGGTGCGCAGGGTCTGCGCGGCGGCACGCGGCGACGACACCAGCGAGCGCAGCAAGGCGATCGCCGACCACCAGGCGATCCGGGCCTCCCGCCGGCCCTTGCTGTCTGCGGCGGTCACCCGTTCGCTGGCGTACGCGATGGCGTCGTCGAGCAACGCCCGGTACACCGGGGAAAGCTTGTACGTCTCATCCTTGAACAGCCGGTCGGCGGGGAACGACGTCTCCTCTTTAAGGCTATCGTCGGACAGCCCGTCCTCCCGGGTGAGGTACTGCCGCACGTCGGCGCGCTTGCGGTGCACAAAGTACGGGGCGAGCGCCCGACGGCCCGCGTCCGAGCCCAGGTCGACACTGGCCAGTTCCGGCTTGAGCAGACCCAACAGGTTGCGGAAGGCCCCCTCCTTGCCGCTGTGCGGGGTGGCGGTCACCAGCAGCAGGTGCCGCTGGGCGTCGGCGGCGACGCGCTGAAGCAGCTCGAAGCGAAGCTGGTTCTGCGCCGAGGTGGTGTCGTCAGCCGCGACGCAAGTGTGTGCCTCGTCGACGATGACCAGGTCGGGGCAGTGCCGGACAAAGTCGTCGCGGTGCCGGGTCGACTTGATGAAGTCGGTGGAGACGATGACGTGCGGGTGCCGGTCGAACAGCGACTGGCCTAGGTCGAGGCCGCGTTCCAGCCGGGAGACGGTGGAGGCGAGGACCAGTTCGGCGTCAATGCCGAACTTGGTCCGCAGCTCCGCCTGCCACTGCTCGGCCAGCGCGGGCGCGCAGAGCACGGCCAGCCCGCGGGCGCTGCCCTGGGCGAGCAGTTCACTGGCGATCAGGCCCGCCTCGACCGTCTTGCCGATGCCGACGTCGTCAGAGATCAGCATCCGGACGGTCTGCTGGCGCAGCGCCATCATCAACGGCACGAGCTGGTAGGCGCGCGGTTCGACGGCGATGCCGGCGAGCGAGCGGAACGGGCCGGCACCGGACCGGAAGCCGATCCGCAGCGCCGACCGCAGCAGACCCGCCGCCTGGGCGTCGCCAAGATCGGTGGGCGACGGGGCCGCGAACTGGGCGCCAGTGACGTGTTCAAAGGCGGGGAAGACGGCGGCGATGTCGTCGTCCGCGCCGCCCAGGGGGCGCAGCACGAGCATGTCGGCGGCGCTTTCCGGCAGGACGACCCAGTCGCGGCCTCGGGCCGAGACCAGCGTGCCGGCGCTGAAGGAGGTGGTCATGAGGGGTTCCTCGCGCGTCGTGATGTGTGGTTGTGGGGTGGGCTGAGGGGTCAGCCGGTGGCGCTGGTGCCGAAGCAGTACCGGTTCTCCGCCGCGATGGCGGCCCAGTCGGCGTCGTGCGGAAAGCGGATGACGTCCCAGCCGGCGTCGCGGAGCCGCTCCTCGGCATCACGGTCGCGCTGGGCGACCGCCTCGTACTCGTGGACGGGGCCGTCGACGAAGACCGCGACGGTCGCCCCGGGCAGCCGGTAGACGTAGTCGGGTTGGGCCAACGCCTCGGTGACCAGGGTCTGCGCCTCGTCGGGTAGTCGCAGGCCGCGCTGCTTGAGCCAGGTGATGAGCTTCGCCTCCAGCGCGGTGTCCGACTGGGCGGTCAGCCGCTCAAGCTGCTCGGTGCGGGACTCGCCCTGACCAGTCGGGGCGGCGGTTGCGGCGGCGAAGCGCAGCAGCAGGTCACGCACGCTGTGCCGGTCGATGGACCGGTGGTTGAGCTGATTGCCGTAGGTGAGCAGGCACTCATAGCAACCCAGAGCGCAGGGACGGTCCTTCGCCGGACCGCCGAGGTCGATTCCGTCCGGCGCGAAGTGGCAAATGGTGAGCGCTTCAGCTGCCGCCCGAGCAAGGGCGGTCGGGTCGGCCTGCATCAGCCGGAGCACACCCGCGCCGCCCTCGGCAGCTTCGGTGAACAGGATCCGCTCCCGTGGGCCTTCGTTCGGGGGCAGCAGCTCGGTGTTCAGCTCCGAGTCCTCCAGCTCGAATGCCGCCTCGATGCCCCGCTCCAAGGCGTACATCAGGGAGAGCGCGACGTCCTCCGTCAGTGCCTCGTCGAGCTTCAGGACGAGGATGTTGCGTCGGTCCTCCACGTACGGGATGACCCGCTTCTTGCGACGCTTCTCGTTGCCGTCAGCGTCGACGACCGGCATTTCGCTGGAGTCGCCGGACGCCTCGCCGGCGTCCCGCTCGTTCATCCATCGGCCGTCCGCCGGGTCGAGCCAGAACCCGTCCGACTCGTCGGTCTTTGCCCGCACGCGCCCAACGTTCGTGATCCGCACGGTGGCCGAGTCACCGTACGAGAGGGTTGCCAGTCCCCCGACGGCGTCGGAGACGAGAGCGTCCCTACGGCCCGGACGGGCGCCGTGGTCGTGGAAACGGTACGAGGTGACGAGCCGGAAACCGGCCCGGCGGCGCTCCTCCTCGTCGGACGAGATGCGTTCCCGACGCTTGGTGTAGACGGTGTGCAGGTGCAGCAGCCCGGTGGTCATCTCCCCCAGCGGCTCATCGCACATCTGGCAGCGGTCGGCCCTCTCCTTCGCGTCGTGGTGGTAGCCGCAGTGCGCGCACCGGCGCGCTTCGCTGGTGCCCACGTCACCCGCCGCGTCCGGCGGTAGCTGGATGCGGGTGACCTGGTAGCGAGCGCCCTCGTGGTAGATCAACGCGCCCGGGCCGAACTCCCGGATGGCCAGGAAACGGGGGCGCTGGAGGTAGTCGCCGTCGCCGAACCGGCGGCCGGTGGTGGGTACATAGGCAGCGAGCGGCAGCCGCGGGAACGAGTAGCCGGGCAGGAACCCCTCGCTGGCCAGGTAGCGGTACGGGTTGAAGTCAGACAGCACCGACTTGCTGTCGACACTCTCGTTCTTGAGCAGGTTGAGCTGCGTCTCAGCCTCCTTGCGGCGGCCGACGGCGATCCGCCGGTCCCGCTCGGACAGGGTGTGGTCCAGCACCCGCCGGTTCTGCTCCGCCTGGTCGATCAGGGCGGCCTTGAACAGTCCACGCCACCGGTCGAAGGCGTCGTCGAAGCGCTCCGGCGTGGTGCGGACCGTGTCCTCGATCCACTGGTCGTCCCACCAGCTCGACTGCGCGTACTCGGAGAGCAGCGCGGCGAACACCCGGCGAGCGGCGAGGGCCGCTCGTTCCTGCGACCGCGTGTCACGCAGCGCGGCGGCGAGGTGGTCCCGCAACGCCAGCGCCGGATTCGGCAGACGCGAATCCTCCGGGTAGCTGATGTCGATGGTCTCGGGAATAGCCCGCCCCAGCTTGATCCCCGCCTCGGCCAGCCAGATCGCTTGCACGTGCGAGCGCACCAGGTCCTCGTTAGCCAGATCGAGGCGGGGCGGGGCGACAGCACCGGCCACCATCCGCTCCGAGCGGCGGAAGTAGTACTGGTCGTGGCTGTTTCCGGTGGCGCAGTAGGTGGTCACGAGCGCGGGCTGCCCGGACCGGCCGGCCCGGCCGCTGCGCTGGGCGTAGTTGGCCGGCGTGGGTGGCACGTTGCGCATCATCACGGCGTTGAGTTCGGAGATGTCGACCCCGAGCTCCATGGTGGGCGAGCAGTAGAGCAGCTTCAGCTCCGCCTTGCGGAAGAGCTCCTCACGCCTCTCCCGCTCCGTCGGGTCCACCTGGGCGGTGTGCTCTCGGGCGGCAAGCCCGGCCAGGGTGCCGGCCGCGCTCCGATACAGATCCTGGAAGAACCGGTTGACCTGCGGTCCCTCGCCCGTGGCGAAGGTACGGATGAGCGGGTCGTGGCTGCCGGCCTCGCCGGTGCCGGCTCGCCAGATCAGCGACGCCGCGGAGACGCGGTACCCGGTGGTTCGCGGGCCGACCGGGCCGCGGAAGCGTCCCGCCCGCTGTGGCGCGGCCTCGATCTCGGTGACCAGAGCAGCAGCCGCGAGCACCTTGAGCAGGTCGGCGATGACCTCCTGCGCCTCGGAGACGGTCAGCTCGGTGAAGTGCACCCGTCGCAGGTACTTGCCGAACTTGCCCCGGCCGGAGAGGAACAGCCCCGACCGGTCCATCCCACGCCCGGATGACTGCGGGTACGCGGTGCCGACCTTGGGGCTGTCGCTCAACGACAGCACCCACGGGTCGACGAGCCGCTCCTCGCTGGCACGCTGGAGCATGTCGAAGTCGTCCCGGAAGTACTGCACGTCGATGGCCAGCGCCCGCCGCATCTCGTTGAGCAGCGCGCGCATGATCTCGGCACGCCGCTCGGGCTCGGCCTGGCGCAACACCTCGTGCGCCTTCGACCAGCGGTCCTGGTTGCCCGCGAGCCAGTCCAGGTCCTGGTAGTCGATTTCCAGGAGCCCGGTCTGTTCCAGGTTGGGCATGGTGATCCGCCAGCCTCGCTCCAGGTCGAGGTAGAGGCGGAAGGCGACGACGTCCCGCAGCGTCTTGGCCGCGTTCTTGGCCATCAGCGGCGGCAGGTCCTCGCCCCGCGCGTAGTCGCCGACCTCCAACCGAAGGGCCTCGGTGACCTGCACGGCGAGTTCCTCGTGGGTGATGCCGTCCGCGTCGGCTTCCCTGGCTCGCACCGTCGCCTGGTAGAGCGCGCCACGCAGCTGGGTGATCTGCACGAAGTCGTTGAAGTGGCCGGCCTGCAGCGAGGCATCCTGCCGGTTGTCGACGAACGTCAACAGCTTGCGCGCCTTCTTGTCCAGCGCCTCCGCGGGTGCGCTGAGCAACGACCGGACGATGGAAGCGGAAACCAGCGAGGTCGCAGACGACCGCCCCTCCTGGTCAAGCGTGGCGAGCTTGGCGAAGTCCCTGCCCCTGGTCTGTTCGTAGCTCACTGCGCAATGCGCGCAGAACAGGAAGGGCGACGGGATGAACGCGGCTTTCAGCGCCCCCCGCCCCTCGTTTCCGTACGGGTCGACCGTGATAGCCGTAGGCAGCCGGTCGCGGTAGTTGGCGCGAACTGTCTCCTGCCCGTGCTCGTCGACCTCCAGCCAGGACTCAGGAATGCGCCGCTGCTCGATGGCCTGGTCGACGGTCTCCGGCCAGGGACGGTCCGAGTCGATGTAGAGGTAGCCGTCGGTGGCGTGGCCGCCCGTCGCGATGGTGTCTCGGCGTGGCTCGTAGACAGCGTCGCCGTCTCTGGTTGTCCGCCACACCGTCAGGTACTCCTGACCGCACTCTCGGCAGAAGGCCAACGGCAGGAGAATCTTGCCGTCCGAGCCAGGCAGGACCAGCTGGTAGTCGCGGGTCAGGTGGCGGGTGAGCTCGTCCTCGATCGTGACGTAGACGGTGTCGCCCTTGGAAAGGAACTGGTGCAGTCGAAAGGCGAACAGCGGGCGCTCGGTGACCGGGTGCCGCGCCTCCGATCCGGCCTTCAGGGTCCGGCGGATGGCCTGTTTGCAGTCGGCGACGGTGAGTTCGCTAACGACGGCGAGTTCGATCGCGGCGTCCTCGATCTTGGCCGGTTTCTGCCGAACGAGCCGTCGGGCCTCGACGGCGAGGCCGAATCGGGTTTCGATCCAACGCGCGAGCGGGTCCTTCACCAGGTCGGCGTAGGCACGTGGAGCGCCAGGGGCACGCAGCCGCTCGGCTGACACGGTGCCGGGGGCATCGCCGGTAGCCCGGATCAGGGTCTCACCGATGACGTTGGCCGGCGTGACCTCGATGCCAAACAGGGTGGTGGCGACCCGGGCAACCACCGACCGCTGGTCGTCGGCGGTGCCCTCACTGGAGATGGTGGCGGAGGTGCCCACGCACTGGAGCTGCTGGGCCTGGCACGCCTCCCGTACCCGGCGAATCAACAACGCGACGTCAGCGCCCTGGCGGCCACGGTAGGTGTGCAACTCGTCGAAGACGAGGAACTCAAGATTGTTCGCCATCTTGATCAACGACCGCCGGTCGTCGGGGCGGGTGAGCATCAACTCCAGCATCACGTAGTTGGTGAGCAGGATGTCCGGCGGACTGTCGCGGATCTCCCTGCGACGCTCGTCGCTCTCCTGGCCGGTGTACCGGGCATAGGTGACCGGCTCGCGGCCGGGCCCGTAGCCGTCCTGGAGGTACTTGTCGAGCTCCTTGAGTTGGCTGTTCGCCAACGCGTTCATCGGGTAGACGATGATCGCCCGGACCTGCTTCGCCGCCTTGGGCCCTTCCTGCTGGCGCGCCCTGAGCACCCGGTCCACGATCGGCACGATGTACGACAGCGACTTGCCGGATCCGGTGCCGGTGGTCAGCACGTACGACGCACCGGACTGGGCCTTCTCGATCGCTTCTCGTTGGTGCTGGTGCAGGGTGAGCGGGCGGCCGTCGCACCTCGTCCCACCCGGGCTCTTGCGGGCCTGGAAAATCCGGGCGCACTCATCGTGCAGCACGCCCTGACTGACCAGCTCCAGGATCGAACCGCCGGAGGCGAAGAACGGGTTGAGCGAGACCCAGGGTTCCGGCCACTGCGACTTATTGTTCAGGTCGTCTTCGACGAAGGTCGCGATCCGGTCATCGCGGATGGTGGTACCGCCGTGGGTGAAGGCCCGGTAGTCCTTGATGAGCTGCTCATGCACCCCGAAGACGTCCATCCCGGCGCCATCTGGACGGGCGAGCACCCCCTCTTTCGTCGAGGTGGCGAGCGCCGCAGCGACAACCGTCTCCTGGCCGGCGACGAGGAATCGCACCGGGTCGAAGGGCTCCCAACCAGCGACCGTCTCCGTGCCCCCGGCGAAAGGCAGGAGCACCTCACGCACCGCTGCGGCGTTCTCCGGCCGTCCTTCAGGATCCTTCGCGAGGAGTTGGTCGATCAGACTCACCAGGACGATCGGGACGTCCGACCGCAGCAGCCGCACCGAGGGAGCGGCCTCATGCAGGTGCTTCTGCCCGAGCTTGTAGGACGACTCGCTCAGGAAGGGCGGCACACCGGTCAGCAGTTCGAACAGGACACAGCCGAGCGCGTACAGGTCCGCAGCCGGGGTGACGGCGGCGGCGAGGAACTGTTCGGGTGCCATGTAGCGGGCGGTACCGACGGTGACGTTGGTGCTGGTGACCTTGCCGGCCCCGGCGTCGTCCAGGATCCGGCCCATGCCGAAGTCGAGGACCTTGACCGCCCCGCCGCGGACCACCATCACATTGGACGGCTTCAGGTCGCGGTGCACCACGTCCGCTTGGTGCGCGGCAGACAATCCGTCGGCAATCTGCGCACCGAGCGCCGCGACCCACGAGATGGGCAACTGCGGGTGTTCCGAGACCAAATCCCGCAGGGTTTCGCCGTCCAGCAGCTCCATCGCGATGTGCGGCAATACATCCGGCCCGACCGCCCCGGCGACGATCCGCGGCAGGTTGGGGTGGCTCAGTCTGCGCATGATGCGCACCTCACGCTCGAAACGCAGCTTTGCCTCGCTGTCGGCGGAAGTTTCGATGCTGGTGCCGGCGCGACTGCGCAGGATCAGCTTCAACGCGACGATGCGGTCGGCAGAGCCCTCCTCCGCGTTCATGTCCTCGGCCCGGTGGACCTCGCCCATGTTGCCCTTGCCGATGGCGCTCTGTAGCCGAAACCGGCCCGCCACCCAGTCGCTCGTCCCCGTCACTCTCGACGCCCCCAGCTCGTTGTGCACGGCGGAGTGCTGCTCATCTTCGGGATGTCGGCCGCCTTCCAGCTGACGACGGTCCCGTGAACAGGACTACAGCGGGATCCACCGCTTCTCAGAACAATGTTCGCGATGTCGTCCGTGGAGTATGCGTCGGGCCCTGTGCGGGGTTACATCATCTGGTTGGCGGAGATGATCAACCGAACGTCGAGGTCTTGACAATGCTCTCAGGGCGGCGCTGACTCGGCTCAGCCCCATTTAGGAGCGGCTAGCTTCGACCGCGCGCGATTAGAACATCGAGCGCTGCAGAAGATCGCCGTTGGCTGACCAGGACATCTGAAGTAGACGGATCTACCTCAGAACCGACGAACACGGCAGCCGATCGGGGATCCAGCCTGTGCTGAAGTCAGCCCCGAACGCGCCCGTTGACCATCAGCGCCAACGAACTGCTACGGGACCCGGCGACAAGTCGGATTTCCGACTGGAACTTCTCCGCAACGTGCGCCGTAAACAGCGAGCCTGTCAGCTGTTCCAGAACATCAGGTCGCGCGCCTGCCGCGAACAAGCCGTCAGCTCCGGCACGCCCCGCGAAGGGACGACGTAGTCACGCTCGCGGATGAGCGCGAGGAAGTCCGCCGGCACTGCGACGCGGTGACGCCGTACGTAGTAGGCGAGGTCCTTCCGCCAGAGCCAGTCGCCGTCGGTCACGACGGTCGAGCCGTTCATCACTTGGCGGGACGAGTCGAAGGCGTCGTTGGCGACGTCCATCACGTCGATGAGGATGTGTCCCGAGTTCAAGTAGCTGACAACCTGGGTGAGGTCTGGCAGTTCCTCGTCGGCGACGCTGTCGAAAATACTCTCCTGCGGCTCGGCGGAGCGGACCGGCCCGAATTCGCGGAACATCCCCGCCGCCTTCAGCTGATCGCCGCCCATCAACGTCCACCGTTCGGATAGAAGGTCTTCCACTCTCCGCCACCCCGGATCATCGGGGTCTGCCCCACCGGACCATACCGGTCGACACCGACCGCGTCCGTCGGTGCCGTCACGGGCACCCCTAGGGCGTCGGCGACCTGCTGCGCCGCTGGTGGCACGCCGGCTTCGGGGGCGACGGTGCCGGTGTGGCAGGAGACCAGCCGTACCGGGCCACCGTCGTAGTGCGGGTTGGCGCGGATGGCGTCGGCGACCTGCTGTGGGTGGGTGAAGTTGGCGGGGTGGTCGGCACCGTCAGCGCCCACGAGGCCGGGCCGGAACAGTCCAGTGCGTTCGCCGTGTACGACCACATCGTGATGGCCGGGGATCGGTGCCACGGCGTCGAAGTTGCGCATCGTGGCGCTGTCGTAGCCGATGGCGGTGCTGTTCGGGCGGTGGTAGACCGGATCCCCGGCCGGGAGGTTCGCATCCGGCGGTGGCGGCGCCTGCGGGTGTGCCGACGGATCCTCCCAGTCCGACCGACGCCCCATCGAGTCCAGGTCCGGGTCTCCCGAGGCCGCAGGGCGCCCACCGGGTGTGGTGCCGTTCGCCGGGCTGACCGGGTCGGTGCGGGCGGCCCGCCGCAGCAGGCCATTCAGCTCGTCGATCAGGTCGCCCAAGCGTCGGAGCAGCGGGGCCAGCCGACGCAGGCTGCTGATCAGCGCGCTGATCAACCTGCCGATTCGCGCCGCCCACTTGGCCACCAGGCTACTGACCTGGGAGATCACCAGCGGCGTCGCCAAGCCCAACGTCGCGCCGGTCTCGGCCAGCCAGAGCGGCAGCCGGACCGCCAGCACCGAGACGAAGTCCGCGATCAGGTCCCGGACCAACTCGCGGACCAGCGCCACCAGCAGCCCGGCGCCCTCCACCAACGAAGCGATGCCGTCGGCGGCCCGTGCGATGCCCTCCATCGCCCGCACCTGGCCAGACATGTGCGCTTGGTAGGCGCGTGCCGAGGCGCCCGCCCACTCCGAGAGCTGCGACGAGATCGCCGCCTGCAGATCAGCCGCCGCATCGGTGCTCTGCTTCGCGACGTTGCGCCACGTTGACGCGTACGCGTCGATCTGATCCGGGTCGCCGGCCAGCCAGTCCAGTGCGTCCGACAGCGGTTTGACGTGTTCGAGCAACCAGCCGACGCCCCAACTGACCAGCGAGCCGAGCGGGTCGAGCACGGTCGCCAACGCATCCATCGACGTGGCGACACCACCGATGGTCGAGTCGATCCAGCTTCCCGACTCGATGCCCGACACGGTGTCAGCGACGTCCTCGACCAACCCGAGCCCGGTGTACCACTGGGTCGAGTCGTAGCGCTGCACCACCAGCGGGTTGGCCGCCGTGTCGGTCACAGCGGCAGTTCCAACCGGCCGGCGCTGTCGGCAAGTCGTCGTGCGCTTGCCGCGTCGGCGGCTTCGGTCGCGGCAGCAACCGCTCGTAGGTTGGCTGCCGCCTCACGCAGTGCCGTGGCGGACTCTCCCAGCGCCGTCACCGCCCTGTCCGCCACCGGGTCGATCAACCGAGGCAGGAACCCACAGATCTGCCCGTACGCCTCAGCGCCCATCTGCACGTACGCCGCCGCTCCGCGAGCGGCCTCCATGCTGTCGGCGGTGTCGTCGACCGTCGCGGCGTGCCGAATCACCGCCGCCACCGACATCTGCATCTCAGCGTCACCAGCCATTTCTGGCGTCCCGCTCCCACCGATCGGGCTCGTCAGGGGGCCTGGGGAACCGCCTGGCGAAGGAGTCGGTGACCGCCCGCCCGGACTCGGAGTCGGTGCCCACGGTGGCGTGCACCGCAATGCTCACCTGCTCGGTCAACCCGGCCTGTGCACGGGCGATCGTGGCCATGATGATGCTGGCAAGTTCGGCACCGGGTATCCGCTGAACGCGGTCGTCCAACCGAAGGTCCGTCAGCGCCCCCGAGGCGGCGACCGTCACGCGCACCGCACCGTCCGCGCCGGTCGCCGACGCCGCGATGGTCGCGACCCGGTCTGACAGTTCGGCCGCAGCCTGAGCTCGTGCCGACAGCTCGGCCGTCCAGGAATGCATCAGTTCCTGTGCCGCGTCCGGATCTTGGCCCAGCATTCCCAACCTCCCCACTACGCCTCGGCGTCATCGTTCGACCGACGCCGAGCCCACCACTCTGCACCACGATCGCGATGAACGATGCCCCTCAGCCGTCGAGCGCAGCTCGACAGTGATCGATCAGGGTCGTCGACCCGACGACCCGGAATCACGTTCGGTCGCTTCGGTAACCGCCAAGGCACTGCTTCATCGGATGTCGGCGTCTGGCCGCAAGGCCCCACGTGCCAAGCCGTCAGCGGTGAGCTGCACCAGCTCCGCCCCCAGTACCGCCGCCTCCCGCACCGCCGTCTCAAAAGCCTCCAGCCGCCGGAACGCGTCTCCGTGCGCCCGCTGCTCCTGCAACGACAGCCTCCGCACCTGCGCCCGTCGAATGTCGAACCGCATCGTCCCCGAGAGACTCGACGACTGTTTTTCGTTCGCCGACGTCCGCAGTTGCCCGGCCAGGAACCACGGATCCAGCGCCGTCGGGTTGGGCCGCAGCAGGTACAGGTTGCGTCCCAACAGCACCCCCTCGGTGGTGACCACCCGTGCGGTGAGCTGCCGCGCGATCATCGGCACCACCACGTCCCCCCCAGCCAGGGGGATCTCCTGCCCGAACCGGTCGTCGCCCCGACCGGACGCCTCCGCCCCGGCGAGCACGTCCTGGACGGTGAGCACCGGCGGCCCGTCGGGTGCCGGCGTGGAGGTGCCGGCACGGACCGGACCGATCAGTTGGAGAGCCCCGGTCTTCGCCAACTCCCCCACGGTGAGGAAGAGGCCGTCCGGTCCGTCGGGCGCGGGTGTGACCTGCGGGAGTAGCGCCGGCAGCTCGCCGACGATGGCTGCCAGTCGTTCTCTGGTGCGTACCAGATGCTCTCCGGAAGCCTCGCCCATGACGGCGGGTTGCCGGCGTGCGGGGGTGAGGTCGACCTCCTCGTCGAGTAGCTCGATGACCGGGACCGCGCAGGCGAACCCGGCCTCCTCGACGTCGCCGTCGGGGGCGGCGGCGAAGGCCCGCCACGCGGCCAGCACGCGCGGTGCGGTGTCGGTCAGGTCGCCGTTGGCGGCGTCGATCAGCAGCGCCCGTGGTGGTGGCGGTGCGTCGGTCGCGGCGCGGCGCAGCACCCACAGGTGCAGGGGTACGCCGTGTGGCGCCGCCACGCCCGGTGGAAGCGCGATGACGGCGCGCAGGTGACCTCGCCGAAGCAGCTCGCCGCGGATGCGTTTGCCGGCGCGGCGGCTGGCGACAGTGGGTGGCATCAGCAGGACGGCGTGCCCGCCGACCCGCACATGGGCGAGGGCGTGTTGCACCCAGGCCAGCTCGGGTTCGGTGCGGGGTGTGGTGCCGACGATCCAGCGGGGGTCGTGGCCGAGTTCCTCGTCGCCCCAGTTGGTGGCACCGAACGGTGGGTGGCAGACAACGGCGTCGACGGCGCGGCCGGCGAAGGCGTCGGCGCGCAGCGAGTCGCCGCCGCTGACCTCCCCGGGTGCGTCGTGCAGGGCCAGCCACAGGCCGGCGAGCCGGGCCAACTCGTCGTCGAGCTCCTGCCCGTACATCAATGTGCTGCCGGCGCGGACGGCGGCTCGCAGGATGGCGCCGGAGCCGGCGGCCGGGTCGAGGACAGATCCGCCGCCGGCGTTGGCGAGCCCGATCATCAGGTC
The DNA here is from genome assembly GCF_059358895.1 of Micromonospora sp. BQ32. NCBI lineage: Bacteria > Bacillati > Actinomycetota > Actinomycetes > Micromonosporales > Micromonosporaceae > Micromonospora > Micromonospora sp. BQ32. The sequence goes on along the minus strand of NZ_JCADBI010000001.1, from coordinate 204,400 downwards.
GGCGAGGTCGTCGGGAGTGGCGAAGGGGCGGCCGGGACCTGGTGCGGAGAACCGCTGCCACAGCTCGTCGAACGCGCCCTGCGGGCCCAACTCGTCGGCGAGGGCGTCGATGTCGGGCAGCAGCGGCGTGAGTTGTGCGTCGATGCTGCCGCTGCGGGAGCCGCGTTGACGGGCTAGCAGCAGGGCGCCGACGGCGGCGAGGCCGGCGGCCGGGGAGTCGCTGGCCGCGGCGAGGTGTCGCCAGAGCCGGTCGGCGGTGGCGAGCTCGGGGAGCTTGCCCTGGGTGCGTAACCACTGCTCCACCTGGATCAGGTCGAACTCGGGGCTTGCCGTCGTTCCGCCCACCGGGGCGGGGAAGTCGGGATGCCGTTTGCGCCAGTTGCTGACCGCAGCGCGACCGACACCGGCGAGCCGGGCGATCTCCGCTGCCGTGATGGTCGGGTTCTCCACGCCGAAAGTCTCGCACGCCTGTCAAGCACGAGATTGTGTGTTGACACTGTTGTCGGACGATGCTCTTATTGACCGCGCAACGCTCACTTCAGGAGGGCAACGATGCGCAAGACCACCACTCTCGCTCTGCTCGCCACCGGCCTCATCGCTCTGGGCTGCGGCTCCGGCGCCGCCGACAAGGCGAGCGACTCCAGCAGCGACAGCAAGGCGAGCAGCTCCAGCGGCGACGAAGGCGGCGCCAAGGCCGAGGAGAAGCCGGCGAAGACCGCCAAGATCGGGCAGCCGGCCCGGGACGGGAAGTTCGAGTTCACCGTCAAGTCGTCCAAGTGCGGCGTCGCCAAGATCGGCAGCGACATGCTCGGCCAGAAGGCGCAGGGCCAGTTCTGCCTGGTCACGGTGAACGTGAAGAACATCAGCAAGGAAGCGCAGATGTTCGACGGCAGCAGCCAGAAGGCGTACGCGGCCGACGGCACCGAGTACTCCGCTGACACCGGCGCGGCGATCTACGCGAACAAGAACGCCGAGACGTTCCTCAACGACATCAACCCCGGCAATCAGGTCAACGGCGTCGTGGTCTTCGACATCCCGAAGAACGTCAAGCTCACCAAGCTCGAGCTGCACGACTCGATGTTCTCCAGCGGCGTCGACGTCACCCTCGGCTGACCTCTCCCCCACCGACCGGGGCGGGCAACCCACGCCCGCCCCGGCTGTTCACAGCCCACCCGTTCACAGAAGGAGCCTCGCCATGACCGACCCGACCACTCCGAAGCCGCCCGACCCGCCCACCGAGCCGCCGCAGCCCTCGATGTCGCCTGGCCCGGCTCCCGAGGCCAACCTGGTCGCCGGTGCCGGCACCGCCACCCGCGAGAAGCGGTCCAACGTGCGGGCCTGGGTGGTCGGCGGCACCGCACTCGCGGTCATCCTCTGCTGCGGCGGCGCTGTCATCGGCACGTTCAACGGTGACGAGTCGAAGCCGACCGCTGGCGCCAGCAGCTCGCCTGCACCAAGCCCCACCAGCGCGTCGCCGACGACGATCGCCCCCACTACTGCGGCCCCGACCAGCGCGGCCCCCACCAGCGCCATCCCGACTCCTACCAAGGCTGCCCCGCCGCCGAGGCCGAAGCCGCCGTCGTACAAGACGTTGACCGAACGGCAGTGGAAGCTGATCGCCAAGGACCCGGACGGCTACCTGGGGAAGACCTACGTCGTCTACGGACGGGTCACCCAGTTCGATGCGGCCACCGGCACCGACAGCTTCCGCGCCGACGTCGCCCACCGTCGGATGGCCGAGGACTACGACTACGAGACCAACACCATCTTGAACGGATCCGCATCGGACCTCGACAACCTCGTCGAGGACGACGTCTTCCGCGCCAACGTGACGGTGCTCGGCTCCTTCAGCTACGACACCCAGATTGGCGGCGAGACCACTGTCGCCCTGCTCCAGGTCGACTCCATCAAGGTCCTCTGAACTCCCCCTCAGACGTCAGGAGGCGTCGTGCGCCCCGATGAGTTCCTCCGCGCCCTGACCCAGCTCCCCCCGCCCCTACACGACCGCGTCCTCATCCTTCGCCCCTTCACCCGCGCCACCCGTTGCGACGACTGCCAGGGGATCGGTGATGCCGTCCACCTCGCCCTGACCGCCGCCCACTACGACGAGCTGACCTCTGCCGCCGAACTGCTCGACGCCGCCGAGCGTCTCGCTGTTGAGCACGCCGAGCATGCGCCGCCACGTCCGGACCAGCAGCGCGGGCGCGGCCGGGTAATCCGCTGGGCGAAGGCGGCCGGTCCGCTGGTGGCCGCGACCGACGCCAGCTGGAAGGGCCGCGCGGGCGGCATCGGGTACGTAGTCAGCGACGGCCACTACGGCCTGCTCGGGCGGGGCACCGGTCGGCTCGACCCGACCGGCAGGTCCAGGATGCTCGTCGACGAACTGCGCGCGGTCGACTATCTGCTCACCGGGTACGACGAGGTGCCAGCGGGCATAACCGTGCTGCTGGACAGTCTGACGGCCGTGCGGTACCTGCGCCGCTGGCAGGCCGGCGAGACCGATGCGATGCCCGCCGGCTACAGCCTGCGGCAGCGCCGCTGGTCAGACAAGCCGACCCTGGTCCGGCTCGCCGACCAGGTGGCCCAATGCCCCGACGTGACGTTCGCGCACGTCAAGGGGCACAGCGGCCACGCCCTCAACGAGGCCGCCGACGGCCTGTCGCACATGGCCCGCCGCCGGCGGGAGGAGTCCTTCGACCTGCGTCCTCGGGCGCACGCCCTGGTCGACGCGTTCCTGCGCGACTGGCACGCGAACGCCACGGTCTGACCGCGACCGCAGTAGCCAGCACTTCCACCGCTCACCCCGGGCGGGCCGACGAGCCGTCGGCCCGCGGACACCACACGCCTGGAGACGACCATGAGCCAGCCCGCACAGACCACCGCGCCCCTGATCGAGCTGATCTTCGACCGACTGGCGACTGACGACGTCCCGACCGAGACCGCCGAGCTCGTCCTCGCCGCCCTCACCGGCGAGGAGGACCTGACCGCCGCGCTCGCTGGCACTCCCACCCGGCTCGACCCCCGCTCCCCCACCGACGACGGTCGGGCGGAACGGATCTGGTTGAAGTCGGTGACCGTCGCCGGGTTCCGTGGCGTCGGCCCGGAACGGACCATCCAGATCGGCCCCGGGCCAGGTTTCACACTGGTCGTCGGCCGCAACGGCTCCGGCAAGTCCAGCTTCGCCGAGGCCGCCGAACTCGCCCTCACCGGGGACAGCGCCCGGTGGGCCGACAAGACCAGCGTCTGGCGTACCGGGTGGCGCAACCTGCACAACCCGGACCCGTGCTGGGTGGGTGTGGAGCTGCGCGTCGACGGGGTGGCCACGCCGACCCGGGTGAACCGCGCCTGGCCGGTCGGGGCCGAACTGGCCGACGCCGAGGTGACCGTCACCAGTGCCCAGGGCCGGCACGCGGACCTCTCCGAGCTGGGTCTGGCCCGCTCGCTGGAGCTGTACCGGCCGTTCCTCACGGCGGCCGAGCTGGGCAAGCTCGCTGCCGGAACGCAGAGTCAGCTATTCGACGCGCTCTTCGCGATCCTCGGTCTGGACGCGCTCACCGACGCCGACCAGCGTCTGCTGCGCGCCGCCCGGCCGCACGAAGCGGCCATCAAGGAGGTACGCGCACAGCGCTCCACCCTGGTCGCCACGCTTGACGGGATCGCCGACGAGCGGGCCTGGCGGACCGCCGTGCTGCTGCGTGGCCGGGGCGCGGTCGACGTCGGCGCGGTGACGGCGATCCTTGACGAGCCGGACGAGGCGACCACCGACCGGGAGGTGCTGCTCTGTCGGGAGCTCGCCGCTCTCGCCCCGCCGACGGTCGACGAGGCGATCCGGCTAGCCGGTCAGCTGCGGGACGCGGCGGCGGAGGCCCGGCGGTACGACGGTGGCCGGTCCCGGGCTGCGCTGCGTAGCGCCGAGCTGCTCCGCCTCGCCCTCGAACATCACGAGGACGAGGGCGACGGGTCGTGCCCGGTCTGCGCCACCGGCACCCTCGACGGTGGTTGGCGTGCCGCCGCCGTACAGTCGCTCAGCAACCTTCGGCAGCGCAGCGTCGCCGCCCAGACGGCGACGACGCGGCTGACGGCTCTGCTGCGGCAGACACACCACCTGATCGATGACCTCGTTGTGCCCGAGGGCCCCGGGTCGGAGCCGACGGTCGGGGCGTTGGGTGACGCCGTTGCGGCGCTGCGGCGCGTACCCGGGGAGCCGGCCGAGCTGGCCGACCACCTGGCCGCGCGGTACCCGGCGGTGGTGGCGGCGGTCGACGCAGCCCGCGCGTACGCCGAGGGGTTTCTGCGGCAGCGCGACACCGGCTGGCGGGCGGCGGCGGCCGAGGTGCGCGAGTGGGTGGCCACCGCCGGCGGACTGCCGGCGCGGGAGGCGACCCTGGCCCGGTTGAAGGCCGCGCGCGCCTGGCTGAAGGACGCCGGTGCGCAGATCCGCAGCGAGCGGGTCGCACCGTTCGCCGGGCACTCGCAGCGAATGTGGGCGCAGCTGCGGCAGGAGAGCAACGTCGAGCTGGGGTCGATGACGTTGGAGGGCGCGAACACCCGGCGGCGGGTGGTCTTCCCGGTCAGCGTGGACGGCGCCGACAACGGCACGGCGCTGGGCGTGATGAGTCAGGGTGAGATGCAGGCGCTCGGGCTGGCGACGTTCCTGCCTCGCAGCTGCGCCCCGGAGAGCCCGTTCCGGTTCATCGTGGTCGACGACCCGGTGCAGAGCATGGATCCGTCGAAGGTGGATGGTCTCGCGCGGGTGCTCGCCGAGCTGGCCGAGCAGCGGCAGGTGGTCGTCTTCACCCACGACACCCGGCTGCCGGACGCGGTCCGCCGACTCGATCTCGGCAAGGCGCGGATCATCGAGGTGACCCGCGCGGAGAAGTCGGTGGTGACGCTGCGGCCCGGCTCCGACCCGGTGACCCGCTACCTGGACGACGCGTACGCGTTGGCGCGCAACGAGGAGATCCCCGCCGAGGTGCGCGGGCCGGTGGTCGCGGAGCTGTGCCGCTCTGCGGTCGAGGCTGCCTGCCACCGCTCGGTCTGGCGGACCCGGGTGGCACGGGGCGTTCGGCACGCCGACATCGAGGAGGCGATCGAGGACGCGTCCCGACGGGTCGCCACCACCGTCGCGTTGGCGGTGTTCGACGACGCCGAGAAGGGTGGTGACGTACTCGGCTGGCTGGGCCGCCGGCATGGACGACGTGCGGTGAACGCGTACCAGGCATGCCGGGAGGGTGTGCACGGTGCGTACTTGGCGGATCTGCCCGGCCTGGTCGCGGACGCCCGCCTCCTCGCGGCGGTGCTGTCGTGACCGCGCCGACGCCACAGCGCTGCCTGGCGGCGGCCGATCAGCTGCTGCGCGGGGCCAGGCTACTTGGCACCACTGCCGTGACCGCGGGCTGGTGGCCACGGGCCTGCGCCTGTCTGATCCGGCTCGCCCTCGAAGGCGGCGTCGACGCCTACTGGCGGCGGGTGAAGCCGGCCGTGGCGGCGTGCCGGCAGGGCCGCGCGAAGCAGCTGATGCTGCGCGGCCGGCTCGGGCCGGGCCGCGAAACCGCCCGTCGGGTGGCGTTCGCCTGGGTGACGCTCTCCGCGGCCACGCACCACCACTGCTACGAGCTGGCCCCCACGGCTGCGGAGCTGCGTCGCCTGCACACGGAGGTGAGCACCCTGCTGGAACGGCTTCAGCCGACCGCCAGCAGCACGAGCTGACCCCAGCCCTTGTCCGTCGGTCGCGCTCGATCTGTTCAGCCTACTCGCCTGTGGACACTGCGCGGGATGAGATGCCGCTCCGGTTGAGCCGGGGTGACCTGTTTGACACGTACTGTGATGCTCCCGCTGTCGATCATGAAGGATGTGGAATGGCGCCCGAGGCCGAGGGATCCGAGAACGAACTCTCCCTACCCGTTGACGACGATGCCCTCGACGAACCGATTCCGGAAACAGCCGTACGTGGGCAGCGAGTCCTCGACCTCCTGGACAGGGCAATCGACGTTCAGAGCGTACTGGTGCGCAAGAACATCGCCCGGGCCCGCCAGCGGAACCCGGAGGCGACACCAGCAGAGGTAATCCGCAATCTGGAGCGGATGTACGTCAGCGCCCTGGCCGGGACGGGTGCTGCGGTTGGCGGAGCCGCGGCGGCGCCCGGCGTCGGCACGGGTATCGCACTGGCACTGTCGGCCGGCGAGGTTCTCTCATCTCTTGAGCTGAGTGCCCTCTTCGCGCTCTCGATCGCCGAAGTCCACGGAGTTCCCATCGACGAGATTGAGCGCCGCCGAACGATCGTGATGGGAATCATGCTCGGCGGGTCCGGCTCCGCCACCATCACCAAGGTCGCCGAGCGCACGGGGCAGCACTGGGGACGTCAGGTTGTCGCGAAGGTGCCTGCGGAGACGCTGCGTCAGATCAACAAGATCTTGGGTCGGCACTTCGTCACGAAGTACGGGACCAAGCAGGGAATCATCGTTCTCGGTCGCGCGGCACCGTTCGGTATCGGCGCGGTGATCGGTGGCGGCGCCAACGCTGCCCTCGCCGCTCTGGCTGTGCGGGCCAGTCGTCGCGCATTTGGCCCACCCCCGACGTCCTGGCCGTGACTGCCACCTCGTCAAGGGACATCTGGGCGAGCAGGTCAGGCCGACAGGTCCGGTGGCTTATGGTGAGAAACCGGGCGGGTCGCCGATGCCCGGTGGGCGGGTGTCCGGTCCGGGCCGTGGGATTCACGCTGTTCAGCCGGAGGGTGGACCGATGACCGAGAACGCCCGCGGCGTCGACGACTGCTGAGATGGACTGGGCCGGATGGGCGTTGTTCGGGTTGGTCGCCACCGCGGCGCTCACCGCATCGATGATCACCGCTCAACTGGCCGGCCTCACCCGGCTCGACCTTCCCCTGGTGCTCGGGACCTTCGTCACCGAGGATCCCGACCGGGCGCGGGTCGTCGGGTTCTTCCTCCACCTCTGCGCCGGTCAGGGTTTCGCCCTCGGTTACGCGGCCACGTTCGCGCTGTTGCACCGCGCCAACTGGTGGATCGGGGCGCTGTTCGGGATCCTGCACGTCGGGATCGCGTTGACGGTGATTCTTCCGCTGCTTCCTGGTGTCCACCCGCGCATGGCCTCGCAACGGGCGGGACCGGCCAGCACGGCGGTGTTGGAGCCGCCCGGGCTGTTCGCCCTCAACTACGGCATCCAGACCCCCCTGGTCACAGCTGTCGTCCACGTCATCTACGGGGCCTGTCTCGGGCTGCTCCTTCAAGCCCGGTGACCCGCGTCCGGCTGTTGTCCCCGCCTGACGCACGCTGTTCGCCAGCGCGGCTCGTCAAGGAGCGATCTCCATGACTGATGGGCCACCAATCAGCGACTACGGTCTGCTGGGCGACACTCGCACCGCCGCCCTGGTCGCGAGTGACGGCGCGATGGACTGGCTCTGCGTACCACGTTTCGACGGCGATCCCCTGTTTGGTCGACTGGCCGGGGGCACGGAAGCCGGAACGTTCCGGGTCGGCCCGGCCCGGCCGGCCACGGTCGTCGAACGACGGTACCGGCAGCACACCGCCACCCTGGAGACCACCTGGTTGGTGGGCAGCGGCCGGCTCCGCCTCACGGAGGCGATGGTGGCCGAGGTCAGCGGTCGCCTGCTGCCCACAACCCTGATCGTGCGACGACTGTCGACCGAGCAGGCAGCGGTCGACGCGGTGGTGGAGTTCGATCCCCGCCTTGGCGCACGGCACCGCCGGCCGCGAACCCACCACCGGCGCCAGGCCCTCGTGTGTGAGTGGGGCGCGCTTGCGGTCGCGCTTCACAGCACGCCCACGTTCAGGATCGAACCGGGTCGGCCCACCTCGATCACCGTCAGGCCGGGCCGTCCGGTCACCCTCGTACTGGCCGTGGCCCACCGCGAACCGGTGATCCACGTCGAGCCGACGGCCGCCTGGGAACTGCTCATCGAGGACGAGGCTCGATGGCGGGCCTGGACCGCAGAAATCGACGACGGGCTACCTTTCCGCGAACACGTCGTCCGAAGCCTGCTCACCTTACGGCTGCTGACCTACTCGCCCACGGGAGCGCCGGTGGCCGCACCCACCACGTCTTTGCCCGAGGATCCCGGTGGGGGACGAAACTGGGACTACCGCTATGTCTGGCCCCGGGACGCCAGCATCGGCGTCAGCGCCTTCCTCAGCGTCGGCAAGACCGACGAGGCCCGCCATTTCCTCGCGTGGCTGTTGCACGCCAGCCGGTTGCAGCGGCCACGCCTGCCGGCGCTGCTCACCCTCCATGGCAGGCACGTACCAGCGGAACGAGAACTATCCGGTTGGCCCGGCTACCTCGACAGCCGTCCGGTACGGGTGGGCAACGGTGCCGCCGGTCAACACCAGCTCGACGGCTACGGCTGGGTGATTGACGCCGCCTGCACGTTCGCTCAGGCCGGGCACCGCCTCTACTCCGAGACGTGGCGGGCAGTGCGCGGTTTCGCCGACGTGGTCGCCGGTTGTTGGCAGGAGCCCGATGCCGGCATATGGGAGGTACGGGAGCCCGACCAACACGTCCATTCCCAGCTCATGGGCTGGCTCGCCCTGGACCGCGCCCTGGCCATCGCCGACACGCATCCCCTGCGGGACCGTCAACGTCGACGCTGGCAGAAATCGCGAGATGCCATCGCCGCCGAGGTCCGGACGCACGGCTTCGACCCGACAGCGGTCAGCTACGTCCGCAGCTACGGCTCCCAGGATCTCGACGCGGCCCTGCTCGTCCTACCGTTGCTCGACATGGACCGGGCCGAGTCACCCCGGGTGCGGGGCACCATCGACGCCATCCGGCACAGGCTGTCCGCCGGCGGTCCACTGCTCTACCGCTACCCGCCCGGACGTGACGGCCTCCCCGGCACCGAGGGCGCGTTCCTGCCCTGCTCATTCTGGCTCGTTCAGGGCCTTGCCCGCACCGGGCGCCGCCGCGAAGCCGTCGAGCTGTTCCGGGCCATGGTCGACCACGCCAGCCCACTTGGCCTCTACGCCGAAGAGTTGAACCCCGCGACGGGTGCCCACCTCGGCAACTACCCACAGACGCTGACCCATGCCGCGCTCGTCCAAGCCGCACTCGCCATCCGAGACGCCCCCACGTGCGGGTAGGGTCCCAATCATGACGATTCCGCACCTGACGGCAGCCGACGGGACCACCCTGCCGGCGATCGGGCTCGGCACGTACCGGCTGAACGGCTCGGCGGGTGTCGACGCGATCGGTCAGGCGATCCGGGCGGGCTATCGGTTGATCGACTCGGCGGTGAACTACGAGAACGAGGGCGCGGTGGGTCGGGCCGCCCGTTCGGCCGGTGACGTGCGGGACGAGCTGGTCGTCACCTCGAAGCTGCCGGGGCGGCACCACCGCTACGACGAGGCGCTGACCACCATCGAGGAGAGTGTGTTCCGCACCGGCCTCGACCGGGTCGACCTGTACCTGATCCACTGGCCGAACCCGAAGGTCGACCTGTACGTGCAGGCGTGGCGGGCGCTGATCGAGGCGCGTGAGCGTGGGCTGGTTCGGCACATCGGGCTCTCCAACTTCCTGCCCGAGCACATCGAACGGCTGGTGGCCGAGACCGGGGTCGCCCCGGTGGTCAACCAGATCGAGGTGCACCCGTACTTTCCGCAGCAGGAGGCGCTCGACTATCACCGGGAGCACGGCATACTGGTGCAGGGTTGGAGCCCGCTCGGCCATGGCAACGACCTGCAGGAGCACCCCGTCGTCGTGGAGATCGCGACCGCGCACGGCGTCAGCCCGGCGCAGACGATCCTCGCCTGGCACGTGGCCCGTCAGGTGATTCCGCTGCCCAAGGCCGCCTCCCCGCAGCGGCAGGCCGAGAACCTCGACGTCTTCGACATCAAGCTCACCGACGCGCAGGTCGAGGCCATCACCGCGCTGGGCCGCCCGGACGGGCGGCTCGCGGACCAGGACCCGGCGGTGTACGAGGAGTTCTGACGAACCCCTCGCTGACGGTCAGCGGTGGGGAGAGAAGTCCGCACCCTGGACGTACTCCATTGCCCTGGTGAACTCGGGGTCGGTGAGCCGTCGGCCCATCTCCTCCTCGGTGGGCTCCGTCACGCGCTGGTGGATCCACCACAGGTTGCCGAGCGGGTCGCGGAAACGGCTGACCCGGTCGCCCCAGAAGAGCTCGGTCGGCTCGGTGACGACGCTCGCGCCGCGTTCGACGGCCCGGCGGAGCACCTCGGCGTCGTCGGCGACGTAGAGACGCAGAAAGGCGGGCGTGGCCGGCCACTGGGGCTTGTCGAACATCATCACGACCGAGTCCCCGATACGTACCTCGGCGTGGCCGATCACCCCGTCCACCTCCATGCGGCCCAGTTCGGTGGCGTCGAAGACGCTGACGATGAAGTCGATCAGTGCGCCCGTCCTCCCCGGCGAAATGATCCAGGGGGTCACGGTGTGGTAGCCGTCGGGCACAACCTTCATCGGTCCGTCTCCTCGTTCTGGTGCGGCGTCCGCGCACCCAGAGGGACAACGGTAGGCCCGATCTAGGCTGGTAACTGTCCTAGATCAAGACCCATCATGGGAGCATGCGCGACACGCCGGCCCGCCTGTTACGACTGCTCTCTCTCCTTCAGACGCCCCGCGAATGGCCCGGCAGCGAACTCGCCGAGCGTCTCGCGGTGACCCCGCGGACCGTGCGCCGCGACATCGACCGACTGCGGGAACTCGGCTATCCGGTCCAGGCCAGCCTGGGCACGTTGGGCGGCTACCGGCTGGTCGCGGGTAAGGCGATGCCACCGCTGCTGCTTGATGACGAGGAGGCGGTGGCCATCGCGGTCGGCCTGCACACCGCGGCCCGGCAACCGGTCGCCGGCATCGCCGAGGCGTCGGTGCGGGCGCTCGCCAAACTGCAGCAGGTGCTGCCACCGCGGCTGCGTCACCACGTCGGCACCCTCACCGCAGCCACCGTGTCGTCGACCGCGGCGGCGGTGTCGCTGGTCGATCCGGCGCAGCTCATCGTCCTCGCGGCGGCAGCCTCGACACACGAGCGGGTCCGCTTCGACTACCGCGACGGCGACGGCGGCATCAGTCAGCGCCTCGTCGAACCGCACCGGCTCGTCGTGGTGGGCCGCCGATGGTACGTCGTCTCCTACGACAACGAGCGCGAGGACTGGCGCACGTTCCGCGTCGACCGCATCGAACACGCCACCACAACCGGGGTACGGGTGCCGCCCCGCGAGCTACCGACCGACGACGCGTCCGCGTTCGTGACCAACCAGTTGCACAGCCTGGCACCTGTGTTCCGGGCGGTGGCGACGCTCGCGTTGCCGGCCCGGCAGGCGGCTGCCCGGCTGGGCGACCACGCCGGAGAGCTGGTGCCGATCGACGACGCGTCGTGCCGGTGGCACAGCCCCGAAGACACCGTCGACTGGCTCGCCTTCCGGCTCACGCTGCTCGGGTGCGACTTCACCGTCCACGAGCCAGCGGAGCTGATCGACCACCTGCGGCGGCTCGGCGACCGCATCACCCGCGCCGTGGCTGCGCCGGGAACGGACCGTCCGGGCGGGCGGACGACGTGATGAGCGTTATGACTCTGGGGTATAGATATACCGCTGAGTCATAACGCTCACCACCATGTCCGCCGCTGACCAGCGAGCGGCGCGAGCGTCACCGCCGTTCCGGGCCGCCCTAAACGAGCCCGCCGAGGGCCGGGTCGCTGATGCTGTCCTTGCCGTTCTCAACATGACCCGCGCAGCGGTACGCGAAGTCGGCGTCACCCACGACGGAAACCGTCAGGTCGTACCAGCCGTGGGTGCGGGCGAGCGAGTCGCCGCCGAGGCGCCCGTCGGCGTGCAGGGTGTACGGGATCGGCCGCGCCGGGCGTACCCCGTGCTCCTGCTTCCGGCTCTGGGCCTGGAAGAGCAGCCGGTCACGCCGCCGGGGCGTCGACCCGGGTGAGCCGTCGATGCCCGGTGGGGCTCATGCCGTGTACGCGTTTGAAGGCCGCGCTGAAGCCGAACGCGTCGGCGTATCCGAGGTGACGCGCCACGGCGGCGACGGTCGCCGTCGATTCGGCCAGCATGTCGGCGGCCACTGTCATGCGCCAGTCGGTCAGGTAGGTGAGCGGCGGTTCGCCCACCAGCGCGGTGAACCGTTTGGCCAGTGTGGACCGGGAGACGCCGGCCTGCGCGGCCAGGCTGGCCAGGGTCCACGGCCGGCCCGGCGCGTCGTGCATGGCGCGCAGCACCGGTCCGACCGTGTCGTCGCCCAACGCGCGGTACCAGCCGGGGGCCTCGGCCTCCGGCTGGTCGAACCAGTCCCGCACTGTGCACACCAGCAACCAGTCCAGCAGGCGGTCCAGCACCACCTGCCGCCCGGGCCGACCGGCGTCGAGTTGGGCGTCCAGGTAGTCGCGCAGCGCGGCGCAGTCCTGGTCGTCCGGCACGACGAGCACCGGCGGCAGCGCACCCAGCAGCCGCTGCGGCACCCGATTCCGGACGTGGTACACCCCGACCAGCAGCACGAGGCGGTCGCTGTGATCCGCGCCCGCCCGGTCGACCACCCCGGTCTGGCCGCGTCGGACGTCCCGCAGTTCGCCGGGCGCGAAGCTCGACCGGGGCTCGGCGGAGAAGACGAAGGGTGCCGGTCCGCGCACGGTGGCCGCCTCGCCGACCCGGACCAGGCGAGGCTTGTCGCTCTCCGGGTGGGAGATCCAGCCTTCGCCTCGCATCGGGACGCAGAGCGTCAGCGGGGCGCCGTCGGTGAAGCGCAGCGCCCACGGCGGCGTCAGCACCGACCGGCCGAAGGCCGCGCCGTCGGCGTGCACGCCCCGCAGCAGATTGTCGAACGGGTCCATGCTCCGACGATAGATCGCCGAGGATGGACCGCGGACGATCGGACATGCCTGGCGTACGGCAGGACATGTTCCGCCCGCGGCCGGGCGAGTTGACTCGGGCTCATGACGACGGACGCACCTTCGACACTCGTGATGGCCGGGACCGGCAAGACCGGTCGCCGACTGGTTCAGACGCTGCGGGCGGCGGGTCAGCAGGTCCGGGCCGCCTCTCGCTCCGGTGAGGTGCGGTTCGACTGGTCGCGGCGGGACACCTGGCGGCCGGCCCTGGCGGGCGCCTCGGCGGTCTATCTGCTAGCACCGGAGGACCCCGCGCTGGCCACCGACTTCGTGGCGCAGGCGGTCGACTCGGGTGTCGGCCGGATCGTGGCGCTGTCTGGGCGCGGGATCGATCAGGTCGGTGACTTCTCTCCCGGCATGGTCGCCGCCGAGGAGGCGGTGCGGAAGTCCGGCATCGAGTGGACGATCATCCGGCCGAACAACTTCTGTCAGAACTTCAGCGAGGACCTGTTTCGCCAACCCTTGCTCGACGGTCGGCTGGCCCTGCCGATGGGCGCCACCCCGGAGCCGTTCGTCGACGCCCAGGACGTTGCCGACGTGGCCGCGACGCTGTTGACGTCGCCCGGTCACCACGAACAGGTGTACGACCTGTCCGGTCCTCGTGCGCTCACCTTCGACGCGGCGGTGGCGACGGTCGCCCGGGTGACCGGCCGTTCGATCCGCTACGTGGAGCTCACCCCTGAGCAGTACCACGCCGAACTGCTCGCCGAGGGTTATCCGGTGGAGGCGGCCACGGCGCTGAACACCCTGTTCGCCGGGATGCGGGCGGGCCATCTGGCCGAGCCGACCGACGGGGTGCGTCGGGTTCTCGGGCGGGACCCGCTCGACTTCGACAGCTACGCCGCCCGGGCCGCGGCGGCCGGCGCGTGGTCGTAGTCCGTCCGGCAGGGCGGGAGAAGACGCGGTATGAGAGCGGCGTAACAGGTGATCTGCCCGCATAGCGCGAGTACCCCGACGTACCGTGAGATCGTGCCGACGAGAGAGATACTCACCAAGGCTGACCTCGCCGAACTTCGCCGTTCGGCGCTCGGGACGGCCAATCCGCTCGGTGTCGCCGCCGACGTCGCGGAGGCGGCCGAGCAGGGCCGGTTGGAGGACCCGGATGACGCCGGGGACGCGCTGACGCTGGCCGCCGAGATCGCGGAGATCCGGGCCAGGCCCGAGGCAGCGCTGCGGTACGCGGAGCAAGCCCTGGCGGCGTACCCGTCCGGAGACGACCCTCGGGCCGGGTTCGCCCATGCGCTGCGGGCCCGCGCGCTGTTCCGGGCCGGTGGACGCGACGACGAGGCGATGGCGGAGTTGACCGCGTTGCGTCCGTTGCTGCTCGTGCAGCCCGACGCCCCCGCCTACGTCAGTGCCGCGCTGGACGCCGGTGGGCGTTCGGCCATCGCCGAGACGTGGCTGAGCGAGGCGGTCGACACAGTGCTCAGCGAACGCGCGGCCGGGGCGTCCGGGCCGGCCAGCACCGCGATCGACCCGGTGGTCGATCTCGGTCCGCCGGACGCGCCCGGTGTCGCCTTCTTCCTGTTGCAACAACGCCATCGGGTACGCCGGAATCTGAACCTGCCGCACGACCGGCAGGACGACCTGGCGGACCGGTTGGAGACCCAGCTCGTGCGTCGGGCCGGGGAGCGTCGGGACGCCGAGTCGGATCTGCTCTTCTGGCCGCGGGCCGAGTTCGATCGCCTGCTCGCCGAGCATCCCGCCCTCGCGGAGGTGTACGGGCCGGACTGGGACGCGCACCGGGGCCGGCTGGAGACGGAGCTGGTTCGGCTGCGGGGTGCCGGTCAGACCGGGTTGGGCGTGTTCGGCGCGACCGTGGCCGGGTTGACCGCGTTCGCCGGTCGGCGGGGTGGCGATCCGGCCGACGCGGCGGTCCGGGCCGGCTACGCGGCCGAGGTGTCGGCGCGGCCCAGCGCGCGGATCGCCTGGCCACCGGAGCGCAACGACGCCTGCTGGTGCGGTTCGGGCCTGAAGTACAAGAAGGACTGTCTGCCGCGTTCCCGGAGCTGACCGCCAGAGCTATAGCGGTAGGGCGGCCGACCTGGCCCGGAGTAGCGTCCCTAACGGCTTTGACGTCAATAGCCGTTAGGAGAGACTTCGTGCTGGTCATCGCGCATCTCAGTGACACCCACCTCGACAGCCATCCCCGGTCGGCCGAGCGGACCGCCCGGGTCATGGACTACCTGCACGGTCTGCCACGGCAGGTCGACGCGATCCTGATCACCGGGGACATCGCCGACCACGGCGAGGTGGCCGAGTACGAGGCCGCCGCGAAGCTCTTCGATTCCCCGCTGCCGGTGATGGTCTGTCCCGGCAACCACGATGTGCGCGCCGCGTACCGCAAGGGTCTGCTCGGTGACGACGGCGGTGCCACCGGCCCGATCAACGCCCGCCACGACGTGGCCGGGGCGGTCTTCCTCCTCGCCGACTCCTCCGTGCCCGGTGCGGACGACGGTCACCTGGACGAGGAGACGATGGCCTGGCTCGCCGACGAGTTGGGTTCGGTGCCGGCCGAGACGCCGACGTTCATCGCCCTGCATCACCCGCCGGTGGTACTGCACCACCCGGTCATCGACCCGATGCGGCTACTGCCGGCCGACCCCCTGGCCGCGCTCGTGGCCGCCCACCCGCAGGTCGTCGCCGTGCTGACCGGGCATTTTCACACCGCCGCCGCGAGCACCTTCGCGGGCCGTCCACTGCGGATCGCCCCGGGTGTGGTCTCCACCCTGCGGATGCCCTGGGAGGGCGAGGGCCCGTTGGCCACCCAGACCCAGCCGCCTGGTGTCGCGTTCCACGTGTACGACGACGCCGGACTCCTCACCACCCACTACCGGGTGGTGGTCTGAGCATGCACGGGGTCGCGGTGCTCGGTTTCCTGGTCGCCGTGGCGCCGATCACCGCCACGCCGGGCGCGAGCCTGACCCTGGTCGTCTCGCGGGTCGCCACCGGCGGGCGGCGGCAGGGCTGGTGGGTGATTCTGGGTACGGTGACCGGGCTCTACGTGCATGCCACGCTGGCCGCTGTCGGCCTGGCCGCGCTGGTGCTCCGCTCGTCGCAGGCATTCTGGGCGGTCAAGCTGGTCGGGGCCGGTTACCTGGTCGGGCTCGGGCTCTGGCTGCTCTGGTCCGCGTCCCGCCGTCGCACGGAGGCGGGACGGCGACCGACTGTCCGCACCCGGAGGCTGCCCTGGCGGGTGGACCACCCGTACCTGCAGGGGTTGCTCGGCAACGTGCTGAACCCCAAGGCCGCCGCCATCTACCTCACCCTGGCACCGCAGTTCCTCGAACCGGGCCGACCGGTGCTGGTGCCGATGCTGCTTCTCGCCACGGCACACGCCGCGCTGCACACCTGCTGGCTCGCCGGTTGGACCGTCGTCTCTGGTGCCGCCGCCCGGCTGCTCCGCACCGCATCGGTGCGACGAATGCTCGATCGGCTGACCGGTGTGATCCTGCTCGGCCTCGGCATTCGTGCGGCGGCGACCTGAGTGGGATGTGCCGGGCGCGCCGCCGACTCTAGGACGGAGCACTGAGGCAAATCAATACTTGAAGAAGTTAAATATTCGCCTTAGATTTCGTCCATGTTGCCTGGGATCGACACCGGCACGTTCGCCGGGCCACCGGCGGCCACAGCGGTCTTCACGACGGTGCTGACCGAGGGGCCGGTGAGTCGGGTCGCGCTCGCCCGCCGGCTCGGGCTCTCCTCCGCCGCCGTCACCAAGGCCGCCCGGCCGCTCATCGACCTGGGCTACCTGCACGAACTGGCCGCCACCGAACGCTCCGGGCCGGGCGCCGGCCGCCCCGCCAGCCCCCTCGCGGTGCGCGCCGAACGCGAATTCTTCCTCGGCGTGAAAATCACCGCCGACGAGGTGATCGGCGTGGTCTGCGATCTGCGCGCGCAGGTCCACGCCAGCGCCCGCCGGCCGTTGGACGACCCCGACGTCGACGCGGTCCTCACCGAGGTCGGCCGGCTCGCCGACGACCTGTTCGGCGCGTTCCCCGGCGACCGCACCCGGGTCCGCCGGCTCGGGCTGGCCCTCTCCGGCGACATCGACCGCGGTATCGGCCTGGTGCGCTACTCGCCGTTCCTGCACTGGCGGGACGTGCCGCTGGGTCGACTCGCCGCCCAACGCACCGGTCTCACCGTCACGGTGGAGAACGACGTCAAGGCGCTCACCGCCGCCGAACACTGGTTCGGCGAGGGGGTGGGGGCGGAGTCGTTCGCCCTGATCACCGTGGGCACCGGCATCGGCTGTGGGCTCGTCGTCAACGGCCGCCTGGTCTCCGGCTCGTACGGCGTGGCCGGCGAGATCGGGCACCTCACCGTCGACGCCACCGGCCCGGACTGCCACTGCGGTGGTCGCGGCTGCGTCGAGTCGATCGCCGGCACCGACGCCATCGTGGCGCAGGCCCGCGACCGGACCGGCCGTCCCGACCTCACCATCGACGAGGCGGTGGCCCTGGCGCGCGGCGGCCACGAGCAGGTGCGGGCCGTCTTCACCCGGGCCGGTGGCGCGATCGGTTGTGGCATCGCGGCCGTCGCGAACCTGGTCGGTCCCACCCGCATCGTCGTGTCCGGTGAAGGGCTGGCCGCGTACGACCTGTTCGACAGCCACATCCGCACCAGCTTCGAACGGCAGGTCTTCGGCGCCGCCGCTCGGTGTCCCCTCTCCATCCGCCCGTTGCCCTTCGAGGAGTGGGCCCGCGGCGCGGCGGCCGTGAGCATCCAGTCCCTCGTCGTCCCCTGACCCGGCGTCACCCCGGCCACCGGCCGTCCATAGCGCTCGACCCAGCGTGCCACCAGGAGGTTGACCATGCCGTCACCGACAAGCCCGCGCAGACAGCACCGCACCCGGGTGCCGCTCGTCGCGGCGGCGCTGGGCGTGCTCCTCGCCGCGGGCGCCGCCCCAGCCCAGGCCGCCCCGACGGCTGCCGCCCCACCGGCCGCCCCGACGCAGGCGGCGGCGGACATCGCGCAGCGCCCCTTCATGGGGTGGACCAGTTGGACCATGCAGTCCTCGAAGTACCCGGGCCTGAACCCCGACGGTGACTACAGCTACCTCACCGAGGCCAACGTCCTGAAGCAGACCGACGCCCTCGCCACCAGGTTGAAGCCGTACGGCTACGAGTACGTCAACATCGACGCCGGCTGGTGGCGCAACAACGACTGGGTACCACGCTTCGACCAGTACGCCCGGCAGACCCCCGACCCGGTGCGGTTCCCGCGCGGGATGCAGGCAGTCGCCGAGCACATCCACGGCAAGGGGCTGAAGGCCGGCATCTACCTGCCCGTCGGGCTGGAGAAGGAGGCGTACGCAGGCGGCGCCGCGCCGATCTGGAACGCCCCCGACTGCACCACCGCCGACATCGTCTACCCGGACCTGCGCACCACCAACGGCTGGGACAGCGCGTACAAGCTGAACTTCGACAACCCCTGCGCCCAGAAGTACATCGGCTCGCAGGCGCAACTCTTCGCCGACTGGGGTTACGACTTCCTCAAGCTCGACGGGGTCGGGCCGGGCTCGTTCAAGTCCGGTGACAACTACAACAACGTGGCCGACGTGGCCGCCTGGCAGCAGGCCATCGCCACCGCCGGCCGCCCGATCCACCTCGAACTGTCCTGGTCGCTCGACATCAACCACGCCGCCGACTGGAAGCGGTACTCCAACGGCTGGCGCATCGACACCGACGTCGAGTGCTACTGCAACACCCTGGTCAGCTGGGAGAACTCGGTCGACGACCGGTTCGACGACGCGCCGGCCTGGAGCCGCAAGGCCGGCCCCGGCGGGTGGAACGACCTCGACTCGCTCAACGTGGGCAACGGCGAGATGGACGGCCTCACCAGGGCCGAGCGCCAGTCGTACGCGACGCTGTGGGCGATCTCGAAGTCGCCGCTGTACACCGGGGACGACATCACCCGCCTCGACGACTACGGGTTGTCGTTGCTGACCAACCGCGAGGTCATCGCCATCGACCAGAACGGCGGCGCGCCCGCCCGGCCGGTCACCCCCGCCGGTGACCAGCAGGTCTGGGGTGCGAAGAACCCGGACGGCAGCTACACCGTGGCCTTGTTCAACCTCGGCGACGCGCCCGCGTCGGTCACCGCGCACTGGGCGTCGTTCGGGTTCACCGGCAACGCCGCGGTCCGGGACGTGTGGAACCGCCGCGACCTCGGGACGCAGAAGAACGCCATCACCGCGGCGCTGCCCGCGCACGGCTCACGGCTGTTCACCGTACGGCCGGGCACCGCTCTGACCTCGACCAGCTACGAGGCCGAGGCTTCGGTCAACACCCTGACCGGCAACGCCTCCGTCGGCGGCTGTGACGCCTGCTCCGGCGGTCAGAAGGTCGGCAACCTCTATGTCGGCGGCAAGGTGCGGTTCAACGACGTCACCGTGCGCAAGGACGGCATCTACACCGTCGCGGTCTCCTACGTCAGTGGTGACGCGCGGTCGGTGCAGGTCTCCTCGAACGGCGGCAACGGCAGCTACCTGAAGTTCCCCTCCACGGGTGACTGGGGCACCGTCGAGACGGTCAGCGTCCAGCTGGCGCTGAAGGCGGGCGTCAACACCATCACCTTCGACAGCGGCACCTGGTACTCCCCCGACATCGACCGGATCGCCGTACCGCAGACCCTCTGACGTGCCCGGCGCGGCCCGGCGCGACAACCGGGCCGCGCCGCCGCGCGCATCCGCCGAACGCCCAGGTTGGAGAACCCGACATGGAGATCCACAGCACGCGCGACAACCACCCCAACCGTCGCGGCTTCCTCGCCCTGGCCGCCGCCGCCGGCGCGGCCACCACACTCGGTGGCCTACCCGCCTTCGCCGCCACGCCCACACCCCGGCGTCCCACCACGTCGCCGATGCTCGCCCCAGAGGTTGCCGCGAAGAACCAGCTCTGGTGGCGGGCACCCGGCTCCGCCACCTCGATGATCGAGCAGGGCCTGCCGGTGGGCAACGGCCGACTCGGGGCGCTCGCGAGCAACGACCCGTCCCGGGAACTCCTGACCATCACCGACGCGACGCTCTGGACCGGTGGCCGCAACGACACGCTCGACGGCGACGGCCAGTTCCCCTACGGGCGCGAGGACTTCGGCTCGCTCACCATGCTGGCCACGCTCACCGTCGACATCCCCGGGCACGACCTCGGCGCGGTCGACGCCTACCGCCGCACCCTCGACCTGGCGCAGGGCCTGGTCAGCGCCGCGTACGACATCGGTGGTGTCGGTTATCGACGGGAGGTCTTCGTCAGCCGCCCGGACGACGTCATCGTCCTGCACTTCACCTCCCAGGGCGGCGGCACGTACACCGGCACCGTCTCCCTGGCCGGCACCCACGGCGAGTCCACCACCGCCGACCCCACCGGCCGGTACGCGTCGTTCGGCGCCTCGTTCGCCAACGGGCTGCGCTACGGCGCCGCCGTCACCGCGTACAGCGGCACCGGGACGGTGACGGTGGCCGGCACGTCGATCTCCTTCACCGGCTGCCGGGACCTCACCGTCATCGTCAGCGGCGGCACCAACTACGCGCCGACCGCCGCCACCGGCTTCCGCGACCCGTCCGTGCAGCCGGAACGGCTGGCCCGGGACAAGGTCCTGGCCGCGGCGCGCGCGTCGGTCCGCGAGCTGCTGCACACCCACGTGGCCGACGTCCGCCCGGCGTTCGAGCGGTTCGCCATCGACCTCGGCACGTCGTCGGCCGCCCAACGGGAACTGGACACCTGGGAGCGGGTGCAGGCGCGCTGGCGCGACAACGTCGCCGACCCGGAGCTGGAGGCCGCGTACCTCCAGTTCGGCCGGTACCTGCTGATCTCCGGGTCGCGGGGCAGCCTGCCGATCGGGTTGCAGGGCCCGTGGCTGGACGGCAACGACCCGGACTGGATGGGCGACTACCACAGCGACGTCAACATCCAGATGACCTACTGGCCGGCCGACCGCGCCGGCCTCACCGACACCTTCGACGCGTACGCGGACTACTGCGTGGCGCAGTTGCCGGTCTGGACCGAGGTCACCCAGCGGCTCTTCAACACCTCGACCAACCGGTTCCGCAACACCAGCGGCCGGGTCGCCGGGTGGGCCGTCGCCTTCTCCACCAACCCGTACGGCGGGAGCGGGTGGTGGTGGCACCCGAGCGGTAACGCGTGGCTCTGCCAGAACCTGTTCGAGCACTACGAGTTCACCCAGGACCGCGGCTACCTGGCGAAGATCTACCCGGTCATCAAGGGTGCCGTGGAGTTCTGGGAGACCCGACTGGTCACCGCGACCGTCACCGACGCGTCCGGCGCCGCGCGCGAGGTGCTGGTCGCCGACCGGGACTGGTCGGCCGAGCACGGGCCGCAGGACACCCGGGGCAACACCTACTCCCAGGAGCTGGTGTGGAACCTCTTCGAGAACTACCACACCGCCGCCCGGGTGCTCGGCCGCGACGCCGACCACGCCCGGAGCGTCGACGCCCTCCGCAAGCGCCTCTACCTGCCCGAGGTCAGTCCCACCTCGGGCTGGTTGCAGGAGTGGATGTCACCGGACAACCTCGGTGAGACCACCCACCGGCACCTCTCCCCCCTCATCGGTCTCTTCCCCGGCGACCGGATCCGCCCGGACGGCTCCACCCCCGCCGAGATCGTCGACGGTGCCACCGCCCTGCTCACCGCGCGCGGCATGAACAGCTTCGGCTGGGCCAACGCGTGGCGCAGCCTGTGCTGGGCGCGGCTCAAGGACGCGGAGAAGGCGTACCAGCTCATCGTCAACAACCTGCGGCCGTCGACGAACGGCAGCAACGGCAGCGCCATGAACCTCTTCGACATCTACGAGACGAACCCCGGCCGGGGCATCTTCCAGATCGACGCGAACCTGGGCACCCCCGCCGCGATCGTCGAGATGCTGCTCTACTCCCGGCCCGGTCACGTCGAGTTGCTGCCGGCGCTGCCCGCCGCCTGGGCGTCCGCCGGTTCGGTGGCCGGTGTCGGCGTACGCGGTGGTTTCACCGCCGACCTCAGCTGGCGCGACGGGCGGGTCACCCAGGCGCGGTTGACCAGCGTGGGCGGCCGCAGCACGACCGTGCTGGCCAACGGCTGGTCCCGCCAGGTCACCCTGCGCCCCGGCGAGTCGGTCGCCCTGAGGAACCTCTGATGCGGGCCGGGTTCGCCCGGCGCGGGGCGGCCGCCGCCGTCGCCGTGCTGCTCTGCGAACCCCTGGTCGCGTCGGCGGCGCAGGCGCGGGCGCGGCACGACCCGGCGGCCGCTGCCGGCCGGCACTTCGCGGTCACCTGGGCCGCCAGTGCCGACCGGCAGGGCGCCGGGCCCGCCGAGCGCAGCTATCGGTTGGTGGTGCGCACCAGCGTCGGCGGTGACGCGCTGCGGATCCGCCTCACCAACGCCTTCGGCGAGCACCCGGTGACCTTCACCAGCGCGTACGCCGGGTTGCAGCGGCAGGGCGCCGAACTGGTCCGGGGCAGCAACCGGCGGCTGACCTTCGGCGGGCAGCCGTCGGTCACCGTCGCGGCCGGGGAGATGGTCCTCAGCGACCCGCTGCCCGGCAGGCTGGCCGCCCAGAGCGATCTCGTGGTGAGCCTCTACGTCACCGGCGCGCAGGGCCCGACGAGCGGGCACGGCATGGCCATGCAGACGTCGTACGCGACCGCCGGTGATCACGCCGCCGAGGAGGCGGCGACCAACTGGACCGACTCGATGACCTCCTGGTACTGGCTGGACGCGGTCAGCGTGCGGACGTCCACCGCGACCCGCTCGGTGGTGACCCTCGGTGACTCCATCACCGACGGGTGGGCCTCCAGCACGGATGCGAACCGGCGCTGGCCCGACTATCTCTCCCGGCGGCTCCAGGCCGCGCCGGACAGCCCGGTCAGAGGGGTGGCCAACGCCGGGATCTCCGGCAACAAGGTGCTCGCCGACGGCGCCGGAGAGTCCGCGCTGCGCCGGTTCGACCGTGACGTGCTCTCCCATCCCGGGGTCGACACGGTGTTCGTGTACGAGGGCATCAACGACATCAAGGCCCACACCGGCGTGACCGTGGACGACCTGACCACGGGTTATCGGCAGTTGGCCGACCGGGCGCACGCGGCCGGCAGGTGCGTCGTGGGCGCCACGGTCATGGCGTACAAGGGCTGGCCGGAGTACGACGCCGCCGGTGAGGCCGTGCGCCAGGGCGTCAACGACTGGATCCGGCACAGCGGCGTGTTCGACGCCGTGGTCGACTTCGACCGGATCACCCGCAGCCCGTACGACCCCCAGGCGCTGCTGCCGTTCTTCGACAGCGGGGATCACATCCACCCGAACGACAAGGGCATGCAGGCGATGGCGGACGCCGTCGACCTGGCCGCGTTGCGCTGCGACGGGTGAGCGATCGACGGGATGACACGCCCGCGTGGTACCGATAGCGTCCCTGACTGGACGATCAACGTCCAGGCCGATGTCACCGGAGGAGACGCCGATGTTCGAGGAGTTCATGGGCATCCCTGCCCACCCCCTGGTGCTGCACGCCGCGGTCACGTTCGTGCCGCTGCTGGCCCTGCTGGCTGTCGGTTACGCGTTCGTCCCGCCGATCCGGCCGCACACCCGGTGGGTGCTGGGGCTGCTCGCCGTGGGTGCGCCGGTCGCCGCCCTGCTGACGAAGCTCTCCGGGGACGCCTTCCTCGAGCGCATGCGCGCCGCCAACCGGGTCACCCCCGAGTTCCTCCCGAAGCTGCAGGCGCACCAGGAATTCGGCGACATGACGCTCTACACCAGCATCGGGTTGGGGGTGGTGGTCCTGGCACTGGTCCGGTTCGTCCCACCGCGGCCCGCCGAGGGTGTGCGCCCCCGGCTGCTGACCCCGGCGTTGCAGGTGTTGTCGCTGGTGGCCGCCGCCGTCACCGTGTACTACGTGGTCCGCACCGGGGACTCCGGGGCGAAGGCGGTCTGGGAGGGCCAGTGACGGTCAGCGACACAGAACGGTGGTGCGACCCGGCCGGAGCCGGGCCGCACCACCGCGTCGACGGTCAGCCGGCGCGGTACGCCCGGATGATCGTCTGGTCGATTCCGCTACCGCCGTTGGCGGCGGCCTTCACCCGCAACGACACGGGCTGCCCGGCGGCGGCCGTCGGCAGCGCGACCCGGTAGCTGTCGCCGCTGCCGGTGACCCGGGCCGCGTTCCAGGTGGCGCCGTCGTCCGTCGAGGTCCAGACCTGGAACGACGTCACCTTCTGCGTCTTCACACCGTGCGCCTGCCGGACGGCCAACTCGGCCGTTCCGTCGACCGGGTGGTTGTTGTGGTCCATCGGCAGGGCGTAGTCGACTGCGAGCAGCGGCAACGGCAGGCTCCCGGTCCCGTCGGGGCCGGCGGACCGGAACGTCCACGAGGTGTTGACCTTGGTTGAGATCGGCAGAATCAGGCTCGTGTCGACGTCGAGGGTCACCCGATAGTCGGCCATCGACTGCCCGACGGTGAAGTCGCCGTACGGGCCTGACCGCTCGTCGACGAGCTTGCCGTTGCGGTACAGCGACAGCTTGCGCTTCACGCCGATCGCCTCGCCCTGGAGGCAGTCGGCCCGCTGGTGCTGGTCGGTCAGCGACACCAGGTCGAGGTGCAGGTTGCCCCGGGTCCGCGACGGCGCGGTGGCGCAACTCCAGTCGGCACCGGCCGGGTCGTCGTACCAGCCGGAGTGCAGCGGCTGACGCGCCCAGACCTTGGTCTGCCGGCTGCCCGGCTGGTAGCTGCGGGGCGCCTCGTCCGCGGCAAGCCCGCCGTAGACGCCCTGGTCGGCCCAGAGGATGTCGGGCGATAGGTAGTCGGTCCGGTACGGCGGCAGGTTCCCCTCGTGGGTCTGGGTCACCCCCACCCCGTCGCGGGTCATGCCGGTACGGACCAACTGGGTGAACATCTCCGGTGAATCCGTCTGGTGGAACCGCTCGTCGATCCGGGCCAGCTTGGCCTGCTCCGCCGTGGTGACGCGGAAGGCGGGGTCGGCCGGTACGCCGCCCGCGTACTCGTGCACCAGGTTGTAGCGGTACGGGTTGGCGGTGCCGGCCGGCGAGTCCAGGTTGACGGCCGCCCAGGTGCGCCGGGAGCCGACGGTGGGCTTGGGCAGGGCGGTGGTGCGGACCGTCGTCTTGGTCCCGTACCCGCTGATCTGGTGCCACCAGGACAGGCCGTTCGGCGCGGTCTGGACGTTGGTGAGGTCGGTCCGGGTGGGCGTGGTGGGCACCCCGTCGACAGTCGCCGTCACCGGCTTGGCCCGCGCCGGGTCGAGCGTCACGTTTCGGGTGCCGCGCACGTCCAGGTCGGCCTCGGCCGCGAGCGTCGTCTCCAGCACGTCACTGTCGACGTAGTAGGCGACGGAGGAGCCGAGGATCGCGTACCGGCCGGCCGGAACGCGCAGCGTGAAGGTGTCTCCGGGCGTACCGCCCGCGCCGTCGTAGTAGATGACCGGGTCGGTGAGGTTGGTGACCATCAGGTTGATCCAGCTCTCCGCGCCGTCCTTCAGGCCCGGCAGCGGCTTCGTCTGGATCGTCAGGTCGTAGCTGGGCGGCTCGACGTAGAAGCTCACCGGGGTCGTCGCGACCAGCTTGCGGCCGGAACGGGCGGTGACGGTGGCCAGGTAGAAGCCCGGCCGGGCGGCCAGCGCCGCACGGTTGACCCGCAGGGTCGCCGCGGCGGTGGCGCCGTGCTTGAGCGTCAGCCGGGTCGTCGAAAGCGACGCCGCACCGCGCGGCACCGGTTGGCCGTCGTGGTTGACGATCGACACGTCGAGGTCGAGAACGGCCGTCGACTCACCGGTCCAGCTCAACGTCGTCTCGCTGGTCCCGGACTGCGGGTAGGCGAAGGTGCCGAGGTTGACCACCGGCTGGTTGCTGGTGGGACCGCCGAGGGCCCGGGCCGCGTTGAGCCGACCGGCGCCGACGGCGTACGGGTCGATGCCGGTGAGCGGGTCGGCGGCGCCGACGAGGGCTGCCTTGAGTCGCTCACCGGTCCAGTCCGGGTGGCGCTGGGCGAGCAGCGCGGCGGCGCCCGCCACGTGCGGGCTCGCCATCGAGGTGCCGCTGATCGCCTCGTAGTACCGGTCGATCGGGTCCCGGAGGTTGGTGCCGGCGGCCCGGGCGGCGACGATGTCGACACCGGGCGCGACCAGTTCCGGTTTGGCCACGTTGCTGGTGACCAGCGGCCCGCGGCTGGAGAACTCGGCGAGCTTGTCGTCCCGGTCGACCGCGCCGACGGTCAGCGCGCTGGCGGCCGAGCCCGGCGAGGAGATGGCCCCGCCGCTGTTGCCGGCGGCGATGACGAAGAGCGCGCCGGTGGACCTGCTCAGACCGTCGACGGCCAGCGACAGCGGGTCGTTGCCGTCGTCCGGGTCGCTGCCGCCGAGGCTCATGTTGATGACGTCGGCCCGGGTGGCGGCCCACTCCATGCCGGCGATGATGCCGGAGTCGTCGCCGGAGCCGTGGTCGTCGAGGACCTTGCCGATCACCAGCTTGGCGTCCGGCGCCACGCCGCGACGCTGCCCGTGGGCGGCCGCGCCGGTGCCGGCGATGGTCGAGGCGACGTGCGTACCGTGGCCGTTGTGGTCGACGGCGTCACCGCCCTCGGCGGTGAAGTCGGCCCGCTCGGCGACCCGGCCGACCAGGTCCGGGTGGGTGAAGTCGGCGCCGGTGTCGAGCACCGCTACCCGGACGCCCTTGCCGGTGTAGCCGGCCTTCCAGGCGTCCGGCGCGGCGATCTGACCCAGGTTGCGGTCCAGGCCGGCGGGGCGCCCGCCGCCGGTCAGGGCGGTGGCCCGGACCTTGCGGTCGAGCCAGACCTTCTTCGCGCCGGCGAGCAACGAGTTGGTCGCGAGCTTCGCCGTGGCCGGGCTCTTCTTGGGTACGCGGCCGGCGACCGCGCCGATGCTGGGCAGCGGCAGCACGTCACCGAGCGCGGCCACTCGGGCGGACGCGGTGGCGGGCTGCACGATGAGCGGCAGCTCGGCGGAGTTGTCGTCGTCGTAGCCGTCGGCGATCAGCGTGGTGATGTCGAACAGGTCGGGGTCGAGGACCGAGCCGAGCTGAGAAGCAACGCGAGCGGGGATGACGTGCAGGTGACCGTCGGGACCGCAGCTCTGACGGATCACCGCGTTCTCGTCCGTCGGCCGCACCGTGGCCTGCGGGCAGCCCGATCCGGTGTCCCGTACGGTCACCACGTCCCCGGTCAGCAGGGTGACGGTGTGCGTCTTCTGGTCGGCCAAGGCTGCGGGTGTGCCGGTCCGACCGATGTCGCTGGTCCCGGCCGTGGCAGCGCCGCCCGGTAGGGCGGTCAGCGTCGTGGCCGTGACGGCGACGGCCAACAGCCACCGCGTTTTCCTGAGCATGGTGCTCCTCGTCTCATGTGGACGAAGCCGCCTCTTCGGGCGACCTCCCGCAAGATCATATGCAGGGAAAGGATCACCAGGGCACCCCTCGACGAGGGGTTTTCCCGCCCGCGCGCTGAGGGTTTCGGCGCTGTTTCGCCACCGGGCCCAGTTCGTGTCGTTTCGATTGCCACTCCCCGGACCGGCAGCGACGGTGTGGACGGCAGCTGCCTCCCCAGCCGAAGGGATCGACGGGACGCGGGCCCGGACCTAGCATGACGACGAATGGATCTTCGAGATTGGCCCTGCCGACCCCCGGCAACCAGCCCAACCGAAGGGAGACGCGCATGCGTCGACCCCGTCATCTGGCACTCCTGACCGTCGGCGTGTCCGGCGCTCTGGTCCTCAGCGCAGCCCCACCAGCGGCTGCGGCTCCGCCCACGCCCACCACGCCCACCGGCATCGTGGTCAGCGACGGCATGACCCAACCGGTGTTCTCGCTCGCCGACGCGATCGAGGAGCGGGTGTTCGTCCAGACCTCGGTCGACACCGACCACGACGGTCGACCCGACCGGGTGGCGATCGACATCTCCCGCCCCCGGGAGACCGCCACGCAAGGCTTCAAAGTGCCGGTCATCTTCGAGCACAGCCCGTACCGCAAGGGCACCTGGGGTGACGTGCCGTACCCGAGTGTGCTGGTCGACGATCTGCCGCAGAACGGCCTGACCGACCGCGACGGGCGTCGCGCACCCGACGCCGGCGCACAGCGGGCCCAGGCGAAGGCGAACCTGCCCGGCTCGCTGGACGACTACTACGTGCCCCGCGGGTACGCGGTGGTGCTCGGCCAGAGCGTCGGCACCGGCGACTCGGACGGCTGCCCGACCAGCGGCGACCAGGCCGAGACGCTCGGCACCAAGGCGGTCATCGACTGGCTCAACGGCCGGGCGAAGGGGTACGACGCGAACGGCGCCCCGGTCACCGCCGGCTGGACCACCGGCGCGGTCGGCATGACCGGTGTCTCCTACAACGGGACGCTGCCCAACCAGGTGGCCACCACCGGCGTCAAGGGGCTCAGAACCATCGTGCCGGTCTCCGCGATCAGCAGCTGGTACGACTACTACCGGGCCAACGGTCTGGTGGTCGCACCCGGGACGTTCCAGGGCGAGGACCTCGACATCCTGGCCCAGTACACCGCCGGGCAGGCCCGCGCCGAAGGGCCCTGCGCCGACGAGCTCGCGGAGATCACCGCGAAGCAGGACCGGGTCACCGGCGACTACTCGACGTTCTGGCGCGACCGCGACTACCTCGACGCCCGCGACGTCGAGGCCAGCGTCTTCGTCGTGCACGGCCTCAACGACTGGAACGTGAAGACCGAGCACTTCGCCGGCTGGTGGGACCAGCTCGCCAAGCGCGACGTCCCCCGAAAGATCTGGCTGCACCAGGGCGGGCACGGTGGCCCGGGCAGCAGCGCGTCGGTGACCCTGCCCAGCGGGCAGACGTGGACCTACAAGCAGACCGAGAACCGCTGGTTCGACTTCTGGCTGTGGAACGTACGCAACGGCGTCATGGACGAGCCGACGGCGGTGCTCCAGCGCGAGGACCGCGCCTACACCACGTACGCCAACTGGCCTGACCCGGCGGCGCGGGAGGTCGGGCTGCGCTTCGCGGCCACCGACGCCACCGCGCCCGGCGCGCTCACCACCGGTAAGCCGCCGAAGGCCAAGGTCGAGCAGAGCTTCGTCGACGAGGGCCGGACCATCCACCCGGACACCCTGGTGTCCAACCCCGACACCGCGAGCGCCAACCGACTCGCCTACCGCTCCCCGGAGCTGACGCAGAGCGTGCGCATCTCCGGGCGTCCGGAGATGCGGCTGCGGATGGCGATCGACAACAAGCCGGACGCGAACCTCACCGCGTACCTGGTCGACTACGGCCCGGCCGGGTCGACCGCCGCCCCGACCGTGGTGACGCGAGGTTGGATGGACCCGCAGAACCGCAAGAGCGCCGCGCGCACCGAGCCGGTCAAGCAGGGCAAGCTGTACGACTACCGGTGGAGCATGGAGCCGAAGGACTACGTCTTCCCGGCCGGGCACCGGATCGGCGTGGTCGTCTTCTCCAGCGACCAGGAGTACACCCTGCTGCCGTTGGCCGGCACCGAACTGCGGGTCGCGCCGAACGACAGCGAACTGCGACTGCCGGTGGTCGGCGGGCGGAGCGTCCTCGGGTTCTGATCGCATCCCCGCGCTCTCCGGGTGGGGCAGTCCGACGCGTTCGGGCTGCCCCACCCGCACGTCGGGACCATGCCGCCGCGTCTCGCCTCGCCTGCCTGCTGCCGCGCAGGTGCCGCCGGCCGCCACGCAGCGGCATGATCCACTCGGCTTTCATGATGTCGGGGTATCCCCGCCAACCGGACACCGCGACCTTCAGGAACCCGAGTGGATCACGCCGTCGGGGCCTCCGTGTCGGGTTCGCCGGGGGCGGCGGGGTGGGTGTTTGTCGGGTTTGACCGTTGGCGTCGGGTGGTCGGGGCCACCCCGTCGGCGGAATCGGCGGCCGGACCGGGTCGTTATACCTGGCAGACCACCGCAACAGCCCGGGTCATTGGCGCGCCGGCCCCGCCGGGAACACCCGCCAGGCCGCCCCGGTTACACCCCCGAGCGGCCGACCGGCACAACCCGGCCGACCCCCGCGGGTAGGCGGAATGACCTGCCACCGCGAACGGTTACATCCTGTCCCGACGCCGATCCCCCTTCGCGGGTCACCGGGCAGAACCCCTCGAACTTTTCCCGCACGGTCGTACTGACCCCCCGTTGAGAGCCGTGCGGGCACCCCCGATGCAGAGGAGCACGCCATCATGCGTACCGATCTGATCCGTAAGACCGCTCTGACCGCTGCTGGCCTCGCGTTCACCGGTGGGGCTATCGCCGGACCGGTGACCGCCGCGTACGCCGCGTCGGATGCCAAGCCGGCCACCCAGACGCAGAGCGACCGTAAGCCCGCCGGTGAGCGTCAGCTCGGTGTGCGCTACGAGGCCCAGCCGAACTTCTACTACTGCGGCCCGGCCGCCACGCGTAACGCCCTGTCCGTGCAGGGCAAGGAGATCAGCGTGGACGCCATGGCCAAGGAGATGGGCACCACCGAGGCCGGCACCAACTCCATCAACGACATCACCCCGGTGCTGAACAAGGAAACCGGCAAGAACGACGCCTACCACAGCGTGGAGATCTCCAGCCCCAACGCTGACGGTAAGCAGACCGACCGGCTGCGCGCCGACATCGTGCGCACCGTGGACGACGGCCGGGCCGTGGTCGCGAACATCGCCGGCACCAGCGTCGACACCGACGGCGGCGTGCACTCCTTCGAGGGCGGGCACTACATCAGCGTCGTGGGTTACCGCGACGGCGGGAACGTGGTGAAGATCGCCGACTCCGCCGATGCGAACACCGCCTCCTACGAGGTCACCGTCGAGCACCTCGCCGACTGGATCGCCACCCGCGGCTACGCCACCAGCTGACTCAGCACGCCGAACGACGACGAAGGGCCGGACCCCACCACGGGGCCCGGCCCTTCGTCGACTTTTCCACCAACTGCGGCACGTATTGACAATTGTCGACTTCAGCGTGAGGCTGGGAGCAGTGAGAGCGCTCTCTCGCACCGGCCCAACCGGCCACCACCCAGTCTGGCCAGGCACAACTCCGATGCCTTCGGCGGCGGCGCCGGAGCTGTCCCTGACCCGTCCCCCGACAGGAGTCACGATGGACAGGGCCGCACCCCTCTCCGGCATCCCCCGCCGACGGCGCCTCGCCACGGCGATCGGCGCACTGCTGGTGCTACTCGGCACATACCTGGTGTCCACCACCAACCGGGCCGACGCCGCCCCCGGCCGAGCCGGCGCCGACTACGGCACCAACGCCATCCGGGTCGCCGAGTTCCCCGCCGACTGCACCTACAGCCACCGGCTGCCGGACGACCCGATCATCTTCCCCGGGTTGCCCGGGGCGTCGCACATGCACAGCTTCTTCGGCAGCACGGTGACGAACGCCAGGACCACCCTCCCCGACCTGGTCAACTCGCCCACCACCTGCAACCCTCGGGTGGACGTCTCGTCGTACTGGGTACCGACCCTGTACCGGGACAACGTCCCGGTGGAGCCGGCGATCGCCACGTTCTACTACCTGGGCGAGGGCGTACGCGCCGACGTCGTCGCGAACACCCAGCCGTTCCCGCTGGGTTTGCGGCTCGTCGCCGGCAACGCGAGGGCCACCGGGCCGAACGACAGCATCGCCCGCTGGTCCTGCCTGCACGCCGGGCACGTGCCGCCGTCGAAGGACTTCGTCAACTGCCCGTCGGGCACGATGCTGGAGTCGTACCTGGACTTCCCGCAGTGCTGGAACGGCCGTGACCTCGACTCGCCTGATCACAAGAGCCACCTGGCGTACCCGGTGAATCAGGCATGCCCGAGCACCCACCCGGTGCACGTGCCGAAGTTGCGCCAGGTGCTGCGGTACCCGGTCACCGGCGACCCGTCGCGGTTCCGGCTGGCCTCCGGGCCGGGCTACACGATGCACGGCGACTTCTTCAACGCCTGGCCGGTGGCGGAGTTGGCTCGCCGGGTCCAGGACTGCATCCGTCCCGTCATCAAGTGCGGTCACGACGGCCGACCGATCTGAGCGACAGCTCCACACCACGGCGGCGGGTCCGGTCACACCGGGCCCGCCGCCCTGGGCGAAAGGGAGTCGGATGCGCCAGCCCACGACGTCCACAGTGCTCATCGCCGTGTTGCTCGTCGCCGGCTGCGGCGCCGGGCCACGGGGCGCGGCCAGCACCACCGCACCACCCGCGACCGCGCCACCGGCGACGGCCGCGCCGACACCCACGGGTACGGCGTTCAACCCCACCGACATCGCCTGGCTGCAACTGACGGTGGCGATGACCGAACGCCTGCTGCCCGTCCTCGATCTGGTGCCGGCGCGGACCACCGACCCGGCCTGGCGGCGGACGGCCGCCCAGCTCGCGACCGCCCAGCGCGCTCAACTGGACCACGCCCACCGGCTGCTGGCCGACGCCGCCGCGCCGACGACGAATCCGCACGAGGGACACGACATGCCGGGCATGGCCACCGCGCAGGAGATGACCGCGCTGCGGGCGGCCACCGGGGCGCCGTTTCACCGCCTGCTCGCCGGGCACCTGCGGGCGCATCTCGCACAGTCGGTCCGGATCGCCACCGCGGAGCAGCAGAGCGGAGTCCAGCCGGCGACCGTCGCGCTGGCCGCGACCGTGGTCCGGAACGGCACCGCCGACCTCGCCCGACTCGACGGGCTCGACCCGCCGGGTGCAACGCAGCCGGCGGCCGGTCACGCAGATCAGACAGTCGGCGAGGCTCAGGCGGCGTAGCGGGCGGCGAGGTCGACAACCCGACGGGCGGCGGCCACCATCGCCCGGTCGGCGAACCGGCCGTCGGGCAGGACCACGGTTCCGGAGTCGCGCTGGTGCGCGTCCGCCACGGCGGCCAGCAGCTCCGTGGCACGGGCCACCTCCCGGTCGGCCGGCCGGAACGCGTCGACGATCACCGGGAGCTGGCGGGGGTGGATCGCCGCGCGGCCGAGGAAACCGAGCCGTCGACCCACCACGCAGGAGGCGGCCAGACCGGTGAGGTCGACGACGTCGGCGTACACCGACATGGCCGGCGGGGTCAGACCGGCCGCGCGGGCCGCGACCACCACCCGGCCGCGCGCCCAGAGCAGCCCGTCGTCGTCGCTGACCCCCAGATCCGAGCGGAGGTCGGCCTCACCGAGCCCGATCGAGGCCACCGCCGGGTGGGCAGAAGCGATCGGGTACGCGGCTTCCAGCCCGACCGCCGACTCGATCAGCGGGTGCAGGGGCACGTCGACCCGCTCGGCGAGGGCCGCCAGCGTCGCGGCCGACTCGACCTTCGGCAGCCGCAGCCCGGCCAACCCGGGCCGGCCGGCCACCGCCGCCAGGTCGGCATCGAGGTCCGGGCCGGTCAGCTCGTTGACCCGGACCTGCACGGGCACCGGGTGCGCCTCGGCGAGGAACTCGGCTACCGCGTCCCGGGCGTACGCCTTGCGCCCGGCGACCACGGCGTCCTCCAGGTCGAGGATGACCGCGTCGGCACCGGAGGCGACCGCCTTGGCGAACCGGTCCGGGCGGTCGCCGGGCACGTAGAGCCAGCTCAACAGCATCAGAGCACCCCCCACTCGCGCAGCGCGGCCAACTCCTCGGCGCTCAGGCCGAGCGCGCCGAAGACGGCGTCGGTGTCCTGGCCGTGCCGTCGGCCGGCGTGCCGGATCTCGCCGGGCGTCTCGGCGAGCCGGAACGGCACGTTCTGCATCCGTACCTCGCCCAACTCCTCGTCCGGCACGGTGTGCACGGTGCCCAGGGCGGCGTACTGCGGGTCGGCGAGGATGTCGCGCACGTCGTAGACGGGCGCGACCGCGGCCTGCGCCTCCTCGAACGCGGCCACCACCTCGTCACGGTCGCGTTGCGCCACCCAGGCGCTCACCGCCGCGTCCAACTCGTCGGCGTGCGCGGCCCGGCCGCTGCCGGTGGCGAACCACGGCTCATCGATCAGCTCGGCACGGCCGACCAGCCGCAGCACCCGCTCGGCGATGCTCTGCGCGCTGGTGGAGACCGCCACCCAGCGCCCGTCGGCACACCGGTAGGTGTTGCGCGGGGCGTTGTTGTTGGACCGGTTGCCCAGCCGGGGCTGCACGTAGCCGAGCTGGTCGTACCAGGTGATCTGCGGCCCGAGCATCGCCATGATCGGCTCGATGATGGCGAGGTCGACCACCTGCCCGGAGCCGGTGACGTCGCGGGCCCGCAGGGCGAGCATCACCGCGTACGCGGCGGCGAGCGCGCTGACCGAGTCGGCCAACCCGAACGGGGGCAGCGTGGGCGGCCCGTCCGGTTCCCCGGTGGCCGCCGCGAAACCGCTCATCGCCTCGGCGAGGGTGCCGAAGCCGGGTCGGCGGGCGTACGGGCCGACCTGGCCGAACCCGCTGATCCGGGTGATCACCAGCCGGGGGTTGACCGCGTGCAGCTCGGCCGGGCCGAGCCCCCACCGCTCCAGCGTTCCGGGGCGGAAGTTCTCCACCAGCACGTCGGCGTCGGCGAGCAGCCGGCGCAGCAACGCCGCCCCGTCCGGGTCGGAGAGGTTGAGGGTGACGGTGCGCTTGTTGCGGCCGAGCACCTTCCACCAGAGACCGACGCCGTCGCGGGCCGGGCCGTGTCCCCGCGACGGGTCCGGCTTGGCCGGATGCTCCACCTTGATCACGTCGGCGCCGAAGTCACCGAGGAACGCCGCCGCGAGCGGCCCGGCGAAGAGGGTGGCCAGGTCGACGACCTTGACGCCGTCCAGTGGCGCGGTCACCGGGTCACCTCCGTCGCCTCCGGCAGGTCGGCCGCGCAGCGGAACCCGACCTGTTCGGAGCGGGCGAGACCGGCGCCGGTGAGCAGCAGCTTCACCGAGACGTCCGCCGGTTGCGGGCCGCCGTCGAGGTACCAGTCGGAGCCCTCCGCCCGGTACTGTGCGCCGCCCTTGAGGATGGCGAACCGGGTACGACCGTCGGAGTGCTCGCTCTCGGTCAGGTTCCACACCAACGGTTCGCGCCGCACGAGCAGCCCCGCCTCGGCGGCGACCTGCCACTCGTCCTCGGTGGGCAGGCGCAGCCCGGCCCACGCCGCGTACGCCCGCGCGTCGGCCAGCTCGACCCCGGTCACCGGGGCGCCGGCCGGACCGGAGCCGGCGGTGAACCGCTCCGGGCGCACCGGAACGTAACCGGTGGCGCGCCGGAACTCGGCGTACTCGCCGTGGGTGACCTCGTGCACGGCGATGGCGAACCGGCCGAGCCGCACACTGCGCCGCAGCGTGCCGGGATGGTGCAGCCGGGGCGGCAGCGGCTTCCACTCGTCGACGTAGGGCGCCTCGCCGTACAGCCCGGTTTCCCGCACCCGGTGCCGGACGACCAGGTCGTGCCGGCCGCCCTCGACGGCGACCAGGCCCGGCGGCACCTGCGGTCGGGGCGCCCACGGCGTACGACGACGCACTGCGGCGCGGGCCGGGAAGGACGGGTCACCGGTCGGCGGCTCGTGCCGGTGCGCGGCGGCGACGCCACGCGTCACGGCCGCGATCGCGCCGGCCGGGAGCGGGCCGCCCACCGCCAGCCGACCGTCGACGGTCTCGGTGACGGTCAGCTCGGCACCGGTGACCAGGTCGACGAAGTGTCGGCCGGCGCTCGGGTCGGTGATCAGCCACGGGCCGTCGTGGTCCGCGCCCCGGTTCGCCACCGTCCACAGCGGCTCGTCGTCGTGCGTCCAGCGGGACGCGTACACCTGGCCGTCGCCGGGATGGTCAGCGAGCGGCACCCAGTCCTCGGCGCGCAACCACGCCGCATGGCTGGCCTGTACCCGGCGCATCGCCCGCAGCACCGCGCGGTCCCGCTCGTTCCAGCCGACCCAGACGCCGAAGACGCTCTCCCAGACCAGCACGCCGACGCCGTTGAGCCAGGCGGAGTGCAGCTCGTCGAGGTGGTCGCGGTGCCAGCGCCGGGTGTGGTGCAGCACGTGCCGTCGCTCGAACCACTTCGCCCGCAGCACGCCGGGGACCTCGGAGTCGGCGAACCACTGCGCCCAGGACATCGCGTGGTCGGCGATGCGGGCCAGGGGAACCCGGCTTTCGCCCTCCAGGACCATGCCGGGGCGCACCGCGTCCAGCGCGGCGCGCAGCTCCCCGGCGCCTTCCTTGAGGGTGTCCAGGAAGACCCCGTCGACGCCGAGCTTGCCGGCCAGGGTGGCGACCTCCTCGGCGTCGCTGCCCGATTCACGGCGGGTACCGGTGTCCCACGGGTTGTAGTCGACGAAGACCCGTACCCCGCGTTGCTGGAACGCGCGCACCACCTCGGGTAGCTCCGGCACGTCCCGGTACCAGTCGAACTGGTTGCGGTCGTCGAGGCCGATCACCGGGTACGCGTGCCAGAGCACCACCCCGTCGAAGCCGCCGAAGTCCCGCCCGGCCGCGTCGAGGAACTCATCGACGGTGAAGACGCCGCGTTCGTGGTCGTAGAGCGTCTCGTCCCAGAGCCAGGCCAGGCAGACGCTGAAGCAGTCACTGGCGATCTCGTCGTAGTGCTCGCCGACGTAGCCGATCCGGTCCCGGGCGTCGACCCGCCAGCGGGCGATCTGCTCCCGCCAGGCCGGCCAGTCGGCCGGGTCGGTCGGGGCGGCGAAGATCTTCGCCTCGTCCAGGGTGCTCAGGTCGGCGTGCCCGCCCAGCGGCACCTCGGTCGGCCGGTCGATCGGGCGTGGGACGTACGGGTTGAAGCTCACGGTGCACCTCGGTAGGTCGCGTCGTAGAGGGCGTCGATGGCCGGCCGCTCGGGCAGGGCGGTGGACGCTCCGGGCCGCTGGGCGCAGGCCGCGCCGGCGGCGCAGGCCCAGCGCAGGCTGGCCGTGACGGTGTCCTCGCTGCTGGCGCCGCCCCGCTCGGCCCAGCCCACGGCGAGCGCGCCGGTGAACGCGTCACCGGCGGCGGTGGTGTCCACCGCGTCGATCTGCGGCGCCGGGACCGCGAGCCGAAGGCCGTGCCGGTCGGCGTACCCGGCGCCGCGCGCGCCGAGGGTGAGCACCACCCGGGGCACCAGCGTCAGCAGGGCGTCGAGCAGCACCGGTGGGTCGTCGGAGGCGACCTCGGCGACGACCGCCGCCTCGTGCTCGTTGACCACCAGCACGTCGACCAGGTCGAGCAGTTCGGTGGGGAGCGCGGCGGCCGGAGCGGCGTTCAACACCACTGTGGTGCCGTCGGCCCGGGCCCAGTGCGCCGCCTGGAGCACGGCGGCCAGCGGCACCTCCAGTTGCAGCAGCAGCACGTCCGCCGCCGCGATCGTCGCCCGGTCGTCCGCGTCCAGCTCGGTCAGCGTGCCGTTGGCGCCGGGCGCGACCACGATGAAGTTCTCCGCGTCCCGGTCGACGGCGATCAGCGCGACGCCGGAGGGGCCGGCGACGGTCCGCAGGCCCCGGACGTCCACGCCGGCGTCGACGAGACTCGCCCGCATCCGGGTACCGAATTCGTCGTCGCCGACCGCGCCCACGAAGTCGCAGGCCGCGCCGGCCCGGGCGGCGGCGACGGCCTGGTTGGCGCCCTTGCCGCCGGGTACGGTCCGGAAGTTCTCGCCGAGCACCGTCTCACCGGGGCGGGGAAGCCGCGACGCCGTGACCACCAGGTCCAGGTTGCTGCTGCCCACCACCGCCACCCGCGCGCTCATGCCACGCTCCCTTCCGTGCTGCTTCCCGGCTGCGCCAGGGCGAGGGTCCGCTCGGCCAGCTCGTCGAAGCCGATCCCGTCGAAGCCGGCGATGCTGCTGGCCAGCCGGTTGCGCAGCGGGTCGACCCAGCGGGCCGGCAACCCGGACGCGCCGGTGAGCGCTCCGGTCACCGCGCCGACCGTCGCGCCGGTCGAGTCGGTGTCCCAGCCGCCGCTGACCACCGCCGTGATGGACCGTTCCAGGTCCCCCCGGCCGTAGGCCAGGGCGGCGGCCACCAGTGCCGCGTTGTTGCGGACGTGCACCCAGTGCAGGTGGCCGTGCCGTGCGTACAGCTCGTCGACCACGCGCTCCCAGTCGTCGGTCCCCGCGCCGAGGGCGCGCGCCTCCCGGACCGTGGCGGCGAACCGGCTGCGCGGCGGCAGCACCGCCTCGGCGGCGTCCAGCACCTCGTCCACGGTGTCAGCCACCGGCGCGGCGGCGGACAGCGCCGCCGCCCAGAGCGCGCCGTGCACCCCACCCCGGACGTGGCTGACCGTCGCGTCCCGCACCGCCAGCTCGGCGGCGCGGTCCGGCCGGCCGGGGTTGACCCAGCCGTACACGTCGGTGCGGATCTGCGCGCCGATCCACTCCCGGAACGGGTTGTGCCGACGGGCGCTCCGCGGCGGCGCGTAGCCGAGAAGGAGGTTGCGGTAGGCCACCCGCTCGGCGGTGAAGACCCGCCCGCCGGGCAGCCAGTCCAGCCACGCCTGCGCCACGTCGGCGCTGGTGAAGCCCCGACCGTGCGTCTCCAGCACGCGCAGTGCCAGCAACGCGTAGTTCAGGTCGTCGTCCTCGGGCATCCCGTCGATGTTCTCGGCGAGGCTGGTCGGCGCGCTGCGCCGGTTCCACGGCCAGCGGGCCGCCACGTCGGCCGGGAGCCCCTTCGCGGTGAACCAGTCGCGCAGTGGCCACCGGTCGGTCGCGGTGAGGATCTGCCGGATGCCCTCGCGGGGAATCTTCTCCACCGGCTTGCCGAGCAGGCAGCCGACCGCCCGGCCGAGCCACCCGCCGTGCAGCCGGTCGTACGCCACCTCCGTCGGCAGCGACCAGCTGGTCGGCCAGCCGGCGCGCAGCGTGGCCAGGTCGTCGGCCTCGTCGGCGGTGTCGATGGCGGGCACCGCGTCGGCGGCGTCCAGCAGCTCCGTGGCGAGGGCTCGCAGCTCGGGCGACGCCGGGGTCACTGACGCCCCGCTGACCGGTGGGGTCAGATCCCCGCCGGCCGCCGTCCACCGCTCGGCGATCGCGGCGACGTCGCGCCCCTCGTCCCGGCTGGCCGCCAGCTCGTGCGGCAGCAGGTCCTCCGGCTGAACCCAGGTGATCCTCACCGGGTCTCGCCCCCAGCCTCCCGGGTGGCACCGGCGGCCAGCCCGGCGAAACGCTCCGCCCGGCGGGCGAACCGGGCCTGGTCGCGTTCGAAGACCTCGCCGGCCACCGCCGCGAGGACCCGGGCCGGCTCCACCAGGTCGGTCTTGGAGGCGGTGGCGACCACGTCGGACCACTCCGCCGGCACCGCGTCGGCGCCGCCGAGCGCACCGGCGATGGCGGCGGCCATGGTGGCGGTGGAGTCGGCGTCCCGGCCGTAGTTGACCGAGCCGAGCACTGCGGCCCGGAAGTCGCCGCCGGCCACCACGAGCATGCCGAGAGCCACCGGCAGCTCCTCGATGGCGTGCAGCCGGCTGGGCCGCCGCGCGCCGAGGCCGGGGCTGCGGTACTCCTCCCCCACCGTGTCGTAGGGGGCGACCGCGGCACGCAGCGCCGGGATCGCCTGCTTCCAGTCGTGGTGGCCGCGGGCCTCCTTGACCACCGCGTCGATGGCGGCGCGGGTGCCGTCGCGGGCCAGGTCCAGCGCCGCCGCGACGACGTCCTCGACGCCGGCGCCGGGGGTCGCGGCCGCCGCGACCGAGGCCGCGAACACCGCGGCGGCCTCCCGCCCGTAGCTGTGCTGGTGCGCGCCGGCGATCTCCACCGCTTCGGCGTACGCCCCGGCCGGGTCGCCCGCGTTCACGATGCCGACCGGGGCCATGTACATGGCCGCGCCACAGTTGACGATGTTGCCGACGCCGGCCTCGCGTGGGTCCGCGTGGGCGTGGTGCAGTCGGGTGACCAGCCACCGTTCGGCGGCCGCGAGGCGGTGGAAGGTCACCCCGTCGCGCTCCAGGTCGGGGATGTACACCACCCGCTCGATCAGGTCGGGAACCAACAGCTCCACCACGTCGTACGCGTCGAGGTGGTCCCGTTTGGCCGCGTACGCGCGGACCAGGGCGTGGGTCATCAACGTGTCGTCGGTGATGTGCCCGTCGCCCTTGTGGTACGGCGCGAGCGGTCGCGCGGTGGCCCAGTCGGCGTGGTACGGGGGCACGATGCCCTCGACCCAGCCGCCGAAGCGGGTGCGGATCTGCTCGGGCAGCGCCGTCTCGGTGGCGCCGCCCAGGGCGTCTCCGACCGCGGCGCCGACCAGGCAACCGACCGATGTGTCGAGCAAGAGTGACATGTCGTTACCTCAGAACCTGCTTGCCACCGTCGACCAGCTGCGTGCCGAGCTGATCGAGGGTGATCTTGTTGGCGAAGTACTGCTGGAGGGCCGGGGTGGCGTACTTGGTCTTCCACTCCGGGTAGCCGTCGGCCTGCTGGAACGGGGCGACGGTCAGGTCCGCGGCGCTGTCCGCGGCGACGTCCCAGCCCTGCTTGCCGGCGGTGAGCTTGACCAACTCCTCATTGGCCTGCTTGCCGGTCGGCACCAGCCAGTCGCCCTTGGCCAGGGCTGCCATGTTGGTCGGGTTCAGGAAGTACTCCAGGAACTGCGCGGCCTGCTTCTTGTGCTTGCTGTCCTCGGAGATCGACAGCGTCTGCGGGTTGGCGGCCTGCTTGGTGGAGAGTCCCTTGATCGGGGGCAGGGTGACCCATTCGAAGCCGGCCGGCGCCTGCTCGACCATCTGCTGACGCAGCGACACCGAGCCGGGCAGCATCGCGTACTTGCCGCCGAAGAAGCCGGGCAGGGTGTCCGCGCCGCTCATGCCGAGCGCCTCCGGGGAGGCGGACTTGGCGGTGTAGAGCATGTCGTGGATCCGCTTCGGGATCTCCTTCTCCGCGTCGCCGACCTTGACCTCCGTGCGCCCACCGTCGCCGTAGAAGAACTTGCCGTCGTAGTTGAGCGCCAGGTTCAGCACCCGGTTGGTCGGCGACTTCAGCGCCCAGGCCGCGCCGTACTGGCCGGGCTTGGTGAGCTTCTGCGCGTTGGCCTGGAACTCGTCCCAGGTCCAGCCGCCGTCGGCCGGCGGCACCGCGACACCGGCGGCGTCGAGCAGCTTCTTGTTGGCGATGACGACCTGCGACTCCAGCAGGAACGGCACACCGGTGACCTTGCCGTCGACGGTGGCGGTGTCCCAGATGCCCTTGTCGATCTGACCTTTCAGGTCGTCGGAGACCAGGTCGGAGAGGTCAGCCAGGTAGCCCTGCTTGCTGAACTCGCCGATCGCGGACGCCTAGTAGTGCACGATGTCCGGCGCGTCGCCGCCCTCGAACGAGGTGAGCAGCTGGTCGTGCACCGAGTTCCAGTCACCCTGGACGTACTCGACCTGGATGTCCGGGTGCTCGGCGTTCCACTTGGTGACCAGATCCTTGTTGACCTGCAACGACTCCTTTTGCCAGGCGAGGCTGAGGAAGCGCAGCTTGGCGGGGCCTGAGGTGCCCTCGTCGTCGCCGCCGGCACCGCACGCGGTGAGCGCGCCGAGGCCGATGACCGCGACCGCGGCGGCCGCCGCGAGTCGACGGAATCGGGTACGGAGCATGGGGGTTACCTCCTTGGTGGTGGTGGTTGGGGGACGGGTCAGCCCTTGACCGCGCCCGCGAGCGACCCGGACGAGAGCCGGCGCTGCATGAACGCGAAGAAGATGAGGCTGGGCAGCGTGGCCAGCAGTGAGCCGGCGGCCAGGGGGCCCAGTCGGGCGGTGCCCTCGATGCCGACGAACCGGGCCAGCGCCACCGGCAGGGTGGCCAGCTCCGGGGTCTTGATCAGCACCAGCGCGAAGAAGAACTCGTTCCAGGCCGAGATGAAGGAGAACAGCGCGGTCGCGACCAGGCCCGGGGCGAGCAGCGGGAAGACCACCCGCCGCAGGACCTGCACCCGGGTCGCGCCGTCGACTGAGGCAGCCTCCTCCAGCTCTCTCGGGATGTTGCGGACGAAGCCCTGCAGCATCCACAGCGCGAACGGCAGCGCCCAGACCACGTAGATCAGCACCAGCCCGGCGTGCGTGTTGGCCAGGCCGACCTGCCGCAGCACCAGGAAGATCGGGATGATCAGCAGCACGAACGGGAAGAGCTGGGACAGCAGCACCCAGCCCAGCGCGGCGGTGCCGAGCTTGGAGCGGAACCGGGCCAACGCGTACGACGCCGGCATGGCGACCAGCACGGTCAGCACCGCAGAGGCGAGGGAGACCTGGAGGCTGTTGAGCGCCGCCCGGCCCAGCTCCTGCTCGGTGAATGCCTGGACGAAGTTCTGCAGGGTCGGGTTGTCCGGGATCAACGTCGGATGCAGACGTACCAGCTCGCGCGGCGGTTTGAACGCCGTGGAGAGCAGCCAGACCAGCGGGAACCCGAGGAAGATCAGGTAGCCGGCGAGCGCCAGGTACTGCAACGTCCGGCTCGTGCGGCTCGGTTTTCCGAACATGTCAGTTCGCCTCCCTGAGCCGGCGACGGAGATAGACCGCGAGCAGCGCGATGATGATCACGACCATGACGTTGCCGAGCGCCGCCGCGTAGCCGTAGTTGCCGTAGCGGAACGCCTCCTCGTACGCGAAGAGCATCGGCAGCATCGTCTTGCCGCCCGGTCCACCCGCGGTGAGCACGTAGACCAGGCCGAAGGAGTTGAAGTTCCAGATGAAGTCCAGCGAGGTGATAGCCACGATCACCGGCGCCAGCGCCGGCAACGTGACGTGCCGGAACCGGTGCCAGGGGCTGGCCCCGTCCACGGCCGCCGCCTCGTGCAGCTCGCGACCCACGCCCTGCAGACCGGCGAGCAGGACGACGGTGGTCTGCGGCATGCCCGCCCAGACCCCGACGATGATCACCGCGGGCAGGGCGGTGCTGAAGTCGCCCAGCCAGTTCGTCCGCAGCCCGTCGGCGCCGATGAGGTGGAAGAACTCGTTGATCAGGCCGGCGTCGGGGTGGTAGACGAGCTTCCAGAGGATGCCGACCACGACCGGT
The DNA here is from genome assembly GCF_059358895.1 of Micromonospora sp. BQ32. NCBI lineage: Bacteria > Bacillati > Actinomycetota > Actinomycetes > Micromonosporales > Micromonosporaceae > Micromonospora > Micromonospora sp. BQ32. The sequence goes on along the minus strand of NZ_JCADBI010000001.1, from coordinate 161,679 downwards.
GGCATCGCCCACGGCACGACGGCCAGCACCCGCGCCACACCTCGGAACCGCAGTTGCTGGTTGAGCAGCAGCGCCAGCCCGAGGGCGAGCAGGAACTGCAACACCGTCACCCCGACCGCCCAGAGCAGGCCGATCTTGAACGAGTTCCAGAACAGCTCGTCGCCGAGGAGTTCCCGGTAGTTGGCCAGGCCGGTGAAGCTGACCTCGACGTTGCGCCCGGCGCGGGCGTCGGTGAAGCCGAGGTAGATGCCCCGCAGCAGCGGGAACACCGACAGCACCAGGATCGGCAGTAGCGACGGCAGCAGCAGAAGATAGATGGTGGTGCGGTCGGAGCGGAACCGGCTCGGCCGACGGGACGGCTCGGCCCGTTCGACGTCCGGCCGCTCGGCCAGGGTGGTCATGCGGTCACCCCTTCGCTGGACGGGTGGGTGGTCGGTGGGCCGGCCGGCCCGGTGGCGGGTCGAGGGGCCGGCAGTGTCGCGGCGCTGGACGCGCGGACGACGAGGCTTGGCGGCACCTGCTCGCGCCGTGGCGGCAGGGCGGCGTCGGCAATGCGTTGCAGGAGCAGTTCGGCGGCCCGGCGACCACGCTCGGCCGAGCCGAGCGAGACGCTGGAGAGCTGGGGGAACATCATCCGGGCCAGTTCGGTGTCGTCCATGCCGACCAGGGCGACGTCCTGCGGCACCCGGCGACCGGCGACCAGCAGGGCGTGCAGCGCGCCGACCGCGATGAGGTCGTTGGCGCAGACCAGGGCGTCCGGGTCGGCGCGGGCGAGCAGTCGCTCGGTGGCGGCGCGGCCGGCCGCGTACTGGAAGTCGCCGACCTCGATCAACTCGTCGTCGAGCGGGATGCCGTGTCGGGCCAGGGCGGCCCGGAACCCGGCGTCGCGGGCGGCGCCCGGGACGGTGTCGAGGGGGCCGTTGACGAAGCCGATCCGCCGTCGGCCGGTGGCGACGAGATGGTCCACGGCCAGCGCCACACCGTGCCGTGAGTCGGTACGCACGTTGTCGATCGGGGCGTCCGCGCCGAGCTGGCCGACGACCACCACCGGTACCGGACTGTCCACCAGCGCGGTGAGGTGGTCGTCGGTCACCCGGATCGGCGAGACGATCATCCCGTCCACGTATCGGTTGGCCAGCCGCCGCAGCAGGGCGGTCTCGTTGTCGATCCGCCCGCCGGTGGCGTGCACCAGCAGTTGCCGCCCGGAGGACGCGACCACGGCCTCGATGGCCCGCATCATCTCCACGTAGACCGGGTTGCCGATGTCCTCCACCGCGAGCGCGACGAGACCGGTGCGCTGGGACTGCAACGACCGGGCGATCGCGTTGGGCACGTAGCCCACCTCGGCCGCCGCCTCGCGGACCTTGCGGATCGTCTCAGGGCTGCCGCCGACGCCGTTGAGCACCCGCGAGGCGGACGCGATGGAGACGCCGGCGCGGGCGGCGACGGTGTGCACCGTGGGCCGGCCGTCCGCCGGTTCCTGTAAACGTTTACGACCCACGTTCGGCACCTCCACCCGATAGCTGTAAACGTTTCCGGGGAGTCTGCTCCGCAGGAACCGGAGAGGTCAAGGGCCCGTTACGAAAACGTTTCCAACCGCCGTGCCAGCAGATCAGCCGCCGTTGATCAAGAGGTTTGCGTCATCCCGCCCGGCGTGGCGTGACGCAAACCTCTTGATCACCGCTCGAAGGGCGGGCCTGCGGTGAGGGTGAGCTGTCTGCCTGGCCAGCGGGAGCGGAGCCTGCGGTCGTGGCTGGCCACGACGACGGCACCCGGGCCGGAACCCAGGGCGTCCTCCAGCTCGTCGCAGAGTGTCGGCGAGAGGTGGTTGGTGGGCTCGTCGAGCAGGAGCAACTCCGGCGGGTCGGCGACGAGCACGGCCAGGGCGAGCCGACGACGCTGTCCGACCGACAGGTCGCCCACCGGGCGGTCGAGGTCCGCCGGGGCGAGCAGGCCGAGCGACGACAGCGGTACGACCTCGGCCCGCTCCACCCCGACGGCCACGTCGAAGACCTGCCGGGCCGTCCGTCGCGCGTCCGTGAAGACGCTGTCCTGGGCGAGCAGGCCGACCCGCAGCCCCGGTCGTCGCCAGAGCGCTCCGGCACCGGTCAGGTGGCCGGCGAGCACGGCGAGCAGAGTCGACTTGCCCGCGCCGTTGGGGCCGGTCACCAGGAGCCGGTCGCGGGCCTTGATCTCCAGCTGTGCCACCCGTAGTCGGCCGGGAACCTCCAGTCGGTCGACCGTGACGACGACCTCGTCGCTGTCGCCGATGGCGAGCCCAGGCGGGTGGAAACGCAACGGCTCCGACGGCACCGGAACGGGGTCGCGCTCGATCGTCTCCAGTCGACGGGCGGCATCGCGGACGCGACGGGAGATCTGGTTCTGGACGCGGCCGGCGGTGTGCCCGTACCCCATCTTCTCGCTGTCGCGTGGGGCACGGCCGTGAGCGACCTGATGCCCGGTCACGACGGCGGCCTCGCGCAGATCGGCGAGGAGCGCCTGCTCGTCGTCGTAGCGCCGGCGCCATCGTTGCGCCTCGGCGCGCTTCGCCGCGAGGTACGCGGTGTAGCCACCGCCGAAGCGGACCGGCCCGTCCACCGCCGGGTCCAGGTCGATGAGATCGGTGCAGACCGCGTCCAGGAAGGCCCGGTCGTGACTGGCCACCACGACCACCCCGGGCATGGCACGGAGTTGGCCCTCGCAGAACGCCGCCGCCGCGTCGTCGAGGTGGTTGGTGGGCTCGTCGAGCAGTAGCGCGCTCGGCCGGCGGATCAGCATCGCCGCGAGGGCGAGCCGGCCACGTTGCCCGCCGGAGAGGGCGCCCAACGTCCGGTCGTGGGGCAGCCCGCCGAGACCGAGGCCGTCGAGGACCGTCCGGGCCCGCCGGTCAGCGTCCCAGGCGTCGCGGTCCTGCGCCCGCTCCAGCACCTCGCCGTACGCGGTCAGCAGCCGGTCGTGCTGCTCGGTGCCCTGCGGCGAGTCGGCGAGCGCGACGCCGATCCGGTCCAGCTCGGCGAGGTCGGCACGAGCCTCGCGCAGCGCGTCGTCGAGGACCGCGGCGATGGTGGTGGACGCCCGCAACGGCAGCTCCTGGTGCAGGAAACCGACGTCCGGTGGGCGGGTGACGGTGCCGGAGTCGGGTACGTCGACGCCGGCCAGGACCCGCAGCAGGGTCGTCTTGCCGGTGCCGTTCTCACCGATCAGGCCGATCCGGTGGCCGGGCGCGGCGGTCAGGGAGACGCCGTCGAGCACCCGGCGGTCGCCGCGGACCCGCACGAGGTCATGGGCGATGAGAGCAGGTCGAACAGACATGGAGTACCTCGGAGAACGACGATCCGGGGCGCGCACCGGCGCCCCGGATGGGAGCAGGGCATGACGACGGGGCCGCGGCGACGGCGGCGCGATCACGCGCCGGTCGGCGGCCGGTCCGGGTGCTCACCCGGAGATGTCGTCGTCACCTGCCACGCCTGCTCCGATCTCCGGCAACTCGGGCGCAAGAATAACGCAGCCGTCGCTGGCCTACGGCTCAGCTCCCGCCCGCCCGGGCCCCGGGGCGCAGTGAGTCGATGGTGAGGTCGAGGACGGCTTCCAGGTGGTCGATCTTTCCGGTGGAGAGCAGCAGCAGCACACCGCCCTGGATGCCGGCGAGCAGTGCCGCGGCGGCGCGGTCGGCGTCGAGGTCCGGGGCGATGTCGCCGGTCGACTGCATGTGCCGGATGCCCTCGGTGATCGCCTTCTGCCAGCGCCACATCAGCCCGGTCACGATCGCCTGCGCGCCGGGCGCCCGCCGGCCGGTCTGGCCGAGCAGGCCGTTGAGCGGGCACTTCACTCCCTGCGCGAGGTATCGCTCGATCAGTCGGTCGCGCCAGGCGAACCAGGCCGGCCAGGACGTCAGGTTGCTGAGCATCGGCTCCTGGTCGCTGAGCACCTGGTCCGCCTCGTGCTGGGCCACCGCGAGCAGCAGCCCCTCCTTCCCGTCGGGGAAGTAGTGGAAGAGCTGCCCCTTGCTGGTGCCGGTGTGGGCCATCACATCCTCGAGGCGTACCTCGTCGACGCCGCGCTCGCGGATCTCGGCGGCCGCGCCGGCGACGATCCGCGCGCGGGTCGCCTCGCCCTTGCGGGTCAACGCCCGTGTCATGAGACCTCCTGGTTTGGACCTGCGGTCCAACCTTACCTCGGTTTTTGGACTTGCAGGTCCACTTTTGCCGAGCAAAGGTCGGGAAAGCGCGGTCCGCAGCGGGCCGACACCACGATCGGGAGGGCACCACCGTGAACCACTACTACCTGCTCGGGCGGTCCGGTCTGCGGGTGAGCCGACTGGCGCTGGGCACGATGAACTTCGGCGTCGACGGGTTCCACGCCGCGTACGGCAAAACCGAGGAGGAGGCCGAGCCGATCTTCCGGCAGTACCTGGAGGCGGGCGGGAACTTCATCGACACGGCGGACTTCTACACCGCCGGCGAGAGCGAGAAGATCCTTGGCCGCCTGATCGACCGGGCCGGCGTCCGTGAACGGCTCGTGCTGACCAGCAAGTTCACCAACACCGTCGACCCGACCGACCCGAACGCCAGCGGCAACGGTCGCAAGCACATCATGCGGGCCGTGGAGGCGTCGCTGCGCCGGCTCGGCACCGACTACATCGACCTGTACCTGCTGCACACCTGGGACCGGATCACCCCGGTCGAGGAAGTCGTGCACACCCTCGACGACCTGGTTCGCGCCGGCAAGATCCGGTACGCCGGGCTCTCCGACGTACCGGCCTGGTACGCGGCTCGGGCGCAGAGCTACGCCGAGGCGCACGGGCTGGCCCCGATGATCAACGTGCAGCTGCCGTACTCCCTGGTCACCCGGGACATCGAGGCGGAGCACGTGACGATGGCCCAGACCCTGGGCATGGGGCTCACCGCGTGGAGCCCGATCGGCGGGGGTCTGCTCAGCGGCAAGTACCGGCGGACCGACGAGGGCATGAGCGGGACCGGCCGCCTGACGAACCCCGACGCCGCGGGTCGGGAGATCAGCCCCAGCGACTGGCAGGTCATCGAGGCGCTGGAGAGCGTGGCCACCGAGTTGGGGCGCAGCATGGCGCAGGTGGCGATCAACTGGGTGGCCACCCAGCCCGCGGTCGCCTCGGTGATCATCGGGGCGAGCAGTGCCGAGCAGGTCGGCAGCAACTTCGAGGCGCTCGACTTCGAGATCCCGGCCGACGCCCGCCGCCGAATCGAGGAGGCCAGCGCGCCTCAACTCGGGGGGCCCTACGTGATGTTCACCCCGCAGTACCAGTCCTGGGTGGTGAGCCCCGGTCTCGGCATCGGCGACAAGCCGGCCGGCTACGCCCCGCCGGTGTTCAACGGCGCCACCCAACCCACCAAGTGAAAGGACCGGACATGGCACAGAGCAACGACACCCTCGTTCGTGAGTTCGTCGAGGCGTTCAACACCAAGGACGCGGACCGCCTCGTTCCCTACCTACACCCTCAGGTCGTGTTCCACTCGTACGGCGACAAGCAGGTGCGCGGCCGGGACGCGGTCGTGGAGGTGTGGCGCGGCGTCTTCGGGACGTTCGCGGAGGTCCAGTTCGAGACCGTGCACCAGGCGGTCGACGGCGACATCGTCATCGCCGAGCAGGTCCACGGCCTCGGCCTGCCGGGCCGGCCGGTGGCGCCGGTCATGAACATGGCGATCTACGAGATCCGCGACGGCAAGATCGCTGCCTGGCGTGACTACACCAACCCGGAGTACGCCCAAAAGCTCGTCACCGGCTGACCCGCCCGCGTGCCCGCGGCCATGAGTCCGCAGCCCGGGTCATGGCCGCGCGCACCCCCTTCTGCCGCAAACCCCGCTGGAGGAAGACATGCACGCCATCCGAATGCACGAATACGGCGGACCGGAGGTGCTCCGCTACGAGGAGGCACCCGTGCCCGTCCCCGGTTGCGGCGAGGTCCTGATCAAGGTCGCGGGCACGTCGTTCAACCCGGCGGACGCCATCATCCGAGCCGGTGTCCTGCACCATTCCCACCCCGTCCGGATGCCGCACATCCCTGGCACCGACGTCGCTGGCACGATCGTCGAACTCGGCACCGGTGTCACCGGACACGCGGTCGGCGACCGGGTCATCGCGGCTCTGCCACGACCGGCGGACGGCGCCACCGGGGAGTTCACCCTCGCTCCGGCGACGATGGTGGTCCCCGCGCCAACGAGCATCCCGCTCGCCGACGCCGCAGCCCTGCCGATCGCCGGGCTCACCGCCTGGCAGGGCATCCACGACCACCTGCGGGTCCGACCCGGCCAGCGCATCCTGGTCAACGGCGCGGGCGGCGGCGTCGGTCGGTTGGCTGTGCAGTTCGCCAAGCTGGCTGGCGCCACCGTTCTCGGAGTGGCGGGCCCGGCCAGCATCACGGCAGCCCGGTCGGCCGGCCCCGACCAGGTCCTGGACTACACGGTCGACCAGCTGACCGAGCCGGTCGACGCTGTGTTCAACACGGCACCCGTCGGCGGGTCCGGCCTGAATCGGCTCGTCGCCCTCATTCAGCCGGAGGGTCGTCTGGTCTCTATCACCTCGTCCGCGGCGACAGACCGCCGCCACGCGGTGCGCGCGATGGTCATGACCGTCCGCCGGGATCCCGCCCACCTCAACGAGATTGCCCGCCGGGTGGACGCCGACGGGATCTCACCGGGCGTCAGCGAGCGCCTCCCGATGACCGAGATCGTCGAGGTGCACCGCCGCCACGCCGCCGGCCGCCTGTCGGGCAAGGTCGTGCTCAGTCACTGAACGAGCGGGTCCGTCACCTGGGATCAGCGGTCGCGCAGGGCCGCCGCCAGCTTCCTGCGCGACCCGATGCCGAGCTTGGTGAACACCTTACGCAGGTGTCACTCGACGGTACGAGGGCTGAGGAACAGCGCGGCACCGATCTCCGGGTTGGTCCGTCCCGCGAGTGCGAGCCGAGCCATCTGCGCCTCCTACGCTGGCGTGGCGGCAGCGCCGGCGGACCGTTCGGGTCTGATCGACGCCGTGGTGGCAGAAGCCCTCCTGCTACCACGACGTCCTCGACGATCACTCGCCGGCGCCGGCCGTCGGGGCGAACCCGGACGTCGGTGCCGCTTCTCCCTCGTAGAGCGCGACGTACCGCCGACGCCACTCGTCGCCGTCGGCGCCGAGGGCAGCGAGGTTGAGGGTGTTGTGTTCGATGCCCAACGTCGCCGGCAGGGTGCACACCCGCAGCGGTATCGCGTTCGCGTCGGCGATCCGGCGCGGCAGGTGGATCGCTGCCTTGAGGTCCACCACGCCGTCGAGCGGGCTGATCGCGACCGCCGCGGTCCGCAGACCGGTCCGCCGGGGCGGATTCGGGAGGCTCCGGGCGATCGTCAGGTACTGGGTGACGGCGGCGAGGGAGTATCCGCGCGACGTGACGCGGTCCCGGAGGACGCGACGCCCGTACAGCACGATGAGCGGCTTGACCGCGTAAGCCGGCGCCTGTCGCGGGTTCGGGCCGAAGAACGGCGACAGCAACAGCAGGTGCCGTACGACGTTGCCCGGCACCTGGGCGAGCCAGGCGGCCAGCACGGCGCCGCCGGAGATACCGACGACGCCGACCTCGTCTCCCAGGGCCGCCGCGACGGCCCACCCCTGCGCGGCGTACGTCGTCAGTTCACCGGCCTCGACCCGGTGGTGGGCCCGCCGGTCGACGGTGCCGTGCTGCGGGGCCCGGGGAACCCAGACGTTGTACCCACGGTCGAAGAACTGCTCGGCCAGCCCCGCGTACTGCTCGGGGGCGAGGGTGTATCCGTGCAGCAGCAACACGGCCCGGCCGGTACGGGCGCCGTGGCTCAGCAGGCGGCTGCGCGACTCCGGTCGGACCTCCGGATCGGCCGCCTCGGCGGCGATGATGGCCGCTGCGGCACGGGTGGCCGTGTCGAAGTCGAGCGGTCGGGTCGGCGCGACCCGGAGCCCCCGGCGGCCCACCGGCCAGAGATAGAGCCCGGCGACCGCCGCCCCGACGAGCGCCAACCCGCCGACGAGAAGCGCGATGATCTCCGGCATGCTCAGATGCTGACAGGGGCCGCGCTCGGCGCGGGCTGAGGGGGTGCGCCCGGGTGACCGGGCGCACCCGGTCAGCTATTCCCGGCTGGTCGGCGGCGCAAAGACGACCCGGGAGCGCAACTGCCGAAGACCGGTCCGCTCCAACTCCGCCAGCACCGTCACCCGGTGGCTTGCCACATCGGCGATGACCTCGCGGGCGCCGCCGGCGGCCAGCACCCGGACCGCCTCGGCCAGCAGCTCGGGCCGGGCAGCCTCGTCGAGGAGGCCGAGGTAGGCGAGCAGGGGGTAGCAGGCGTCGCCGGCCGTGCCGACCAGCCCGACCGGGTTGCCGGCCGCCAGGGCGATGCGCCATTCCTCGGTGGCGTCCCCCAGCCAGGCCAGCGGGTCGGTGGCGAGGTCGACGCCGCCGACCACCCGCGCGATCTCGACGCCGGTCAGCACGTCCGGCTCGGCGATCCTGGCGACCAGGGCGTTGATCTCGGCCACGTCGACGGGCGGACGGAAGTCGTACCGCCCGGAGGACGCCGGGAGGGGGGTGCCCGTCCAGGAGCACCGGAGCCGCTCCCCCCGCTCGACCAGCCCGGCGAGGCGGGCGGCCGCCATGGGCGCCCGCACGACGGCCAGCACCTCGGGTCGACGCCGCCAGTGCGCCGGCAGGGCGGCGTAGTACAGACCGGGACCGCCCAGCGCCTCGTGGGCGGCGCGCAGCAGCTCGGCGCCCACCTCCGGGTCGGCGTCCAGATCGAACCGGTCCAGCCAGGGGGCACCAACGGCGCCCGGTGGAAGGAGCCAGGCGGCCCGGCCGACCAACCGGCCGGCGCGCAGCGCGACCCAGGTGTTCTCGGGCCGGTAGCCACCACCGGCGATCCCCGTCGGCGTACGCGACCTGGCGCAGTTGGGGCAGCGGATCGGGCATGGAGTCGAACAGGTTTTCCTCGCCCGCGACGAGCGGACGAATGACCAGATCAGTCATGGGTTGGTCCTCCGGGAAGCGCGCGCCCCGGATCAGATCCGCGCGGACGCCGGAGCGCGGAGGGGGCGCAGAACATTGGACATTGTTCTGACCTCCTTCCAGCTCGACGGCGTGCCCGACGACCATACGCGCAGTGGTCGCCGCCCGCAACGGATCGTCACAGCGTCGGGTTGGTCGCCGAGCCACGCTTGTGGGCTCGCTGGTCGTACACGGTGATGCCGGCCAGGATCACCGCCGCGACGGCCGCCACCGCGACCGGCGGGAGCAGCACCATCGGCGGGGCCACCAGGGCCAGCGCCACCACGCCGACATACAGCGCCCGACACCGCGGTGCGGATCGGTTCTCCCGCTCCAGGGTGCTCCGCCCGATCAGGAACAGCACCGGGCCGCCGAAGATGATGGTCACCAGAGCCCAGTCGATCGGCGGATGCGGATCCTCGATGACCTGCCCGAAGCCGACGGCGGTGCAGATGATGCCACCGACGATCAACAGCAGGCTGTAGCTCGCCCACCGCGACAGTTGGATCCCCTCCCCACTCGCGCTCGAGGCATGGCCGGATCTGACGTGGTAGAAGTAGATCCGCCAGAACGAGACGACCACCACGAACGAGGCGACGAGGACGATGGTTCCCTCGGTGGTGAAGCCCGGGAAGCTGACCGCGGCGCCGGCTTCGAGCACCACCTCGGCGAGAGCGATCATGAAGAACTGGTTGTACCGCTCGGCGAGATGCTCCTGCGAGACGGTGACCCCCAGGCTGGTGAGCTGTCGCTTGCCCATGCGGGGCAGGGGGTAGCTGGTGCCGGCTCCGATCAGCTCGATGGCGAGAGCGAGGGTCCAGAAGACGCCCCGACCGAGACCACCGCTGATGCCGCCACTGATCCAGAGCACACTGGACGCCAGGTGCCAGGTCAGCACCCGGAGCGCGAACGCCTGACCCGCGTGACCCCGCAGGGCGAACGACGTGAAGAGCGGTCGACCGACCTGGATGGCGACGTAGGTGCAGGCGAAGACGACGCCGCGTTGGCCGAATGCCTGCGGCAACGTGACCGCCAGCACCAGCGTGCCGAACATCGTCGCCAGCAGAACGACCTGCAGATCCGGGCGCCGAGGGTCGTAGGTGCTCGCCAGCAGGGCGTTGAGCGACCAGATCATCCACATCGCCGTGAAGAACAGGACGGTCTGGCCCGCCTCGGACAGCAGCGCGTGCCGGACGATGGTCAGGTCGTCCGCGATCCGCCCGGCGAGGCGGGCCAGCGCGAAGACGTAGACGATGTCGAAGAGCAGTTCCAGGACGGTCGCCGAGCGGGGGCTCTTGCTGTCCCCGAGCCCACGGAAGAACTCGGTGCGGGTCAGCACGGACGGCGAGACGGCTCAGCCGGCCAGGGCCGCCGGCACGGGCGTACCGCGGTGGCGACCCTGTTTCGCTGCCATCGTCCCCGAGCCTCCTCACCGACCGGTCCCGCGTGGTCCCCCTATCTGCGTACTTTATCCATCTTTATCGGGGCTCCGTCGCTGATAGCGGATACCGGGTCGTCGGTACGCCGGATCATCTGTGCCGTCACCCTGCGGTACGAGGCCGGGTCGACGGGGAACAGCCACTGCCGGGCCCGGGTCAGCGGGCCGACGTTGAGCCCCAGCTCGTCGAGCACCTCGTCGACGTTGTGCATCGAGAACGGGATGATGTTCGTGCCGCGAGCGTGCCGTCCGTTGGTGCGCGTCGTCATCCAGAGCAGCCGGGCGCGCACCTCGTCGCGCATCCGGACCTCGGTCGGCAGGGTGATCCCACCCCGCAGGTACGCGGCCGTCCAGACCGCCGCCATCTCCGCGCTGAGCGGGCTGAAGAACGACGAGTTGTAGCCGGCGAACGTCAGTCGCGGCACGCCGATCGGCAGGATCTGCCGGTAGAGCATGAAGTTGCCGGCGTCGTCCTGGAGCCGGGCGTGCAACGCGTCGTCGAAGAACGGCACGTGCTGGCGGAAGCCGGTGCCACAGATCACCAGGTCGGCGGCGAGCACCGTACCGTCGGCCAGGCGGGCGGCGGGCCGGCCACCGTCGACCAGCAACTCGGTGATCACCTGATCCCGGTGCACGGCGATACGGCCGTCGGTGACCCGCTCGAAGAATCCCTCCGTGGCGAGGCTGACCGTGCTGCGGGCGATGTCCTCGAAGCTGCCGTTGGGCACGAGACCCAGCTCGCGCAGGTTGAGCTGCCGGGTCGCGACCGAGCCGACGCTGTCGACCATGCGCCGGCGCAGACCGTTCCCCGGGCCGTGCAGGAACCGCTCGAAGCCTTTCAGGTGCAGGTAGCGGAAGAGCGCCTCACCCATCCGGGTGAGCAGCAGGTACTTGTAGTTGAGCGCGCCACCGAGCTTGCGGGGCATCTTCCAGAGCAGCCCACGAGCCACCACGTGGGTCTGGGCGGCGACCTCGCTCACCGGGACCGCCACGTCGCAGGACGACTTGCCGTACCCGACCACGAGGACGTTCTTACCTCGGGCCGCCTCGATGTCGTGGAACTCCCCCGTCGCCAGTACGCGCCCTCCGGCGGCGGCGAAGCTCGCGTGCCCGTCGTAGGCCGGGACGAAGGGGTCGGAGAAGATGCCGTTGGCGACGATGAGGTGGTCGTACCGTTCCACCGTCAGCGGGTCCTGGACGCCCGCCGGCCGGGACGTGACCAGCCACCCGGTCTCGTCGTTGACGAGTTCGGCGGAGACGACCTCCGTGGACAGGCGCAGCGCGCCGGCCAGCTCGAACTTCTGCACGTAGCTCTCCAGGTACTGCTGGACCTGTTCACCGGACGGCCACTGCGGGTAGTGGGCGGGCATCGGCAGGTCGGAGAGGTGGTAGGTGCCCTTGTCGTTCTGGGTGTGCAGGCCGGGGTATCGGCGGGTGCGACTCCACACCCCACCGACGTCGGGCGCCCGCTCGAACACGGTGACGTCGAATCCGCTCTGCCGCAGCACCTTCGCTGCGCTCACACCGGCGAACCCGGCACCGACGACGGCAATCCTCATGGTCTCCTCCAAGGGACGGGCGAACCGCGCCGGCGATGACCGTCCGCGGTGGTCGCACGCTAGCGAGCAGACCGGGAAGGTCGCTATCCGCGCGGCGCGGGCGCTGTCCGCGGTACGCAGCCGGATCATTTTCCTGTCGGGTCGACGGCTTTCGGGTCTGGTCCGGCCCGGTCACGCCTTACGGTCAGCGCGACGGGACGCCCGGGAGGTGTCGGATGGATGCGGTGACGGTCCGGACGGACGACGTCGACCGGGCTCGCGCCGAGGTGGGCCGGATCTTCTGTCCACACCGGCTCACCCCACAGCCGGGTGTGCACAATGTGCAACTGCGCATGGCGGCCCGCCGGGCCGGCGGGGTGGGTGTCATCGACCTCGACTACGGGCAGTCGGTCCGCATTCAACCGCCCGCGCTGGAGACCTTCTACCTCGTCCAGATCCCCAGCGCCGGCAGCACGATGGTCCGGCACGCCGGTCAGACCGTGACCTCGACCGCCGATGTCGCCTCGGTCCTGTCCCCGTACGACTCCTCGGACATGCGGTGGTCCGAGGGATCGCCCCACCGGATCTTCTACGCCGACCGGCGCGCCGTCGACCGGGAACTCGCCCGCCTGCTGGGCCACCCGGTGGACGATCCGGTCCGCCTCGACGTCGGCATGCTCATGACCACGCCGACCGCGCAGGCCTGGGCGCGCGGGGTGGCGTTCCTCGCCGACGAGCTGTCCCAGCCGGCGGACGCGTCCCTGTTCGACCACCCGCAGGTCGCCGCCCGCTTCGAACAGGGGCTCATCGGCAAGTTGTTGCTGACCCACCGGCACAGCCACTCCCACCTGCTGGCCGAGCCGGGCCGGCACGCCCACCCCGGACGTCTCGTCCGCCGGGCCTGCGCCCTGATCTCCGAGCACCATGGCGAGGCACTGACCGTCGGTGACGTCGCCGAGGCGCTACGGGTGAGCGTACGGACGCTGCAGGACTGTTTCCGCCGTGAGTTGCAGACCACCCCGACCGCGTACCTGCGGTCCTGCCGGCTCGACGCGGCGCACCGCACGCTCCGTTCGGCCCCGCCGGGGGCATCCGTGACGACGGTGGCCCTGCAACACGGCTTCGTGCACCTCGGCCGGTTCGCGACCGAGTACCGGACGCGATTCGGGGAGTCACCGTCCACGACACTGCGGCACTGACCGGGTCGTCCCGCGTCGTACCGTCCGGCCGATGATCTGGCACGATCACCGGCCGGACGGTACGGCCTACGGGCGTCAGGTCAGCCGACCGACCCCGGCGCCCGCGGTGACCAGCGCCGGAACGTTTGCCGCCGGGTCCAGCTGGTACGGGTAGTAGGTACGCGGCTCGACGACCGTGCCGGCGGTCTCGGGCTGGCCGGAGTTGACGAAGACGTTGCCGCGCTGCACGGCACGGCCGGGGCCACTGTCGGCGTAACCGCTCGCGGAGTGCAGCGGGTACGGGACGTCCCGGAAGTAGTTGCCCTCGACCAGAACGCCGGCGTTCTCGGTCGACGCGACGCCGTAGAGGGTGTTGCCGAGGAAGTAGTTGTTGTAGACGTGCACTGGCTCGCCGAACCGCACCCGGGGATGGCGTTGGCGGCTGTGGTCGAAGAAGTTGTGGTGGATGCTCACCTTCAGGTGCCCGATGTCGGTGGACGCCGCGCCGTCGGAATGCCCGATGAGCATGCTCTTGTCGGCATGGTCGAAGTGGTTCCAGGAGACCGTCACGTAGTCGGCGCCCCGCACGATGTCGACCGAGCCGTCGATCGCGCCGGCGAAGCGGTTGTGGTCGATCCAGATGTGGTGGGAGTTCTGGCCGACGTTTATCGCGTCGTCCTCGGCCTCGGTGAAGTTGATGTTGCGGACGATCACGTTGTACGACCGGTAGAAGTCCAGCCCACCCCCGGTGATCTCGGCGTTCCCGACGCCGATGATCGTCTTGTGCGGACGCACCCCCTGCTTGCTGCTGATCCGGATGACGCCGCTGACCTGGATGACCATGGGGCCGATGGTGTCGATGTAGTCGAGGAAGTCCGCCGCGTTGGTAGCGGTGACCACCGGGCCGCCGGCGCCGCCGGTCGTACCGTTCTGACCGAGCGCGACAACGCTGGCGAACCCGTCCGGTTGGCCGGCCGGCACCGCGCTGGGCGAGGCAGCGGCGATCGTCGACGACAGCTTGCCCACCCCGGCGCCGGCCGAAACCGTGGTCGGGACGTCGGCGGCGGGGGTGAGCTGGTAGGGGTAGTAACCGCGTGGATCGGGAACGGTGCCGCGGGTCTCGATCGGATGGTTGCAGGCGACGAGGATGTTTCCCCGCGCCACGATCCGGCCCAGATCGCCGCTGAAGTCCACCCGGCCGGGGTTGTTCACGGAGTAGAAGTAGTTGTTCTCCATGAGCACGGCGGCGTCGTAGGTGGACGCGACCCCGTAGCTGTTGTCGTAGTAGTAGTTGTTGTAGACGTGCGCCAACGCGGAGAACCGTACCCGGGGGTTGCGCTGGTCGGAACGGTCGAAGAAATTGTGATGATAGGTGACCCGCAGCCGGCCGATGTCCTGCGGTCCGGCGTCCTCGTCATGGCCCAGCAACAACGTCTTGTCGTGATCGTGGAAGTGATTCCAGGAGACGGTCACGAAATCGGAGCCCCGTTTGATGTCGACCGCGCCGTCATCGCCATTCGAGAACTCGTTGTGGTCGATCCAGATGTGGTGGGAGAACATCTGTACGTTGATCAGGTCGTCGCTCGCGCCGGTCAGGTGCAGGTTGCGAATGATGATGTTGTGTACGGCGTTCGCTGGCGGCGCGGTGACGTCGTCATCGACCGGCACACCGATGTTCAGCCCGCCGCCGGAGAGTGTGGCGGTGGCGCCGAGCCCGATGATGGTCTTGTCCGAGGTGACGTCGTGCATTCCGTCGTTGCTGCCTGCGGGCAGGTTGATGGTGCCGGAGACCTGGATGACGTAGGGCCCCGGCCGGGCGATGTAGTCCAGGAACTGGGCGGCGGTGGTGGCGGTGACGGTGGGTCCGCCGGCTCCGCCGGTGGTGCCGGCCTGGCCAAGCGCGGCGACGCCGGCAAAGCCGTCGGCGGGGCCGGCGACAGCTCTGGCGGCCGGCTTCGCCGACGCGGCGGTGTGGGCGGCCTGGGCCAACCCGGGTGGGGTGAGCAGGACGGCGACGAGGCCCACGGCGGCGGGTGACCACCAGCGCGACGGGATGCGGCGAGCGGGCGTGAAGGGCATTGGGCTGCTGCCTTTCGCGGGACGGAACGCGGACCGGGCGTGGCCCGATGGGCCGCGGCGGCGAGCCCGAACCGCTCGGCGACGCCTGGACGGCGGCGTCGCCAGGCACGGGCCAGCGCCGGATCGGCCGACGATCCGTGGCGGTGGGGTGCGAGGTCGGAAAGCGCTTTCCAGTGCCCATGCTAGGCACGGCGATTAATTCGTGTCAATCAACAGATCTTGATTTCTTGCAAACGGTTGTTGCATTGATCATGGCCTACGTTGCTGATCTAGTAACCGCCGAGGGCCGGCTCCGCGACGCCCTCCCCCACCAACGCGGATAAATGCCGCAGGTTCACGTCAGAGCATTGACGTTGGTCGTGGTTCCGTGCTTACTTCGCTGCAAACCTTTGCAGGCCCGGGAGGTGCACGGCGATGTCACCCAGGACCGTTGATCGAGGTCTCGTCGCCCGACGTCGGCCACCCGCCCACCGGGTGGCCCCGCACCGCGCCGGCACCCCGCGGCGTCCGGGAATGAACCTGCGCCACCGACGACTCAGCCACCCCGGAAAGAGCGTGTCGAGCATCGACAACTGAATGTCAGCAGTCGCGCAAACAGCACCCGCGGCTGCACAGAACGGGCATGATCGTTCGGTGACAACCGCTCGGAATGCCTGCCGACTCGACCGCCAGCGGCCGAGCGATAAGTGTTGCCCAAATAGCCTGCAACATACCTGCACATACAATTCATTGACTCTCGCCAGTGCGTCTCCCTACCGTTCGTGTATGGCTCATTTCGTATCCGTTACGGCATCGAAAATCTGAGGCCGCCACCACCAGGGAGATCCACGATGACAGCAACGAAACCTCGGGGCCGGCCGAGACCCCGGCTGATCGCGGCGGTGCTCGCCGCCGGGGCGCTCGCCGCCACGGCGGTGCTCATCGCCACGCCGCCCGCCTTCGCCGACACGCTGCTCAGCGACGACTTCTCCGACGGCAACTCGACCGGCTGGTCGCGGTCGGGAGGCAGCTGGTCGGTGGTGACCGACGGTTCACTGGTCTTTCGGCAGTCCGGCACCAGCAGCGATGCCCGGGCGTTGACCTCGGCCCCGGGCTGGGCGGACTACGGCGTCCAGGCGCGGGTCAGACCCACCGGGTTCGGCGGCACGAACCGGCACGTCGGGGTGATCGCCCGGGCGCAGAACAGCAGCAGCTACTACGCGCTGGCGGTCACCGCCAGCGGCGGCGTGCAACTGCTCCGGCGCGCCGGTGGAGACCCGGTGGCGCTCGACTCGGCCGCCGGTGGCGTGACCACCGGCAGCTGGGCCACGCTGCGCCTGGAGGCCGTGGGCACGACCCTGCGGGGCTACGTCAACGGCGTGCTGGTGGTCGAGGCGACCGACAGCGCGTTCGCCGCCGGCCGCGCCGGGCTCGCCACGTCGTACGCCAGCGCCTCCTTCGACGACGTCCGCGTGGACACCGAGACGGGAGCGCCCGGGGAGCCGCCGGGCGAGCCGACACTGCCACCCACCGAGCCGCCACTGGACCCGGGCGCACCGCCGGTCGGCTTCGCCTCGGTGAACGCGCTCGGCCAGAACGGCACCACCGGCGGCGCGGGCGGTCCGACCGTCACCGTTGACACCGCCGCCGAGTTCCTCGCCGCGATCGGCACCGCCGGCGCGTTGAACATCCGGGTCAGCGGTGTGATCGCGCTACCCGGTCCGATGCATGACGTGACCTCGGACAAGACGATCGTCGGCGTGGGCGCCAGCTCGGGCATCACCGGCGGCGGCCTGAACATCGGCCTGCCGGTGAGCACCGCGACCAGCCCGCCCGCCAACGCGGTGCACAACGTGATCGTCCGCAACCTGAACTTCCGCAACACGGTGGACGACGCGATAAACGTGCAGATGTTCTCGCACCACATCTGGATCGACCACAACGACCTGGCGTACGGCTATGACGGGCTGATCGACATCAAGCGTGGCGCCAGCTACGTCACCGTCTCCTGGAACCACACCCACCACCACACGAAGAACATGCTGCTCGGGCACGACGACAGCAACGCCGCCCAGGACACCAACTATCTGAAGGTGACCTACCACCACAACTGGTTCGACCGGACACCGCAGCGCAACCCGCGGGTCCGTTTCGGCGAGCCGGTGCACGTGTTCAACAACTACTTCGTCTACAACACCGACGTCGGAGTCGCCTGCCAGCTCAACTCCGGTTGCGTGGTCGAGGGCAACTACTTCGAGGACGTCGAGGTGCCGTGGTCGATCAGCTACGCCGGGTCCAAGGGCCGGCTGATCGCCCGGAACAACGTGCTCGCCGGCACCAGCGAACCGGGCGACGCGGGTGGTTCCGTGCAGGAGCCCAGCACCTACTACCCGTACACGGTCACCGATCCGAACACGATCAAATCGGTCGTCTCGGCCGGCTCCGGCACCGGAAAGCTCGGCTTCTAGCCGCGGCGGCGGTGCCGGTCGACCGGCACCGGCCCCGTCACCAAGGGAAGACACCACCCCCATGCATCGACACTCGTCGATCGAATGCCCACGTTCCTGGGCAGACCACCACCAAGGAGGTTCCGTGCACACCACCGACACCTGGCGAAGGCATCGCCGAGGTCTCCTGCTCGCCATCGGAGCCGCGCTCGCCGCGGTCGCCCTCGCCCTCGGCATGGGTGCCACCGGCGCCTACGCCGACACCCTCTTCACCGATGATTTCGAGGACGGCAACGCCACCGGATGGACCGCGTCCGGGGGGAGCTGGACGGTCGCCACCGACGGCTCCCGGGTCTACCGGCAGTCCGGCACCAGCAGCGACGCCCGGTCGTTGGCCGGTACGGCGAGCTGGACCGACTACTCGGTCCAGGCCACCGTCAAGCCGACCGCGTTCAACGGCTCCAACCGCTTCGTCGCGCTGCTGGCCCGGGCGCAGAGCAGTACGAGCTACTACTACCTGGCGCTGCGCAGCAACAACACCGTCGAGCTCAAGCGACTCAGCGGCGGCTCCAGCACCACGCTGGACAGCGCCGCGACCACGGTGACGGTCGGCACCGCGTACACGCTGCGGATCGACGTCGCCGGCAACTCGTTGAAGGGTTACGTCAACGGCACACTGCTGACCGAGGCCACCGACAGCCAGTTCGCCAGCGGCCGGATCGGCGTCGCCACCTTCAACGCCAGCGCGAACTTCGACAACGTGCAGGTCACCAGTGCCACCCCCGGGCCGGACCCGACCGACCCGACGCCGGACCCGCCCGGTGACCCGGGCCCGAACGTGGCCGACGGCTGGGCCTCGGTCGACGCCTGGGGTCAGAACGGCACCACCGGCGGGGCCGGCGGCCCGACCGTCACGGTGACCACCGCGGCGCAGTTCATCGCCGAGGCCGCCTCGGCCGGTCCGAAGATCATCCAGGTCAGCGGACTGATCGCGCTGCCCGGCCCGATGCACGAGGTCACCTCGGACAAGACGATCGTCGGACTCGGCGCCAACTCGGGCTTCACCGGCGGCGGTCTCAACATCGGTCTGCCGATCGACAACGCGGTCACCAGCCCGCCCGCGAACGCCGCGCACAACGTGATCCTGCGAAATCTGAACTTCCGCAACTGGTCCGACGACGCGATGAACGTGCAGATGTTCTCCCACCACATCTGGATCGACCACAACACCTGGACCACCGGCTCCGACGGCGGCCTCGACATCAAGCGCGGCTCGTCGTACGTGACGGTGTCCTACAACCACGCCGACGGCACCGACAAGAACATGCTGCTCGGGCACGACGACGGCAACGCCGCCCAGGACACCGGGCGGTTGAAGGTCTCCTACCACCACAACTTCTTCGACGAGACCCGTCAGCGCAACCCCCGCGTCCGCTTCGGCGACCAGGTGCACGTCTACAGCAACTACTACCTCAACACCGGTGACTACGGCGTCGCCGCCACCGAGAACTCCGGCGTGATCGTCGAGGGCAACTACTTCGAGAACGTCGACGATCCTTACCACCTGGCCGAGGCGTCCTCCGGC
This sequence comes from Micromonospora sp. BQ32, assembly GCF_059358895.1. Lineage (NCBI taxonomy): Bacteria > Bacillati > Actinomycetota > Actinomycetes > Micromonosporales > Micromonosporaceae > Micromonospora > Micromonospora sp. BQ32. The sequence goes on along the minus strand of NZ_JCADBI010000001.1, from coordinate 142,407 downwards.
CCCGGCCGGCTGGTTGCCCGGAACAACTGCCTCATCAACACCGGTGCGGGTGAGACCGGCGGCAGCGTCACGAACCCGCCGTACCCGTACACCATCACCACCGCCTGCGACATCAAGGCCGTCGTGACCGCGCAGGCCGGGGTCGGCAAGGTCGGCCTGCCGGGCGGACCGACCAGCCCGCCCCCGACGACCCCTCCCCCGACCACCCCGCCGCCGACCACCCCACCGCAGACCGGTCTGGTCGGCTGGGCCACCCAGAACGGCGGCACCACCGGCGGCGCGGGTGGCCAGACGGTCACCGTCTCCGACGGCCCGGCGCTCGCCGACGCCCTGGAGTCGGCGGCACCGCTGATCATCCGGGTGCAGGGTTCGCTCACCATGCCGGACAAGATGAACGACGTCCGGTCCAACAAGACCGTGCTCGGGGTCGGCAACGCCACGCTCGACAACGGGCTGAACGTCAGCAGCGCCACCAACGTCATCATCCGCAACCTCACCTTCCGGGGCTGGGACGACGACGCGGTCAACGTGCAGAACTCGCGCAACGTCTGGATCGACCACAACACCTTCGACGGCGGCTACGACGGCGCGTTGGACATCAAGCGGGAGTCCGACTTCGTCACCGTCTCGTGGAACCGGGTCACCAACCACACCAAGAGCATGTTGCTCGGCCACGACGACGGCTTCACCGCCGACATCGGGCACCTGCGGGTGACCTACCACCACAACTGGTTCGACGGCAGCAAGGAGCGGCACCCCCGGGTCCGGTTCGGTGACCCGGTGCACGTGTTCAACAACTACTACTTCGGCGCGGACTACGGCGTCGCGTCCACCATGGGCGCCGGCGTGCTCGTCGAGGGCAACTACTTCGAGAACGTGACCCGGCCGACCGCGGTCGGCTACGCCGAATCGGACCCGGGCGACCTCGTCCAGCGCGACAACGTCTTCGTCAACTCCGGTGCGCCGGAAAGCGCGGGCGACGTCGCCACCATCCCCTACTCCTACCAACTCGACGCCGCCAGTGGTGTGAAGGCGAGCGTCACCGCAGGTGCCGGCGCCGGACGCATCACGGTCTGACCCGGTGGTGGGGCGGCGGTCACCGGACCGCCGCCCCACTCCTGCGTGTGCGGCCGGCCGGAAGGGACGACCCGCCGGACGCTGCTCCGGCCGACGAAACTGTTATCCGGGTACGGCCGGCGAGTCTCCTGAGGTGAGGCGTTGGCGGGTTCCCCCGCCACCGCAGCACGGATAGTGCTGCGACCACACACGAGGGAGTCGAGACGATGCGCGCAACCGGCCAGGGTGAAGCGGACGCCGCGAGGGGAAACCGGGGCGTCCACGCGCAACCCCGACACGGGATGCTCGGCCGCCTCCCGATCGGTGCGAGGCGGCTGCTGTGGCCACTCCTCGTGGCCACCGCGGTCGCCGTACTGGTGACCGGTGTGATCGTCGTGGTGCAGCCGACCGGGCCGACGCCGGCCCCGGCGGCGACGCAGGCGCTCGACGTGCCGCCGCCCACGAGCCCGCAGCCCGGCGTGTCCAGCGCGACCACGCCCGCCGCCACGACGAGCCCGGCGGGGGCGACCCCGACGCCGCCGCCGGCGGTGAAGCCGACAACCGGGCGTCCGGTCGCCCCGGCGGCCCCGGCGGTGACCTCGAAGCGCAAGGGCGTCGGGGTGTGGACCTTCGACGGCGTCAGCCAGGCGCTGGCCAACTCCGGGGCGAGTTGGTACTACACCTGGGACGTGGCCCACTCGGGCGTCACCAGCCCCAAGGGCGCCGAGTTCGTCCCGATGATCTGGGGGGCGAAGAGCGTCACCGCCACCAACCTGCAACAGGCCAAGAAGAACGGTCGCTACCTGCTCGGGTTCAACGAGCCGGACCTGAAGGGTCAGGCGGAGATGACTGTCGAGCAGGCGTTGGAGCTGTGGCCGCAGTTGCAGGCCACCGGCCTTCCGCTGGGCAGCCCGGCGGTGGCCTGGGGCGGCGACCGGCCGGGCGAGTGGCTCGACCGGTTCATGGCCGGGGCGAAGCAGCGCGGCTACCGCGTCGACTTCATCGCCCTGCACTGGTACGGCGGCGACTTCACCACCGCCAACGCGGTCAACCAGCTCAGGTCGTACCTCCAGGCCGTGCACGACCGGTACCAGCTGCCGATCTGGCTCACCGAGTTCGCCCTGATCGACTTCTCCAACGGCGTCCGCTTCCCCACCCAGGCACAGCAGGCCGCGTTCCTCACCGCGGCGACCCGGATGCTGGGCGGCCTGTCCTGGCTACACCGGTACGCGTGGTTCGGCCTGCCCGCCACGGACAAGGACCAGACCGGGCTGTTCCGTACCGGCAGCACCGCCACCGCCGTCGGCCGCGCCTACCAGGCGGCGCGCTGACCTACAGCACGTCGACGTGGTCCCGCCAGGAGTGCTGCGGCTCGTACCCCAGCACCCGGCGGGCCTTGTCGATGCTGAGCAGGGTCTCGTGCTCACCCAGCTCCTTACGGATCTCGACGCCCGGGTAGACCTCGGCCATCAGGCTGGCGCTGGACCTGGTCATCACGGTGTCGGCGTTGGCGATGACGAAGACGTCGGCGCCGGGCTGGTCGTACGCGAGCGCCCGCTCGACCGCCTGGGCACCGTCGCGGGCGTCGATGTAGCCCCACAGGTTCCACCGACGCAGCCGCGGGTCGGCGTCGAACGAGGGGAACGGCGCGTAGTCCTCGATGTCCATCACGTTGGAGAAGCGCAGCCCCACCATGACCAGCTCCGGGTCCCACCGGCAGAAGTGCCGGGCCATCTCCTCCTCCAGGGCCTTGTTCAGCGAGTACGTCGACTCGGGCCGTGGCGCGTACTCCTCGTCGACCGGCGCGTACGGCGGCGGGGTGTCGAACGGCAGCCCGAGCACCGTCTCGCTCGACGCCCACACGACCCGCTTGATTCCGGCCGCCCGGGCCGCGGCGAACACGTTGTACGTCGCGGCGGAGTTGTTCGCGAAGGTGGTCGCGTTCGACATCAGCCCGGGGGCCGGGATCGCCGCGAGGTGCACGACCGCGTCGATGCCGCCCGCGTGCTCGTCGGCGCCCCCGGTGAACGCCTCCACCACCTGCCCGTAGTCGGTCAGGTCGACCAGCAGGAACTCGCCGTTCACGCCACGGGGGTCGCGTCCGCCGACGCGGTCGACCGCCAGGACGTCGACGCCCGCGGCGCGCAGGTGCGCGACCACGGCGCGACCGAGCTTGCCGGTGGCACCGGTGACGACGACGCGCTCGGGCAGTACGGAATCGCTCATGCCGACATCTTCTCCGGCGAGGCGCGACGCCCCGGAGGCGGGTGCGGACCGACCCCCTCCGAACAGCGGCACGACCCCCCGCCGGACACCACCACGCCGTTCACGCCGTGGGCAGCCAGCCGAGGGTCTTCATCGTGGAGAGGCTGGTCGCCTTGAGGCCACCGGCGGAGACGGTCCAGAGCACTCCGTCGACCACCAGTGACCTTCGGATCGGCGTCAGACCCTCGGGACCTCCCGTGTCCGGCGTGTGGTCGACCGTGCCGACCTCGGTGAACCCGCCGTCGCCGGCTCGCAGGGCCACAGCCACGTTGCTCGGCCGGCTCGTACCGTGGACGGTCAGTGGGACCACGACCAGGCGTTCTGCCGGCCAGTAGAGGAACGCGTGCGGGTCGAACTCCGCCTCGGAGTGCCCCTGCTTGACGTGATACTGGGCGATCCGGGTCGGCTTGGCCGGGGAGGAGACGTCGAAGAGCGAGAGCTGGGTGCCCTGGATACGGCCCTGGCCGGACGCCTCCTGCCCGACACCGAGCAGCCGTCCTTCGCCGGCCGGATGCAGGTACGCCGAATACCCGTTGATCTTCAGTTCGCCGGTCACCTTCGGCGCCCCCGGATCACGCAGATCGATGGTGTAGAGCGGGTCGGTCTGCCGGAAGGTGACGACGTACCCGGTGCCACCGACGTACCGCACCGCGTATATCCGTTCCCCCTTGCCCAGCCCGGTGACCTTTCCGACCTGGGTCAGCGCCGTGCCGTCGGCACGCAGGACATACACGCTGGACGTCGAGTTCGGCCTGTCGCCCCAGGTACGGCCACTGGTGGTGGCCACTCTCAGATGCCCGTCCCACTCGGACATGGCGTACTGGTTGACGAGCCAGCCCGGTACGGACGCGGCGGCGACGTATCGCGGGGCACCGGTGCCAGTGATGTCGAACTGGTAGATCTCGGTGGTCTCGTCCCTGGGATCCGGTGCGATGTTCCGCGCGGTCAGAATCGGCAGCACCCGCCAGCGCTGATCGTTGGCGACGTACAGCCGGGGTCCGTTGCTGTAGACGGTGTCGCCGTCGGCGATCACGGTGACCGGGTCGCCAGCACCGAGCGCGGCCGCACCGAGGTCGAAGCTGAGGACGGTCACCAGCGACGTGCCGGAGTAGACGGCCGGCCGGCTCACCCGTTCGCAGCCGACCCGTCCGGCGCTGGTTCTCCCGCCGGAGGTGACCTCGTACCGGGGCAGCCAGTCGTCGGCGGTGGCGTTGTCGATGATCTCGCGGTTGGCGGTGGTGCGCTGCTCATCGGTGGCCCGTTCCCGATGCGGGAAGTTTAGCCGGGGGGCGGAGCGGACCACGACCCGGACCGTTGTGCCGACCTGGCGGGCGTCCACCAGATTGCCGTCGATCCGGTATTCGCCGATGATCTTTGGCTGGCCGGACAGGTCGACCATGATCAGCTGAGGGCCGACGATACCGTCCGGCGCCGGGGCGTCCACGACCCGCCCGCCTCCCTCGGGGACGGCCGGTTTCGCCCTCCCGGCCCACCCGTCGCGGCGCAGCACCAGCGCCCGGTCACCGTGCAGCAGCAGGGCGTCCTCGGCCCCGCCGAACTGATCGGCGCCCGGTGCCAGTTCCAGCTTTCCGGTCAGCCGGCGGGTGGCCGGGTCGACCACGTACAGCGTGCCGTGCTGCACGGTGACGATCCGCCTGCCGTCGGTCTTGACCAGGTCCGGTTCATCGGCCCCGGCCTCGTGACTGTTGGTGCCCGAGTAGCCGGGGGCGGCGGCTTTGGACGCCGCGTCCGCAGCCCCCGCCACGGCGGGCGCCGCAGCCCGTTCGGCGCTGCCGAAGGCACGCGCGTCCCCGTTGGGCCCGAACCCCCAGGGCCCGACGTGCGCGCTGGCTGCCGTCTTCAGCTGCCGCAGCGCCTCCGGGCAGGAGTCGAACGCGACGAGCCGGAACCCGCCGGCCGGCACTCCCCGGTCAGGTGGCGGCGCGGGGGCCGGCTCCGCCGTACAGCCGGTGACCAGCGCCAGGCCGGCGACCAGGGCCAGTCCCATGACGCGAGCTGGAGTCATGACTCGGGGGGCGCCGTTGGCGGCCGTTGGCTGGGGTACGTGGGCGCTGCTACGCGTCATGCCCCTACGACGTGGCTGCCCTGGGCTGGGTTCCCGGGATGCGAACCTCGAGCCGAGTAATCGACAGGGGTTCGAGCGTCGGTCGCACCATCGCGCCGGCCCGGCGAGGCCGGCCGGGCCGGCGCCGCCGACCTCAGCCCGCTATACGCCCCCATTCGGACTGGACCGGACCGGCGGGTGCGTAACGTGCAGGAGTAACCCCCTGACGCGAAGAGGAGACTTCATGTCCAAGCCACCGCTTCCCGAGGCCGCGGTCGCCATGCTCCAGAAGCCGAACCCCGCCGTCATGACCACCCTTCGCAACGGTGGCCAGCCGGTCTCCGCCGCCACCTGGTACCTGTGGGAGGACGGCCGGATCCTGGTGAACATGGACGCGAGCCGCCGCCGGCTGGAGCACGTCCGCAACGACCCCCGGGTGTCACTGACCGTGCTCGACGAGGCCGGCTGGTACACCCACGTCAGCATCATCGGGCACGTCGCCGAACTGCGCTCCGACGAGGGCCTGGCGGACATCGACCGGTTGTCGAAGCACTACACGGGCAACGCGTACCCACGCCGGGAACGCGCCCGGGTCAGTGCCCTGATCGAGATCGACCGCTGGCACGGTTGGGGCGCGCAGAAGGACAACAACCAGGTCGGCTGAGCGCTGCCGCCCGCCCTGTCGCCCGACGGCAGCCGTCAGGGCGACAGGGCCTCAGCCGTCAGGGCGTCAGGGCGGCGGCGGGCCGGGCGCCGACGCGGGTCACCAGGTAGCCGAAGGCCGCTGCGGTGAAGAACATGACGATGCCGTAGACGGCGCCCGGGATCGCCATCTGGGTGCTGTTGAGCAGCGCCGGACTGAGCGCGATCGTGATGGCCAGGGTGCTGTTGTGGATGCCGATCTCGAACCCGGCGGCCGTCGCGGCGCTCCGGTCCACACCGGCGAGCCGCGGCACCCCGTACCCGATGGCGAGGCTGAGCAGGTTGAAGGCGAGCACGGCCAGGCCGACCGAGACAAAGTAGTCGGCGATGTTCTCCCGCTCGCCGAGCACTGCGCCGGCGATCACCGCGACGAGCACGACGACGGAGAGGATGCGGACCGGACGGTTCAGCCGCTCGGCCACCTGCGCCATCCGCGCCCGGATGAGCATGCCGATCGCGACCGGGACGAGCACGATGGCGAAGACCTGGAGCACCTTGTCGAACTGGAGGCCGATGCTCCTGCCCTCGGGCAGGAAGTACGCCGCCGACAGGTTGACCAGGATCGGCAGGGTGAACACGGCGAGCACCGAGTTGATGGCGGTCAGGGTGATGTTCAGGGCGACGTGCCCGCCGAACAGGTGGCTGTAGAGGTTGGCCGTGGTGCCGCCCGGTGATGCGGCCAGCAACATCATGCCGACGGCCAGCTCGGGCGCGAGGTCGAACGCGAGGACGAGGCAGAAGCAGAGCGCCGGCAGCACCAGTACCTGGCAGACCAGGGCGATGACGGCGGCTCGTGGGTGGTGGGCCACTCGGCGGAAGTCCGCCATGGTCAGTCCGAGACCCAGACCGAGCATGATGATGCCGAGGGCGACGGGTAGTCCGATCAGAGTCACGGCGGAGTCCATGGCACAACATCGTTACCACCCGGTAACGCCGTCACAATCCCCCATGTGGCTGGACGGCTCTTGACCCCGGACGGTGATCGGCTTAACTTCATCAATCAGATAAGTCTCTTTACTAATCTTGCCTGATGTCTCGTGGGAGTGTGCCGATGCGACCATTCCGCCACCGCCGTCTCACCGCCGTCGTCGCCCTGGCGACCCTGCTGGTCACCGCCGCTCCGCCCACCGCCGCCAGCGCCGGTGACAACCAACAGCGCCGCACCGGTTACCACCGGGTCGGCTACTTCACCCAGTGGGGCATCTACGGCCGGGCGTTCCCGGTCAAGAAACTCGAAACCTCCGGGGCGGCGAGCCGCCTCACCCACCTCAACTACGCCTTCGGCAACGTCAGCGAGGACGGCCGCTGCTACGTGGACGGCGGGCCGGGTGAGGGCGACGCCTGGGCCGACTACCAGCGCCCGGTTCCGGCCGAGGAGAGCGTCGACGGTGTCGCGGACGCCCCGGGCCAGGCGCTCAACGGCAACTTCGGCCAGCTCGCCAAGCTCAAGGCCAAGCACCCCAAACTGAAGGTGCTGATCTCGCTGGGTGGCTGGAGCTGGTCGACGTACTTCTCGAACGCGGCCCGCACCGACGCCTCCCGCAAGGCGTTCGTCACGTCCTGCATCGACCTCTACCTCAAGGGCAACCTGCCCGGCGGTGACGGCGCCGCCGGGGGCCCGGGCGCCGGGGCCGGCGTCTTCGACGGCATCGACCTCGACTGGGAGTGGCCCAACTGGGAGGGTGAGCCCGGCAACGTCATCCGCCCGGAGGACCGGGAGAACTTCACCAAACTGCTCGCCGAGTTCCGCCGGCAGCTCGACGCGTACGGGCGCACGACCCGCGCGCACCACCCGCTGACCGCGTTCCTGCCGGCCAGCCCGGCCACCATGGACGCCGGCTACGAGGGTCGCAAGATCTTCAAGTACCTGGACTTCGCCACCGTGCAGGGGTACGACTTCCACGGCGGCTGGGACGCGCGGGCCAACCAGCAGTCGGCGTTGCGCGTTCCGCAGGGCGCCCCGGACAACCCGGACTTCTCCGTCGAGGTGGCCATCGACGGGTGGATCGCCCGTGGTGCGCCGCGCGACAAGCTCGTGCTCGGCATCCCCTACTACGGTCGTGGCTGGACCGGCATCACCGGCGGCGGCAACGGCCTGTTCCAGCCGGCCACCGGGCCCGCGCCGGCCACCTTCGAGGCCGGCTACGAGGACTACAAGAAGCTGAAGACCCTGGCCGGTAACGGCTACACCGTCCACCGCGACCTGCGCGCCGGGCACGCCTGGTTGTTCGACGGTACGACGTTGTGGACGTACGACGACCCGGCGGTCGTGTTGCAGAAGACGCTCTACATCCGACGGGCCGGCCTGGCCGGCGCCATGATCTGGTCGCTCGACGGCGACGACGACAACGCCACGCTGACCAAGACGATCGGCCTCGGCCTGACGACCTGGTAGCCGTACGTGTGCCACCCGGCCCGTCGCCGGCCGACCTATCGGCTGGCGGCGGGCCGGCTACCGCTGCGGCGCAGTCACCGCCCGCACCGCGGCATCGATGAGCGCGGTCACCTGGTCCATGTCCCGAGCGCGGTGCACGTCCACCTCGGCCGACCAGCCGTCGGGCCGGGTGAGCTTCACCGTCACCTCCTCGCGGCGGTGGGTCAACCAGTCGGCGATTGCCTGCACCAGCACCATGGCGGTGCCCGCGTCGCTGGCGGCCACCCGCAGTACGTCCGTGCGGTCCGCCGACATCCCGTCAGGGGACGTCGTGGTCACCCCTTTCCGCAGCCGATCCTCAGCGCGCAGCCAGGACGCCAGCGAACGCCGAGCATCGGCGGACGGAAGATCCGGATGGACCGAGAGCGTGATCATCTCGGGCACGTCTCCTCCTCCCAGCCGACGACAAGCCCACTCCATCATCCTGCCAGTCCGCGTCGGGACCGGCACGCCGAGTAGTCAGCACTATCGATCAACCCTTGACCGCCGTATCGACGGTTCATAGGCTCCGGCCACTGCGAGGTTGTTCCCGAGAAGGGAAACACGACACATGGCCCCATCGATGCGTCCGTTCCGGATGGTCCCCGCCAGGCGGCTGGCAGGTGCCGCCACGATCGCACTGCTGCTCGGCATGATTCCCCTGCTCGGCGGCACACCGGCCGCGAGCGCCGCCCAGCCCTCCCGGTGCAGCGACGACCCGACGGCGCGGTTGAGCACGGTGCCCGCCCCGGAGACCGTGCTCGGCTTCCCGCTCGGCGCGGGGCAGGAGCGGGTCGTCACCAACGACGAGGTCCGGACCTACCTCGGGGCCGTCGATCGGGCCTCCAACCGGGTCGTCACCGGCGTGATGACCACCAGCGTGCTCGGCCAGCCGTTGCCGTACGCGGTGGTGTCCAACGAACGCCACGTGCGGCCCGCCGCGCTACGCGAGATCGCCGACGACGTCCGGGACCTGCGCGACCCGCGCCGGACCAGCGCGCGAACCGCCGCCCGGACGGCGAAGGACAGCCCGGCCATCGTCTGGGTCACCGCGAACGTGCACGGGGGTGAGAAGAGCGGCGCCGACGCGGCGCTCAAGACGCTGTACGAGTTGGCGGCCGGCCTGTCCTGCGCGGTCGCCCAGCGCAACGACAACCTGGTCACCATCATCGTCCCCACCCAGAACCCGGACGGCCGCGACGCGACCCGCCGGCAGAACGAGTTCGGCTTCGACCTGAACCGGGACTGGTTCGCCCGCACCCAGCAGGAGACCGACGGCAAGCTCGAACTGCTGCGCCGCTACCCGCCGCAGGTCTTCATCGACGCGCACGAGATGGGCGGCCGGCAGTACTTCTTCCCGCCCAACGCCGACCCGATCCACCACGAGATCGCCGGTGAGGCGGTGGACTGGATCAACCGCATCGGCGAGGCCAACAAGGCCGGCTTCGGCTTCAACGGGGCCTGCGACGAGACCGTCACCACCGAGTGCTACTTCAACTACGACACGTACGACATGTTCTTCATGGGCTACGGCGACACGGTGCCGACCACCGGCTTCGGCGCGGCCGGCATGACGTACGAGAAGGGCAGCGCCTCGGCTGTGGCCGACCGGGTCCAGCAGCAGTTCCACACCCAGTGGTCGACGCTCGGCTGGGCCGCCGCGAACAAGCGCGAGGTGCTGGACGGCTACTTCGACATCTGGACCGACGCGCTCGCCCAGGGCCGGGCGGGCACCCTGGAGCCGAACGAGGTGGTGCAGCCCACCAACGAGGTCCAGTTCCCGGTGCCGGACCTCACCATCCGCTCGTACATCCTGCTGCCCGACCGGCAGCTCGCCGACGTCCGCCAACTCGTCGAGCGGCTACGCCGGATGGACGTCGAGGTGTACGAGGTGCAGAAGGCGACCCGGGTGCCCACCGCGCGGGTCTTCGGCGGGCGCAGCGCCACCAACGTGACAGTGCCCAGGGGCGCGTACTGGATCCCGATGGACCAGCCGCAGAAGCACTGGATCCAGGCCGTCATGGGCGAGGACCCGTACGTCCCGTTCCCGTACTTCTACGACGTGTCGTCCTGGAGCAACCCGCTGCTGATGGGCATCAACACCATCTACACCGGAGACACCGTCCGGCCGAGGGCCGAACTGGTCCGCAAGGTCTCCGGCGGTCGCACCGGCGCGGCGTGGCCCTGGGGCTCGTACACCTACCCGCTCGACTCGGCCGCCGCCGCGGAGCTCACCTTCAGCCTGCTCGGCCGCGGCGTACCCCTGGTCCGCGACCTCACGACCAGCAGGGTCGCCATCCCGGCGGCCACGGTGAACCGGACGGTGGACGGGCTGGCCGAATCCCTCGGGGTCACCCTCACCCCGGGTGGTCGACCCGCCGGCACCCGCCTCGACCTGCCCGACGTGGGGCTGTTCCAGGGCACCGGCATCTCCACCACCTCCGGCTCACACGGCGAGGCTCGCTACGTGCTCGGCAAGCGGTGGGGGCTCGACCTCACACCGGTCACCACGGCCGACATCAACGACAACACCGAGGCGTTCACCGGGCGTACCGTGCTGCTGGTGCCGGACGGCAGCAGCGCCACCGGCGGCCTGACCGCCACCGGGCAGGCCAACCTGCGCGACTGGATCAGCCAGGGCCACACCTACCTCGGGCTGCGCAACGAGGGCACCCGGGTGGCCCGCGCCGCCGGTCTCACCTCGACCACCGAGAAGACCAAGCCGGCGGACTACCTGGTGATCGGCTCGCACCTGCGCGTCGACGTCGACCAGGACAGCCCGGTGGCGCTGGGTCGCCCGGCGGAGGACTTCGAGTTCAACAACAGCGACCCGATCCTCACCCCCAGCACCACCGGGACGAACGTGCTCACCTACCCGACGGGTGACACCTTCTGGGCCAACGGTTACACCGTCGGTGCGGACACCCTGAAGGGCACGGCCGCGGTCGTCGACGAGCCGACCGGCGCCGGTCGGGCGGTGCTGTTCGCGTTCAATCCGCTCTTCCGCGCGTACAACGAAAATGGTCTGCACCTGGTCGCCAACGCGTTGCTCTATCCGGCGACCGCCGCACCGGACGCCCGGCGCCCGGCCGAGGTCGACGCGGCGCGCGCCAGCGCCGCCGCCGCGCCGGTCACGCCGGACCTGGGCGGCGGGTGGCGACCGATCACCATCCAGGTGGCGGCCGGCGACCTACCCCGCACCGAGGCGATCGTCGAACGCTTCACCACCGAACCCCGGGCGTCCGCGAAGAACGGCTCGGCGTACGTCGTGATCCCGAACCCGCAGGGACTCCAGATGGACGAACACCCGTTCGCGAGGGATCTGGTACGCGCGCTGCGCGACGCGCGAGTGCCCCTGCGGTCCGTGGTCGGCTGACGGACCCGCACAACGAAGCGCCCGTCCCCTCGACCGGGGCGGGCGCTTCGGCGTGTTCGGAGATCGGCTACGACCGCCGGGCGACCTCGGTGACGAACGCCCGCCAGGCCACCGGCCCGAAGACCAACGCCGGCCCCTCGGGGTCCTTCGAGTCCCGCACGCCCACCATGCCGGGCAGGTCGTCCGCGACCTCGACGCAGTTGCCGCCGCCGGAGCCGCTGCGGGTGGACTTGCGCCACGTAGCGCCGATCAGGTCCATGACGTCACCACTTCCTTCATCAGATCCAGTGACTGCCGGCGGGGTAGCGCCTCGCTGCGAACCATCTCCCACCTCGACATGAGGGTATCCACATCGTCGTCGCGGTCGATGACAACGCCGCCGAGTTGGTTCTCCATCTCGGCCACCCACTTGTGGTCGGGCAGCCGGGCCAGGCTGAACGGCCCGGTCAGGCCGACGTGCATGCTGACCTCGTCCGGCAAGAGGTGAATGCTGACGTTCGGCCGCTCGGCGAGAGTGGTCAACTGCTTGATCTGCCCCGCCATGATGTCGCGGAAGTCCGCGCGGGCGCGGCGGAGCACCGCCTCGGCGATGACGGCGACGAAGTGCGGGGCGGTCGCTTTCGTCAGCGTCTCCTGCCGGTCCATCCGATGCGCGAGCCGTTTTTCCACCTCGTCGTCGCTCAGCGTGTCGTTGCAGCGGATGACGGCGCGGCCGTAGCTCTCCGTCTGGAGCAGACCCGGCACGAGGCTCGGCTGGAAACACCTGAGCTGCGTTGCCGTGCGCTCGGCGTCCAACCACGGCAGGAACCAGGACGGGGCGCCGAGCTTGCCCACCATGCGCTCGAACAGCCCGCCGTTCTTGAACGCCCGGTCGGCGCCCTTGATGAAGTCCAACGTCAGCGCCCACGTCTCGCTCTCCACGGCGCTGACATGCGAGGCGCTGAAGCCGGCGCCCCGGCCAAAGGCGTCCTGGGTCATCCCGGCGGCCCCTCGGGCCCGGCGGATCTCGGCCACGATGAACGCGGCGAGCGGGTGCGGCAAGTCGGCCATTCGGTACTCCCCCACAACTACTCACACCGCTACCCCGGCGTGGAACGCTTCGCCAGCTCGATCCGATCCGGCGAGCTTCGCCTTAGCGTAGTTGTCTCCACAGCGGAGCGTCAGCAGCGGCGCGGCTGGTGGGAGGACAACGAGGTCATGAGTTGTCGACGGTCTAGTACTCCAACGTCATTTGGCTGCGGCGTTTGGCGTGGCGTGGGCATGAGGACGGCCAGCGTGGCCCCCGACCGCTGGGTGGATCCGTCGCAGTCCTCCAGCCTGACGGCCGGATGGTCGAGTCTGAGCGTTCTTGAACGTCTCGGTCCGTTCCTGGCATCTCTAGCTCCGAATGGTATAAATATGAGTCGATGCGATCAGACGATGACGTGCCACCTCTGCACCGCAGGCCGGCGAGTCCGCGGCGTCGCCTGCCACACCATGACCGGTTGACTGGAGATCTCATGACCAGCCCTCGATCCGCTCGGCCTCGGCAGACTCCGGGAGTAGCCTGCCCGCGCCGTGCCCGCGTCAGGCCCACCGCGCTGAGCATGCTGTCGGTCGGCCAAAAGAGGGCTCATCCCGCACAGGCCGTCTGCACGGAGCGTCCGACCTGCATCGTCCCGTCCCCCAACAGAAAGGACGACGCATATGCGACGTGCCATGTTCAGCCGCCCCCTGTCGCGAATGGCCAGGCTCGTGGCCACCAGTGCGGTGATGGCGACCACGGCTGCCGCAGCGGCAATCGCCATCACCGCTACCGCCGGCCCAGCCGCTGCCGCCACCAGCCAGTTCAGAGGCATGAACTGGGCTCAACTGGGTGACAACTTCAGCACCAGCCCGCTCGTCGTGCAGGGCCTGAGCCAATCCGACAGCTACGCAACAGTGCAGGCCAAGGCCAACGCCCTCTACGACGACATGGCCTCCACCATGGGGATCAACACCGTCCGGCTGCCTATCAACACTCAGACAGTGGCAAACACCACCTGGTGGAACGCCTACCGGGGCGCCATTGACGCCGCTACTGCCCGTGGATTCAAGGTCATCCTCGCCTTTTGGACGGACCATTCCTCCGGCGCGAGGATCGCGAACCTCGCCGCGTGGAACACCATGTGGTCCAGCGTGACCAGCGCCTACGGCTCGAACACCAACGTGTACTTCGAGCCAATGAACGAGCCGGGCGGTTACAGCTCGGCACAGTGGCGCGACATCGCAGCCAACTGGCTCAGCACCCACTCCTCGGCCGTGCCCAGCCGGGTGCTCATCGGCGGCACTGGCGCAAGCCAGGACCTGCGCGACGTCTGCAACGACAGCCGCTTCAACTCGACGCTGCTGTCCTTCCACCACTACGCCTTCTTCTACGGCTCGATGACCTACGACGCCTGGCGAAGTCACATGCAGACGCGTCTGGGCAACTGTGCCTCCCGGGCGGTCGCGACCGAGTTCGGCGCGCCCATGGACAACGGCCTCAACTACGCCGACGCGAACAGCACCGACAACTTCGTGCGCCACATCCGCGCCATGGCCCAGGTCATGCGTGACAACCAGATGGGCGGCACCTACTGGCCCGCCGTCGGCGGCAAGAACTCCGGCTCCGGTCACGACTGGTACTCGATGTTCGCCCTCACCGGCAGCGGCACCAATCTCAACCTGACCATCCGCAACACTTCTGGCGCCGACCGGATCCGCTATGCCTATGGCGACACCATCGGCGGCGGCTCCACGACGCCCCCGCCCTCGGGAACCCAATACCGGATCAACAACGTCAACAGCGGCAAGGCGATGGACGTGATCGGGCAGTCCACGGCCGACAGCGCCGAGATCAAGCAATGGAGCTACCTGGGCGGCAGCAACCAGAAATGGCGCTTCGAGGACGCCGGTAGCGGCTACTTCCGCATTGTCAACCAGAACAGCGGCAAGTGCCTCGATGTCGCCTCCGCCTCCACCGCAGACGGCGCGAACATCGTCCAGTGGACGTGCGGAAACGGCCAAAACCAGCAGTGGCAATGGCAGTCCCAGGGCAGCAACTTCCGGCTTGTGGCCCGGCACAGCGGCAAGTGTCTGGACGTGTACCAGTCAGGAACCGGAGACGGCGTGGACATCCAGCAGTGGACCTGCGGAAGCGCCAACAACCAGCGCTGGACAAGAACCGGGGTCTGACCAGGGCTCACCGAGGCGGGGTGGCAGACCGTGCGGCACGGTCTGCCACATCCGATGTACTAGATCACTAGTTCTGCTCGTGGGCCGCCTGCCGTGCCAGCAACTTCTCCTTCGCCGCTGGCCAGGCGTCGTCGACGATCGCGTACAGCACGGTGTCACGCCAGGTGCCGTCCGCCTCGGCGCGGGCGACTCGGGGAGGGTGCGGAAAAGCAGCCAACCCAACGCGGGCATCACGATCAGCGGGGCGAGGGCCACCTGGAGGGTGGTCGCGTCGGCGACACCGCCGATGAACGGACTGACCAGGCCACCGACGCTGACGGTAAGGCCCAGGGTGATGCCACTCGCGGTGCCCACACGGGTCGGGAGGTAGTCCTGGCCAAGGGTGATCTGGAGCGAGAACGGGATATAGAGCCCGGCTGAGGTGAGCGCCACGAACAGATAGAACGCCGGCCCGGGGACGAACACGACCCCCGCGACGGCGGCGACGCTCAGCAGGTACGACCAGCGCACGACGGTGACCCGGTCCCAGCGGCCGGCCAGGTTGCCCCCCAGCACCGTACCCACCGCTCCACCGAGGTAGAGCACCACCAGCGCCGCCGTTCCCGCGAACGTTCCCCCGCCGGTGCGCTGCGGCGCGTAGAGCGCCAGGAACGTGCTCAGACCGGCGAAGGCGATGGAGCGGCAGACCACGGCCAGCGACAGCCGGCCGAAAGCGGCCCTGTCGTCGGTCCCGACCCATCGCGGGGTATCGGAACCGGCCCCCGTCGTCGCGCGCAGCGCGCGAAGGACGGGCAGGCACAGCACGCTGCCCGCGAGGGCCGGCACCACGAGCAGTGGAGTGAGTCGCAGACCGCCGTTGGCGACGACGGCGGCGACCAGAATGGGCGCGACAGCGAAGCCGAGGTTGCCGCCGAGGGAGAACCAACCCATGCCGGCGTGGCTTCCGCCGCTGGCGATCCGCGCGACCCGGGCGGACTCGGGATGGTACGCCGCGACTCCGATCCCGGAGACGGCCACGAACGCCAGCGTCAACGGGTACGAACCGGTGAGCCCGCTGCACGCGATTCCCAGTCCGCCCAGGATCGTGCTCAGTGGCAACAGCCAGGGTGTTGCCCACCGGTCCGTCAGCGCACCGAACAGCGGTTGCGCCACCGAGGAGAGCAGCGAGGCGGCGAGCACCACGCCCGAGGCCGCCGCGTAGGTGTAGGCACGCTCGGCGATGAAGAACGGTACGAGCGCGGCCACAGCGCCCTGGTAGACGTCCACGCAACCATGCCCGACGGACAGCAAGATGATCGTTCTGTTTCTCCGCACGCCGCCATGTTCGCCGCTTCCCGACCTGTCGGGCTTCCGATAACCTGCCAACCAATGACGAGAATCCGCCACCGGCCGGTGGCACCGACTCGCGCCCAGCAGTTGGCGTCCGGGTCCGTGATCGACGTGCACCGCCACGACGACCATCAGATCGTCTACGCCGCCCGCGGCGTGCTGGCCATCACCACCGACGCGGGTGCCTGGGTCGTCCCCGCTAGCCGCGCCATCTGGGTGCCCGCCGGAACCGCGCACGAGCACCAGGCCCACGGCGCACTCGAACTGCACCTGATCGGCCTGCCCGCGACTGAGGACCCGCTGAATCTGACGGAGCCGACAGTGCTGGCCGTCGGGCCGCTGCTGCGCGAGCTAATCCTCGCCTACACCAGCGCCCCCCAGGATGACAGCCCCGCGCGTGCGCGGCTGCGGGCCGTCCTGCTCGACCAGTTGCGGTCCTCGGCCACGCAGCCCGTGCACCTGCCCACGCCCACCCAGCCCCGACTGAAGGCACTCTGCGCGATCCTGTACGCCGACCCGGCCGACAACCGCACCCTGGCCGTGCTCGGCAGACAGGTGGGCGGAAGTGACCGTACGCTGTCGCGCCTGTTCCGTTCCGACCTCGGCATGACCTTCCCGCAGTGGCGTACCCAACTGCGGCTGCACCGTGCCCTGGTGCTGCTGGCCGAGGGTGTACCGGTCACCGCCGTGGCGCATCAGTGTGGATGGTCCTCCGCCAGCGCGTTCATCGACGTCTTCCGGCGCGCCTTCGGGCACACCCCGGGCAAACACGAGCGCCGGTAACAGCACGGCGGCCGCCTTCTCCAGGACCCCGCGGGTCGGTTAGCGGACATCCACCGGGCCGGATCACGACAGCGTTCCCACCACCTGCGGCGCAGGCTGGCCGGGTTCGGTGACGACGACGGTCGGCACCTGGAGGAGGCTCGCGGCCCATGGGCGTACCCCGTGCAGGGACGGCGGCGCTCGCCGGCGGTCTCGCCCTGCTACTGATGGCCACCACGGTCGGGTGCAGACGGTCGCGCCCGTCGTCGGCCCCGACCGGCGGCACGGCGACGGTCGGCCTGACCGTCAGCGCCGCGCAACCGTCGTACCGGGTGGGTGAGCAGATCAGCCTGCGGCTGAAGCTGGTCAACAACCGCGACACCGAGTGCCACCTCAGTCGTGTGCCGGACGGGGCGGTGACGGTCATGTCGTTGACCCGAGACGGCACGGCGGTGGCACCCGCGGTCGGCGGCGCCGCCTACTACCGGGACTTCACCGCGTACCTGGTCGAGAACCTGGTGCGGGTGCCGCCGCGCGGGTCGGTGGAGCTGACCCTGGGCAGCGATCCGCAGAGCCCGATCGGCGCGGCGCTGACCACCTCCGCGCCGGACGGGCGCGGTGGGGCCACCGTCACCTGGTGGCCGGTCGACCAACCGGGGGCGTACCGGCTGGTGCTGGGCTACCTGCGAGCGCCACTGCGGGGTGTGCCGGCGGATGCCTGCGCCGCGACGGCCGAGCAGGGCACTGTCGCGTTCGAGGTGAAGGGCGGGTGACCGGGTTGCGGAGCCGAATGCGACTGGGTGTCGTGCTGGCGGGCGTCCTGGTGCTGCTCGCCCCACAGGCGGCGTCCGCCGTGGTCAGCGTCAACAGCGACCTGCAAGCGGAGTACGCGGGTTGTGTCGGACAGATCCGCGGCTCCGGCAACGGCGCCGTGCTCGACGAGCTGGAACGCTCCGGCAAGCAGATCAAGGTGCGCAGACCCATTTTCGGCTCGGAGAGCAGCACCACGACGTACGTGCCGGGCAGCGACGTGCAGATCAACTGGGTGCCGGAGAACGACGGGCGGGCGCTGCCGGAGGAGGGAGCGGGCTTCACCGAGGACCAGTGCGCCACCCTGATCCACGAGATGAACCACGCCCTCGATGAGGTGAACGACACCGACCGGGGCAAGTTCTGCACGCAGGGCGGCCTACAGGCGAGCACCGTGGACCCGGACGAGGTGCACGCGGTGCTGGCGGAGAACGCGTACCGCAAGGCCGTGGGAGTGCCGCTGCGTACCACGTACAGCGGATTGAAGCTGCCGTCCAACGGCAAGGACTGCGACCAGCCCAAGCCCCGACCACCCGGTGGTGGTGGTTGTTCGATCTCGGTGATCGGCAAGGGTTACCGGTGCGCGAACAGCAACGGCGACCCGCACCTGCTCACCTACGACGGTCTGCGGTACGGCTTCCAGGCCGCCGGGGAGTTCGTGCTGACCCGCTCGACGACCGACGACTTCGAGGTCCAGGTACGACAGACGATGTTCCCGGCCAGCTCGGTGGTGGCCGTCAACTCGGCCGTCGCGGTTCGGGTGGCCGGCGACCGGGTCGGCGTGTACGTCACACCCGACGGCCCGGCCGTCCGGGTGAACGGCGCCGCGCCGGTGTCCGCCCCCGACGGGGTGAAGCTGCCCCACGGCGGCACCGTCACCAGCTGGGCAGACGGCGCGGTGACCGTGGAGTGGCCGGACGGCGCCCGACTGACCGCCCAGCCGATCGGGGTGTGGGGGCTGAGCGTGAGCGTCAGCGCGCCCACCGCCCGGGCCGGGACGCTGGAGGGCCTGCTCGGCGACCACGACGGTGACCCCGGCGACGACCTGACCGTGCGCAGCGGAAAGCGGGTGGCGCAGCCGCCCACGTTCGAGGCGCTGTACCCCGGCTTCGCCGACAGTTGGCGCGTCGAGGCGCAACGGTCGCTGTTCGACTACGAGCCGGGGCAGAACACCGGCACGTTCACCGACCGGCGTTTCCCGGACCGACTGCTCACCGTCGGAGACCTGCCCAACCGGGCCACCGCCGAACTCGTCTGCCGGCGCGCCGGTGTCACCGATCCACAGATCCTCGCCGACTGTGTGCTCGACGTCGGCCTCACCGGGCAGGTGGCGTTCGCCGAGGACGCCGCCCGCGCGCAACGCGACGCGCCCGCTGCCGGCGACGTCGACCTGGCGGTGACCCGGGCCGGCGACACGGCCGCGATGAAGGTGCCGGGCCGGGCCGGTCAGAAGATCTTCGTGGAGGTGCCGGCCGCCACCGTGCCGGATCGCTGCGGCGTGTTGCTGCTGCTCGACCCACAGGGCCGTCAGCTGGCGACCGGCTGCGTCATCTCCGGTGTCGGCTTCATCGACACGACCACGTTGACCGCCACCGGCGACCATCAGGTGGTGCTCGACCCATGGGATGCCGACCTCGGTCGGGCGACCGTACGGGTCGTCGCGGTGACCGACGAGGAGAAGACGCTCACGCTGGACGGGCCCGCGGTCCGGGTGACGCTCGCCCAACCGGGGGCGATCAGCCGCCTGACGTTCGACGGCCGGGCCGGTCAGAAGGTCTTCCTCCAGGTCACCGACGCCACCCTGCCGGACCGGTGCAACCTGCTGCGCCTGCGCGACCCGGCCGGCGAACAGGTGACCAGCGGCTGCGTGATCGGCGGCCAGGGGCATGTCGACGGGTTCGTCCTGCCGGCCACCGGCCGGTACGTGCTGGAGGTCGACGGGATCTCCACCGACACCGGCTCGGCGGACGTGCGGCTGCGCGACGCCAGCGACGAGCAGCGTGACACCGTCGCGGATGGACGGGCGAACACCCTGTCGGTCAGCCGGCCCGGTGCGGTCAGCCGGCTCCGGTTCCCCGCCGGCAGCGGTCAGCGCCTCACCATCGAGGTGAGCGCCGCCAGCCTTCCCGACCGGTGCGCGATTCTGACCGTCACCGGCCCGGACGGCGCGGCGGTGGGCAGTGGCTGCGTCATCGGCGGTGCCGGGCGGTTCGAGACCGGCCCACTGCCCACGGGCGGCACGTACGCTCTCGTGCTCGACCCCTGGGCGGACGAAACCGGGTCGGCGACGGTCACCGTCCGCCAGGCCGGTTGACCGGGCGACCGGCTGGCCCGACGAACGGGTCAGCCGGCCGCGGCGGCGTCAGCCGGTGGCGCAGATGGTGCCGTTGAGGGTGAACGCCGTGGGCAGCACATTCGGCCCGCTGTACGCGCCGACGAAGCCGGCGCTCACGGTGCCGCCGGCGGCGATCTGCCGGTTGTCGGTGGTGGGCGTGACCCGGACCGCGGTGCCGACCTGCTCCCAGGTGGCGCTCCAGCCGCTGCTCACCTGCTGCCAGCCGGTGGGCCAGGTCCAGGTGAGAGTCCAGCCGTTGATCGGGCTGGTCCCGTTGTTGATGATGTCGACGCCACCGATGTAGCCGTTGCCCCAGTCGTTGCTGGCGGTGAAGCGGACGGTGCAGGTACTGGCGGCGGGGCTGGCGGTGGCGAAGGTGAGCGGCGGTGAGGCCCAGGAGACCCGTCCGGCGGTGTCGCGGGCCAGCACGTTGACGGTGTACCTGCTGCCGGGCACGAGGTTGTCGACCGTGAACGAGGTGGTCGCCGTCTCGCCGAACTGCTCACTGACCGCGCCGTGCTGCCGGTACACCTCGTACTTGGCGATCGGGCTGCCGCCCGGCGTGGCCGCCGGCCAGGTGATCGTCGCGGCGCGGTCGGTGACGCCGCTCGCGGTCGGCTGGCCCGGTGCCGCCGGCCGTCCGGCGGTCGCGCCGGCCGGGCGCAGCACGAGCGTGGTCAACGAGTACGCCGGCAGCGTCCGGCTGGTCGCCGAGCCGGACTGGCTGGTGGCGATGCCGCTGGCGCCGTTGGTGAGGGTGGAGACCGTCGGCGCTTGCGCCGACGGGGTGAACCCCGCGTAGTCGATGGTGACCGGATGGTCGTTGTCCGGGTCCTTGTTCACCAGCAGCACGGCGAGGTCACCGTTGCCCCGGCGGACGGCGTGGGCGGTGACCAGGGGCTCGTCGGTGCCGGCGCGAACGAACTGGTCGCCGGTCTTCGCGAAGAGCTTCATCATGCTCAGCCCGTGGTACGGGGCGAACGGGGTGTTCAGCGGCGGTTGGCAGACCG
The DNA here is from genome assembly GCF_059358895.1 of Micromonospora sp. BQ32. Lineage (NCBI taxonomy): Bacteria > Bacillati > Actinomycetota > Actinomycetes > Micromonosporales > Micromonosporaceae > Micromonospora > Micromonospora sp. BQ32. The sequence goes on along the minus strand of NZ_JCADBI010000001.1, from coordinate 121,089 downwards.
AGCCGTCCTCGGTGCAGCCGCCACTGGAGAGCATCCCGAAGTCGCCGTAGTCGGTCTGGCCGGCCACCGTCGTCACGGTGCCCATGCCGTTGTGCACGTTCCACCAGTGCGCGGTGAAGACGCCGTTCTCCAGCAGCCCGCTGTAGACGTCGGCCAGGAAGAGCGCGGCCGGCTGGGTGTTCCGGCCGGCGTCGACGTTCAGCTCGGTGAAGCTGATGCCGATCCGGTCGGCGTTCGCGCCGGCGTACCGGGCGAGTTGCTGCCGCAGCAGGTAGGTGGCGTCGGGGAGGTGGTTGACGCGGGCCAGCGACTCGGCGGCGGTGCCGCCCGGGTACCAGTGCACGTCCACAAAGTCGATCTTCGGGCCGGCGATGGAGAGCACGGTCTGGTTCCACGGGCCCGGGTCGCTGCCGGCGGTGATCCCGTCCGGCCAGTTGCCCGGCATGGTCAGCACCGCTCCGACCTTGATGCTCGGGTCGACCGCCTTCATCGCGTCGGCGTACTCGACGACCAGCCGCGCGTACTGCGTCGCGCTCTTGTCCGGGTGGTCGTCGGCCTCCCACGCGGACCCGTAGTGGCCGTTGCCGTAGTTCTCGTTGCCGACGGTCCAGTAGCGCGCGTCGTAGCCCTTGGTCACGTTGGCGTACCGCACCCAGTCGGCGGCTTCGGCGGGTGTGCCGGTGCCGTAGTTCGCGATGATCATCGGTTGCGCGCCGACGCGCCGGACCGCCGCCATGAAGGTGTCGAAGTCGGTTCCCGGCGCGACGTAACCGCCGGGCGCGGTGTGGTCCTTCCAGTGGTAGATGTCGGCGTACGAGCCGCCGGGGTAGCGCATCATCTGCACGCCGGCAGCTTTGAGCAGGTCCGACGTCTCGGCGGTGCCGAGGTTCGAGTCCCAGATGGCGTGGTTGACGCCGAGGGCGGTGTCCGGCACGGTCGCCAGACCCGCGCGCGTGTTGACGGTCACGGTGACCGGGTCGGCCGCCGCGCTGGCGGTCGGTGGGTCGACGCTCGCGAGCGCGCTCGCGGCGAGCAGCAGGCCCGCCAGGAGCGCCGCTCGGGTCTTCGGTGTACGCATGGGCGGGGTTCCTTCGCGCAGATGAGCCGCCCGCCCGCCGGTCCGGGTGCGACGCGGCGACGGGCGAACTCGTGGACGGCTGGCTCTCTTTGGTCCATCGGTTGTGTCACCGTCCCCCGGAGATCACATCTGGATCCCGGCTGCCCAGTGGACGGACGTCAGCCCCGCGCGGCTCATCGACGTACCACAATGGCATTGTCGGTTCGACAATCTCAAGGTGCGCGGGGGATCGACAGACGTCATACGTTACGGCTTGACGAACGGCATGTTATCGCTCACAGTCGATGCGAGGCGATCAGCGTCCGTGGCTCACCGGGAGGGCCATCGCTGGTCGGGCCTCGGTATTCAGGACGTCCCTGTGCACGTGGACGTCGCATCAGGATCTGCCAACAGCCGCCGGTGACGTGCGGCGGACGTCGCGCGCCTCGGGACCGCCCAGGCGCTGCTGCCGGGCCCCCGACTCACGACAAGAGGAACCGCCGATGAGATCAAGGATCGCACTGCTGGCCGCCACGCTGGCGACGGCCCTGGCGACGATGACGGCCGTGGTAACGGTCGCCACCCCGGCGTCGGCCGCGACGCTCACCCAGGTGACCACCTTCGGGGCCAACCCCACGAACCTCCAGATGCACCTGTACGTGCCGGACCGGGTCGCGGCCCAGCCGGCCCTACTCCTCGCCCTGCACTACTGCACCGGCAGTGGTCCGGCGGTGCACAGCGGCTTCGGACTCAGCACCCTCGCCGACCGCTACGGCTTCATCGTGATCTACCCGTCGGTGACCCGGAGCAGCAAGTGTTGGGACGTCTCGTCACCGCAGTCCCTGCGGCGTGACGGCGGCAGCGACCCGGTCGGCCTCAAGTCCATGGTCGACCACGTGCGGAGTCGCTACCCGGTCGACGCCAACCGGATCGGCGTCGGTGGGTTCTCCTCCGGGGCCATGATGACCAACGTCATGGTCGGCCTCTACCCGGACCTGTTCAATGCCGGGTTCAGCTCCTCCGGGGTCCCGTTCGGGTGCTTCGCCACCACCAACGGCGCGGAGTGGAACAGCGAGTGCTCCGGCGGACGGATCGTCAGGACCGGGCAGCAGTGGGGTGACCTGGTCCGCAACGCCTACCCCGGCTACTCCGGCACGCGTCCCCGGTTCCAGATCTGGCACGGCACCACGGACACCACGCTGAGCTACGTCAACTTCGGCGAGCAGATCAAGCAGTGGACCAACATGCAGGGCGTGTCGCAGACCCCCAGCTTCACCGACGCCCCGCAGACCAGCGCCACCCGCACCCGGTACGGAGGCACCGGCGGCACGGCGCCCGTCGAAGCGATCAGCTTCCAGGGGTACGGCCACTCCATCCCGTTCGACGCCGCGCAGGCCGTCCGGTTCCTCGGCTTCGACACCACGAGCCCCACCACCCCGCCACCCGGCGGCGCGTCCGCGCCGCTGCGCAACACCGGTGCCAATCGCTGCCTGGACGTCCCGTCCCGGTCGCAGACCAACGGCACCCAGCTGACGTTGTGGGACTGCAACGGCGGCACCAACCAGCAGTGGACGTCGACCGCCACGAAACAACTCCAGGTGTACGGCACGAAGTGCCTGGACGCCGAGGGCGCCGGGACCTCGCCGGGCACCCGGGTGATCATCTGGGACTGCAACGGCGGCACCAACCAGCAGTGGAACGTCAACACCGATGGCACGGTCACCGGCGTGCAGTCCGGCCTGTGCCTCACGCCCAACGCCGCCGGCACCGCCAACGGCACCCCTGCGGTCCTGGCGAGCTGCAACGGCACGAACAGCCAGCGGTGGACCCGAAGCTGACGCGGTGACCGGCGGCGGTGATCTCGCTGCCGAGGACGGTAGCGCCCTGGCTCGGGCCGGGCGGCGTCCCGCTGCTCGGGCCCGGACTCCGAACAGCGGGACGCAACCCGGCGGCCAGGGCTGGGGCCGGCGGTCGTCATCGGGGCGGCCCAAGGTGCGGCCCCTGCCAGCGGCGTCCGCTGGGCAGGTGAGCGGGCCGGTTGTCGTCGCACGACTGTCCCGGCTGCTGCGGTGCCCTGGAACCCCGATGGCCGTTCATGCCTCGGCCGCGCGGCGTGCGGGTCGCCCGATGGTGGTCTCGGGCCGTCTCGCGCCGGCCACGTGCCACCCGCCCCACGCCACGATCGTCGTCCAGCACACCTCAGGTCAGTGGCGACAGCTCCGTCACAGCCGCCCGAGGTTGTCGAGTATCGACGACTGTCCGTCACGTTAGCGCTAACAGTGAGCGATTGTCCATAGACAACGGTCTTCGTTTGCTGCTGCGGAGTGGTTGCATGGACGCCGATGACCGTCGTGAGCGCGGCCGGAATAGCCTTGCGGCATGCGGGGACGATTCGGTGCGGCCAGGCGATGGTACGGGGAGCATCGGCGGTTGGTCCGCCGCACGGTTCTCGCGCTCATGGTGGGGGCGGTGGCGTTGACCGGGGGCACGGTGGCCAGCGTGAATTGGATCCGCGACACCGCGGAGGGCCACCTCTACGGCGAGGCCGAGGTGCCGGACGCCCCGGTCGCGCTGGTCCTGGGCACCAAGGTGGACGCCGACGGCACGCCCTCACCCGTCCTCACGGCCCGGTTGGAGATCGCGCGGCGACTCTTCGACGCCGGCAAGGTTCGGGCGATCCTCGTGTCGGGCGACAACATGAACGCCGATTACAACGAGCCCGCCGCGATGCGGAGCTGGCTGGTGGAGCGGGGTGTACCAGCACACAAGGTGGTGCCGGACTATGCGGGCTTCGACACGTACGACTCGTGTGCGCGGGCCAAGCGCATCTTTGGGGTGCGGCAAGCCACGGTGGTGACCCAGTCCTTCCATCTCCCGCGCGCCGTGGCGCTGTGCCGGCGCCTCGGTATCGACGCGAACGGAGTGGGCGACGACAGTGCGAAGCGGTACGCCCAGACGTGGTGGTTCAGTTCGTCGCGGGAGAACGGCGCCTGCGTGAAGGCCGCGCTGGATCTGCTCTCCGGTCGCGACCCGGCGCATCTCGGCCGCCGGGAGACGGGCGTCGACGACGCGTTGCGGGTCGGCTGAGGGAGGTCACGACCGTGGTGGTGCGGCGCTGTCGCGCACGATGAGCTCGGTGGCGAGTTCGACCCGAGAGCTCTCGGTCCTCTCACCGCTGGCGAGGCGCAGCACGGTACGCGCGGCCAGCATGCCCATCTCGGAGAGGGGTTGCCGGACGGTGGTCAGCGGCGGGGAGCACCACCGCACCTCCGGCAGGTCGTCGAAGCCGACCACACTGACGTCGTCGGGCACCCGCAGGCCCCGCTTGCGGACCGCCTCGTAGACGCCGAGGGCCATCTGATCGCTGGAGGCGAAGATGGCGGTGGGTGGGTCGGGCAGGGCCAGCAGCTGCGTACCCGCGGTGAAGCCGGCCTCGTGGTAGAAGTTTCCCGGGCGGATCAGGGAGTCGTCGATGGGGATGCCGGCGGCGCCGAGGGCGGCCCGGTAGCCGTCCATTCGGGCCCGGCTGCACATCAGATGCGGCGGGCCGGCGATGATGCCGATGCGGCGGTGGCCGAGGCTGATCAGGTACTGGTTGGCGCTGAGGCTGCCCGCCCAGTTGGTGGCACCGATGGTGGGTGACTCCTGCGGGTCGACGCCGGCCGGGTCGATGATGACGACCGGCAGGTGGAGCCGGCGCAGCTCGGCCTGCAACGGTGGGTTCACCATCGAGGTCACGAAGATGATTCCCTCGGTGGAGCGGGTACGCATGTTGTCGAGCCACTGCTTGGCCGAGGACATGCGCCAGTGGATGGCCGACACGACGGTGCCGACACCGCTGGTCTGGCCGACGTCCTCCACCCCACGGATGATCTCCACGGCCCACGGGCTGTCCAGGTCGTTGAAGACCAGGTCGATGAGGGCGGCGTCGGTGCGCCGGGCCGGGGACCGGCGGCGGTAACCGTGCCTGAGCAGTAGCGCCTCGACGCGTTCCCGAGTGTCGGGGGCGACGTCGGAGCGACCGTTGATGACCCGGGAGACGGTGGGCACGGAGACACCGGCCAACCGCGCGATCATGGCGATGGTGACGTTTCGGCCGTTCTCCATGCCCACGGTCCCCCTGCGTCCTGCTGGAAACTTCAGGTCTGCTCGCGGTGGTGCGTTGTCTCACGGGGTGCTCGGACGCCGACTGAGCCGGCAGGGTGGGGATCGATGGATCTCCGAAACTTTCAATGCTTCGCCGGTAATACCGATCGATGGCCGGCACGCTACGAGCTGATGTCGTAGCGGTCAAGACCTCTGACCTATTGCGAGAAGACCGGCTAGCGAAAGCCAGGACTTCCAGTGATCCGGCACCGCGATTTTCCGGAAGTTCCAGACAGCCCGTTCAGAGAGCCGCAACCCCATCCTCGCCACGCGGACGGCACTCGGCGGGCGCCGTCCGCCGGCTCGCACCCGCGGCCGTCGATTGACGAGAAATCGACGCACTGGTATCTGTTAATACAGTTTCCTGATGCTCGCGGTGCCCGCCGGGGCCGAACCGCCGCGCCGGGCCACCGACCGGCTGGCGGCACGCCGCCCCTTCCCCGAGGAACACCATGGTTCACAAGAGAAGAGCCGCCTACGTCGTGGGCACCCTGCTGATCGGTGTCGCCGCCGTCGGCTACGGCCTGCCGTCGGCGAGCGCCGCGACCGCCGGCCCGATCACCGGCCTCGGCGGTAAGTGCGTCGACGTGGCCGGCGCCAGCTCGGCCAACGGCACGCCCGTCCAGCTCTACGACTGCAACGGCAGCGCTGCCCAGACGTGGACCGTCGGCAACACCGACAACTCGATCCGGGCACTCGGCAAGTGCCTCGACGTCACCGCCGCGTCGACCGCCAACGGCGCCAAGGTGCAGCTGTACGACTGCAACAACACCGGCGCGCAGAAGTGGACCGCCAGCAACGGCGCGCTCGTCAACTCCGGCTCCGGCAAGTGCCTCGACGTCACGGACCGGAGCACCGCGAACGGCGCCCGGTTGCAGATCTGGACCTGCGGCGGCACCACGAACCAGCGGTGGACCCTGCCGGGCGGCGGCTCCCCCACCCCCACGCCCACCACCCCGACCGGCACCAACCTCGACGACCCGGCGAAGAAGAACGTCGCCATGCAACTCGTCTCGGCCGCCGAGAACTCCTCGCTCGACTGGCGCGCACAGTTCTCCTACATCGAGGACATCGGCGACGGGCGCGGCTACACCGCCGGCATCATCGGCTTCTGCTCCGGCACCGGCGACATGCTCGAACTGGTCGAGGCGTACACCCGCACCAAGCCGGGCAACGTGCTCGCCGGCTACCTGCCGGCGCTGCGCAACGTCAACGGCACCTCGTCGCACGCCGGTCTCGACCCCAACTTCCCCCGCGACTGGCGAACGGCGGCCACCGACTCGGTGTTCCAGGCCGCCCAGGAGGCCGAACGCGACCGGGTCTACTTCAACCCCTCGGTACGCGACGGCAAGAACGACCAGGTCCGGGCGCTCGGTCAGTTTGCCTACTACGACGCGGCGGTCATGCACGGGTACGAGGGCATGCGCCAGATCCGCAGCCGCGCCCTCAATCGGGCCACGCCGCCGGCCCAGGGCGGCGACGAGCGAACCTGGCTCAACGCGTTCCTCGACGAGCGGGTCATCGAAATGAAGAAGGAGTTGGCCCACTCGGACACCTCCCGCGTCGACACCGCCCAGCGGGTGTTCCTCAACAACGGCAACTTCAACCTGAACACGCCACTGGTGTTCGCCGTCTACGGCGACCAGTTCCGCATCGGCTAACACGGCTGGGCGGTACGGCCGAGCGAACGGCGGGGCCGAGCGTAATCCCCCCAGCCGGGTGGTCCACCAGTGACGCGTTCATCGATAGCGGGGTCGCCGGCACGAGTTTCCGATCGCCGGCGGCCCCGCCATCGACGTGTTTCGCCGATCCCGGCTGCCTCGCCAGCTCGCACAAATGGCGAAACTGTTGACTATCCGTCACTCGCCGCCAGCCGATCCGCAGCCGTCCAACAACCGGCGCTGCATTAACCTGCTGCAATGGAAGGCCGGACGGCAGCCACGCATCGGACTCGGCGTTTCCGCCGTGACCTGTACTGGATCATTCCCGTCGGCGTACTGACCGCAGCGGCAACTTTTCTGCTCGTCCGAGTGCCCGAACGAGGCGCCGACATCGCCACCATCCTCGCTCTGCCCGTGGCGGTGACCGCGACGATGGCCGGGATCCTGGCGGTGCGGGGCAGCACCCCAGCCGACGGGCTGCGACGTGCGGCAGGCGGCCACCGGATGCGGCACTGGCCGGTCGTCGCCCTGGCCGCAGTGACGCTCTGCGCGATACTGGCCGCGATCGTCATGCACCTGCCATCCGACACGGACGACGTCACGCGCCAGCTTTCCGGCCGGGTTCGGATCGGCATCACCGGCAAGATCCCGGGTTGGAGCGAGAAGAACGGCGAACGCTACGAGGGCTTCGAGATTGCGCTGATCGACTACCTACGAGCCCGCTACGGTTTCGAGCCGGAGTACGTGGAACTGAATCCCGACGATCAGACGGAGGCTTTGGACTCGGGCCGCGTCGATCTGGTGGTGGGGAACTATTCGATCGAGTTCTCCCGGGAGACAACCGTCGCGTTCGCTGGTCCATACTTTTTGGACGAGGTCGGGATCTATCTGTCCGCACACAAGGTCAAGAAGCCGCCGGTCGCCGCCGAGCTGACCGGCTGCGCGCTCGGGGATACCTACCCACGGCCGGGCGACATGGGCGTTACCTTCCAGCACGCCCAGAGCCTCCAGGATTGCCTGGTCAAATTCTTCGACCCCAAGGACCGGGTCGACGCCGTCTTCATGCATCACTCCGTCCTCGTCAGCCTGGCGGTCCGTCGAGGTCTGGCTCCGGGCGACATCGTCGCCTTCAGAAGGTACGAGATGGCGCGCTACGCGATCGGCGTGCCGAAGAACAAGCACAAGCTGTGTGAGGCGCTCGGGCGGGACATCGATGTGTTCCTGACCACCGAGTGGGACGCAGCGGCCGCCCGCCACCTGCCCTACCTCGACGGGGCAGGCAAACCGTTGTACAGCAACCCCGACAGCTGCACCTGATCCCGCCCGAGGTCGTCGTCGTCGAGCGGTACCGGATGTCGCCGACGGCGCCGATGCGGTCCTGGGCCACGACCACGTGGACAACCCGTCGCCACATCCTCGCGTGGTGATTTGACCTCAAGCTCGGGTGAGGTCCTAGCCTCCGGTATTGGAGGTAACGCATGAGCATGGAAGTTACCGCGTGGATGTCCCTGCACCACGCGATGAACGCGCAGGACGAGCGACCGCTGTCCCGCGCCACCTTGAAGCGAATCGCGAAGTTCGCACGCCCACACCGCGCCTTGATCATCAGGTTCCTGTTGCTGAGTGTGGTGACGGCGGTTCTCACCGTGGCGGCGCCCGTCCTCGCCGGCCGAGTGGTCGACGCGATCGTCGACGGCGCCGACAGCAGTGTGGTGATCCGGTTGGCCGTACTGATCGCCGTGATCGCCCTCGCCGAGGCCGGGCTGGGGCTGGTGACGCGATTTCTCTCCGCCAGCATCGGCGAGGGGTTGATCGTCCAACTGCGGACGGCTGTCTTCGACCACGTTCAGCGGATGCCGGTGGCGTTCTTCACGCGGACCCGCACGGGTGCGCTGGTCAGCCGACTGAACAACGACGTGATCGGCGCGCAGCGGGCCTTCAGCGACACCCTGTCGAGTGTGGTCGGCAACGCCGTCACGCTGATGTTGACGTTGGCCGTGATGCTCACCTTCTCCTGGCAGATCACGCTGCTGGCGCTCGTCCTGCTGCCCATCTTCGTCCTCCCGGCCCGCCGGATGGGTTCGAGGCTCGCCCAGTTGCAGCGTGAGGCGGCCGAGCACAACGCGGCCATGAGCACCCGGATGACAGAACGCTTCTCCGCACCCGGCGCCACGCTGGTCAAGCTGTACGGGCGGCCGGCCGAGGAGTCCGCCGAGTTCGCGGCGCGTGCTCGTCGGGTCCGGGACATCGGCATCCGCGCCGCGATGCTCCAGTGGGTCTTCATCACCGCGCTCACCGTCGTCGGCTCGCTGGCGCTGGCCCTGGTCTACGGGCTGGGTGGTCTCTACGCCCTACGGGGCAGCCTCGACGCCGGGACGGTGGTCGCCCTCGCGCTGCTCCTGTCGCGGCTCTACGCGCCGTTGACCTCGCTGGCCAGTGCCCGGGTCGAGGTGATGAGCGCCCTGGTGAGCTTCGAGCGGGTGTTCGAGGTCCTCGACCTCAAGCCGCTGATCCTCGACAGGTCCGACGCCCGGCCCCTTCCGGAGGGGCCGGTCGCGGTCGAGTTCGACGGGGTCCGGTTCGGCTATCCCTCAGCGGACAAGGTGTCGCTCGCGTCCCTGGAGGACGTGGCGAAGCTCGACACGCGCGGCGGCGAGGAGGTGCTGCACGGGGTGTCGTTCCGCGCCGAAGCGGGGCAGATGGTGGCGCTCGTCGGCTCCTCCGGCGCGGGCAAGTCGACGATCGCGCAGCTCGTGCCTCGCCTGTACGACGTGGAGGACGGCGCGGTGAAGCTCGCCGACGTCGACGTACGCGAGCTGTCCGCCGAGTCGATCCGGACGGCGTTGGGCGTGGTGACCCAGGACGGGCACCTCTTCCACGAGAGCATCCGCGCGAACCTGGCGTTCGCCCAGCCGGACGCGACCGAGGACGAGATGTGGGAGGTGCTTCGGCGGGCCCGACTCGACGACCTGATCCGCAGCCTTCCCGATGGGCTGGACACCGTCGTCGGCGAGCGCGGATACCGCCTGTCCGGCGGGGAGCGGCAACGGCTCACCATCGCGCGACTGCTGCTGGCTCGTCCGCGGGTGGTCATCCTCGACGAGGCCACCGCGCATCTCGACTCCACCTCGGAAGCGGCGGTGCAGGACGCCCTCGCCGAGGCCCTGACCGGCCGGACGAGCGTGGTCATCGCGCACCGGCTCTCCACCATCCGGGCGGCCGACCAGATCCTCGTCGTGGAGGCCGGTCGCATCGTCGAACGCGGGCGACACAGTGACCTGCTCGCCGCTGGCGGCCGCTACCACGAGTTGTACCGCACCCAGTTCGCCCAGGAGAAGCCGACGGTCCAGGAGCAACCCGTCGCCATCTGACGGTGCTCGCGCATCTCATGACGCACGCGGTGGTCGGCCCGCCCCACGAACGACAGTCCGACCACCGCGTCACCACGCGCCGCGGCCCACCCCGTGCAGCACCCGGGGTGGGCGGCGGCGGACGGTCAGTCGTTGTCGTTGTCGTCGTCGTCCTTGTCATCGGCGTCGTTGTCATCGTCGGCGTCGTCATCGGCGTCGTCATCGTCGTCGTCGTTGTCATCGGCGTCGACCGGCTCCTGCTCAGCCTTGACCACCGACCCGTTGTCCCGGTCGACGTCCACCTCGTGTTCGGTGTCGCCCGCGACGATCTCGACGCTCCACACCGGCCGGCCGTTCTCCTGCTCGGCTTCGACCTCGACGACCTGGCCGCCACCGGCCTTGGCGAGCGCGATCTCACCGGCGCGCTTCTCGTCGACCGCGCTGCCCGCGGGCGCGCTGCCGGTCGACGGCGTACCGGACGGCGTGCCGCTCGACGGCGTACCCGATGGGGTGCCGACCGACGGCGAACCGGTGACGACCGGCGCGTCGGTGGCCGTCGGCGCGACGGTGGCCGCGGCGAGTGCCGTGCCGCCGGTCCGCGAGTCGTTCGCGGCGTTGACGCCGAGCGCGACCCCGGCCACCGCCAGCACCGCCGACCCGCCGACCGACGCCAGAAGCAGATTGGTGCGCTTCATCGTGGTGTCCACCTTTCCTCGGTTGTCGCTTCCGAGGATCGGCCAGATCGGGATAGCACCGCGCTGTCCGGACGCTAAGGCCGGGTTAAGACGGTCGGGTGCCGGGTCAGCCGCGCCGGTTGAGTTCCGCTTCCAGCCGCTGGACGAGCGTCTTGCGGTCCTTGCTGGCGCGCTCGTTGCGCAGTGCGGTCTTGAGCTGTCGCGTGTCGAGGCCACGGACCAGCTTGGCCGCCTCCGCGACCGACATCTCCGACATCCGTCCGGCCGTGGTGGCATCCCGACGCGCCCGTTTGGCCGGCCCGGTGTTCGCGACGTACTGCTTGCCGGATCGGGACGCTTCGCGTTTCTTCGTGTCGGTCGCGCGCTTCTGGCTCTCCGACATCTCCTCCCATGCCTTCTTGGGCAGGTAGCGACTCGTGGTGCCGCCCTTGCGCGCACGGGTGTCGCCCTCTTTCGTCTGCCACTTCTCGTTGCCCCAGCGCTGGAGGGACTTCTGCCGCTCGTCCTTTTCGCCCAGGAATCCGCCGCCACGCTTCTTGTATTCCTGAGTGACCAGCTGTGACTTGCGTGCCGACCACTGCCCCGGTCGGCCGCCCTTGTCGGAAGCCTTGATCTCTTCCTTGATCTGCTCTCTGAGCTCGGGTTTCGTATACCGCGCCATGACTGGCAGCTACCCGGCGCCGCAGCGGCTATGCGTCCCGCGGCGACGTCGGAGGCCCGAGCCGGAGCAGCACCCGTGCGCCGCCTCCCGGGCCGGCCCGTAACTCCAGTCGACCGCCGGCCGCCTGCGCGGCACGCCGGGCGATGTCCAGGCCGAGGCCGGTGGACCCGGCCGCGCTGGCGCCCCGCCGGATCGCCCCGGAGGGCATGCCCGGGCCCTCGTCGGCGACCGTGAGGACCACCCCGCCGGCCTCCCGGGCGAGCCGGACGGCGAACGGCGTGCCGTCGGGGGTGTGCGCGAACACGTTGCCGAGCAGGGCGTCCACGGCCGCCGTCAGGTTGTCGGCGGCCACACCGACGGGAAGGGGGCCGGGCGCCAGGTCGAGGGTGACGGCCCGGCCGGTGTCCTCGGCCAGCACCGACCAGAACGCGACCCGGTCGGCGACGATCGCCGCAGCGTCCGCGGCGGCCGGTTGCGCCGGTGCGTGCCGCCACCGGGCCTGCCGGATGAGCCCGGTGACCGCGCGTTCGAGCCCGTCGGCGGCGGCGGTGATCCGGGCGGCGTCGTCCGGGTCCCGCAACGACTCCGCCTCCAGCCGCAACGCCGTCAGCGGCGTACGCAGCTGGTGCGACAGGTCGGCGACCTGCTCGCGCTCCTGCATCAGGAGCACCTGGATCCGGGTGGCGAGGTGGTTGAGCGCGCCGGCCACCTCGCGCAGTTCGGGCGGTCCGGCCGGCGTGACCCGGGCGTCCAACTCGGCGTTGGCCAGCCGGTGTGAGACGGCCGAGAGGTCGCTGATCGGCCGGACCAGGGTGCGCGCCAGCCGGTCGGCGACCAGCAGCCCGATCAGCACGAGGATCACGCCGAGCAGCGCCAGCACCAGCCAGGCCCGGGTGACCCCGGCGGTCAGCTCGTGCTGCGGCACCGCGATCCGGATCACGCCGGTGCCGTCCGCCCGACCCTGCACGGCGATGACCACCTCCCGGCCGGCCGCCGACTCGCCGGTGAGGCTCTGTCCGCGCTCGGCGAGGGCCACCGCGGGCGTACGCGGGGTCTGGGCACCGAGCACGGTGCCGTCGGGCAGGAAGACGCTCACCGGTCGACCGGAATCCGCGGCGAGTTGCTCGACGGTGAGCCGGATGGTCGCCGCGTCGGCGGTGCCGACCACCGGCACCAGGCTCTGCGCGTCGGCGGTGGCCCGAACGGTGGCCCGGTCCTCGGCGACGGTACGCACCAGCAACGCCAGCGGCACCAGGAACGCGATGAGGGTGAGGACGCTGACCGCGGCGACCAGCAGCGCGAGCCGCGCCCTCACGGCTGCGCCGCCGGGGCTTCGAGACGCACCCCGACACCCCGCACGGTGTGCAGGTAGCGAGGCTGCTGGGCGTTCTCCCCCAACTTTCGACGCAACCAGGACAGGTGCACGTCGACGGTCTTGTCGGCACCGCCGTACGGGATCTGCCACACCTCCGTGAGCAGCTCACGTTTGGTGACCACCTGGCCCGGTCGGCCGGCGAGGTGGTGCAGCAGGTCGAACTCGCGAGGCGTCAGCTCGACGGTGACCCCGTCGAGGGTCACCTGCCGGGCCCGGGGGTCGACGCGGAGCCCGCCGACGACGAGCGCCGGGTCCTGCCCGTCGGCGCCGCCGGGGCCGCGCCGCAGCACCGCCCGGACGCGGGCGTCGAGCTGCGCCGCGGTGAACGGCTTGACCACGTAGTCGTCGGCGCCCGCGTCGAGCACCCGGACGATCTCGGTCTCGTCGTCGCGCGCGGTGGCCACGATCACCGGCACCGAGCTGACCGCCCGCAGCATCCGCAGCAGCTCGCGGCCGTCCAGGTCGGGCAGGCCCAGGTCGAGCACGATCAGGTCGGGTCGGTCCTCCAGCGCGTCGCGGAGCCCGGCCATCGCGGTCGAGGCCGCCGCCACCGCGTGGCCGCGTTCGCGCAGGGCCCGGATCAGCGGGGTACGGATCGTCAGGTCGTCCTCGATGAGCAACAGGCGGGCCACAGCTGGCAGGCTAACCGCTGCCGCTGGCAGTGCGACGCACGTTAACCACGCCTTAGCGTTCGGATGTGCCAACGACAATGACGGATCGGGGATAGTCAGGGGATGGGCCGTCGTTCGATCCTCGTCGCCAGCGGGTGGGTGGCCACCGCCGCCATCGCGACCCTGATCGGCCTGGGAGCGATCCGGCTGGTGGGCGAGAGCCTCACCGGCACCCCGGGCGGGGTGCGCAGCGAGGCCGAGATCGAACGGGCGCTCGCCTCGCCGGAGCCGGTGCCCACCGGCACGACGGGCACCGCCTCGGCCGGGCCGGGCACGACGAGCCCCGCACCGAGCGCCAGCTCCGGGGCCCGCCGGGGGTTCGCCACCGACGGCGGCACGGCCGTCGCCGAGTGCGGCGTTGGCGGCGTACGCCTCGTCTCCTGGGCGCCCGCGCAGGGCTTCCGGGTCCGCGACGTGGACCGGGGCCCGGACGACGACGTCGAGGTCACCTTCCAGGGGGCGGCCCGGGAGTACGAGTTGAAGGTGCGCTGCATCGGCTCGGAGCCGGTGGCCGTCGCCGACGACTGACGACCTGGGAGCGGTGAGGTGAGTTGTCGGGGGCGGTTCAGCGGCTCTGCAGGGCGTCCACCAACCTCCGGAGCGTCGCGCGCGCATTTTCGAGATCGCCGAGGCTGAGACCCGCTCGTTCGACGGCGTCCCGGCGGTCGGCGTCCGAGCGTTCCAGGAGGCCGGTGAGCGTGACTCGACCCACCTCCGTGAGTGTCACGAGTGGCGCCCGGCGGTGATCGGGGTTGTCGTGCAACTCCACCATTCCGGCTCGGGCCAGGTCGTCGACCACTCGCTGCACGCTCTGTCGAGCGAGGCCGAGCCTGCGCGCCGCGCTCGCCACGGTGCGGGGGCCGTCGGAGAGCACGCTCATCACGTGCCATCGGGCGGCAGTTTGCCCCTCTTCTCGGGCGAGGTCCTCGCTTGAGCGCCGAGACTCGCCTGCCAGTTCGTACACGTCTGCCATCAGCAGCCGGTAGGCGTCGACCCGGTCCTGCTTCCGTTCCCTCACCGACAGCATGGTATCGAACATTGACAGCCTATTACTAGAATGACAGCATGCTGTCATGATTTTCCGACTGTGGAGCGGCTGGACGGAGCCCGCTCTCACTGACGCCTACGAGCGGTTGTTGACGCAGGACATCGCGCCGGCGATCCTCGCCCGGGACGTAGCCGGGCTTCGGGAGCTTCGGGTCCTGCGTCGTTCCCCGCAGGAGCTCGACCCCGCCGAGGGCAGCGAATTTCTCACCGCCATGACATTCACGGACCTCGCCGCGGTGTCGGCCTTCACCGGCGGCGAACCGTCCGCCTCGGTTGTCCCGCCCGCGGCCCGTGACCTGCTCGGGCGCTTCGACAGGCAGTCCCGGCACTATCTGAGCCGAGCGGTGTTCCGGGCCACTGGTGGACAGCCGCCAGGCGTCGGGTGAGCAGCCGGCCGCCTCACTGACCCGTTGGCTGCTCGCGGTCCGCGTCGCGGCCGAGGGCGACCATGCGCAGGGTCTCCTCCCGACGTCGCACGAGTAGCGCACCGGCCAGGAAGGTCACCGGCGCGACCAGCACCAGCATCGCCCACTGCGCCGGCACCAGGGGGATGGCGTGTCCCATGTGCATGGTCGAGGTGGCCCAACCGGCGAGGGCGCTGTCGATCAGCAGGGCGAGGGCGGCCACGGGCAGGAGCATGACGACGACCCGTCGGCGTACCTCCGGAGTGAGCGTGGCAACCGCGATCACCATGGCCAACGCGGCGACCGCCAGGCCCGCGACGTAGAGCCAGAGCACCAGCTCGCTGCTCGCCTCAAGGTCGTAAAAGACCTGGTAGGACACCTCGGCGACGAAGCCGAACGTGGGACTGGTCAGCCGGTTCGTCACCATGAGCGCGACCATCGCGGCCGGCGCGAGGAGCAGGGCCAGCAGTCGGCGTACGCCCAGCACTGCGATCGCCCGGCGGCGCGGCACCGGCACGGTGAGCGCGGCGGCAGCCACCACGGCGAGGGCGAGCTGCGGCAACATGTCCACCACGTACGTCGGGTTGTCACCCGTCTGCGGGGCGACGAGCGCGCCCCAGCCGAGCACGCCGGCCCAGGCCAAAGCGGCGGCGACCCACCGCCACCCGACCAGCACCGCGGCGCAGACGCCCGCCCAGCCGGCGACGCGCAGCCAGTCGACGAGATCCGGGCCGGTCGGCGAGAACCCGGGCGGCAGGCCCGACGGGCGGACGAGCTGGTCGAGCAGCGCCCTGCTGGCGAGGGCCAGCAGGACGACCCCGACCAGCAGGCCGGTGACCGTCGCCGCGTCCGCCCAGCTCGGCTCGGTGAACCCCCGTGCGCCCACCCGCAGCCGCGCCCGCAAGCCGGCGCCGACCAGATTCCGCACGTCGGCGGCGGCGGGTCGCCGCTGGCCCGGCCGCGCACCGGCGAGGAGCACGGCCAGCATCTCGTCCTCGTACACCCGACGGTGTTCCCACGGATAGACGGCCAGCAGCCGCCGGTAGCGGCGCTCCAGGTCATCGCTGCTCACGCCGCACCCCCGTCGGTCAGGAGGCCGCTGCGGCGCAGCCGCGCCCGAGCGGCGTCCGCGTTGTGTCGCAGGCGGGACGCCTCTTCGGTGAGCCGCCGCGCGCCCAGAGCGGTGAGGCGGTAGTAGCGGCGTAGTCGGGACTGCACCACCTCTTCGCGCTCGACCTCGATGAGACCGTCGGCGCGGAGCCGGTCGAGGACGGCGTAGAGGGTGCCGGCGCGCAGGCGCACCTTGCCGTCGGAGATGCGCAGCACGTCCTCGATGACGGCGTACCCATGCAGGGGCGCCTCCACCAGCGCGGTGAGCACCAGGAACGTCGGTTCCCGAAGTGGAGCCTCAGCCATGCCAGGGAGCATATACCGATAGACGGCATATGCAAGGAAGACGAGAGCTGAGTGACGGACGTGGCCGGCACGGATCGCCGTGCCGGCCACGTCAGCGGTGGTGGTTCAGCTGGCGTACGCCTCCACCTCCCAGAGCGAATGGCCGTATCCGGTGCCCCGGGCGGTGCCGTTGATCCGCAGGTAGCGGCCGTTGGCGCCGAGGGCGGTGTGCTCGTCCACGCCGCCGTCGGCCCCGGTCACCGTCTTCACTGTGGTCCAGGTGGTGCCGTCATTCGAGGTCTGGATCTGGTACGCGCTGCTGTACGCCGCCTCCCAGCTCAGCTTGACCCGACCGATCGCGGTGGGGCTGCCGAGGTCGACGCGAATCCACTGCGGATCGGAGAACGTGCTCGACCAGCGGGTGGTGAGGCTGCCGTCCACCGCCTGGGCACCGGACACGTCGGCCCCCTCGTTGCTGGACGTCGACGTGGGCTTGTTCAACAACAGGTTGCCGCCGGTCGGGCTTCCGGTGCCGCCGTACACCTCGAACTCGAACAGTGAGTAACCCCAGGCGGTCCCCCGGGCGGTGCCGAGGAGCCGGATGTACCGGCCGGAGCCGCTGAGCCCGGTCAGGTCGTCCACCCCGCCGTCACCGCCGGTCACCGTACGGATCGTGGTGAAGTTGACCCCGTCCGGCGACGTCTGGATCTGGTATCCGCTGCCGTACGCCGCCTCCCAGGTCAGCTTGACCCGGTTGACCGAGTACGTGGCACCGAGGTCCACGTCAATCCACTGTGGGTCACCGAAGGCGCTGCCCCACCGGGTCCCGGCCACGCCGTCGAACGCGTTGGCCGCGCCGAACGCGCCCTCGAAGCTGGACGCGCGCGCCGGCTTGCCCCGGGCCAGGTTGGCACCCGGCTCGGGATCCGGGTCCGGCCCGGGACCACCCGGGCTGGTGGAGAGGGTGAACTCGTCGATGTCGAAGTACGGGCCAGTGCCCTTGAAGACCAGGAACAGGGTTCTTGTGCCGGTCGGGGCGGTGAGCCCACCGGTGACCGTGGCGAAATTGGCGTACCCGCCGGTGGGCACCACGGTGGCCGAACCGACCAGCGGCCCGGTGGGCGAGTCGACCCGCAACTCCAACATGCCGCCACCGCCGGCCGGTGCGCCGACCCGGGCGCTGAACGACTGGACGCCGGTCAGGTTGTAGGGACGGAACGAGATCCAGTCGTTGTTGTCGACGTAGCCGACCGCCGCGCCGCCGTGCCCCGCCGCCCCGGCGACGACCTGGATGCCGGACGAGTCACCGAAGTGCTCGGCCTGGCGTACCCGAGGTTGCAGCACGGCCTGGGTGTGCGTGGTCAGCGCCGGCTGGCCACCCCCACCCAGGTCGGTGTACTCGGCGTCGATGATGCCGAAGATGTTCGCCGCCGTGTCGTGCTCGCCGTCGGCCGAGGTCTGGATGACTCCGGTGCAGCCCTGCACGCTGCCGAGCTGGTGGCCGTGCGAGTCGTGGCCGAGGACGTAGTTCACCTTGACCCGGGCGCAGTTGATCGCGCCGTCCTGGGCGTCGGTGACGGTGACGCTGAACGGCACCGCGTCCCCGAAATTGAAGGTCTGCCCGTTCAACGGGGTGTTCACGGTGACGACCGGGGCACTGTTGCCGACCGTGACGACCACGCTCGCGGTGGCCGTCTTACCGGTGGTGTCCCGGACCGTCAGCGTCGGGCTGCGGGTCCCGTTGGTGGTGTACGTGAAGCTCGGGTTCGCCGCGGTCGAGTCGGTGGTGCCGTTGTTGTCGAAGTCCCAGGCGTAGGTGAACGGGTCGCCGTCCGGGTCGAGGGTGCCGGCCGAGGAGAAGGCCACGGTCAGCGGCGCGGTGCCACTGGTCGGGGTGGCGGACACCTTGGCGACGGGTGCTCGGCCCTCGCGGGCGTACTCGATGCGGTAGAGCGCCGAGTTGGCGTCGCCGTTGAACCAGCCCGTGCCGTAGTCGAGCACGTAGAGCGCGCCGTCCGGGCCGAACTCCATGTCCATGACCTGGGTGCCGGTCCACGGGAACGGGTTGATCTTCAGCGGTTGGCCGGACCCGTCGAGCTTGATGTTCTTGATCCAGCGGCGACCGAACTCGCCGGCGAAGTAGGTCCCGTCGTAGTACTCGGGGAACGCCACGGGCGAGGTGTTGTTCGGGTTGTACCGGTAGACCGGCCCGCCCATCGGAGACAGGCCGCCGCCGGTGAACTCCGGCGGCGAGCCGGAGCCGCCGTACGGCAACCAGGCCGGGATGGCCGGCGGCAGCTGGGTGATGCCGGTGTTGTTGGGCGAGTTGTTCACCGGCCCGCCGGCGCAGTTGAACTTCGCCCCGGACGGTCCGGACGGGAAGGTGTAGTCGTTGTAGGCGTCGTTGCGGGCGGTGCAGTACGGCCAGCCGTAGAAGCCCGGCCGGTCGATCCGGGCGAACTCGACGTTGCCCGCCGGCCCCCGGTTCGGGTCGGCGGTGCCCGCATCGGGGCCATAGTCACCGAGGTAGACGACGCCGGTGGCCTTGTCCACGCTCATCCGGAACGGGTTGCGGAAGCCCATCGCGTAGACCTCCGGGCGGGTCCGCGCGGTGCCCGGGGCGAACATGTTGCCGGCCGGGATGGTGTAGCCGCCGGCCGCGCTCGGCTTGATCCGGAGCACCTTGCCGCGCAGGTCGTTGCTGTTCGCCGAGGTGCGCTGCGCGTCGAAGGCCGGATTGCGCCCGGCCCGCTCGTCGATCGGGGTGAAGCCGGCCGAGTCGAACGGGTTGGTGTCGTCGCCGGTGGACAGGTAGAGGTTGCCGGCCGCGTCGAAGTCCATGTCACCGCCGACGTGGCAGCACATGCCCCGACTGGTCGGCACGTTGAGGATCAACGTCTCGCTGGCCAGGTTGATGGTGTTGTCCGCGTTCACGGTGAACCGGGCCAGCCGGTTGACTCCGTCCCAGACGGCGAAGTCGGCCGGGGTGCCGGTGGCCGGCGCACCGCCGCCGGGGGTGCTCAGTGGTGGGGCGAAGTAGGCGTACACCCAGCGGTTGGTGGCGAAGTTCGGGTCGGCCTTGATGCCCTGCAAACCCTCCTCGTCGCCGGTGTAGACGGGCAGGGTGGCGGCGATCTTGGTGTTGCCGGCGGCGTCGGTGTGCCGGATCACGCCGTTGCGGGAGGTGTGCAGCACGCCCCGGTCCGGTAGGACGGTGAGGCTCATCGGCTCACCGGTCTCGGCCGCGCCCTTGGCCAGCTCCACCTGCTGGAAGCTGCTGGTGACGGTGGGACCACAGTCGGCGTCGACCGCGCCGGCGGCCGTCTGGATGCCGCCGAGCAGGTGCTGACGGAAGTTCGCCTCGGCGTACGACGCGTCGGTGTGGCCCAGGCCGGTGTACCAGGCCCGGCCGCCGGAGTAGTTCTGGCACCAGGAGATCGGGTGGTCGGCGCCCATGCTCCCGCCGGTGTAGGTGCTCTCGTCCAGGGTGGCCAGCACGTGCGCGTTGCCCCGGGGGTTGGTGCGGTAGTTGTACAGCTCGTCGAACCGGCTCCACCGCTGCGGCAGCGTCGCGGTGGACGGGTGCACCTGGTCGGCGACCTTCACGGTGACGGTCTGCTCGGCCGGGTGCGAGGCGAAGTACGCCCCGACCAGTCCGCCGTACCAGGGCCAGTCGTACTCGGTGTCGGAGGCGGAGTGCACGCCCACGTACCCGCCGCCGCCGGTGATGTAGCGCTCGAAGGCGGCCTGCTGGGCGGCGTTGAGCACGTCGCCGGTGGTGGAGAGCCAGATCACCGCGGCGAACCGGTCCAGGTTGGCGTCGGTGAACTGGCCGGCGTCCTCGGTGGCCTCGACGGTGAAGCCGTTGGCCGCACCGAGTTGCTGGATCGCGGCGATGCCCGGGGTGATGGATCCGTGCCGGAATCCGGCGGTCTTGCTGAAGACCAGCACGGTGAACGGTGCGGCGCTGGCCGTGGGTGGCGCGGCGACGATGCCGCCCGCCACGAGGATCGCGCTCAGCGCGAGGCCGAGCCACGATCTCAGGGATCTGCGCACAGTGGGGTCCTTTCGCGGTGCGAGGGACGGCGTGCGCCGATCACGCCTGGCGGTGGTGGGACGAGATATGTGAATGCATCGTTGCGTCCGGATCACGGGCGCGTCAAGCACTCTCCCACCATCCGTGAGAGCGTTATCTCCGCAGGTCAGCGACGACCGTGCGGAGTGAGATCGAATAACGGTTTTCGGGCCACGATCCACCCCGGAGGGCCCCGGCGCAGGCGCCTACACTTGGTGATGGTTAGGCAAGCGGTCGGGGAGGGCCGTCACGGCCGTCCCCAACCTGTGTCAGCGACCGCCTACGCGGGGACCACCATCGGTGTGCCGGCGATCGGATCGGGTACGACGAGGCAGCTGAGACCGAAGACCTGCTCGACGAGGTCGCCGGTGACCACGTCGACCGGCGCTCCCTCGGCGACGATCGCACCGCCGGACATCGCGATGAGGTGGTCACAGTAACGGCAGGCGAGGTTGAGATCGTGCATGACGATGACGATGGTCTTGCCGGACTCCGCGTTCAGTTTCCGCAGTAGCCGCAGCAGCTCGACCTGGTGGTTGATGTCCAGGTAGGTGGTGGGCTCGTCGAGCAGCAGCAGGTCGGTCTCCTGCGCCAGGGCCATGGCCACCCAGACCCGCTGGCGTTGACCACCGGACAATTCCCGGATCGGACGGTCGATCAGATCCGCGGTGCCGGTGGCGTCGAGGGCCCGGGCGACGGCGTCGTGGTCGTCGCCACTCCACCGTCGAAACCATCCCTGATGGGGGTAGCGACCGCGGGCCACCAGGTCGGCGACGGTGATGCCGTCGGGCGCGACGGGAGTCTGAGGGAGCAGCCCGAGCACCTTGGCCACGTCGACGTTGCGCAGATCGGCGAGGGGTTTGTTGTCGAGAAAAACGGCGCCGTCGCGCGGTGCCATCAGTCGGGCCAGGCCACGGAGCAGGGTGGACTTGCCGCAGGCGTTGGCGCCGACGATCGCGGTGACCTTGCCGTCGAGCACGGCGACGTCGAGGTGGTCGACGATGGTCCGGTCGTCGTAGCCGAGGGTGAGGCCCTCGGCGCGTAGTCGGGTCATCCACCCGCTCCTTGTCGGTTGGTGGTGGCCAGCAGCCACAGCAGGTAGGGCGCACCGACCGCACCCGTCACCACGCCGGTGGGCAACGGTGTGGGCAGCAGGTGCACGGCGACGAGGTCGGCGGTGAGCAGCAGCGCGGCACCGACCAGGGCGGCGGGCAGGACGCCCTGGGCCGCGGGGCCGAGGAGCCGGTTGGCGATCGGCCCGGCCACCAGGGCGACGAAGGCGATCGGGCCCGCCACCGACACCGCCAGGGCCACCAGCACGACGGCGGTGCCGAGCAGCCCGGCCCGGCTGAGCTCGGCCCGGACACCCAGCATTCGGGCGGCGTCGTCACCGAGGGCGAGGGCGCTCAGTGGCCGTTGCAGCAACGTGGCGACCGGCAGTAGGACGATCAGGGCGCCGGTGAGCACCCACAGCTCCGTGGTGCTGGCCTGCCCGACCGACCCGATCAGCCAGTGCATGGCCTGGCGGGCCTCGAAGAGCTGCGCCCGGCTGAGCACGTAGCCGATCAGGCCCTCGAAGAAGACCGCCACTCCGATGCCGATGAGGATGAAGCGGTAGCCGCTGACGCCGTCGCGCCAGGCCAGCAGGTACATCGCCAGGGCGGCGGCGACCCCGCCACCGAGGGCGAGCCCGCTGACGACGAGCCCACCGGCCTGCAAAAGCACGATCCCGGTGACGGCCGCCAGCCCCGCCCCGGAGGTGATCCCCACGAAGTCCGGGGACGCGAGGGGGTTGCGCAGCAACTGTTGGAAGATCGTCCCGGACGCGCCGAGGGCGAGCCCGACCGTCAGGGCGGCGGCCGCGGTGGGCAGCCGCAGGCCACGGACGACGAAGTCGACGCTGGGATTCTCGGACAGGTGCAGGACCGAGGCGATGACCTCCGTGGCGCCGATGCGGAAGCTGCCCACCATCATGGTCAGCACGAAGAGGGCGGCGACCGCCACGGTCAGGGCGCAGGTCACCATGATGGACCGGCCGGCTCGACGCCGCCGGTTGGCGCGCAGCGCCGCGGCCGTATTGGACGTGGCCGCGCGGACGTCGCTCGCGGGCGTGGTCGTTGTGGTCACCATGCTCAAACCTCCGACAGCCGGCCGTAGCGCACGATCGCGATGAACGCGGGCGCGCCGATCAGCCCGAGGATCACGCCGACCTGAACCTCGTCGGGGGCGGCGGCCATCCGGCCGAGCACGTCGGCGAGGAGCAGGACGATGGGTGCCAGCAGCATCGAGTACGGCAGGATCCAGCGGTAGTCGGGGCCGCAGATGAACCGCGCGAGGTGCGGTACGACGAGCCCGACGAAGACGATCGGCCCGCAGGCCGCGGTGGCGGCGCCGGCGAGGACCGCGACCACGGCGAAGGCCGCCGCGCGGGTACGGGTCACGTGCTGGCCGAGGCCACGCGCGACGTCCTCGCCGAGCGCGAGGCCGTTGATGGCCCGCCCGAAGCCCAGCGACACGGCGAGGCCGATCAGCAGGAACGGCGCGACCCCGGTCAGGATCGGGGTGTACCGACCGGCGAGCGACCCCACCTGCCAGAACCGCAGCTCGTTGAGGGCGTCCACGTTCGTCATCACGATCCCGCTGGTCACCGAGGTCAGGCCGGCGGTGACCGCCGCGCCCGCCAGGGCCAGCTTCACCGGGGTGGCGCCCTCCCGGCCGAGCGAGGCGACCGCGTACACCAGGGCCAGCGCCGCGATCGCGCCGGCGAACGCGAACCAGACGTAGACGCCGACGCCGCGCACCCCGAGCACCGTGATGGCGAAGACCACGAACGCGGCAGCGCCGGAGTTGATGCCCAGGATCCCCGCGTCCGCCAGAGGGTTGCGGGTGACGCCCTGAAGGATCGCCCCGGCCACCCCGAGCGCGGCGCCGACCAGGATGCCGAGCAGAGTGCGGGGTACGCGCATCTCCAGCGTGACGGTGCTGCTGATCGGCCCGTCGCTGTCGAGGCTGAACAGGGCGTGCAGCACCTCGGAGAGCCCGATCGACCGCGAGCCCATGGTCACGCTCAGGAAGCCGACGAGGGCGAGGACCGCACAGAGGACGGCGAGCCCCGGCCCGAGGGCAGAGGCTCGCCGCACGCCTCCCGTCGAGCTGCGCGTCCCGATCTGGTTAGTTGCCGACATTCGGATCAGCGGCCTTGACCGCCTGGGTCAGCTTGTCCAGCTCGGTGGCGAAGTCCCCGTACGTGTGCAGCCAGAACGCCGGCCAGGAGACGGTGGCACCGGCCTTGGCCGCCTTGATCTTGGACCAGGTCGGCTGCTTCGTGCTCCACTCGGCGTTGGCGGTGGGCGTGAAGGATCGGCCGTCCCACAGGATCAGGTCCG
This sequence comes from Micromonospora sp. BQ32, assembly GCF_059358895.1. NCBI lineage: Bacteria > Bacillati > Actinomycetota > Actinomycetes > Micromonosporales > Micromonosporaceae > Micromonospora > Micromonospora sp. BQ32. Next base: position 97,166 of record NZ_JCADBI010000001.1, on the reverse strand, counting down.
GCTGGTACTTGTCGGCGTTCTCCCAGCTGAGGTTCTCCCAGTACGGGAAGGCCGGGTCCGGGCTGGCCGGGTTGATCACCTTCAGACCCCAGGTCTGCAGGTCCAGCAGCTCGGGCGCGTACTCGGGGTTCGCGACGTAGACCTTCTCCGTCGAGGGCGACATCGCGGCGACCGTCAGGCCCGGCTTGGCCGAGGTGGCCGCCTTGAACGCGGCCACCGCGTCCTCGAAGCGCTTCTTGTTCGCCGCGATCTGCGGGCTGGCCACGTCGGCGCCGAGGCTCTCGGCGAGATCCTCGTACCCCTCGGCCAGCGCGACGATCGACTTGCCCTGCGTGACGCCGACGACGGGGGCCAGCTCGGCGAGCTTCTTGCTCTTCTCGTCGACGCCCTCCTCCATGCCGCTGTGCGCCTTCTCGGCCGGCCACCAGTCGCCGACGATCAGGTCCGGACGCAGCGCGGCGGCCTTCTCCACGTCGATCTTGCCCCACTCCTCGCCGAGGATCTCGATCCCGGTGAGGTCGAGGTTCTTCAGGTTGGGGTCGGTCTTGACCGACTCGTCGGCGTAGACGCCGACCGGCTTGATGCCGAAGGACATGAGCGCGGCGGCCTCGCCGGCGTGCGCGATGATCCGCGTCGGTGTCTTGTCCGCCTTGACGGCCTTGCCCGAACCGTCGGTGAAAGACCAGGGGCCGGAAGCCGTGGCAGCGGCGGCGGAGTCACCGGTACCCGTGTCGTTGCCACAACCAGTGAGCCCGCCGAGCACGACGCTCAGCGCCGCGACGGCCAGGACCGGACGCCATGAGTGCATGGTGAAGTTCCCGATCTTCCGAAGAGAAGCGAGCCATCCGGCCCGAAAGTTAGGTTAGGCTAACCAACACTTCCGGTTTTGGCCAATGCCGGGTGCCTCCCACCTCGAAAAACAGCCAACCACCGCCGCGAGAATGGCGATCGGACGTTCAACGGCCGCCCGCGGCCAGCTCGGCGATCATCCCCTCGCAACTGCGGACCACGACCTGGGCGCCGCGTCGCTGCGCCAGCGGGAGCAGTGGATCCTCCGCCCGGTCCCGCCACCGCCACTGCGCGTCGGCCGCGACCTCCCAGAGTTGCCGCACGTCGGCCTCATGCTCGACACCGAGCCGGGCCGCGAGGCCCACCCCGTCGCCACCAACCAGACGCTGGGCCTCGGCGGCGAGTTCCGCGTCGAACCCCAGCCGGGTGTTGCGCAGCGCCACCAGCAGGCGCAGCTCCCGGAACTCATGCGCACCGGCGAGGATCTGCTCCACCGCGCCGACCAGCTCGGCCGATCCCCGGGTGGGCTCGGCCCGCAGCAGCGCCTCCACCGCGGCCAGCGCGGACCGCGCCTTCAGCGCGTCGCGGCGATCGATGAAGCACCGCGTCACCGACTCGCGCAGCTCGGTGAGACCACTACGCCGAATCAACTCGGCGGAGAGCTTCACCCGGCTGTCGAACCCGCTGCGCACCAGCGTGGCCGCCAGCCGGACGCCGAAGACCCCGAACCGCCCCAGCAGCGCGGCGCGCACCTCGGTGTCCAGCCGAACCGGCAGCTCGCCGCCGAGGAAGCGGTCGGCGGAGATGAGATGGGCGTCCAACTCCGCCCGGGGCACCTGGGCCAGGGTCGCAAGCGCGGCAAAATCCGACTCACCGAGCATCCGGCCGGCCAGGCCGATCATTCCACTGCACGCCACCACGTTGACGCTGAGCGCGTTCACCCTCGGGTCGCGGTAGTGCCGGCGAGCGAGCTGACGTGCCGTGAGCAGGCCGTCGATCCGACCGCCGCCGGTCTCGTCGGCGCGGGACAACACCATGATCACATTGACCGGAGCAGACTGCCCGACGGCACTGTCCCGGGCCGACTCCAGCACCCGCAGATCGCTGTCGCGACCGTCGCGGGTCAGGTACAACACCGCGTCCGCATCCCGCAGCACCCGCTCCAACACCGGCGCCCGGCCCTGCTCGGCGCCCCCGGTGACCGCCGGGGTGTCGATCAGCGTGATCTGCCGCAGCGCCCGCGTCGGCCACCGCACCACGATGTCCCGCACCTCCCCCGCACCCCAGCCCAGATCCACCCGCAGCCCGGTCGCCGACTTCACCACGGCCAACTCCTGCGGTGGCTGCCCGACCGGGTAGGCGGTGGCGCGCGGCGCGGCCCCGTCCTCGTACCAGGTGAAGGCGCCGTCCGCCCGCTCGACCGGGGCGACCTCCTCGCCCATCAACGCGTTGAGCACCGTCGACTTTCCCGATCGCCACGGGCCGACGACGGCGATTCGCAGCGGCTGCTCCAACCGGGCCACCTGATGCCGAAGCTCTCCGACCGCCCGGGGATTGTCCTGGTACAGCTCGATGGCCTGGTGCAGCAACCCCCACGCCGCCTCATCCAGGCGCACCCCCACCGTCATGCCTGCGGCTCCAGCAGCAGCGGGGCGGACCGGGCGCCGGTCAACTGCTGAGCCTGCTCGTAGACCGCGGCCAACCGGGTCATCTTCAGCCGGATCTCGCGCTGCCGCTGCTCGCGCAGGGAGGCATCGGTGTCGGCCTCCTGCTTCGCGCTGCGGAACGACTGCACGATGGCCTCCTGCAACTCCTCGGTCAGCCCCGTGAAGTGGTCCCGCAGCATCCGCTGCACCTGCCGGGCGGCGTCGCGGCAGTCCCGGATGATCCGGACGAAGAAGTCGTCGACATGCCGCTGGATGGCCGTCTTGACGGTCGCCTGACGGCGACGGAGCAACTGTTTGCTCTCGTCGCGGATGCTCTTGCCGCCGAAGAGCGCCCCGATGCCGACCGAGACCGGATTGATCATCGGCATCCCGGCCAGGGTGGTCGCCAGACCGAACATCAGCATGCCGCCGTACGAACCCTTCATGCCGGTGAACAGCTTCTGGCCCGTGGTGAACCGGTCGATCGTCGGCCGTTGCAGCTCGGGCAGTCGCCCGCCGATGTCGTCCGGCATCGTCATCGACCAGGGCGGCAGCACGTCGTAGCCGTACCGGTCGAAGTTGGCGGCCACCCGACGGGCGATCCAGTCGCAGCGCTGGATCAGCCACTCGTGGTTCGCCTCAGCCGCCTCCACCAGGCTCCGCTCCAGCCAGTCCTGGAAGGTGTCCCAGGCGACCAACGGGTCAGCGGTGTCGAACGCCTCGTCCACCGCGCGCAGGATCTGTCGGGTCCGGTCGCGCAGGTCGTACTCGAGGTCGGCGAGCAGGTCGGTGATCTCGTCGGTCAGCGTGTTCTGCCACCGGGTGGAGCACCGGCGCAGCTCGTCGACCTCGCGCTGTGCCGCATGCAGCCGGGAGATCGGCCCGGACTGCTCCTCGGCCTCCTGGGTCGCCAACTCGGCGCGCAACGGCGCGGCCAACTGCTCCACCACCGTCCGGGCCACCGTCTGCACCGCCGCCCGGGCCAGGTGGTCGGCCTTGCCGGCCAGGTCGCGTTGCAGGCGGGCGATCAGGGCGGGGAAGCCGGACTCGGCGTTGAGAACCCGGTCGTCGGCCGCGGCGGCACGCAGTCGCAGCGCCGCGGAGACCGGAATCAGTGTCGCCGGTACGCCCGCCTCGGCCAGGTGCTGCCGATTGCGCTCGGCGACCGTACGCCAGTCCGCCACCAGATCGGTCTTGCTCTGCACCACGACCACGTTCGGATGCGAACGCATGATGTGCAGCAGCATGTTCAGCTCGGCGACCGACAACTCCCGGGTGGAGTCGGAGACCAGCAGCACGGTGTCCGCGCGGGCGGGCGCGGCCACCGGGGCGGCGGCGCCGATACCGGCGACCTCGTCGGTGCCGGGAGTGTCCACCAGCACCAGCCCGGCGCCGAGCAGGGCGCGGGGCAGTCCGATCTCGACGTACGCCGGGCCACCACCCGGCCGACGCCCGACCAGGCCGGCCACGCCAGCCGCGACCTGGTTGAGCGCCACCGGGGTCCGCTCGACGGTCACCGCGGCGGCGGTGCCGGTGGGATGGCCCGGGGCCGGCGGCGCAGCCTGGGCCACTGCCGCGGTGGGGGCCTCGGCGTGCTGCACCACGGTCGGCAGGACGGTCGTACGGCCGTCGCCGACCGGGCAGGCCGGAGCGTTGATGATCGCGTTGATCAGCTGACTCTTGCCCTGGTTCGGCTCGCCGATGACCAGGACACGCAGCGTCGGGTCCAGCAGTTGCGCACGCTTCTGCCGCACCGTCTGGAGTAGGTCACCGCGATTGTGTGCAGTGCACGTGCGGGCGATCTCGTCCAGCACGTCCAACCAGATCCCGGCCATCACCGCACCAAGTGTGCGGATTTCGGCTCAATTATCAAGAGGGACCGGATGTGGAACCGGGAAGGGCCGGATCGCCCGAGACGATCCGGCCCTCCGCTCCGACCGGAGATCCGGGTCAGAGCAGACCGCCGGTGATACCCAGCAGCCCGTGATCGGAGGAGGCGTTGGAGTCGCCGCCGAGCACACCATCGGTGACCCCACCGGTGACGTCACCGACCGTGTCGGTGACACCGGGGAGGAGGCTGTCCACCTGATGCGTCACGCCGCCCACCGTCGACGGCACGTCGAGCGGCGGGACCCCGCCGACGACACCGTCGCCGTGCCCGAGGCCCAGCCCGTTGAGGGTGTCGTCGACACCGAGCGAGCTGACGACCCCGCCGAGCTGACCGTGGGTGCCGGAGAGGACACCGCCGGTCAGGTCGCCGCCGATCAGGTTCTGGTCGGTGACGCCGAGCAGACCGCTCGGGTCGCCGACCGCGCCGGTGACGTCCCCGAGCACCGGGTCCGCGATCGCGTCCACCGGCTGCACCACGTCGGCGTCGAGAGTGTGCGCCACATCGGAGACACCGGCCAGGTCGGTGTCGAGGCCGGACGGACCGACACCCAGACCGATGCCCGGCAGCACGGTGACCCCGGCGGCGGCGGTCGACGGGTCGACCGCGATGGCGCCGAGCACGCCGGCCTTGACGTCCACGCCACTGGGCGAGCTGGTGACGCTGATCTGCTGCGCCACGCTCTGCAACTGACCCACCACGTCGGTGGTGTCCGTGAGCAGCGGGTCCAGCCCGAGCTGCCCGACCGGCGAGGCCAGCGGCGCGAGGCCCGCCCCCGGCGCGTAGTCGACAACCAGCGGTACGACGTCCTGCACGTCCGCAGCGGTGATGTCGGTGAGCCCGGCGCCCCGCAACGCACCCTCGGGGTCGAGGTCGAAGGCCGACCGCGCGTCCGGGTTCGTCAGTAGGTCGAGCACGAAGTCGTGGAGCGTCTGCTGCGAGTCCATGTGCCGGTTCTCCTCGAGTCTGGCATTGGCGGGGTGTCGTACGTCGACAGTGACGACGCTATTGCCGGGGCCCGCCCCCGGGCATCGGGGCTGAGCCCGCATCCGGGCCGGTTGAACTAGGGGCACCGCCACCTCGTACGTTAGGGGGACAGGGGGAAACCGTCCCGACGAGATTAGGGTCCCGACCAGGGACTGATCTCTGGTACGAACGTAGGAGCCCGCGGGGTTCGCCGGGGGTGGGTCGTCGGGCAGCCGACGCCATCGCCACCGACCGGCCGACTCACGGGGAGAGACAGAGACGATGCCGTACGTCCTGGGGATAGACATCGGAAGCAGCAACACCGCCGCCGCCGTCGCACGGCGACGCGGCGCGACCTGGACACGGCCCGAGGCCGTCCCGCTGAGCGCCGGCTCACCACTCATGCCGTCGGTGCTCTGCCTGGCAGAGGACGGTTCGCTGCACGTCGGGGAGCCCGCGACCGACGACGGCAGCCGCACCACCCGGGACTTCGTCCACCGGATCGGCGACGACGTGCCGGTGCTGCTCGGCGGCGAGCCGTGCGCGCCGCAGACGCTGACCGCCGAGCTGGCGGCGTGGGTGGTGGAGCGGGTCCACGCCCTGGAGGGCGGGGCGGCCGAGGCGATCGTGCTCAGCCACCCGGCGGGGTGGCGCCCCTACCGACGGGAGGTGCTGCACCGGGCACTGTCGGACCTCGGCCTACGGCACGTGACGCTGCTGCCCCGCACGGTCACGGTCGCCGAAAGCCATGCCGCTCGCGGGTTCGCGGGCAGCACGGCCGTGGTCTACGCGCTGGGCGGCAACAGCTTCGAGGCGGCTCTCGTGCGCCGCACCCCGCGCGGCACGTACGAGACGTTCGGCACCCCGCAGGGTCTCGACTCGATCGGTGGCGCCGACTTCGACGAGGCGCTGGCCGAGCATTCTCGTACCGTGCTGGCCCGGGAGTTGGCCGCGACCGGCCGTCGCGGAGCCCAGGCCGCGCTGCGCGGGCTGCGCGCGGAGTGTGACCGGGTCAAGCGGGTGCTGACCGTCGACCTCACGGCCGACGTGGTGCTGACCCTGCCGAGCGGCCCGGCCCGGGTGCCGGTGACCCGGGCGCAGTTCGAGGCCATGATCCGCCCGACGGTGCAGGCCACCGTCGACCTTCTGCTCCGGGCCGTGCGCAGTGCCGACCTGACTCCGGCGCAGCTCGACGGCGTCCTGCTGGCGGGCGGCTCCACCCGGGTCCCGCTCGTGACCGAGCTGATCAGCGCGGCCCTGCCGGTGCCCGTCGAGGTGGAGCCGGACGCACAGTTGACCGCCGCCACCGGGGCGGCGATGGCCGCCTGTCAGGTGGTGTCACCGCGCCCTCGCCAGCCGGCGCCGGCCCCTGTTCCGGCCCCGGTCAGCGGTGCCGGGCGGGCCACCATCCCGGCACCACGCCCCCATCACACCGTTCTGGGCGATCCGCCACCGCGGCCCCCGGTCCGGGTCCTCCCACTGGAACTGCCGAAGCCGTCCCGCCTGGCGCTGGCCCGCGGCCGGGGACGCGAAGGATAACCCTCATGATCATGAATGAGCTCGCCGCGCCAGGGCTGACCCTGGACAAGGGATTGCAGGCCCTGCTGGACTCGGTCGCACAGGACCCGACCGGCCCACTGACCGTCGGCATCGCCGGCCCGGCCGGTCACGGGAAGACCGCACTGCTCGCGGAGTTGGAGCGGGTCCACCAGCGCGCCGGGATCGCCGTCCGCACGACCGCGCCGGAGCCGGGTGAGCCGGTCGACGCCGACACGGTGGTGCTGGTCGACGACGCACACCTGCTCGACGACGCGCGGATCGGGGCGCTGTTGGGTCTGGTCGCCGGCCGACGACACCGATTGGTGGTCGCCCACCGCCCGTGGCCCCGGTCGGCGGCGTTCAGCGAGCTGGTCGACGCCCTGCGACGCGACGGGCAGGCCCTGCTGCTCACCCCGTTCACCCGGGAGCAGACCGCCGCCTATCTCGCCGCCACACCCGAGCTGGGCCGCCCCGCCGACCTGGTCGACTTCGTCCACACGCAGACCGCCGGCGTACCCCGGGATGTGGAACGGCTGGCCCGTGGCCTGTCCGGGGTGGAGACGCGGACCGGCGCGATGGTCGACCCACCCCGGTCGGTCATGCTCGAATTCGCTCCGGACCTGGACGTTCAACCCACTGCGGTACGACGACTGCTGCTCGCCGTCGCGGCCGGCGGGGCGCTGCCGGTGAGCATGCTCGGCGCGCTGCTGGGTCGGGACCCGGCCGGGGTGGACGAGTTGATCGCCACGACCAGGGCGGCCGGGCTGCTCGGCGCGGACGGCCGGCTCGCGCCGATCGTCCGGCGGGCCGTCGCGACGCTCAGCCCCAGCACCGAGCGGACGGCGGTCTGGCGTCGGCTCACCGAGTTGCAGCTCGCCCGGGGCGGCGCGGTGCTGCCGCTGGTCCGCTCCCTGCTCGCGGTCGGCGCGCTCAGTGACTGCCCGGCCGCGACCCTGGCCGCCGCGGCGGACGAGGCGCTGGCCGACGAGCCGGCGTTCGCCGCCGAGCTGTTCGCGGCGGCCACGGCGGCCGGGCAGCCGCCCAACGCGCAGCAGGCGCTCGCCGCCGCGCTCGCCGGTGACCTCGACGACGCGCTTCGGCTGGCGGACCGACTGCTGGCCACGGCCGCTCCGCCGGACCGCTCCGAGGCGGCCGTGGTCGCCGCCACCGCCCTGGCCCACCGTGGTCACGTCGGTCGCAGCGTCGAGCTGTTCCGGTGGTCGGGCACCGCCTCGGCCGCGGCGTTCGCCATCGTCGGCGGGCTCGCCACCGGTGACCTGGCCGCCGCCACCGAGTCGCCGGCGGGTGACCCGGCGGGCGAACCGCCCACCCTGCACGCCAGCGCCGCCCGCCTGACGGCCAACGGCGTACGGGAAAGCGTGACCGGCCCGCCGACCGCCGCGCTCTCCGCGCTCGTGCAGGCCGCCGCGCTGCTGGAGCCGGATGGACGAGCGGCGCTGCTGCCGGACAGTCCGGCGGCCCTGGCCGCGTTGACGGCGGTGCACTGCGGTGAGCTGGAGATCGCCGAGCGGGTGCTGCACCGCGCCCTGGCCGCCGGTGTCGGTGGCCCGCTGATGGCCCGCCGCCACCGGCTGTTGCAGGCCTGGATCCTGATGGTCCGTGGCGAGATCCACGCCGCCACCGAACGCCTCGCCACGGTGACCCTCGACGGGCGGCAACTGGAGTCCCGCGACCAGCTCTTCGCCGCGGCGATCCGGATGGGCATCGGCCGGCGCAACAGTGACCTCGGTGCGCTCAAGCGGGGTTGGGGGCAGGCGCTGGAGGCCGTGGTCCGGCACCCCGTCGACCTGTTCACCCTGCTGCCGCTGGGTGAGCTGGCCATCGCGGGCGCACGGCTCGGTGACCTGGCTCGGCTGGAGCCGTACCTGCATCAGGGGCGTGCGCTGCTCGACCGCCTCGGCGGCCCACCACTGTGGAGTGTGCCGTTGCACTGGAGTGAACTGCACGCCGCCATCCTGACCGGCGAGCCGACGGTCGCCGACGAACACGTCGCGGCGTTGCTGGCCGCCGCCGGTCACAGCCGGTACGCGGCCGTGGTCGCCGCCGCCGCGGAGAGCTGGGTGGAGGTGCTCCGGGGGGTCGTGGACCCGATCCGGGTGGAGGCCGCCGCCCGCGGGCTGTACGACACCGGGTTGTGCTGGGACGGCGCCCGCCTCGCCGGGCAGGCCGCCATCCGCACCGCCGACCGGCGGGCGATGACCACCCTGCTGGAGTGCGCCCGAGCGTTGCAGGGGCGGCCCTCCGGCGGGCACGGCGGGCAGACAGCCACGACCGGTGCGAGCACGGCGCGGGCCGCCGGCCCCACTCAGCACGGGCTCAGCGACCGCGAGTACGAGGTTGCCGAGCTGGTGTTGGCCGGATTGACCTACCGGGAGATCGGCGATCGGCTCTTCATCTCGGCCAAGACCGTCGAACACCACGTGGCGCGGATGCGTAACCGGCTGAACTGCGCCAACCGCACCGAGCTGCTGGCGCTGCTGCGCACCCTCGTCGCCGACCGGGCCAGCGACACGGCCGGGCAACCGTGGCCGCAGCGGGCGAGCCGATGACCCGTAACGATGTTCGGCTGATCCGGACCAGGCTGGCCGTGCTGGCCGCCGTGCTGATCACGCTGTGGTCGTACGCGGCCTACGTGTCCAGCCAGGACGCCGTCGACCTGCTGCGTGTCCGGGCGTTGGCGGACACGCTGGGTCAGCCCATCGACCGCCTGATCCTGAGTTTGCAGACGGAGCGCCGGACCACCGTCGAGACGATCGCCGGGGCGGGGCAGACGACACCGGCGCTGGTCGGGGCCCGCGAAGGCACCGACCGGGCCGCCGCCGAGATCCGCGAGTTCACCGAGGGGCGCGACCTTCGGCTGCTCAGCGCCGGCACGGTCCGGGACCGCGCCGGTGAGCTGGTCCGACGGCTCGACGGCCTGGGCACGATTCGGTCCCAGGTGGACACCGGGCGGCTCGACCAGGCCGCGGCCATCGACAGGTACGACGAGGTCATCGACGTCGCCTTCCGGGTGTACGGACCGGAGTGGGGCGCGTACGAGAGCGGGTTGGCCGCCGACACCCGTGCGGTGATCGCGCTGGCCCGCGCCCGGGAGTTGCTCGCCCGGGAGGACACGCTGGTCAGCGCGGCCCTGACCGGCGCGCGGCTCGGCGTCGACGAGCGGCGCCGGCTGAGCACGCTCGTCAGCATCCAGCGGTACGCGCGCGCCGAGGCGGCGGTCGGCCTTCCGCCCGAGGGCCAGGGCGAGCACCAGCGCCTCGCGGCCGGCCCCGAGTTCGCGGCTCTGCTCGCCCTGGAGGACCGGCTGCTGCTTCAGGCGGGCACCGCCAACGCCCTGGCCGGTCTCACCGTCCAGGGCTGGCGGGCCGCGGCGGACGCCGCGCTCGGCGCGCTGCAGACACTGGTGACGACGACCGCCCGCAGCAGCGTCGAGCGGGCCACCCCCGGCGCCGCCGTGCTGATCGCGCGTACCGGGGTCGTGGTGGGGCTCGGCCTCATCGTCGTGCTCGTGCTTCTGCTGAGCTGGGCGGGCACCGTCCGACGCCTGACCGCCGAGCTGACCAGGCCGGACGCCGACCCCCCGGCACCGGCGCAGGACACGCCGGCCTCGGCGCAGGACGCCCTGGTCCCGGCGCAGGACGCCCCGCCGCCCGGGGGTGCGACCGAGCGGGAGCTGTTCCTGGGGCTGACCCGACGCAACCAGGTCCTGCTGCGCGACCAACTCAGCCTGCTGGACGGGATGCAACGTCGGGAACGGTCCACCGAGGAGACCGGCGAGCTGTTCCAGCTCGACCACCTCACCACCCGGATCCGGCGCAACGTGGAGAAGCTGATCTCCCTGGCCGGTGCGACACCCGCCCGCCGCTGGCGACGCCCGGTGCCGCTGCTCGACGTGGCACGCGGCGCGGTCGCCGAGGTGCCGGACTACCACCGGGTCCTGATCGCCCCGCACTGGTCGTGGTCGCTGGCGGGGCCAGCCGTCACGGACGTCATCCACCTGCTGGCGGAGCTGATCGAGAACGCCCTGACCTTCTCCGGGCCGGACACCACCGTCCGGGTCAGCGCCGAGCAGCGACCGCAGGGGTGCGCCGTCCTCGTCGTCGACGACGGGCCCGGCCTGGACGCCGCCGCGCTGGCCGAGGCGAACCACCTGCTCGGCAACCCGCCACCGGACGGCCCACCCGCGGGCCTCGCCGGCTGGTACGCCGCCGCCGTACTGGCCGGTCGCTGCGGCGCGCACGTCTCGTTGCGCCCCAGCCAACGCGGTGGGACGGCGGCCATCGTGCTCCTGCCCTCCCGGCTGGTCACGGTCACCGACACCGGCCGCTCACCGGCCAGCGCACCATCCGACACCCCGTACCCACCGGACCGCACCGGCACCGACCGGCCCGACCCGAGCGGCGACGGCGCGCTGCCGACGCGGGTCCGCCACACCGGGCGGATCGGCCCGGAACACGGCAGAACCAGCCTCGACACGGTCGAGTTCCCGGTCGCGAGAACAGCAAGGAGACATCAATGACGTCTGCAGTGGTCACCGAGGACGGCCTGACCGACGCCCTGAACAGCCTGGTCGACCGAGTGCACGGCGCGGAGTTCGCCGTGGTGCTCTCGCCGGACGGGCTGCCGCTCGGCGGCTCCCGGCGGGTGGGGGAAAAGCTGGCCGAGCAGATCTCCGGCGTGGTCGCCGGCCTGATCGCGTTGGGGCTGGCCGCCACCCGGACCTGCGACGCGGGTCGGCTGCGCCAGGTCGTGGTGCAGATGTCGCGAGCGTTCCTGTTCATCGCCACCATCCCGAACGGGACCATCCTCACCGTGCGGATCGCCGGTGACGACGTCGAGGTCGGTGACATGGCGTACGAGGTGGCGCTCTTCGTGGGGCAGGCCGAGCGGCACCTGCCGATCACTCTGGGACCGGCCTCCTCGGTGACGATCGGGGACACTGGTGCACACCAGCGGCACCACTGACGAGGCGTGGTACGACGACGACGCGGGCCCGGTCGCCCGGCCCTACACCATGACCGGGGGGCGCACCGCGCCCGCACGCGGTCAGTTCGACCTGATCTCACTGGTCGTCGCCCGGCGGGGGGTCACGCCCCCCACACCGCTCTTCCCTGAACAGGCGCGGATCGTCGAGCTGTGTCACCATCCAGTGTCGGTGGCCGAGGTGGGTGCCGAGTTGGACCTTCCGCTGGGGACCGTCCGGGTGCTGCTCGGCGACCTGCTCGCGGCCGGGCTGATCGAGACGCACGAACCGCCGATGCTGTCGGAGCTGCCGACCGAGGATCTGCTCGAGGCGATACTCGTCGGGCTTCGCGGGCTGTGACCGGGCTGGTGCCAGCCACGACCCGGCCGGATCCTGAGCACGCACCCGGCGACGAACTGAAGGAGAGACAGGCAGTGCCGGCAACACCACCCCAGCCACGCCGTACCGTGGCGATCATCCTGCTGGATCGGGTCGTGGCCCTCGTCACGGCCGCACGGCGGGTGCTCACCGGCCGGGAGGACGTCTCGCGGGCCACCTGGGTGGCCGTCATCGCGGCGCTCGGGGTGCTGATCGCGACGGTTGTCTCCGTCGTCGGGGTGGTGCGTACACCGGAGAAGCTGACACCGGTGACCCTCGACCCGCCGCCGTCCGTGGAGCAGGTGGGCGCGTCGCCGTCCGGTACGCCCCGGGCGCAGGCGCGTCCGGCGGCCACCAGCCCGGCGGTGCCCGCTCCCCCGCCCGCCTCGGCCTCCCCGGTCCCACCGGCCGTCGCGTCGTCGACCCGGCCGACGCCGACCGGCGCGACCGCCGAGCCCACCCCGGCGGCGCTGAGCGCCGACTTCGCGATCAGGGACAACGCCCTGCTCAGCTACGGCGCGACCGTGACGATCAGCAATCCCGGCTCGGTTCCGGCACCGCGGTGGACGCTGGTGGTCACCCTGCCCCGGGAGTCGCTGGGGGTCAGCGGGGTCGAGGGAGCACAGACCAGCCGGGACGGTGCGGTGTGGACGTTCGTGCCGGACCCGAACACCGGCCAGGTGCCCGCCAGCGCCTCGGTCCGGGTGACGTTCCGGGTCAATGGTTCGTTGACCGGTTCCGCCCCCACGGCGTGCACGATCGACGGGGTCGCCTGCGCTGGCCTGTCGAACTGACCGGTCCGGTACGCCCCGGTCGAGCGTGGTACACCGGGCGTTCCGGCGGGCGTCATGCTTGATTGATCACCAGTTCGGGCGCGCTTCGTACCGTTCCGACCATGACTGTCCTACCCGCATCACCGTCGCTTCGCCGCGCCGGGTCGCGCCTCGGTGCCCTGCGTACCCGGGCCGCCGCGTCCGTCGCCGTCCTCGCCGTCACCGGCGCTGCCGTCGCGGTCGCCGTCGCGACCTCGTCGCCCGCCACCGCCGAGCCGGGCCACGTCGTCGTCTCGGAGAACTTCTCGGCCGGGTCGCTGCCCGCCGGTTGGCACGCGGTCGACGGCACCTGGAAGGTCGAGAACGGCCGGCTGTACGGAACCTCCGCCAGCTCCAGCGAGAACAACAAGATCACCTTCGGTCGGCACCTGAACGACTTCCGGCTTGAGGCGACCATGCGCTTCGAGTCGGTCTCGGCCGCCACCCGCTGGGCCTCGCTCGGCATCGACGTTCCCGCCAACGGCGCGACCCCCTGGTGGATCGCCACCATGCGCAGCGGCACCACCGCCGCCAACGGGCTCGAATTCGCCCAGCGGACCACGGCCAACGCCTGGGTCGTGACGAACACCGCCTCCGCCCCGTCCGACGCCGGCACCGGCCGGGACGTGCGCGTCGCCGTCGAGGTGCACGGCAACCAAGCCCGCTGGATCTTCGACGGGCGGGAGGCGATGCGGACCAGCAGCCTCCAGCGCTCCGCCGACGGTGTCCAGGGTCTCTTCGTCAACGGCGCGACGGTGTCGTACGACGACGTCACCGTCACCGAGCTGGCGCCGAACGGCTACCTGCGCCCCGAGGGCAGCCCGTTCACCGTGATCGCCCACCGGGGCGCGTCCGCCGCCGCGCCGGAGAACACCCTCGTCGCCCAGGAGATCGCCCGTAGGGGCGGCGCCGACTGGATCGAGAACGACGTCCAGCCGAGCAAGGACGGCGTCCCGTTCATCCTGCACGACGGCACCGTCGACCGGACCACCGACGGCACCGGCAACATCCGGGACCTGACCGCCGCGCAGATCAAGGCACTCGACGCCGGCTCCTGGTTCGGCCCGCAGTACGTGGGCGAGCGGGTGCCCACCCTCGCCGAGCAGCTCGCCGACCTACGGACCCGCGGCGGCAACCTGCTCGTGGAGATCAAGGGCAGGCACACCCGGGACGAGGTCGCCACGATCATCCAGGTGATCCGGGACGAGCAGATGATGGGCCGGGTCTTCATCCAGAGCTTCGAGGTCGACGCCCTGAGGTACACCTATGAGATCGCCCCCGAGCTGCCGCTCGGCCTGCTCCGCAGCACCCTCGACGCTGACCCGGTGGCGATCGCGAAGGAGTTGCACCTGACCGCGTACAACCCCAACGGCAACGCGTTGCTGGCCAAGCCGGAGGTCGTCGCCCCGCTGCACGCAGCCGGGGTCGCCGTGATGGCCTGGACGATGGACTCCGCCGGTCTGTGGCAGCGGTTGGAGCGGATCGGCACGGACGCGATCATCACCAACCGCGCGGCCGAGCTGGTCGGCTGGAACTCGGCGTTCCTCCAGCGGGCCTCCGCCGACCCGACCGTGCAGATCACCTCGCCGGCCGACGGGGCTCGGCTGGACCGGGCGCAGTCGCCGGTGATCGCCATCGCCGCGACCAACGCGGACACCGTCACCGTCACGCTGGACGGTAAGAAGTCCGCCGCCGGGCGCAAGCTCGACCTGGCCAAGCTGACCGCCGGCCGGCACACCATCTCCACCCAGGTGACCGGGCCCGAGGGCACCGCCACCGCGACCAGCACCTTCACCGTGACGGTGAGCCAGGCCGGTCTCGGCTACCTGATCCTCACCTCGGGCGCGGACCCGACCGCCGTCACCGCGATGACCATCAAGCTGGCCCACGCCCAGTACGCCGAGCTGGCCACCTACGCCGACCGGCAGGCCGGCAAGCTGGTGCCGGCCGAGGCCGCCAGCGTCATCGCCGCCGACGCCCGCACCCTCGCGCTGAAGTAGTGGCTCTCCGGGTGGCGCTGGTCCGAGGGCCAGCGCCACCCGGGATCCTCAGTGGACGCCGGCGGACGACTCGGCCCGCTCGCCCTGCTGTCGCACCAACGGCAGCGCCGGCGCCAACGCCACCGCCATGCACAGGCCGCCGATGGGGAGCAGATCGAGGGTGACCGCCGGCAGGACGATGCCGGCGAGCAGCAGCGACACACTCCACCACGGCAACCGCCGTCGGGCGGCGAGCATGCCGGCGAGAACGAGCAGGCCGAGGAAGAAGAGTTGGGGTACGACGTCGTAGAAGGCCACCTCCACGCCGGGGATGTCCTTGAAGTCCGCGCCGAGCCTCGACATCTCCGCCCGGTCCTCGGCCAGGAGCCCTTCCACGATGTCCGCGCCGAACTGCACCATCGTCGCGGCGAGGCCGACCAACGTGGCGGCCACCACCCCGGTGCGCCACGGACTGCGGGGCAGCAGACCCGACAGCGCGAGCACACCCGGGACGAAGCACACCATGCCGGCGAGAGCGACCAGGTGCGCGGCCTGCCAGTCGAGCCCGGGGCCGTACACCCCGTCGGATTTCCCCCACAGACGTGCCAGGCCATAGGCCAGAATGCCGACCGGTCCGGCGATCACGTAGAGCGCAGCGCGTTTCATGCCAGCCATCATCTGGCCGCCGACGCCTGCCGACCTCCGGGAGCGTCCCTCAGGTCGCCCTGGATTTCGTCTCAGGTCTTCCACCGAGCAACCCCGAGACCCGCCACCGCCGGCCGCCGCGGTCAGGGGCGGAATGGCTTGCCAGTCAGCGCGGATTCCTCCGGGAAGGCCAACGAGCTGAAGAACTTCTCCGTCTCGGCACTGCGGATGCCTTCGATCTTCGCCAGCAGCGCCTCTGTCGCCTCGTAGGCGCGCTGCTCCCGTTCGGTCGGATCAGCGGTCGCCTCGGCCCGACCGAACGCGAGTCTCCACTGGTTGCTCGCCTCGATGAGCCCGAAATGGGTACGCCGCAGCAGCGCCCACATCTGATCCCACTGATAAAAGGTGCGTAGCGCGGTGGCCGTGGCGATGAGCACGCCCGAGACCGCGATTACGAGGTTCTTACCCGGGTAGCTGAAGCCGGCGAGCAGTGGCAGTGACGCACTGACGACGATGACCAGGATGCCGGTGGATCGAAACAGTCGACGGTGCCATTTCGCCCGCCAGTCGTAATGGTCCCTGAGCTTGTTGACGCTGTCTTCCGCCAACGCGCGGTAGACCTGCAACGGATCGCCGGGAGCCCCGTTCTGCGACTCGGCGAGCAGCCCGCTCTGTCCTTGGTCAACAGACACGTCACGATGTTAGATGCTGGCCATGCGACGGTCTATAGCCGGAGAATACGATGTTGTCCGAGTATTGACGGGCGAACATCTCCCGCTCTGGTGAAGCGACCGGCCAGGCAATCACCGGAACGCCGCGGCGACGCCACCACGCCGTCAGATTGGACGGAAACGCGTCCACCTCGTAGGCCAGAAAATCGGGTCGGGTGACCAGGTTGCTGACCATGCTGCGGCCCACCATCCGGGTCAGCGGCCCGGCGGTGCGCAGCAGTCCGCAGATGCGCCCCACCGGCACCCGGCGGTGCGGCGGCAGCTTCCGCACCGCGACCCGCAGCGCCGCCACGAGTAACGGGTCGAAGGACTCGAGCGCGTACCGCCCCGGGTAGTCGGCCGTCTGCCGCAGCACCTCGTCGACAAGGTCGAAGTTGAGGGCGAGCGTCGGCCGTTTCAGCTCGATCAGCAGGGGCACCCGTCCGGCGACCCGGTCCAGCACCTGCGACAAAGTGGGCACCCGCTGGTCGGTGCCCTGCAACCGGAGCCGCTGCCGATCGGCCGGGGTCAGCTCCGCGGTGGCGATCGCCGCACCGGTGAGCGCGGCCAGGTCGTAGTCGTGGACGACGACGACCTCGCCGGAGCGGGTGAGCTGCACGTCCAGTTCGCAGGCATAGCCAGCGTCGGCGGCTGCCTCGAACGCCGCCAGCGAGTTGGCGGGTCTGTTGGGGCCGGTCAGTCCCCGGTGCGCGATCGGGGTGTCGAGCAGCCAACGGTCGTCGGACGACACACGATCCTCCTGAAACTTCCGGGACCGGGCTGCCGCGCTCCGGAGCACGCCGTGGAAGGGTTTTCGCGTACCTTACAGCGGCCGGCCCCACGGCGGCGTTGGCCCGAGGGTCACGCGGTGGCCGTTCCACGCTGAGGGCACATGGCGGCCGACCGGGGCGCGGGTCGGGTGGCGAGCATGTTTCATGCTGGAGTGGTGATTCGATTCGTACTGAATGTGCTGTGGCTCGTCTTCGGCGGTGGCATCGTGCTGGCGGTCGGCTACGGCATCGCCGCGCTGATCTGCTTCGTCCTGGTCGTCACCATCCCGTTCGGCGTCGCGTCGCTGCGCCTCGCGGTCTACTCGCTGTGGCCCTTCGGTCGCACCCTGGTGCCCAAGCCGGGCGCGGGTGCCGTCTCCGGCCTGGCGAACATCCTCTGGGTGGTGCTGGCGGGTTGGTGGCTCGCGCTCTCCCACATCCTCGCGGGCATCGCCCTCTGCGTGACGATCATCGGGATCCCGTTCGGCATCGCCAACTTCAAGCTCGTTCCGGCCGCGTTCTGGCCCCTCGGCCGCGAGGTCGTCGACGTGCCCTGAACACGCGAGACGGGAGACACTCGGTCTCCCGCCACTTCTAACTTATAGCGCACTGGGGGGCTTGCGGCAAGACCCCGTTCATGACGCAGAATCGTCGGCCGAGGCCAGATTCTGCCGAAATGGAAGTCATGAATTGAATTCCTTGCCTATCTCCGTGTTCGAACTTCCCGATCACCTCTCCCCCAAGGCCGGCCCGGCGCTCATCGCCCAGGACGAGCGGCACTTCGCGGCAATGGCGCAGAGCCTTGCGCAGTTGAGCGCCGAGCTGTCCGACCGTCTGGACACCGCGCGCCGGGCGCCCGGCGGCAAGGGCCGGCAGGCCGTCGACCGGGACGAGGAGGTCCGCCGGCTGACCGCCCGCCTGCGCTCGCTGAGCCGCTACGGGCTGGACCTGTGCCTCGGCCACGTGGTCGCGGCGGACAACCCCGAGCCCGTGTACGTCGGACGTCGCGGCCTCACCGACAGCACGGGTCGGCGGCTGCTGCTCGACTGGCGCTCACCCGCCGCCGAGCCGTTCTTCGGCGCGACCCATGCCAACCCGATGGGCCTGGCGAGCCGCCGCCGCTACCGCTGGACCCGCGGCCGGATCAGCGACTACTGGGACGAGGTGTTCACCCCGGACGGGTTCGTGGGGCACGCCGTCGCGCTCGACGACCAGTCCGCGTTCATCGCGAGCCTGGGCAGCGCCCGGTCGAACCGGATGCGCGACGTGCTCAGCACGATCCAGGCCGACCAGGACGCCATCATCCGGGCGGGGTCGGCCGGCGCTCTCGTGGTCGACGGCGGTCCGGGCACCGGTAAGACCGTCGTCGCCCTGCACCGCACCGCGTACCTGCTCTACTCCGATCCGCGCCTCGGTCAGCGCCGGGGTGGGGTGCTCTTCGTGGGGCCGCACCAGCCCTACCTGGCGTACGTCGCCGACGTCCTGCCCAGCCTCGGAGAGGAGGACGTGCAGACCTGCACCCTGCGCGACCTCGTCCCCGAGGGGGCGACGGCAACCGTCGACACCGACCCGGAGGTGGCCCGGCTGAAGTCCTCGGCCGAGCTGGTCCGGGCGATCGACGCGGCCGTCCGGTTCTACGAGGACCCGCCGGTCGCCCCGATGACGATCACGGTGGGCGACTCCGACGTCCGGCTGAGTGCCGACGACTGGGCCGACGCGTTCCAGGCGCCGGGTCCGGGCACCCCGCACAACGAGGCGCGCGAGGAGATCTGGGAGGAGTTGCTCACCATCCTCACCGAGAGGTACGACGGCGACGAGCCGGACGACGTGATCCGCAACTCACTGCTGCGTAACCGGGAACTGCGGGCGACGGTCAACCGCGCCTGGCCGTTGCTCGACGCGGCCGATCTCGTGGGAGACCTGTGGTCGGTGCCCGCGTACCTGCGCACGTGCGCGCCGTGGCTCGGCCCCGAGGAGGTCCGCAAGCTGCAACGCGACGAACCCCGGGCCTGGACCGTGTCCGACCTGCCGCTGCTGGACGCGGCACGGCAGCGGCTCGGCGACGCGGAGAGGTCGGGGCGCACCCGCCGGCACGACCCGGCTGCCGCCGCCGAACGCGAGCACATGGCCCGGGTCGTCGACGAACTGCTCGCCGCCGACACCTACGACGACGGCGAGGGCCTGCTGACGATGCTGCGCCAACCCGACCTGCGCGACGTCCTGGTCGACGAGTCCGCGCTGCCAGACGCCGATCCGGACCTGCTGGCCGGCCCGTTCGCGCACATCGTCGTGGACGAGGCGCAGGAGCTGACCGACGCCCAGTGGCAGATGCTGCTGGCCCGTTGCCCGTCGCGCAGCTTCACCATCGTGGGCGACCGCGCCCAGGCCCGGCACGGGTTCACCGAGTCGTGGCAGGACCGCCTCAAGCGGGTCGGGCTCGACCGGGTCACCCTGGCCTCGCTGAGCATCAACTACCGGACGCCGGCGGAGGTCATGGCGCAGGCCGAGCCGGTCATCCGGGCCGCGCTCCCCGACGCCAACGTGCCGACCTCCATCCGCGGCAACGGGCTCCCCGTCGTCCACGGATCGGTCGCCGAGCTGGGCTCGATCCTCGACACCTGGCTCGCCGCCCACGTCGACGGGATCGCCTGCGTGATCGGCGACCCGACGTTCGCGCCCACGGCCCGCGTCCGGTCGCTGAGCCCGGAGCAGGCAAAGGGGCTGGAGTTCGACCTGGTCGTCCTCATCGACCCGGAAACGTTCGGCACCGGCATCGAAGGGGCGGTGGACCGCTACGTCGCGATGACCCGGGCCACTCAGCAACTCGTGCTCCTGACCAGCGGCTGAGGGCGGCGTTCGCCCCCCCCAGCCCGGTCTTGGGGGCGCCCGGGGCGGTTTCGCTTTCGGCGGCTATACCACTGAGGCATATTCATACCTCAGTGGTATAGCGCTCTCCAGGCCATGCGCCGCGCCCCGGCGGGCGTGGACCCCACCGTCCGTACGAACTAGTTGCCGAGCGTGACGTGGAGAATCCTCTCGTTGCTGTTGTTCGGGGTGCTGTCCTTGTCGCCGACGTTGGTGGTGGTCAGCCACAGCCCCCCGTCGGGAGCCGGCTCCACCGTCCGCAACCGGCCGTAGGTGCCACTGAAGTACGTCTGCACGTTCGTCAGGCTGCTGCCGCTGATCACCGCGCGGTACATCCGAGCGCCTCGGGCGCAGGCCACATAGAGCGCGTCACGCACGATCGTGATGCCGGAGCAGGACCCCTCGGCGGTCGGATAGGTGCGCGCCGGCGCGATGAACCCGGCCGTACCGCAGGTGCCGCTGGTGCCCTCGCACGCCGGCCAGCCGTAGTTTCCGCCCTTGACGATCAGGTTGGTCTCATCCATGACCGAGTTGCCGAACTCCTGCTCCCACAGCCGGCCCTGCGAGTCGAACGCCAGCCCCTGCGGGTTGCGGTGGCCGTAGCTCCACACGTAGTTGCCGAACGGGTTGTCCGAGGGGACGGTGCCGTCCGGGTTGAGCCGCAGGATCTTGCCTTCGAGGCTGGACCGGTCCTGGGCGTAGTTGCCGTTCTGGGCGTCGCCGGTGCTGGCGTACAGCTTGCCGTCCGGGCCGAACCGCAGGCGACCACCGTCGTGGTACTTGTTCCGCCGGATGCCGGTGAGGAGGACCTGCTCGCTGGCGGTGTTGAGTCGCCCGTTCTCCAGCCTGATCCGGACGATGCGGTTGTCGCTCGGCGAGGTGTGCATGATGTACAGCCAACGGTCGCTGGAGTAGCTGGCCGAGATGGCGAGCCCCAACAGGCCACCCTCACCGTCGGTGCTCTGCACGTTCGGCACCGTGCCCAGGTTGGTCTTGACCCCGGTGTTCGGGTTGAGCTGGATGATGTCGTGCGCGTCGCGGCGGTTGTAGAGGACGTTGCCGTCCGGCAACGTCACCAGACCCCACGGGATGTCGGTGTCGGTGGTGACCTGCCGCACCCCGCACACCGGGTTGGCGCACGCCGTACCGGTGGTCACCGTCGCGGTGCCGCTGCGCGACGAGACGTTGTCCTGCGCGTCCCGAGCCACCACGTAGTACTGGTAGGTGGTGTTCGCCGCCAGACCGCTGTCGGTGAACGTGGTCGCCGGCGGCGCGCCGGTGACCGTGCCCACCTTCGCGCCAGCCCGGTAGATGTCGTACGCCCGAACCCCGATGTTGTCGGTCGACGCCGTCCAGCGCAGCGTCACAGTGGTGCCCGACGCGGTGCCGGTGAGCTGTTGCGGCGCCGTCGGTGGCTGGCTGTCGGCCTGGCAGGGCGGCGGAGTGATCGAGACAGTGGCGCTCGCCTGCGACACGTTGCCGGCGGCGTCGCGGGCGTTGACGTACAGGCCCCAGGTCGCCCCGGCCACCACCGTCAGGTTGGTGGAGAGCGTCGTGCCGCTCACCGACGTCATCAACTGGCCGTCGTGGTAGATGTCGTAGAACGCCACCGCGACGTTGTCCGTCGAGGCGTTCCACGCGAACGTCACCGAGTTGCAGGTCAGGCCGCTCACCCGTGGGCTGCCCGGCGCCGTCGGTGGCTGACTGTCGGCGCTGCCGAGGGACGTCGTCCATCGCTGGTTGGACTGCCCGTTGCAGGTCCAGAGACCGACCGTGGTGCTGTTGGCGGTGCCCGCGCCGGACACGTCCAGGCACAGGCCGGACTGGACCCCGACGATGGTCCCGGAGGCGGTGATCCGCCAGCGTTGGTTGGCGCCGCCGGTGCAACCGTTGATCTGCAGCGCGGCCGGGGCGGTGGTGTCCTGACCGACGACGTCCAGGCACATCGTGTCGTCGTAGACCCGCAGCTCGCCACTTGAGGTGAGGGTCCACGCCTGGTTGGCCTGACCGTTGCAGTCGTAGATGTTGATGCCGGCACCGGCGGTCCGGACGTTGCCGACCACGTCCAGGCAACGACCGCTGGCCACACCGACGATCGTCGACGGTGCCGCGGCGGCCGCCGGCACACCAACGGCCACGCTCAGCAGCGTCACCGCCGCCATCGCCACCGGCAACAGCCGCCATCGTGGGCGGCTGGGGTTCCTCCGCGCGGTGACTCGCATCCGTCCTCCAAGATCAGGGCACCGACCGGCCCACCCGGACGACCAAGCGTCCGATCACGCCGAACATGTACATCGACCATCAAAGATGTGTTCGCCGCACAAGTCAAACGATGTCCCTCGATCGGGGGGCAAACCCGCAGATCGGCGTACGCTTCGCTCAGTTGCCCTGCAACGTCTCCCGGACGTACCGACGGGCGTGATGGATCCGGGACTTCAGCGTGCCGATCGGGATGCCCAGTTGCCCGGCGATCTCCTGGTAGTCGAGCTGACACAGGTCGCGGAGCACGAGGGCCGTCACCAGCTCCGGCCGATGCGCCTCCAGCCGGTCCAGCGCGTCGAGCAGATCGAGGCGGAATCCGGCGATGACGCTCGTCGTACGGGGGTCGGCCACCTCGACGGGCAGGAGCGCGCTCGGCCGCTCGGCCGCTCGGCGCCGCAGTGACCGGTAGGTCTGGCGCGCGCAGTTGGCGACCACGGTGTGCAACCAGGTGGAGAAGAGCGATCGACCCTCGAATCGATGAATGCGCCGGGCGACCGGCGAGCGGTGGTTCACGCGACCGGGGCGCCACCTCTGCCCACCATCGGTGCACCCGCCCCTCCTCCTCAAGTCGTAAGCGCATTGCCGTCCTGCGCCAGATGGCTGGGTGCGATCGCTCGAACAGGCTTGTGCCATGGCATCGGGTGACGCCGTACGGACCTGCTCCGGACACCCGTTCGCCAGGAAAGGCACTGGCAGACGATGCGACCTCTTCCGTTTCCTGCACCCAGTTCACCCCGCCCCGCCCGGCCCGTGGTCCGACTCGGCGCGCTGCTGGCGACCGCGGTCGTCATCGCCGTGAGCGCCGCCGGCTGCGGCGCGCCGCAGCACGACCCCGCGCCGCGCATCGACGCTCCGGCGGCGCCCGCCGCCGCGACCGGGGCGGGTTCCGCCCTGACCGACGCCGACGTCAACGCCTGGCTCGACGGGCTGTTGCCGGCCGCACTCGACCGTACCGGCATCGCGGGGGCCACGGTCGCCGTCGTGCACGACGGCAAGATCATCACAACCCGGGGGTACGGCTACGCCGACACCGGCGCAGACGGCGACGCAGCCGTGCCGGTCGACCCGGACCGACACCTGTTCCGGATGGGATCGGTGTCGAAGCTCGTCACCGCCACCGCGGTCCTGCAACTCGTACAGAGCGGGAAGCTCGACCTCGACGCGGACGTCACGACGTACCTCGACTTCGAACTGCCCCTCCGCTACGAGCGGGCCGTCACCCTGCGGCACCTGCTGACGCACACCGCGGGTTTCGAGGAGCGGATCGCCGGCCTCATCGGCACCGACGGGGGCGACCTCAACCTGCGCAGGGCCCTGGTGACCGACCCACCGGAGCAGATCTACGAACCCGGCACCGTCCCCGCGTACTCCAACTACAGCAACGCGCTCGCAGGCTACATCGTCGAACGCGTCAGCGGGACGCGCTTCGAGGAGTACGTCCAGCGCAACATCCTGGACCGCGCGGGCATGCCGTCGTCGACCTTCGAGCAGCCGCTCCCGGCGGCGCTGCGCGACCGGATGTCCAAGGGGTACGACACCTCGGCCGGGCCCGCCGCGCCGTTCGAGATCGTCGGCACGCCCCCGCCCGGTGCGCTGAGCGCCCCGGCGACGGACATGGCGCGGTTCATGCTCGCCCAACTCGGCGATCCGGTGGGCTTCGCGCCCCTGCTGGACCAGCCGACCCGTGATCTGATGCAGCGTCCGGCACTCGACGCGACGTCGCTGGGCACGCTGGCCGACGGGCCCCGGATGACCCTCGGCTTCTTCGAGGAGGACCGCAACGGCCACCGGATCCTCGGCCACGGCGGCGACACCAAGTACTTCCATTCCCACCTGCAGATCTACCCCGACGACCGGGCCGGGATCTTCCTCTCCCTCAACAGCAACGGTTCCGGCGCCCTCGACAGCCACGAACTGCGCGAGTCGGTCGTGACCGGCTTCGCCGACCGCTACTTCCCCGCCCGCGACGACCAGCCGACCGCCGGGCTGGACCCGGCGACCACCGCCAAGCACGCCGCGCTGGCCGCCGGCACGTACGAGTCCTCGCGAGCGATACGGAGCAACTTCCTGACGGCCATCGGCCTGGCCGGTCGGACCACGGTCAGCGTCGCCGACGGCGACCGACTGCTGTTGGAGCCGGGCCCGCTCTCCGACTCCCCCGCCCTCTACCAGGAGGTGGCGCCCTGGGTCTGGCGCGAGGTCGGCGGGCAGCGCACGATCAGCATGCGGGTGACCGACGACCGGGTCGAGGCGATCGGTGTCGACTCCGCGTTCGCGTTGCTGCCCGTCGAGCCGGCCCGCGCCTGGGCGGTGGCCGTCCCGGTGCTCGCCCTGTCGACCGTCGTGCTGCTGCTCACCGTCCTGTCCTGGCCGGTCGGCGCGATCGTCCGCCGTCGGCTCGGCCGCGCCCCCCGGGAGCGGTCCGGGCGTACCGCCCGGATCCTGAGCCGCCTCGCCGTCGCCGGCACGCTGCTCGCGTTCACCGGGTGGGTCCTGAGCATCGCCAGCATCATGAGTCTCCAGGACGTGCCCGGGCCCGTCCTGCGCACCATCCAGGTGCTGCAACTGGTGGGCCTGCTCGGAGTGCTGCCCGCCGCGGTCCGACTGGTCGACGACGTGCGAGGCCACCTGGGCTGGCGACGGATCGCCGGCAGCGGCCTGATCCTGCTCGCTCTCGCCGGCGCGGGCTGGTTCGCCGTGGAGTTCCACCTGATCGCGCCTAGCATCTCCTACTGACCCGCCCGACCCGGGACGATCCGGAGCAAGGATGCGCACCGCATGAGGGACCACACCGACCCCGAACCCGGCACCCCGCGACTGACGAAGTGGCTCGACGGACGGCTCACCCGGCTCGGGGTGACCGGGGTGTTCCCCCGGGACTGCCTGCTGGCCGCGGCGCTGAGCGTCCTGACGTTCGTACTGCTCACGGTGTTGTTCTGGTTCGTGGCACCGCAGGACGGGGTGTCGTTCCACCCGACGCGGGCCTGGCTGCTCGTCGCCATCTGCTGCGCGCAGGCGATGCTGCTGTGCCTGCGTCGGGTCCGGCCACTGCTCTGCCTCGCGCTCGTCGTCGGCCTCCAACTGCCCATCATCGGCTTCTCCCTGCCCGAGGCGACCATCCGAGGTATCGCCCCGTTCGTGGTGGCGTACACCGTCGGGTCGTTGCTGCCGGTTCGGCGGGCGCTGCCGACCGTCGGCGCGGCCGTGCTGGTGGAGTCGGTCGGGGCGGCTGTCGTGGTGACCCCGGATCTGCTGACGGCCGTCGCGTACGTCTCGGCGAGCGCCCTGACCTACGCCAGCGCGACCTTCGTCGGTGGCTACGTGGCCACCTACCGGCGCTACGTCGAGTTGGTCCGGGTGCGAGCGGACGAGGCGGTCCGGGAGCAGCGCACGAAGGTCCAGGCGGCGATCGGCGCGGAGCGCTCCCGGATGGCCCGGGAGTTGCACGACGTGGCGGCCCACCACCTCTCCGGCATGGTCGTGCAGGCGGCGGCGGTCGAGCGGCTGATCGACCGGGATCCGGCGGCCGCGAAGGCCGGCGTGGCCTGGATTCGGAGCCAGGGCAAGGAGACCCTGGACAACCTGCGGCTGGTCGTCGGTGTGCTGCGCGGCAGGCCCGGGCACGAGGGCGGCGACGGTGCCGCCCCGGTGCCGGGGCTGGGCATGCTCGACGACCTCGTCCGCACCGCGGGCAACCTCGCCGGTCCGGTGGAGTTCGTTCGGGAGGGGGAGCAGCGCGAGGTGTCGCCGATCGCCGACGTCGCGCTCTACCGGATCGCGCAGGAGTCGCTCAGCAACGCCCGCCAGCACGCCCCGGGCGCTCCGGTGCGGGTGGTGCTCCGCTTCGAGCCCCGCTCGGTGTCGCTGGAGGTGGTGAACAAACCCGCCACGCCGCGACGAGCACCGGCGGCACGGACCGGTGGTGTCGGCCTGGTGGGAATGCGCGAGCGTGCCCAGCTGATCGGGGCGACGTTCACCGCCGGCCCGACGGCGGCCGGTGGCTGGTCGGTCGCCGCGACCCTGCCGACGAACGGTCCCGCCACATCCCGGCCGAAGGAAGAGGCCCCAGCATGATCAGAGTGATGCTCGTCGACGATCAGGCGGTCGTCCGCGCCGGCTTCCGGGTCATCCTGGAGCAGGCCGGCGAGATCGAGGTCGTGGCGGAGGCGTCGAGCGGGTCCGCCGCGGTCGAGCTGGCCCGCCGGCTGCAACCGGACGTCATCTGCATGGACGTCCGGATGCCGCACGGCGACGGGCTCACCGCGACCCGGCAGATCGTCGCCGAGGCACCCGGGACGCCGCCGGCGGTGCTGGTCGTGACGACCTTCGACCTCGACGAGTACGTCTTCGGCGCGTTGGAGTCCGGCGCCAGCGGGTTCATCCTCAAGGACTGTGAGCCCGAGGACCTGATCGAGGCGATCCGTCGCCTGGCAAGCGGGTACGGGCTCGTCGACCAGGCCGTCACCCGTCGGGTGATCTCGGAGTTCGCCAGGCGTACGCCCGCTCCCCGCTCGGACGCGGCGGTGGCGCACCAGCTGACCGCGCGGGAGACGGAGATCGTGGAGCTGCTCGCGCAGGGCCTGTCGAATGTCGAGATCGCCGAGCAGCTCTTCATCGAGACCAGCACGGTCAAGTCGCACCTCGGGCGCGCCATGGCGAAGATCGGCGCACGGGACCGGCTGCAAACCGTCGTGTGGGCGTACCAGAACGGCGTGGTCCAACGGTGACGCGACGCTGAACCCGTGTGTGGCGGTGGGTCCACCCCCGGTCGAGAGTGGACATCGCCGGAGTACGATCCCGCTCGTACCGCTGTGGTGACCTCCAGCTGACGACCCCTCGATAGGAGCCTGGCATGGCCGGCCCGGACCCCGAACTCGCCGCGAAGCTTCAGCCCGACGTGCCGCACGCGGCACGGATCTGGAACTACTGGATGGGCGGCAAGGACAACTTCCAGTCCGACCGGGCGGCCGGCGACGCTGTCGCCGAGGTCTACCCGGAGATCGTCCTCATGGCGCAGCAGTCGCGCGTGTTCCTGGTGCGAGCCGTGCGTTACCTCGCGGCCGAGGCGGGTATCCGGCAGTTCCTGGACATCGGCACCGGCCTGCCCACCATGCAGAACACACACGCGGTCGCGCAGGGCGTGGCGCCCGACTCGCGGATCGTCTACGTGGACAACGACCCGATGGTGCTGGTGCACGCGCGGGCACTGCTGGCCAGCACGACGTCCGAAGGTGTCACCACCTACGTCCCGGCCGACTACCACGACCCGGAGAAGATCCTCGCCGAAGCGGCGCAGACGCTCGACTTCGACCAGCCCATCGCCGTGATGTACATGGGCGTGATGGGCTACGAGCCCGACCTGGACCTGGTGCGCACCATCGTCGGGCGCACGATGGACGCGGTGCCGTCCGGCTCCCACCTGGTGCTCTGGGACGGCACCAACACCAGCCCGGCGGTGGTCTCCGGTGCCGAGCGGCTGGCGCAGAGCGGCGGAGTTCCGTACATCCTGCGCAGCCCGGAGGAGCTCGAGAGCTGCTTCGACGGGCTGACGCTGGTGGAGCCGGGCCTGGTGCCGATCCCGTTGTGGCGACCGGAAAAGCCCGACGCCGTCGGCATCGACGCCTACGGCGCGGTGGCCCGCAAACCCTGACCGACACGACGTCCGCCCCGCTCCCGCCATCGCACCGGAGCGGGGCGGACGCCGTTCACCGCGCGCACGTCAGCGTCAGGCCGTCGGGCACCGCGCTGGTCGTCACGAGGAGACCGAACGTCGTCGCTCCGTCCAGCGCCAGCGTCCCGTTGTAGGAGGCGTTGGTGACGGTGACGTCGGTGCCGGCCGTCTCGGCCACCCCACCCCAGGCCGTCTGGACCTGCTCGTCACCGGACCACTGCCAGGAGACGCGCCACCGGTCCAGCGGCAGTGTCCCGGTGTTGCGGACCGTGACCGTCGCGACGAAGCCGCTGCCCCAGCGCGCGTCGATCGTGGCCGTCGCGCGGCACGAGGTCAGCGAGGCGGTACGGCCCGAGGCGATCACGAACCGGTCCCGCCGGCCCTCGGCGTCGGTGAACCGGTACCAGTACTCGGTGTCGGGCGTCAGCCGGTCGATGGTCACCGAACCGTTGCGTTCCGGCCCGGAGACGCCCTCGGCGATCGCAGCCCGCCACTGTTGGGCGTCCTCGCGGCTGGCGAAGAGGCTGACGGTCATCGGCGTTTCGTAGCCGCAGGGCGGGCGGAAGAAGATGAAGTACGAGATGGTCAGGCTCGTGGTGGTGGCCCCGGCCACGCTCGCGCTGATCGGTATCGCCGGCGGGCAGGCCGGCGTCGGTGTCGTCGACGGCGTCGGTGTGGAGGATGGCGTTGGCATGGGTGTCGCTTCGGCGGCGGTGGTCGTCCCGGCCCAGGCGGCCAGCGCCATGGTCGTGACAGCGAGGAACATGCGAAGCATCGGTGCCTCCGTGGTTACCGGGCACCGCTGACCGAGGTGGTAGCCGGGTGCCGCGCTCGGGTTTCCGGTCGCCGACGAGGGCTGCCCGGCACGGGTGACATGGTCACCTCGCGCGCCCCGTGGACCGGAGGAGATCTGGTGCGCGCTGGCTCCCCGAGCACGACCGAATCACAGCATGGCAGTCGACGACCATCGATACAACCCGATCCCGTCGAACATCGTCCGCTTTCCCGTCGCCGCGGGGACACCCGCCGGGCGTCCGCGACAAGAATGATCCATTGCGGTCTATTCATTCGGACACGGGAGCACACCATGCTCGACGCAAGCAGCACGACCCGGCGACCCCGGGTGCTGAGGGCACTGATCGCGGCAGCCGCCGCGGCGGTGCTGGCGACTGCGGCACTGGCCGCTCCGGCCCCCGCCAACGCCGCCGTCAGCCGGGCCGAACTGGCCCTGCGCTGGGCACCCATCCACTACCAGGACGTCGATGCCACCGGCAGCCACGCCCTGGGCGGTCAGTCGGACTACCTCACCCGGGTCGACTTCGACGGCGACCTGGACGGACGCAACAACTGGGACCGGGCCGGCCAGGCAGGCGTCACACGCGCCGCGCACGTGTACTACTCCGTCGTCGAGACGAGCACCCACTGGTACATCACGTACCTCTTCTTCCACCCTCGGGACTGGACCGACCACCCGTTCTTCGAGACCGAGCACGAGAACGACGGTGAGGGCGCGCTGTTCGCGATCGAACGCGACGGCTCCACGTACGGGGTTCTCCGCTCGGCCGTCACGGTCGCGCACAGTGACTTCTTCTCCTACACGCCGACCGGCAGCACCTGGACCAGCGGCGGGGAGAGCATCGACGGCACGCTGCGGTTCCAGGCGTCACCGCACGACACGTTCCAGCACCCGGTGACTGCGCAGGAGGCGCAGGGCCACGGCCTCAAGGCACACCCGCAGTACGACATCAACGGCGACGGCCTGGTCTACTACCCGTCGACCGTCGCCGAGACGCCGAGCAGCAGCAACGACCGCGACGTGCGGTATCAGCTGATCGACATCTTCGCTGCCGGCGGTCTCTGGGCGCAGCGGTCCAACGCGAGCCTCTTCGCCAGCCTGGGCACGTTCGCCGGTGACACGTCCGGCGACTGCGGCGTCGGCACCTGGAGCTGTTCGACCAACTCGGCCAACGCGCCCTGGGGCTGGGACGACGGCGTCGACACCCCCGCGCGGGGGGAGTTGGCCAGCGACCCGGCGAA
Organism: Micromonospora sp. BQ32; assembly: GCF_059358895.1. Lineage (NCBI taxonomy): Bacteria > Bacillati > Actinomycetota > Actinomycetes > Micromonosporales > Micromonosporaceae > Micromonospora > Micromonospora sp. BQ32. The sequence goes on along the minus strand of NZ_JCADBI010000001.1, from coordinate 67,225 downwards.
GCTGTCGGCCGCGTACTTCACGGTGCCGACCGGCTTGGCACGCACCTACAGCTACAACCCGTACGCCGGTGCGGCGGCGGCGCTCGCCGAGGCGGCGAGGACGGCTCCGCCCACCGTCGACTGATCCCGTCGTCTCCCCGGGGGCGGGCCGTCCTGGTCCGTCACCGGGGAGACGAATCGACCCGTACCCGGTCGCTCTCGTTGTCGGAGAGGAAGGCCGCCAGCGCCTGTCCCTGCTCGGTCACGGCGGCCCGGTCCGCTCGGGAGAAGCCGCGGAGTGGGTTGACGGTCACCGTGCCCGACTCGACGCTCCAGGTCGCCGAGACCCGGCCGTCGACGAGCACCACGCGCTCGCCGGCCACCGAGAGGTTACGGTGGGCGTCGTCGATGATCCGGCTGCGGTCGTCGTAGCCGAGGATCGCGTTGTCGAACGCCGGCAGGAACCGCACCGGGGCGGGTGTCTCCGGGTCGGGACGCGGCGCGTCGGGGAGGTCGATCAGCTTCCGGCCACGTTCGTCGCGGAAGGTCACCAACTCGTCCCGCATCGCGGTCACCGCGGCCGGCAGCCCGGCGAGGCCGCACCAGGCCCGCAGGTCGGCCGTGGCCGCCGGGCCGAACGCCGCCAGGTAGCGGCGTACCAGCAACTGACCGACCGGATCGGCACCCGGCGCGGCCGGCGGGGCGATCTCCCGGCCGAGCCACGCGGAGAGCAGGACGTAGCGCGCGCCGCCCTTCATCCGCCACAACCCACGCGGCGGGAGCTGTGTCATCGGGAGCAACGCGACCGCGATCTCGCCCAGCACCCGCAGCCCCGGCGTCGGCCAGCGCTCGCTGAGCGCCCGCCCGATCTCGGGCATCGAGCGCGGCTCACCGTCGGCCACCACCGCCCGGGCAGCAGCGGCGAGTTCGTCGAGGTCCACCCCGGCGAGTTCGCTGCGGTAGACCCCGAGCACGCGTTGGCGCAGCATGGCGTCGTGACGGGGGCGCCAGGCCACGGCGTCGTCGGCGGCGAGCAAATGGACGGTGCGGCGCATGAGGTGGGTACGCACCACGTGTCGCTGGGTCAGCAGCGTCGAGAGCACCGTCGGGTCGAAGGCGCGCAGCCGCGACCAGAGCCCGATGAACGGCTCCTGCGGCTCCTGCGCCTGTAGGCCACCGAGGTGGGCGACGGCGTCGAGCGCCGGCAGGTCGGCGCGGTCGAGCAGCAACTGTCGGGCGAGCGTCGCGCGGTTGAGCGCCCGGGTGTCGAGAATGGTCATCGGGTCCTTTCGGTCGGCCTCATTGTCCGACCGGGGGCCGACAGTCGGGGTGCCCGGCGTCGCGGGTGCGCGAATTCGCCCCGTCCGGCGGCATCGGGCGGGGCGAATTCGAGCGGGGCACGATCAGCGCTTGCCCACGAAGATCCCGATGCCGTTGGCGACCATTCGCTCCGTACCGTCGGACGGGTTGTTGCGGGCGGTGGCCGCGGCCTGGCCCGGCTCGCGGACGGCGACCGTGCTCGAACCGCCGCCGTCGAGGTTCACGGCGGCGTCCGCGCCGATCGAGCGCATCAGGTCGGCCAGTTCGGCGATCGTGAACCCGGCGCTGACCGGGGCGCGGCCAGCCAGGGCGACCAGGTACACCGTCCGACCGTCGGGGCTGACGCCGGCCGCGCTGCGTACCGCGGCGGTCTTGGTGTCCAGGCCGGCCAGCGGCGCACCGTCGCGCAGGATCGGCGCGCCACCGACCGCGAAGGTCAGCTTCGGCTTGCCGGCGGAGACGAGCTTCTCGCGCACCTGCACCCGGTCACCGACGGCGAGGTCGTCGAGCGCGTCCGCGCCGCCCTCCCGGCCGACCAGCACCTGGGTGTCGGCCGGGATCGCGCCCGCGCCGGGCGTCTGGCCCACCGTGGTCACCACCCCGTCGCGCACGGTCACCTCGTAGGTGTGGGTGCTGCACGGGTCACTGCGGCTGGTGTCGGTGCCGCAGGTGGACCGGACCCGCGACGCGGTACCCCAGTCGGCGGTGAACAGGCCGACGCCGTCGACCGGGAGCGCGTACTGATTGAGGCCGCCCAGCGCGATCGTGCCCTTCGTGCTGCGGACCTCGCCGTCCAGGCTCAGGGTGTCGACGCGTGCCTTGCCGTTCACACCGACGCCGAACACGTCCCGGGTGGAGGTGCCGGGGGCGAGGCCGGGGCCGAAACGCTGCGCGGTCGGCACCGCGAACTTCAACTCCTCACCGTCGGCGATCTCCGGACCGGACGACGAGTATGTCGGGGTGACACCGACGTGCGTCTCACTGTTGTTGAAGAAGTCGCCGTTGACGCCCGCGACGGCACCCTGCTCGTTCGTCATCGCCGAGACGACCTTGCGTTGCGCCACCGCGTCGGGGTGCAGCAGGTCCAGGGAGACCGTGTTCTTCTTGAGGTCGGCCGTGAGCAGGTAACCGACGGTGACGCCGCGGGGCGTGGTCACCTGGAACGAGCCGTACGTGACGCCCGGGGCGAGCTGCTCGGTCGAGGTGATGGTGATCGGGGTGTCCGTCGCGGGTACCGTGGCGGTCGCGGCGTGGGCGACGCCGGCCGGCGTCACGAGCGTGGTCAGCCCCGCCGCGAGCAGCAGCGCCAGACGTGGGCGTACGAGGTGCGGTGACCTCATCGCCGCTCCTTTCCTGGTGCGTTCCTGGCCTGGGCCGGGATGGTCGAGCCGGGCCGGCGGTTGACCGGGACCGGCGATGATCTTCCTGGCCAGCCGATCACCCGGGGGTGAACACGGGAGGCCGCCGACGTGAACCGCCCACACCGTCTTGATCAACTACCGGAGCGGCCGGGATGGGTCGACGGCGGTGGACACAGTCCCCGGGGTGCCAAAAAGTTTTGTGCACTTCCTACAACTGAGCGACGGTGGGTTCGGTGGTTGCGCCATAGCGCTGGCCGCCGTCACCCGGAAAGGTGATCACTGCTGGGAGCCGTCGTCTCCCGGCACGCAGGTCGAGGTCTAACTAAGGGGTTCTTCGGGTGTTCAACCGTGTCGCCATCGTCAACCGTGGTGAAGCCGCCATGCGGCTCATCCACGCGGTCCGCGAGCTGGCCGCGGAGACCGGCATCCAGCTCGAAACCGTGGCTCTCTACACCGATGTCGACCGCAACGCCACGTTCGTTCGCGAAGCGGACATCGCCTACGATCTCGGCCCGGCATCCGCCCGCCCGTACCTCAACCTGGCGGTGCTGGAGCGCGCCCTCACCGAGACCGGGGCCGACGCCGCCTGGGTCGGCTGGGGATTCGTCGCCGAGGATCCGGCGTTCGCCGAGCTGTGCGAGAAGATCGGCGTCACCTTCGTCGGGCCGAGCGCGGACGCCATGCGCCAACTCGGCGACAAGATCGGCTCGAAGCTGATCGCCGAGAAGGTCGGCGTGCCGGTCGCGCCGTGGAGCCGCGGCGCCGTCGAAACCCTCGCCGCCGCCCAGACGGCGGCGGCTGAGATCGGCTACCCGCTGATGCTGAAGGCGACCGCGGGCGGCGGCGGACGCGGCATCCGCGTGATCAGGAACGAGGCCGAGCTGGTCGACGCGTACGAGCGCACCAGCCAGGAGGCGGCACGGGCGTTCGGCAGCGGCATCGTGTTCCTGGAGCGCCTGGTCACCGGGGCCCGGCACGTCGAGGTCCAGGTGATCGCCGACGGGCAGGGCACCGCGTGGGCGCTCGGCGTCCGCGACTGCTCGGTGCAGCGACGCAACCAGAAGGTCATCGAGGAGTCGGCGTCGCCGGTGCTCGACCCGGCGCAGGCCGCCGAGCTGAAGACGTCGGCCGAGCGGCTGGCCGTGGCGGTCGGTTACCGCGGCGCGGCGACCGTCGAGTTCCTCTACCACCCGGGCGACCGGTTGTTCGCGTTCCTCGAGGTCAACACCCGCCTCCAGGTCGAGCACCCGATCACCGAGCTGACCACCGGGTTCGACCTGGTCAAGGCCCAACTGCACGTCGCCTCCGGCGGGCGGCTCGAAGGTGCGCCGCCGGCCGAGCGCGGGCACGCCATCGAGGCGCGGCTCAACGCCGAGGACCCCGACCGCGACTTCGCGCCGTCGCCCGGCCGCATCGCCCGGCTGGACCTGCCCAGCGGCCCCGGCATCCGAGTGGACACCGGCGTCAGCGAGGGCGACACCATCCCGGCCGACTTCGACTCGATGATCGCGAAGATCATCGCGTACGGTCGCGACCGCGACGAGGCGCTCGGCAAGCTGCGCCGGGCGATGGCGAACACCACGGTGATCATCGAAGGTGGGGCGACGAACAAGAGCTTCGTGCTCGACCTGCTCGACCAGCCCGAGGTGATCGACGCCAGCGCGGACACCGGCTGGATCGACCGCGTCCGCGGCGAGGGCCGGCTCGTCACGCACCGCCACTCCGCGGTCGCCCTGGCGGCCGCCGCCATCGAGGCGTACGAGGAGGAGGAGCGCGTCGAGCGGCAGCGGCTGCTGTCGACGGCGGCCGGCGGGCGCCCGCAGGTGCAGCACGCCAGCGGCCGACCGTTGGACCTCAAGCTGCGCGGCGTCGGCTACCGCACTCGGGTGGCGCGCGTCGGCGCACACCGGTTCCGGGTCGGCATCGAAACCGGCTCGGTCGTGCGCACCGCCGACGTCAAACTCGACCGCTTCGACCGGCACACCGGTCAGATCGTGGTGAACGGCATCCGCTACCGCCTGCTCACCGGCACGTACGGGCCGACCCACCTGGTCGAGGTGGACGGCGTGACGCACCGGGTCAGCCGGGACGAGGGCGGCGTGCTGCGCTCCCCGATGCCCGCGCTGGTCGTCGCCACGCCACTGGAGGTCGGCGCCGAGGTCGAGGCGGGCGCGACGGTGCTGGTGCTGGAAGCGATGAAGATGGAGACGGTGCTGCGGGCGCCGTTCAAGGCGCGGCTGAAGGAGTGCGCCGTCTCGGTGGGCAGCCAGGTGGAGGCGGGTGCGCCGCTGCTGCGCCTGGAGCCGCTCGCGGACGACGCTGAGGAGACCGCCGACGACCTGAGCACCGAGACGGTCGAACTGGACCTGCCCACCGCCACCGCCGAGATCCCGGCGGGCGAGCGCAGCCGGCGCGGTCAGGAGGACCTGCGGGGTCTGCTGCTCGGCTTCGACGTCGACCCGCACGACGACCGCCGGGTGCTCGACGACTACCTGACCGCACGGCGGGCGGCCACCGAAGCCGGTCAGCGACCGCTGGCCGCCGAACTCGACCTCATCGAGGTGTTCGCCGATCTCGCCGAGCTGAGCCGCAACCGGCCGACCGGCGAGGACGGCGGCGCCGCGCACGTGCACAGCGCCCGGGAGTACTTCCACACCTACCTGCAGAGCCTCGACGTCGAGCGGGCCGGGCTGCCGGACGCCTTCCAGACCAGGCTCGGCAAGGCGCTCGGCCGCTACGGCGTCACCGACCTGGAGCGCACCCCCGCCCTCGAAGCCGCCGTCTTCCGGATCTTCCTCGCCCAGCAGCGCGCGTCCGCGGACGCGCAGGTCGTCGCGGCGCTGCTGCGCGCGTGGCTGAGGGAGACCCCGCCGGACGAGACATTGCGCGAGCCGGCCGGCCTCGCACTGGAGCGGTTGATCGCCGCGACGCAGGTCCGCTTCCCCGTGGTCGCGGACCTCGCCCGCGGCGTGGTGTTCGCCTGGTTCGCCCAGCCGCTGCTGCGCCGCAACCGCGCCCGCGTCTACGCCGCGGTACGGGGGCACCTGCGGCACCTGGACGCCCACCCGGACGCGCCGGACCGCGCCGAGCGCATCGCCGAGATGGTACGCAGCACCGAGCCGCTGGTCCGGCTGCTCGGCCAGCGGCTCGTCCGCGACCACCTGGACAACGCGGTCATGTTGGAGGTGCTGACCCGGCGGTACTACGGCAACCGGTCGCTCACCAGCGTGGGCACTCGCGAGGTCGCGGGCTGCACCTTCGTGGTCGCCGAGCGCGCCGACTCCAGCGTGGTCTCCGCCGCGGTGAGCTTCGACGCGCTGGGCGGCGCGCTGCGCGGGCTGGCCGAGCTGGCCGGCGGCGAGGACGACGTGGACGCCGACATCTACCTCGGCTGGGAGAACCAGCCGGAGGACTTCGACGCGATGGCGGCGGCGCTGGCCGAGGTCATCGCCGCGCACCCGTTGCCGCCCCAGGTCCGTCGGGTGACCACCACCGTCGCGGGTCGCGGTGGGGCGGTGATGCACCACCACTTCACCTTCCGCCCGTCGGGCGCCCAATTGACCGAGGACCGGCTGATCCGCGGGCTGCACCCGTACATCGCGCAGCGGATGCAGCTGGAGCGGCTGCACAAGTTCGACCTGACCCGGCTGCCGTCGTCGGACGAGGAGGTCTACCTCTTCCAGTGCGTGGCGCGGGAGAACCGGGCCGACGAGCGCCTCGTCGCGTTCGCGCAGGTGCGTGACCTGACCGAGCTTCGTGAGCAGGACGGCCGCCTGGTCGCGCTGCCGACGACCGAGGACGCCATCGCCGCCTGCCTCGACTCGATCCGCCGCGCCCAGTCGCGCCGGCCGTCGAAGACGCGCTTCAACACCAACCGGATCGTGGTCTACGTGTGGCCGCCGAGCGAGCTGACCCGCGAGGAGATGGAGATGATCGCCGGGCGGGTCCGCCCGACGACCGCGGGCGCCGGCCTGGAGGAGATCCTGTTCATCGCGCGGCAGCGCGACCGCCGGACCGGCGAGCTGACCAAAATCGCCGTACGGATCTCGTTCGACGCCGCGGGCGGCGCCGAGTTGGCCGTCGGGGAGCCGCCGATCGAGCCGATCGAGCCGCTCGACGAGTACCGGCTCAAGGTGCTGCGGGCCAGCAGCCGCAACACCGTGTACCCGTACGAGCTGACCGGCCGGCTCGGTGACTTCGTCGAGCACGACCTCGACGGCGACCACGTGTTGGTGCCGGTGGACCGGCCCAAGGGGCGCAACAGCGCCGCCATCGTGGCCGGGGTGGTCACCACGCCGACCGAGCGCTACCCCCAGGGCGTCACCCGGGTGGTGCTGCTCGGCGACCCGACGAAGTCGCTGGGCGCTCTGTCCGAGCCGGAGTGCCGGCGCGTGGTCGCCGCACTGGACCTGGCCGAGCGGATGCAGGTGCCGCTGGAGTGGTGGGCGCTCTCCGCCGGGGCCCGGATCTCGATGACCTCCGGTACGGAGAACATGGACTGGGTGGCCGCGGCGCTCAAGCGGATCGTCGAGTTCACCCAGGCCGGTGGTGAGATCAACATCGTGGTGGCGGGCATCAACGTCGGCGCGCAGCCGTACTGGAACGCCGAGGCGACGATGCTCATGCACACCAAGGGCATCCTGGTGATGACGCCCGACTCGGCGATGGTGCTCACCGGTAAGCAGTCGCTCGACTTCTCCGGCGGCGTGTCGGCTGAGGACAACTTCGGCATCGGCGGCTACGACCGGGTGATGGGACCGAACGGGCAGGCGCAGTACTGGGCGCCGAACCTGACGGCCGCACGGGACGTGGTGATGGCGCACTACGACCACACGTACGTCGCACCCGGCGAGGACGCGCCCCGCCGGGCGGTCACCACCGACCCGGCCGACCGCGACATCTCCGCCTTCCCGCACGACGTGGCGGGCAGCGCCTTCGCCACCGTCGGGGAGATCTTCTCCGTCGAGTCCAACCCGGACCGCAAGAAGCCGTTCGACATCCGTACGGTGATGCGGGCCCTCTCCGACCAGGACCACCCGGTGCTGGAGCGCTGGGCCGGCATGGCGGACGCGGACACCGCGGTCGTGCAGGACGTCCACCTCGGTGGCATCCCGGTCTGCCTGCTCGGCATCGAGTCCCGGTCGGTGCCACGGCACGGCTTCCCACCCACCGACGGTCCGGACACCTACACGGCGGGCACGCTGTTTCCCCGCTCGTCGAAGAAGGCCGCGCGGGCGATCAACACGGCCAGCGGCAACCGGCCACTCGTCGTGCTGGCGAACCTGTCCGGTTTCGACGGTTCACCGGAGTCGATGCGCAAGCTGCAACTGGAGTACGGCGCCGAGATCGGTCGGGCGATCGTGAACTTCCGGGGGCCCATCGTCTTCTGCGTGATCTCGCGCTACCACGGCGGTGCGTTCGTGGTGTTCTCGAAGGCACTGAACCCGAACATGACGGTGCTGGCGCTGGAGGGCTCGTTCGCCTCGGTGCTCGGTGGCGCACCCGCCGCCGCGGTGGTGTTCTCCGCCGACGTCAACGCCCGTACGGCGGCCGACCCGCGGGTGCGGGACCTGGAGGCTCGCACCGCCGCCGCGTCCGGCACCGAACGGGCCGCGCTCACCGCCGAACTCGACGAGCTGCGCTCGTCGGTGCGCGCGGAGAAACTCAGCGAGGTGGCCGCGGAGTTCGACCGGGTGCACAACATCCACCGCGCCGTCGAGGTCGGCTCGGTGGACGCCGTCATCCGCGCCGCCGAGCTGCGTCCGCGCATCATCGAGGCCATCGAGGCCCGCCTGGGTTAGCACGGCCGGCACACCCGCAGACACGTCAGCGCCACCGGTCGTCGACCGGTGGCGCTGACCGTACGGGGCTGACGTGCTGCGCGGTCTAGCTGAGCGCCGCGTTCAGCGCGACGGCGATGGCGAGCCAGACGATGACAGTGCCGATACCGATACCCACCATGGCGAGCGCTTTGACGGCGGTTGTCATCCGGGTGTGGGCAACTGTCAGGTTCCCCCAGACGCCCAACGCCCCGACCAGCGCGCCCAGGATGCCGCCGACGGTGAACAGCAGGATCGGCAGCAGAACCAGGATGCGCAGGAAGATCGGCATGGAGGGCCCGGTCCGGTGCTTGACACCGTTGATCTCCACTGTCGGGTGAGGGTCGGCGAGAGCGGTGCGTACCGTTGCCTGGACGACACCACCGTCCACTGTGGGCAAGGCGTAGCGTCTGCCCGACCTGGCGGCCGGCGCTCCGCCGACGGTGACGGCAGGATGGCCGAAGAACGCCTTGGTGTTGATGACGATCGGGCCAGCTACGCCGGCGACGTGGAGAGGTTCGGTGTTCACCGGCGTGATCATAGGAAGCCCGGTACGCCCCGTCCATCCCGTTGACCGAGTGGAGGTGCCGGTCGCGGCGCGAGGTCAGGTGGCGTGCCGGAGCAGTTCGTGGATGAACGTGACGACCTCGTCGGGCGCGAGGTCCATGGCGTTCTCGCCGACGCTCACCTCGAACGAGCACCGGTCCGGCGCCGGCGCCGACCGTACCCGGCCGAACAGCTCCACCCCGTCAGCGGCGAGCAGGGCGTCGGCGGCCCGCGTCGCGGCATCCGGGCCGACGGGAAGGTGGACATGGAACAGTGGTGTCTGTGGTGGGTTCGGAAAGGCGCGGGCCACCCCGTCGGCGTTGATGGCCGCCGCGATCGCCACCGCGTGCTCCCGGTGCGCCGGCAGCCGGGGCAGCAGGGTGTCCAGGCCGTGCAGGGCGGTGAGCGCCAGCGGCCACGCGTCGTAGACGTCACCGCCGAGCCGGCGGCGCCACACCCGGGCCTCGGCCACCAGGGCGGCGTCCCCGGTGAGCGCGGCACCGCCGACGCCCTGTAGTCCCTTGTAGAACGAGACGTACCCGGTGTCGAACAGCGCGACGATCTCGGCGAACGTCCGCCGGTAGTACGTCTGCGCCTCCCACAGGCGCGCGCCGTCGAGGTGGATGGCGGCGCCGCGCGCCCGCATCGCCTCGGTCTGCGCGACGAGGTCGTCCCACTCCGGCAGCAGTCCCCCGATGTCCCGTTGCGGCAGCTCCCAGACCACCGCCGCGAGCGGTTCGGCGACGGCGGCGAGATCGGCCAGGGTCATCAGCCGGTGGCGGTCGCCGGCGGGCTGGAAGCGCAGCCCGTGCACGACGGCGTACCCCTGCTGCTCCCAGGCATCCAGGTGACACTGCGGATGGGCGGCGAAGACCCGCCTGCCGCGCCGGTCGGCGTGCATGCGCAGGGCCACCTGCTGCGCCATCGTCCCGGACGGGAAGAACAGGGCTTCGTCAGTGCCGAGCAGGGATGCCACGCGCCGTTCGAGGGTGGCCACCGGCCCGTCCGGTCCGTGCGGCGGCGCGGCCGGGTCGACCTGGGCCAGCATCGACCGCAGTACGTCGTACGGCCGACGGCGCAGCTCCGAGTGCAGAAACAGGGACCGCCGCAGACTCATCGCCGCAGTATCCACCCTCAGCCGGTCCGCCGCTCGTGGCTCGGGTCGGTATCGGCCTGCCAGGCGGCGACGAGATCCTCGCGCGCCCGGGCGACCCGGGAACGGATCGTGCCGACGGGGCACTGGCATACGTCCGCCGCCTCGGCGTAGGACAGGCCGAGCACCTGGGTGGCGACGAACGCCTCGCGGCGCTCCCGGGTCAGGCCGGCGATCAACTGGTGCAGGGTGACCCCCTCGTCGGCACCGGCCGTGATCGCACCGGCGGCCTCGGCCGCCGCCTGCCAGTCCGGCACCGACGCCATCCTCGGCCGGGCCACCGCCGTCCGGACGTGGTCCACGGCGACCCGCCGGGCGATGGTGAACACCCAGGTACGGGCCGACGAGCGGCCGGCGAAGCCGGGCAGGTTGCGACATGCCCGCAGGAACGTCTCCTGGGTCAGGTCGTCGGCCTCCCCCGGCCCGGCCAGGTGCGACAGGAACCGCCAGACCTGGTCCTGTAGTGCCCGGATGAACGCCGTGGCGGCCTGCCGGTCACCCTGGCCCGCCTCCCGCGCCCACCGGGTCACCTGGTCGTCGTCAGGGACGCCGTTCCGCACCGGCCACCGTCCTGTGTGCCACGGGCGCTCCTTCATGCCGAAGATGCCGTCGTCGGAACGCCGCCGGTCGGCCGCGCACTCTGGTGGTCGCCGGCCGGTCCGGAAAAGTTCCCGGGGTTCCCACGTTCGACTGATCTCGCGGTTGTCCGAGGTGACGGGAACCGATGCCCCCACCGATTCGGACGGGGCGCTCAGCTCGGGACGGGCTGGTCCGCGCTCCGGCGTTCCCTCGGGACCACGGGGCCGGGCATGCTCCACGAGCGCCACAGTTGGCTGTACCCGCCCTCGGCGCTGAGCAGTTCGGTGTGCGTGCCGTGCTCGACGACGCGCCCCTGGTCCAGGACGACGATGCGGTCCGCGGTGGCCGCCTGGCTCAGGCGGTGGGCGACGATCAGCGTGGTACGGCCCTCGGTGGCCGCCACGGCGGCGCGGTCGAGGTCGCGCGCGCCCGCGCTGCCCGCCTCGGCGGTGGCCTCGTCGAGGACCGCGACGGCGGGATCGGCGAGGATGAGGCGGGCCAGCGCGAGCTGCTGGGCCTGGGCCGAGGTGACCTGCCGACCACCCTCCCCCACCGCGGTGGCGAGACCCTCCGGCAGGGTCCGCACCCAGTTGGTGGCGCCGACGAGGTCGAGGGCGGTGGCGATCTCCGCGTCGGTGGCGTCCGGGTCGGCGAGGCGCAGGTCGTCGGCGAGCGGCCCGGCGAAGACGTGCACCTCCTGGCTGATCAGGGCGATCTCGCGACGGAGGCGGTGCTCGTCGAGCTGTGCCAGCGGGACGCCGCGCAGGGTCACCGCACCGTGGGTGGGCGCGATGATGCCGGCGATGATGCCGGCGAGGGTGCTCTTGCCCGCACCGCTCGCGCCGACGAGAGCGACGCGCTCCCCGGGCGCGAGACTCAGGGCGATGTCCCGCAGCACGACCGGCCCGTCGTCGTAGCGGTGCTGCGTGACGGTCACCTCCAGTGCCGCCGGCTCGACCCGATCGGGGCGGGTGGGCTCGGTGCCGGCGGGGGTCGCGGTGTCCGGCAGTGTGGTGACCCCGACGAGTCGGGCCAGGCTGGCCCCGGCCTGCAACACCGAGTCCGACTCGAACAGCAGCAGACCGATCGGGTTGAAGAGGCGGTGGAAGTAGAGGGCGGCCGTGGTGGCGGCTCCGACGGTGGCCAGGTCGCCCCGGACCAGCAGGAAGCCGGCGAGCAGCACGGCGGCGAGGCCCACGAACTCCGAGCGGTTGATGCGCAGCCCGAACCGGGTGAACAGGCCGAAGATCTCCAGCGACAGGTCGCGGGCGGTGCCGGAGCGATCCGCGATCCGCGCGACGTGGGCGTCCTCCATCCGGTAGGCGCGCACGGTCGCCGCGCCCCGCAGCGCCTCGGCTGTCGCCTGCGCGCGCTCGCCCGTCGCGATCCGCTCCCGGGCGTAGTACGGCACCGAACGCCTGAGGTACCAGCGCAGCGCCACCGCGTACGCCGGTGCCGCGGCCAGCCCGGCGATGCCGAGCCGCCAGTCGAGGGCGAAGAGCCCCGCCGCGGTCAGCACGACGGACAGCAGCGCGCCGAGGAAGGCGGGGCCGCTGGTGGCGATCACATTCGTCACCACGGCCACGTCGTCGCCGGCGCGGGCCACCAGGTCCCCGGTCCCGGCCCGCTCCAGGGTGGCCGACGGCAGGTGCAGGGCGCGGTCGAGGACCCGTTCCCGGAGTCGGGCCAACACGGTCTCGCCGAGGCGCGCGGCGGCCGTCGCTCCGGCCGCGGTGAGGAGCCCCGCGAGCACGGCGGCGCCCGCGATCACGCCGGCCCAGGCCACCACCTGCGGCGTGTCGGTTCCGGCGATGACGTCGTCGACGAGGCGGCCGAGCACCCAGGGGGCGACGAGCCCGGTCGCGGCGGCGGCGATCAGCAACGTGCCGGCGACGGCGCTGAGCCCTGGCAGGAGGGCCAGTTCGGTCCGGAGGGCGGCCCAGGTCTGCCGGCCGGTGGCCGTCGGCAGCAGGTGCCGGGTGATCGGCTCGGACGTCATCGCAGGGTCTCCTCCCGGTAGCGGGCGTCGCTGGTGAGCAACCGCTCGTGCGGACCGTCGACGACGACCCGTCCCCGGTCGATCACCGCGACCCGGTCGGTGATCCGCAGCAGCGCCGGGCTGGTGGTGATCAGCACCGTGCCGCGGGTTCCCGCCCCGCGGGCCTCGGCCAGCCTGCTGGCGAGCAGGCCCTCGGTCACCGCGTCGACCGCCGTGGTGGGGTTGTGCAGCACCAGCACCGGTGGGTCGGCGACGAGCGCCCTCGCCAGCCCGATCCGCTGCCGCTGCCCTCCGGAGAGGTTCGCCCCGCGTTCGGTGAGCAGGCGGTCGAACCCGTGCGGGTGCGCGGCGAGCACGTCCTCGGCTGCGGCAGCCCGCACGGCGGCGCGCAGGACCTCGTCGTCGACGGAGGCGCCGGCGCTGAGGTTGGCGCGCAGTGTCCCCTCGAACAGCGCCACGTCATGCTGCTCGACCAGGACCACGGTGCGCGCGGCGTCGATGTGCAGCTGGTCGGCGGGCACGCCGTCGACGCGGAGCGTCCCCCGGTGGTCCGCGCGGGGCACCCGGCCGGCCAACAGCTCGACCAGCGCCTCGGCCTCGCTCGGGTCGTAGGCGAGCACGCCCAGGATCTCACCGGCGTGGACACGCAGGCTGAGATCGTCGAGGCCCGCGTAGGAGACCCCGTCGAGGGCGAGCCGGGACGGGCTCGGGGCGGGCGGCCCGGCGTCACCGGGCTGGACGACCGGCGCGGCGCCGAGGACCCGGCCGACCCGCCCCGCGGAGGCCCGGGCCATGGCGAACAACTGGACGCAGTACCCGAGCGTCTGCACCGGCTCGGCGATGAACTGGGCCAACCCGACCACGGCGACGAGCTCGCCGATGGTGAGCCGGCCCTGCAACGCGAGCCAGCCGGCGACACCGGCGACCGTCGCGAGGAAGAGGCCGTTGACGGTGGTGGTGAGCCCGAGGTGCAGGCCCTTGGTGGTGGCGGCGCGCAGGGTGACGTCGAGCGCGTGCCGGCTGGCGCCCGCGTACCGGCGGGCGGCGTGGTCCTGCGCGCCGATTCCGCGCAGCACGCGCAGGCCGGTGACGAGGTCGACGGCGAGGGCGGTCGTGGCCGCGAGGGCCTCCTGCTGCGAGGTGCTGCGCCGGGTGAGCAGCGGCGCCATCCGCTGGAGGGCGACCACCAGCAGGGGTACGCCGATGAGCACGCCGAGGCCGAGTGGTACGTCGACGACGAGCAACGCGACGGCCGCGACCACGATGGCGGTGAGCGCCGCGGCGGTGAGTCCGGCGACCCGCACGACGAGCGCGGAGAGCTCGGCGTCGGAGGCCGTCACGGACAGTAGTTCGCCGTCACGCATGCCCGACCGGCGTCCGCGCGGGTCGAGGGCGCTGCGGACGATCTCGACCCGGGTGGCGTGCGCCTCGTGTTCGACGGCGGCGAACGTCAGTCGCGCGCCGGCCCGGTAGGCGAAGGCGAGCACGGTGAACAGGACGGCCAGGCCGGCCAGCGAGAGCAGCAGGGCGCGGACGTTCCCGGTGGCCACCGCACGGTCGATGACCACGCCGATGGCCACCGGGACGAGGGCTTCGGTGGCCTGGTGGGTGCAGAGCAGCGCGATGCCCGCGGCCACCCGGGCGCGCTGTCGACGCAGCGCGCGCCGGAGCACCACGCCACCGGTGGTCTCGGCGACTGTCATGCTCGGATCGATGAGGGCACGGCGACAGACTCCACTTACGATTAGGGCAGGCTAACCTAACATGCCCCCGAAGTGGGGTTGGACGCACGGTCCCGGTGCTCGCCCACCGGCGCCGGACCGGGCAGGCCGAGGCTCTTGACGGCCGCCGCGACCAGGGCTTCCGGGGGCAGCGAGACATCGAGTACGAGCACCGACTCGTCCGGCTCGGCCGGTTCCAGCGTGGCGAGTTGCGACTCCAGCAGACTGGCCGGCATGTAGTGCCCCTCCCGTTGGGCCAACCGGGCCCGGATGACCTCCGCCGGGCCGTCCAGGTGCACGAAGTCCACCCGGAGCGGGCCCTGGCGGAGCACGTCCCGGTACGACCGCTTCAACGCCGAGCAGGCCAGCACCGTCGAGCGGCCCTCCGCGCCGCGGTCGGCGATCCACCCGGCGATGTCCCGCAGCCAGGGCCACCGGGTGGTGTCGTCCAGCGGCACCCCGGAGCGCATCCGCGCCACGTTCTGCGGGGAGTGGAACTCGTCGGCCTCGGCGAACGTCAGCCCGGTCGCCGCGCTGATCCCGCGCGCCACAGTGGTCTTGCCGGCCCCGGAGACGCCCATCACCACGACGTGCCGGGTGGGCCGGGCGCCGCGCCGCTCACCAGTCATGGACCGTGCCGTCCTTGAGCCGGTTGAACGGCAGGTACGCCGGCTCGTACGGGAACCGGGCCGCCGCCTCCTCGTCGAGCTCCACCCCCAGCCCCGGTTGGTCGCCCGGGTGCAGGTAGCCGTCGGTGAAGGTGAACGACTGCCGGAACACCTCGTTGGCCAGCGGGGTGTGCTTCATGTACTCCTGGATCCCGAAGTTGTGGATGGCCAGGTCCAGGTGCAGCGCCGCGGCCATACCCACCGGGGAGATGTCGGTGGGGCCGTGGATGCCGGACTTGATCTGGTACTGCGCGGCGAAGTCGAGCAGCTTGCGCATGGCGGTGATGCCGCCGGTGTGGGTGACCGCGGACCGGACGTAGTCGATCAACTGCTCCCGGATCAGGGTCTGGTAGTCCCACACCGTGTTGAAGACCTCTCCGATGGCCAGCGGGGTGGTGGTGTGCTGGCGGACCAGCCGCAGCGCCTCCTGGTTCTCGGCCGGGGTGCAGTCCTCCAGCCAGAACAGGTCGTACGGTTCGAGGGACTTGCCGAGCTTGGCGGCCTGGATCGGGGTCATCCGGTGGTGACCGTCGTGCAGCAGCGGCAACTCCGGGCCGAACTCGTTGCGCACCGCCTCGAAGACCGACGGTAGGTGGCGCAGGTAGGCGCGGGTGTCCCAGTCCTCCTCGGCGGGCAGCGGGGTGCGCTGTGCGGGCTCGTAGTCGTAGCGCTGGCCGGTGGCGCTGGGTTGCGCGGCCACGCCGTAGACCGCGTTGATTCCCGGCACCGAGGTCTGCACCCGGATCGACCGGAAGCCCTCGTCGAGGTGGCGACGGATGGAGTCGAACAGCTCGGGGATGTCCCGCCCCGACGCGTGCCCGTACGCCATGATGCCGGTGCGGGACGCGCCACCCAGCAGTTGGTACAGCGGCATCCCGGCGGCCTTGGCCAAGATGTCCCACAGCGCGACGTCCACCGCGGCGATGGCGGCCATGGTGACCGGGCCACGCCGCCAGTACGCCGACCGGTACAGGAACTGCCAGGTGTCCTCGATCCGGTGCGGGTCCCGCCCCATGAGCAGCGGGGCGACGTGGTCGCGCAGGTACGAGGCGACGGAGAGTTCACGGCCGTTGAGCGTGGCGTCGCCCAGACCGGTGATGCCCTCATCGGTGGTGATCTTGAGGGTGACGAAGTTCCGGTCGGGGCTGGTCACGATGATGTCTGCTGCGACGATCTTCACGGGGTGCCTTTCGTTCTTGCCGGTCGGGGTCTCACCACTCCGCGTAGGAGCCGTCGGGGTGCCGCCAGGTCGGGCTGCGCCAGGCGTGCCCGCGCTTGTCCGCGGTCCGCACCGCGTGTTCGTCGATCTCGATGCCGAGACCGGGCGCGGTCAACCGCTGCACGTGCCCGTCGACGAAGGTCAGCGGGGTCTGGTCGAGGCAGTAGTCGAGCACCTCGGCGCCCTGGTTGTAGTGGATGCCGATGCTCTGCTCCTGGATCAGGAAGTTGGGCGTGGCGAAGCCGACCTGGAGGCAGGCGGCGAGGGCGATCGGCCCGAGCGGGCAGTGCGGGGCGAGCTGCACGTCGTACACCTCGGCCAAGGTGGCGATCTTGCGAACCTCGGTGATGCCGCCGGCGTGCGCGAGATCCGGCTGGGCCACGGCGATGCCGGCCTGCAACACGGGCAGGAACTCCTGCCGGCTGTAGAGCCGCTCCCCGGTCGAGATGGGGGTGGTGGTGCAGCGGACGACCTCACCGATCAGGTGCGAGTTCTCCGGCACCACCGGTTCTTCGAGGAAGAACGGCCGGTACGGCTCCAGCAGCGGGGCGACCCGGCGAACGTTGGCGAGGGTGAACCGCCCGTGGAAGTCGACCGCGACGTCGCGGTTGTCGCCGAGGACCTCGCGGGCGACGGCCACCCGCTGCACCACCGCGTCGAGGTCGGCGACCGAGGCGAGCGCGCCCATCCGCCCGGAGGCGTTCATCTTCACCGCGGTCAGGCCCGCCTCGATTCGGGCGCTGATCTGGTCACGGACCTCGGCGGGCTCGTCACCACCGATCCAGCCGTAGACCCGGATCCGGTCCCGGACCGGCCCGCCGAGCAGTTGGTGCACGGGGGCGCCGTAGTGCTTGCCGGCGATGTCCCAGAGCGCCTGGTCCAGGCCGGACACCGCGCTGGCCAGGATCGGGCCACCCCGGTAGAAGGACCCCTTGGTCAGCACCTGCCAGTGGTCCTCGATGCGCAGTGCGTCCCGACCGATGAGCAGCTCGCTGAGCTGGTCGACGGCCGTGCGCACGGTCTCGGACCGGCCCTCGCAGGTCGCCTCACCCCAGCCGACGATGCCGGACTCCGTCTCGATCCGGACGAACAGCCAGCGGGGCGCGACCAGGAAGGTCTCCACCCTTGCGATCGTCGTCATGACCCGGTCAGCCCTTCGTGGCACCGGCGGTGAGGCCGGAGACCACGTACTTCTGCACGAACAGGGCAATCAGCATGATCGGCAGGGTGACCACGGTCGCGGCGGCCATCAGGCCGCCCCAGTCGATGCTGGCGTAGCCGACGAAGTCGAAGATCGCGACCGGGAGCGTCTTCGTGTCGGCGCCGGAGAGCACCAGGGCGAACATGAAGTTGTTCCAGGAGAAGATGAAGGAGAGGATGCCGGCGGTCGCGACGCCGGGCACCGACAGCGGGAGGGTGATCCGCCGGAACGCGCCGATGTGGGTCAGCCCGTCGACCAGCGCGGCCTCTTCCAACTCGGTCGGCAGGCCGTCGAAGTAGCCCATCATGATGTAGACGATCAGCGGCAGCGACACGAACATGTGGCTCAGGATCAGCACGGTGAAGCCGCCGACCATCTTCAGGTTCGAGAAGACGTAGTACCAGGGCACCAGGAGCGAGACGCCGGGGATCACCCGGGCCATGAGCACGACGAGCGCGGACTTCTTCATGCTGAACCGGCTCATCGAGTACGCGGCGGGCACGCCGAGCAGGAGCGAGAGTGTGGTGGCCGCGAACGCCACCCAGAGGCTGTTGCCGATGAACTGGAGATAGTTCGCCTGCTGGAGAACGGTCTCGTAGTTCTTCAGGCTGGGCGAGAAGACGAACGCCTTGGCGGTGTCGTAGATGTCCACGTTGGTCTTGAACGACGCGGCGATCATCCAGAGCAGCGGCGCCATCAGCGCGAACACCACGACGACGAGAGCCGACGTGCGGAACATCCGGTACGGCTTGCTCGGCTTCATCGGCCCAGCCCCTTCTTGCGATAGGTGAGGGCCCACATCACCCCGATGATGATCAGGAAGAAGATGATGAGGACGGTCGACGAGACGCCGTAGTCGTTGTAGTCGAAGCTGAGGCCGTACGCGTACACGTTGAGGGTCTCGACCTCGTGGAAGGACCCGCCGCCGCGCCCCTTGGTGGCGTAGAGGATGTCGAACGTCTTCAGCGCGTCGATGCCGCGCAGCAGGATGGCGACGATCACCGTGGGCATCAGCAGCGGGAGGGTGACGTGCCGGAACCGCTGCCAGCTGCTGGCACCGTCGATCCGGGCCGCCTCCTGGGGCTCGTCGGAGAGCGAGGTGAGCCCGGCGAGCAGGATCAGCACGACCATCGGGGTCCACTGCCAGATGTCGATGAACATCGTCGTCGGCAGGGCCGAGTGCTGCCCGGCCAGCCAGGGCTGGGGGCCGATCCCGATCCAGCCGAGCAGCTGGTTCGCCATCCCGATGTTGGGGTCGAAGATCAGGCGCCACATCATGCCGACCGCCACCGGAGTGGCCACCAGCGGCAGGAGGATCGCGACGCGGACCCACTTCTCACCGCGGAAGGGCCGCCACAGCAGCAGGGCGATGGCCATGCCGAGGATGACTTCGAAGAACAGCACGACGCCGGTGAACAGGACCGTCCGCCAGACCGCCGGCCAGAACCGGTCGGTGTCGGTGAGCACGTCGAGGTAGTTCTGGAAGCCGATGAACTCGGACTCGGCGCGCACCGAACCCTCGGCGTCGGTCAGGCTCAGGTACCCGGTCCACGCCACCGGAAAGATGATCAGCACGGCGACGAACGCCATGGCGGGTGCCGCGAAGAGCCACTTGCGGTGCTCGTTGGCCCATCGCGACCAGGCCGACGTCGTGTCCGGGGACGCCGCGGGGGCCTCGGGCGAATCGGTACGGGGGGTGAGAACGGCTGACATTGAGATCTCCGGGTTGGAGGGGCCAGGTCCCGGCGAGGCGGCGGAGCCGGTCGGCCCCGCCGCCCAGCGCGTGGGTTACTTCGCCTCGTCGTCGAGGAACTTCTGGAACGCCGCGTTGGCCGTGTCCGCCGAGCTGGCGGCGTCCTTGCCGGTGATCGCGTCGACGATCGGCTGGCCGACGATCTCCCGCGCCTGGGCCACCTTGACCACCAGCGGACGGTCGTGCCCGACGCCGTTGGCGGTGCTGACCGTGTTCGCCTCGGCAAGGTCCTTCGGGTAGGAGGCGGTACCCGCCGGGTTCGCCCAGACCGAGGTGCGGGCACCGGGTACGCCGGCCACCTGCTGCGCCAGCGCCTGCTCCTTGCCGGCCGCCCACTGGATGAACTTCCAGGCGTTGTCCTTGTTCTCCGAGCTGTCGTTCACACCGAGCGCCCAGGACGGGATGTTGTACGGCTTCGACCCGGCCGGTCCGGCCGGGAAGGCGGCGAAGCCGACGGAGTCGACGACCTTGGACTTGGTCGGGTCGGTGGCGTTCTTGTAGAGCGAGTTGGCCTCGGTGTAGAAGGCGGCCTTGCCCTGCGTGAAGATCGCCATCGCCTCCGACCAGCTCATGTCGGTGCTGATGTTCTCCGGGCCGTGGTCCCTGAGCAGCCCGCCGTAGTAGGCGTACGCCTGCTTGGCCTGCTCGGTGTTGACGGTGGCCTTACCGCTGGAGTCCACGAAGTCGCCGCCGAAGCTGAAGAGGAAGCTGGAGAACTGCGTGACCGCGGCGGCCTTGCCGGTACGAGCGACGAAGCCGGCGACGCCCGGGTTGTCGGCCTCGATCTTCGCGGCCTGCGCCTTGAGCTCGTCGAGGGTCTTGGGCGGCGCGGTGAAGCCGGACTTCTTCAGCAGGTCCTTGCGGTAGTAGAGGACCTCCTGCTCGGTGATGATCGGCAGCCCGACCACCTTGTCCTCATAGGTCGTCGCCTGCAACGGCCCGGCCTGGAAGTCACCGAACTCGAAGGCGCTGTCGGACTTGACCTTCTCGCTCAGGTCGGCGAGGTACTTGTTCTTGCCGAACAGCTTCCCCTCCTGCAGGGGGCGGTACATCATCACGTCGAGGTCGTCGGAGCCGGCGTTCAGCTTGACGTTGTACTGGTCGGAGAGCTGGTCCTCACCGAGCTGGGTGACTTCGACCTTGAGGCCGGACTGCTTCTCGAACTCCGGCAGGACCTTCTTGATGTTCTCGGTCCACACGTGGTTGACCAGTGTCACGCGTACGGTCTTGGAGTCCTCGCCGCCGCCGTCGCCGCCGCAGGCAGCCAGGCTCATGGCGGTGACCACGGCCAGAGAAGTGCCGATTATCGATCGACGTCGCACGCTTGTCTCTCCTTCTGTCGTGGCCGCCGCCCCCGAGAGGGCCGCTACCTCGGTGTTACATCCGCTTAACATCGGGATGCTAGGCCGAAAAAGCTGATTACTTCAAGAGGTAGATGCAAATGATATGATCTTTGAGTGGAACCGTCCTCATCAGAGGTTGCAGCCGCTCCGGCCCTCCCCGCCGAGTCCGGGCTGCACGCGCGCGTCCTCGAACACCTCGGCACCGCCATCTGCGGCGGCGAGCTGGCACCCGGATCGGTCCTCAACATCGACGAGCTGGTCGACCGGTACGCCGTGTCCCGCTCGGTCGTCCGCGAGGTGCTGCGGGTGCTGGCCTCGATCGGCTTCATCGAGGCCCGCCGACGAGTGGGTGTGATGATCCGGCCGGCCAGCGCGTGGAACGTCTTCGACCCGCAGGTGATCCGCTGGCGCCTCGCCTCGGCCGGCCGGATGGCCCAGCTCCGGTCGATCACCGAGCTGCGCACCGCCGTCGAACCGCACGCGGCCTTCCTGGCCGCCAGCCGGATCGGCCGCGACGAGGCGAGCGACCTCGTCGGACTGGCCGCGAAGATGTGGGCGGCCGGCGAGGCCGGCGACGAGGAGCGCTTCCTGCACCTCGACATCGAGTTTCACCGGCGCGTCCTGCTCGCCTCCGGCAACGAGATGTTCGTCCGGCTCCAAGAATTGGTGGCGGAGGTGCTCACCGGTCGGCACAAGCACCACCTCATGCCACACCACCCGCATGAGCAGGCCCTCCAGATGCACGCCGACGTCGCCCAGGCGATCCAACGGCGCGACGGTGATCGTGCCCGGCAGGCCATGGTGCAGCTGATGGAGCAGGCTTTCGACGAGATGAAGTCGCTGTGGGAGCAGACCGGCCCGCCCGACCAACGCCGCGACCCGAGCCCTTGATCGACAACGACCAGGACCCAACCTCAGTTGGGCCCCGGCCGTTCCGGTTGATCTTCTCTCAGATTGGCGGCGGTTCAGTACGCCTCAGCGGACCACGCCGATACCGGTGAACGACCTGTCGTACTCGGTGAACGACTGGTTGGTGTACGGCGCGTAGATCCAGGTCCGCAACGAGTTGGCCGCGGTGTCGACCTCGACCAGACGTACCGGGTTGGTGCTGTTGGAGTGGAACGTCTGGAGGAACGAGTAGATCTTGTTTCCGTTGACCCCGGTGTCGACCCGGTTGGCGGCGATGCCCGTGTGACCGGAGAAGACGAACCGGATGTTGGCGTACTGCTTGATCAGGTTGTCGAAGAGGTACTGCGGGCTCGTCGCGCCGTACCCGGCACTCTGCTCGATGGCGCCGTTGCCGTCGATGTAGTCGTGGGTGACGACGATGACGTTGTGCCGGGGGTTGGCCGCGACGACGCTCCTGGCCCAGTTCACGGCCTCGACCCGGGGCCAGAGTTCCAGGGTGAGCACCATCCACTGCACGCCGCCGGCCTCGAAGGTCGAGTACGAGTTGTCGACCTTGCCGGCCTCGAACTGCCCCTTGACCGCGCGGTACTGGCTGACGGTGAAGTACTGGTTGAACACGGTGGTGTCGCGGAGGAGTTCGCGGGTGTGGGCGGGATCGCGGGCCGACCCGCCGACGCCGGTGGCTTGGGTGTCATGGTTGCCGAGCGCCAGCGCGTACGGGATGGCGGCGTTCTCGATCGGCCGCATCGCGTTGCGGGCGATGACGTACTGCGCGTGATCCGGGGTGTCCCAGTTGACCACGTCACCGGAGGAGGTCACGAAGCGCAGGTCCAGCGCGGACCGGTTCTGCACCAACCAGTTCGTGCGGTTGAGGAACCGGGTGTCGGCGCTGTTGAGCACCTCCTGCTGGGTGTCCGGCAGGACGGCGAAGCTGAACTTCGTGTCGGTGGTGCCCGCGGTCTCCATCCGCGCGTATGCGACGTGGACGTTGCGGTCGCAGGAGTCGGCCCGGAAGTCGTTGATGAACTGGATCCGCACGGTGTGCTGCCCGCCGCCGACCGCCGTGCCGACCGGATAGGTGCCGTAGCTGGTCGCGCTGACGATTGTGGTCTGGCCGACGCTGACGCCGTCGACCGTCACCCGGACGGTCGGCCAGCCCTGGCAGTTGTCACCGATCGCGCCGATCAGCACTCGACCGGAGCCACTGATGCTGGTACTGGCATAGCTGGAGTTGCCCCAGAGCGAGGCGTGGGTTCCGGAGGTGGGCACCGGGGTGCCGGTCGCCGTACGGATCGCACCGTCCACGACGGTGAACGGGGAGGGCTCGGCGGCGCTCGCCGTGCTGCCGGCGAACACTCCCCCCGCGATGACGACCACGGTCGCCACGGCCATCGCGACGATCGTGGACCTTGATCTCCTGATTCGCACCGCTGATCCTCCCTTGACGACGTACGCCCAAAAGCTGGGCATTCGCAGCCTAGGAGAAATCGGGACGACACATGTGAATACTTCACGGCCATCCTGCGTACCCGAGTTGTACTCTCCGAACAGCTGAGCCTCTGCCGGGCAAATACGGGTGGGTGGCCACCAGAGTGACCACCCACCCGCTCAGGGGAGCCTGTCAGCGTCAATTGGTCCGGGTACGGAGGCTCCGTGCCAGGACGGGGATCATCACGGCCGCGGCGACGAGGTGCAGCCCGAGGAGGGCGGTGACGGTGGCCGCGTTCGCCCCGGAGATGAGGGACGGGACCAGTGAGAGCGCGGTGAGCGCCACCGTGGTCCAGACGAACCGGTCGGCGGGCCGAGCGCTCCACCGCAGGAGAGCCACGGCGATGACGACGCCCACCACCGAGAAGAAGCCGGTCACCACGGCGAACCCGGACAACGGAATCGTCTCGCCACCGTCGGGGATCTCGAAGTCGACGCCGGCGGCCCGAGCCAGCGCGGCGGCGAGAGTGGTGGCCACCATCGCCGCGAGCGTGGCGATCACGCCGGTGCCGACGAGCCCGCGGAATCGGTGAGTGTAGCGGGGTCGACCCGACGCCGGGCCGGCGACGGTCGCGGTGTCCTTCATGCTGTTCATGTCGTCTCCGTCATCTGGGAGCTGGCGTACGGAATGCGTTGACTGGCGTGTGACCGACCCGGGCGTGAACACCCGGACCCTCGCCGTGCGACGGCCGGGGTTGCGCAGAGCGCAGACGCCGGTGCCGCGCAGCCAGAACCCGGCGTCGCGCCCGAGGACCGGCCCGGGCTCGCCGTCGCGCAGCTCCAGCTGCACCCGGCCACGGGTGACGACACCGAACGCGTCGTGCCACTCCGCCCTGACCACCGCGGTACGCGCGCCACCGGGCAGCGTGAGCGTCCACACCGGGGACTACTCCGTGCCGTCCGCCGGCAGGCGCTCCGGCAGCCCGAGCCGCGGGAACTGGTCGTCGTGGAAGGTGAAGACCTCGGTGATGGCGCCGCCGGTGATGCGCAGGACGTCGATCGTCAGCGGCAGGTACGCGCCCTCCTGCTTGCGCCAGTGGTAGAAGGCGACGGCGGGCTGGCGGTTCACCGAGGTGGGGACCCCGCGCAGGCCCGTCATGCCGTCGAAGCCATCCTCGACCCAGCTGTTCACCACCGCGTCGCGGCCGACGTACAGGCCCGGCGTGGGCGGCATCGAGCAGCGGACGTCGTCCCGCAGCATGGCAGCGAGCGCGTCGACGTTCGTGGTCATGCTGGCCTCGGTGAAGCGGCGCACCAGCTCGCGCGTGCCGGCGTCCTCCTCGCCGCCGGTCCAGTCCTGCCGCTCGGCGGGCAGGTGCTCCCGCATGCCGGCGCGAGCCCGCTGCAGCGCGCTGTTGACCGAGTTGACCGAGTCCCCGAGCAGCTCCGCAACGTCCTTCGCCGGCCAGCCGAGCACGTCCCGCAGGATCAGCACGGCCCGCGGACGCGGCGCGAGGTGCTGGACCGCGACCAGGTACGCCAGCTCGATCGTCTCCCGCGCGACGGCGAGAGTCTCCGGCTCGTCCGCGTCGCCCGCGGGCAGCTCGTCGAGCAGCCGGTCCGGGTAGGGCTGCAACCACAGCACCTCGCCGCCGGTCGCCGGCTGCGGGCGGCGCTTGGCGAGCAGGTCCAGGCAGGCGTTGGTGGCGATCCGGTACAACCAGGCGCGGAACGTCGACCGCCCCTCGAACGTCTCCCGCCGCCGCCAGGCCCGCAGGAACGTCTCCTGCACGGTGTCCTCGGCGTCCTCGAACGACCCGAGCATCCGGTAGCAGTGCACGTGCAGCTCCCGCCGGTGCCGCTGTGCCAGCCCCGAGAACGCCGGCTCGTCGACCTCGCCCAGACCGCTCACGCCCAGCTCCTCCAGCCGCGTGTCCGCACTCATCACGTCATCCTTCCGCCTCGTCATGTCCTGTCGTAGGTATGACGGGCGCGGACGCGACGACTCATCACTCGAGTCTGTCCGGGATGAGTGCGTTTACGGAGCGTAAGGCCGGTGGCAGTGGACGCCGGCGCGCTACCGCGAGGTGCCGCCATCCGATCGACCCGCACCGGCGGCGGAGGGCCGGTGCGCGATGCGGGGCGCCCGCACGGCGGAGGCGTTGCCGGCGCCGGGGCGGTAGTCCCGTGCCGCGCTGGCCACCATCTCGTCGGCATCGCGAGCGAGCGCCTGCCGGATGTGCGGCGGAACGAACTCGGACGTCGCCATCGCCAGTCGGACCTGCACCGCGCGGTCGTCGACCAGGCGGGCCAGATCCGCCTCGCTCAGCTCGACGGCCCGCACCAGCGCGGCACGGACGTCGACAACCGAATCCGCGGCGAGCGCGCTGCGCTGCTCGGCGGTGGTCCGCGGGTTGCGGGCGACCCCCTTGCGGACGCGTGCGGTGCGATCGGCCAGCAGGGCGGTGATCACGTCGGGGTCGTGGGTGTGCGTGGCGAGTCGTTCCCGTACCTCGGGTGACACGTCGTCGATCAGCCTGGCGGCCAACTCCGGCTCCAGCTCACGACTCTCCGCAAGGAGACCGCGAAGCTCCTTGTCCGAGGTCTGCGCCATGACCTGGCGGATCGACTCGTCACAGGCCGGGTTGCCGGCGACCGCCCAGCGGACCCACCGGTCGGCGTCCTTGACCAGGCGCATGAGGTTGGCGATCGAGGTGGAGGGGTTCCTCGCCACGGCCTCCCGGACCTGACGATCATGGTCGCGGGTGAGCGGTCGCAGGGCCTGCGCGGGTGCGTCGGCCCGAGCGGCGACCGCCTTGCGGACCAGGGCCGACGGGTCGGACGCCAGGTCGATAAGGGTCATTTGTGGCGTTGTGGGGTCCTGGGCGAGGGCGAGCCGAGCGTCAGCACTGCCACCGATCGGACGGTGGGCGGTGGTGTCGGACCCGCTGTGACGGTCGGCCTCGCCGACGTCCTGCTGTTTCCCCATGGCGCAATCATGTCACGCGCCCGGTTCGGCAGTATCGGCCGCGGGCGGGACCGGGGCGGGGAGGCGCAGGCCGGACATGCCGCCGTCCACCGGCAGCGACGAACCGGTCACCGACCCGGTAGCGGGCGACGCGAGGTAGACGACGGCGGCTGCCACCTCGTCGGCGGTCACCAGGCGGCCGGTCGGCTGCCGGGACGCCAGGTGCCGCTTCTCCGCCGTCGGGTCGGCCGCGCCGGCGAGCAGGCGGGCCACCCAGGGTGTGTCGACGGTGCCGGGGGCGACACAGTTGACCCGGACACCCTCCGTCACCAGGTCGGCGGCCATGGCGAGGGTGAGGGCGTGCACCGCACCCTTCGAGGCCGAGTACAGGGCGCGTCGGGGCAGACCGACGGTCGCCGCGATCGAGGAGATGTTGACGATCGCCGCGGACGACGACCTGCGCAGGTACGGCAGGGCGACGGCGCTGGTTCGGGCCACGCCGGAGACGTTGACGTCGAGTACCCGGCTCCACTGCTCGTCGTCGTTGTCCTCCACCGTGCCCACGGCCGAGATGCCGGCGTTGTTCACCAGGATGTCGATGCCACCGAACGCCTCCGCGACCGAGGCCACGGCCGCGGTGAGGGAGGACCGGTCGGCCACGTCCGCCCGGACGCCGAGTACGCCGGAATCCTCCGGCAGACCGGACAGCTCCAGGTCCAGGACACCAACCCGGGCGCCGGCGGCGGCGAACGCCCGCACGCAGGCAAGGCCGATCCCCGATCCACCTCCGGTCACCACCGTCACCAGACCGTCACACCGCATCAGGCATCCCGGAGCGTGTTGCGCTGCCGACCGAGGCCGTCGATCTCGACCTCCATCACATCGCCGACGGCCAGGTACGGGAAGCGGCCGGAGAGTGCCACTCCCTGTGGAGTGCCCGTGTTGATGACGTCGCCCGGGTCCAGGACGGTGTACTGGGACAGGTGCCAGACCAGGTACGCCACGTCGAAGATCATGTCCTTGGTGCTGGAGTCCTGGCGGGGCTCGCCGTTGACCCGGGAGCGCAGCCGCAGCGCCTGCGGGTCGCCGATCTCGTCGGCGGTGACCAGCCACGGGCCGAGCGGTTGGAACGTCTCGCAGGACTTGCCCTTCGACCACTGGCCGCCGGAGACGGCGAGTTGGAAGTCCCGCTCGGAGACGTCGTTGGACAGCACGTACCCGGCGATGTGCCCGAGGGCGTCGGCCGGTGAGGCGAGGTAGCGGGCCGGTCGGCCGATCACCACCGCCAGCTCCACCTCCCAGTCGGTCTTCGTCGATCCGCGCGGGATCAGGACCTCGTCGTACGGCCCGACGACGGTGTTGGGCGCCTTGTAGAAGATGATCGGGTCGGTCGGTGGCGCGGCACCGGACTCGGCGGCGTGCGCGGCGTAGTTCTGCCCCACGCAGAGCACCACTCCGGGTCGGGCGATCGGTGCGCCGACGCGCTGCCCGGTGACGTCGATCTCGGGCAGGTCGGTGGCCTCGCGGGCCCGCCGGACGCCGTCGCCGGCGAGGAACTCGCCGTCGATGTCGGCGGTGAGCGACGAGAGGTCGAAGTGCCGCCTATCGACGTACAGCACGGGGCGTTCCCGCCCCACGGGCCCGACGCGCATGAATCTCACGAACCCAACCTCCAGTGCATGGGTCGCAAGGGACCCAATTTCCTATAGGATGTTGTTTGGCTCGTGTGTACTCGCTCAGACCGGCACGGTCAAGGGCTTACCGGCTGTTGGCCACTCGGTAAGTGATAGAAGGCAACGGTGGACTTGAAGGAGTGGGCGAAGCGAAAGGGTGTCCGTCCGGTTACGGCGAATCGCTGGTTCCGGGAGGGTGAGTTGCCGATGCCTGCTCGGCGGCTTGGTGGGTTGATCCTGGTGAAGCAGGCCACCGGCGCGCCGCCGTCGAATATCACGGTGGTGTATACCCGGGTGTCGTTGGCCGGCCGGAAGTCCGATGGACCGGCAGGTCGCTCAGGTGACCGCGTGGGGGCGACTGGGCATAACCTCGCGGTGTCGCGGGTGGTGACCGAGGTCGGCTCAGCGTTGAACGGGCGGCGGAAGAAGTTCCTTGCTCTGTTGCGTGACCCGGCGGTGTCCACGATTGTGGTCGAGCATCGTGACCGGTTCGCCCGGTTCGGCGCTGAGCACGTGGAGGCGGCCCTCGCGGCGCAGGGTCGGCGACTGCTGGTCGGCGACCCGGACGGTCTGGGGTGAAGACGATTCAGGCGTACCGGTTCGCTCTGGACCTGAGTCCGGCGCAGGAACGGGCGGTGTACGCGCATGCCGGGGCGGCTCGGGTGGCTCATAACTGGGCGCTTGCGCGGGTGAAGGCGGTGATGGGCCAGCGGGCCGCCGAACGCACCTATGGTGTGCCGGAGGAGTTGCTGACGCCGTCGTTGTCGTGGTCGCTGGCGGGGCTGCGCAGGGCGTGGAACACGGCGAAGCCCGACGTGGCGCCGTGGTGGGCGGAGGTGTCCAAAGAGGCTTTCAACACCGGCCTGGACGCGCTGGCCCGGGCGTTGAAGAACTGGGCTGAGTCCCGGTCAGGTAAGCGTAAGGGACGGCCGGTCGGGTTCCCCCGGTTCAAGTCCCGCCGCCGCAGCACACCATCGGTGCGGTTCACCACCGGCGCCATCCGCGTCGAGCCCGATCGCAGGCATGTGGTGCTGCCGCGGCTGGGTCGGTTGAAGGTGCACGAGTCGACCCGGAAGCTGGCCCGCCGTGTGGAGGCCGGCACCGCCCGGATCATGTCCGCCACCCTGCGCCGTGACGGCGGACGCTGGTATGTCGCGTTCTGCGTCGAGGTCGAACGCCCCGACCGCACGCCGGCGCGCCCCGGGTCAGTAGTCGGTGTCGACGTCGGCGTTGCGCACCTCGCGGTCCTGTCGACCGGCGACCTGGTACTAACCCTCGTCACCTCACCGACGCCCAGCGCCGCCTGCGGGCTCTCGCACGGGCGGTATCCCGCAAGACCGGCCCGGACCGGCGCACCGGGCAGCGCCCGTCGAACCGGTGGCGACGGGCGTGCACCCGCCTCAGTCGGGCGCACGCCCGGGTGGCGAACCTGCGCCGCGACGGCCTACACAAGCTCACCACCCGCCTGGCCACCACCCACGGCACCGTCGTCGTGGAAGACCTGAACGTGGCCGGGATGCTGACCAACCGGCGACTGGCCCGACACATCGCCGATGCCGGGTTCGCCGAGATCCGCCGCCAACTCGCCTACAAAACAACCTGGAACGGCGGGAAGCTCATCACCGCCGACCGCTGGTATCCGTCCTCGAAAACCTGCTCAGGCTGCGGCACGGTGAAAACCAAGCTTGCCCTGTCCGAGCGCGAATACGAATGCGGCACGTGTGGCCTGGCCCTGAACCGGGACCTCAACGCCGCCCGCAACCTCGCCGCCCTCGCGGCACAGACAACAACCGCCGGGAGTGGCCCGGTGGCAGCACGTGGAGCCGACCATAAGACCCGCACACGCGGGCAGATGGCCGAGAAACGTGAACCCGGCACGGCACCCGCCGGCAAGACCGGGACCGTCCCACCGCAAGGCAGGACTGCCGATCATGCGCACACCAAAGCGTACCGAGAGGTAACGGTTGCTGAGGAGACGAGATGACCCAGCAGGACCCTCGCGAGGGTCGACTCCGTCCCGCCCGTCGACTCACCCTCACCGAGGACGTCTACGAGTCGATAAAGACGCTGGTCATGGACCACATCCTTCCCCCCGGCGAGCGGGTCAACATCGACGCGCTCGCCCGGGAGCTGGATGTCTCCCCCACCCCCGTCCGCGAGGCCCTCGCCCGGCTGGAGGCCGACGGCCTGGTCCGTAAACGCCCGCTCTCCGGCTACACCACCACTCCGCTGCTGAGCCGCGCCGAGTTCGACGACCTGTTCGACGTCCGCCAACTGCTGGAGGGCGCCACCGCCGGACGTGCCGCCACGCACGCCTCCGCCGAAGCCCGCCAACGGATCAGCGTCGAGGCGGCGGCGAGCATCGACGTGGAGGCCGGCGACGGCTATCGCCGACACGCCGCCTTCACCGCGCTGGACGCGAAGTTCCACGACCTGATCGCCGAGGTCTCCGGCAGCCCCCTGCTGCGGGACACCATCACGCGGCTGCACTCACACCTGCACCTGCACCGGCTGTACTTTCCGGTCGCCGGCGCGCCGGACACCAACACCGAGCACCAGCGCATCGCCGCCGCCATCGTCGCCGGCGACGCGGCAGCCGCCACCGAAGCGATGCGCGCCCACCTCAGCGCCGCCCGGAAGCGCCACCTGCCCGCCTTCGACCAGCTCCCCACCCCCGCAACACCGCGCGACTCGGCGTGACCCACCCCCACACACCCGAGGAGCCGCCATGCGGATCGCCCTCTTCATCACCTGCGTCAACGACCTCGCGTACCCCGCCACCGGCATCGCGGTCACCCGCATCCTGCGGCGGCTCGGCCACACCGTCGACTTCCCCACCGCCCAGACCTGTTGCGGGCAGATGCACGCCAACACGGGCTACCGGGCCGAGGCCCTGCCGATGGTGCGCAACTACGTCGACGTCTTCGACTCCTACGACGCCATCGTCGCACCGTCCGGGTCGTGCACCGCGATGATCCGCGACCAGTACCCGCGCCTGCACCCGCCCGCCACCTCGGTGGCCGCCCGCACGTACGAGCTGTCCGAGCTGCTCGTCGACGTTCTCGGCGTCACCGACGTCGGCGCCGAGTTCCCGGAGACGGTCACCTACCACCCCACCTGCCACGGCCTGCGCATGCTGCGCCTCGGCGACCGGCCGCTGACCCTGCTGCGTCAGGTGCGCGGGATCAAGCTGGTCGAGCTGGGCGACGCCGAGGAGTGTTGCGGTTTCGGCGGCACGTTCGCCCTGAAGAACCCGGACGTCTCCACCGCCATGCTCACCGACAAGTGCGCCCGGGTCCGCGACACCGGCGCCCGGGTGCTCGCCGCCGCCGACAACTCCTGCCTGGCGCACATCGGCGGCGGCCTCGACCGCCAGCGGGCGGCCGTACGGGCCGTGCACTACGCCGAGATTCTCGCCGAGACGGGAGCCAGCTCATGAACCCTCCGGTCGCACCCGCCACCGGGGGCGGGCGGATCCGCACCCCGCTGCCCTTCCCCACCGCCGCCAAACCAGCCGTCGCCGACACGCAACTCCGGGCCAACCTGCACCGGGCCACCCGCACCATCCGCGCCAAGCGAGCCCGGGTCGTCGACGAGGTACCCGACTGGGAGGCGCTGCGGGACGCCGGCTCGGCGATCAAGGCGGACGTCCAACGTCGATTGCCGGAGTTGCTGGAGCAGTTCGAGGCGTCCGTCACCGCTGCCGGCGCCACCGTGCACTGGGCCCGCGACGCGGCCGAGGCGTGCCGGATCGTGGTCGCGTTGACCCGGGCCGCCGGGGCCGACGAGGTCGTGAAGGTCAAGTCGATGGCGACCCAGGAGATCGAGCTCAACGAGGCGCTGGAGGCGGCCGGGATTGCCGCGTACGAGACCGACCTCGCGGAACTGATCGTGCAGCTCGGCGAGGACACCCCCTCGCACATCCTGGTGCCGGCGATCCACTACAACCGGGCCCAGATCCGGGAGATCTTCCAGCGCCGCATGGCCGACGTGCCGGCCGACCTGAGCGACGAACCGGCTGCCCTTGCCGAGGCGGCCCGCGCCCACCTGCGACGACGCTTTCTCTCGGCCCGGGTCGCCGTCTCCGGCGCGAACTTCGCCGTCGCCGACACCGGCACGCTCGTGGTGGTGGAGTCCGAGGGCAACGGCCGCATGTGCCTCACCCTCCCCGAGACGCTGATCAGCGTCGTCGGCGTCGAGAAGCTGCTGCCGACCTTCACCGACCTGGAGGTCTTCCTGCAACTGCTGCCGCGGTCCTCGACCGGCGAGCGGATGAACCCGTACACCTCGATGTGGACCGGCGTCACCCCCGGCGACGGCCCGCAGGACGTGCACGTCGTGCTCGTCGACAATGGCCGGTCCGCGGTGCTCGCCGACCCGGTCGGGCGGCCGGCGCTGTCCTGCATCCGCTGCTCCGCGTGCCTCAACGTCTGCCCGGTGTACGAGCGGGCCGGCGGGCACGCGTACGGCTCGGTGTACCCGGGGCCGATCGGGGCGATCCTGTCGCCGCAGCTGACCGGCGTGGCCGACAACGCCTCGCTGCCGTACGCGTCGACCCTCTGCGGCGCCTGCTACGACGTGTGCCCCGTGAAGATCAACATTCCGGAGATCCTGGTCCACCTCCGTCAGCAGGCACCGCACCCGCCGGCCGAACGGGCCGCCATGCGCGTCCTGTCCTGGGTGATGCGCAGCCCCCGACGCTGGGCGACCGCCCTGCGCCTGGCCCGGGCCGGCGCGGGGCCGCTCGGGGCGTACCGTGAGCGGCGCACCGGCGCTCGCACGCTGCGGCGACTGCCCTGGCCCGCGTCGGCGTGGACCCGGTCGCGGGACCTGCCGCTGCCCGCGCCGCAGACCTTCCGGGAATGGTGGGGGAAGCAGTGACCGCTCGTGACGAGATCCTGGCGCGGCTCCGGACGGCCCTGGCCGACAGCCCGCCGCCGGTGCAGGTGCCCCGCCGGTACCGCCGGCTCGACGACCACCCCGACCTGATCGCAACCCTCGTCGACCGCCTGGAGGACTACCGGGCGGTCGTCCATCGTGGCATCGACGCCCTCCCCCGGCTCCTCGGCGAGGTCGACCGGCTTGCCGTCCCCACCGACGTCCCCGCCGCCTGGCTGGCCGGCTACGCCGGGCAACTGCACCGCGACGCGCCCCCGCTGTCACCGGCCGCGCTCGACGACCTGGACGCGGTCCTGACCGGCTGCGCCGTCGCGGTCGCCGACACCGGCACCATCATTCTCGACGCCGGCCCGGCGCAGGGGCGACGCGCGCTCACCCTGGTGCCGGACCGGCACATCTGCGTCGTCCGCACCGACCAGGTCGTCGGTCTGCTGCCGGAGGCGCTGACCCGACTGGACCCGCGCGCGCCGCAGACCTGGATCTCCGGCCCGTCCGCGACCAGCGACATCGAGCTCAACCGGGTCGAGGGAGTGCACGGCCCGCGTCGGCTGGAGGTCGTCCTGATCGCCCCAGACGACGAAGTCGTCCCAGTCGGCCCGACGGGCGGCTCAGGCGCCTGACGACGGCACCGGCTCGTCAGTGCGGGTCTCGCCCGCCGTCGCGTGCAACGGAATGCCGCGCACGTTGAGCAGCATGACGATGCCCACGCCGATCACCAGGGCGATGTCGGCGACGTTGCCGACGAAGAACCCGGCGTAGTCGATGAAGTCCACCACGTGCCCGCGAGCGAAGCCCGGCTCGCGGAAGAGGCGGTCCAGCAGGTGCGTCGCCGCGCCGCCGAGCACCAGGCCCAACGCCGCCGCCCAGGCCCGTGACGTGACCCGCCGCGCCACGACCGTCACCGCGACCACCGCCGCCGCCGCGAACACCGCGAAGATCCAGGTGTACGCGGAGCCGATCGAGAAGGCGGCGCCCGGGTTGTACACGAGTCGCAGTTGCAGCAGGTCACCGAGAACGGTGATGGTCTGCCCGTCCGAGAGCGCGGACTCGGCCCAGTACTTGGTGAGCTGATCCGCGGCGAGCACCACAGCAGCGATCAACACGACGGCGCGGAACATCCGGGAACCCTAACCGGTCACCGGTGGCCGTCACCACCGGCGGACGGGTCCTGGCATCGGCATGATGCATACCTCTGGTAATTGCCAATGAGTGGCAATTGTGTCACCGTGATGATCAACGGTTGCGGGGGCGCGCCCGCCCGACCAACGATTCCTCCCCACAGCACAGGAGCCCTCTGTGACCCGGATGCGTCCGACCTTCCGACGCCTCGTGGCGTCGACCGCGGCGGCGGGGATGCTCGTCCTCGCCGGATGCTCGGCCCCGGCCACCCCCGACGGCTCATCCGGCGGCGCGACGCTGGTCGTCGCCACCTCCGACGAGCCGGACGCGTTGAACCCGGTGCTCAACTACGGCGTCGACGGCGCCTCGCTGATCTTCGACGGCCTCGTCACCCGCGGCGACGACAACCGTCTCGCCGCCGGTCTGGCCACGGCGCTGCCGGAGCTGTCACCCGATGGGCGCACCGTGACCGCGAAGCTCCGCGACGGCGTGCAGTTCCACGACGGCACCGAGCTGACCGCCCAGGACGTCGTCTTCACGTACCAGGCCGTCCTGGATCCGACTGTCGACTCGACGCTCCGCTCCGACCTGGACATGGTGGAGTCGGTGACCGCGCCCGACGCGGCCACTGTCGTGTTCCGGCTGCGCTACCCGTACGCGCCGTTCCTGCAGCGGCTCACCCTCGGCATCGTGCCGGCCAAGCTGCTCAGCGGTCAGGACATCAACACCGCCGGGTTCAACCGCAAGCCGATCGGGACCGGGCCGTACCGGGTCGACTCCTGGACGCCGGGCGACCGCCTGGTGCTCACCGCGAACGAGCGCTACTTCGGTGGCCGGCCGAAGAACAACCGGGTGGTGGTCGCGTTCGTCGCCGACGACAACGTCCGCGCCCAGCGGATGCGCGCCGGCGAGTTCGACGCCGCCGAGTTGCCGCCGAAGCTCGCCTCCGGTTTCGACACCGACGCCACGTACCGGGTGCAGCGGGTGCCGACCGCCGACTACCGCGGCGTGATGCTGCCGACGGGCAACCCGCTCCTCGCCGACCCGGCGGTCCGCCGGGCGCTCAACCTGGCCGTCGACCGGGCCGCGATGGTGTCCGGGCTCCTCGGTGGCGCCGGCGAACCGGCGTTCGGCCCGATCCCGCCGACCTCCGAGTTCGCCGACCCCTCGATCATCGGCAAGCCGACCGGCGATCCGACGGCGGCGGGAGCGCTGCTCGACGCAGCCGGCTGGACCCCCGGTCCCGGCGGGGTACGCGTCAAGGACGGCCGACCGGCCCGGTTCACGCTGATGTACCCGGCGAGCGACACGCTGCGCAAGGACCTCGCCCTTGCCGTCACCGCCGACGCGAAGAAGATCGGCATCGAGGTGACCCCGGCGGGGCTCACCTGGGACGCCATCGACCCCCGGATGAAGTCCGACGCCCTGCTGATGGGCTACGGCACGCCGTACGACCCGGACTTCGTCTCGTACAAGCTGTTCGGCTCGACGTTCGCGGGGCAGGGTTACTTCAACCCCGGCTCGTACCGCTCCGAGGTGACGGACCGCGCCCTCCAGGAGGGCCGCGACCAGATCGACCCGGCCCTTCGCAAGGCCGCGTACGCGCAGTTCCAGAAGCAGTTGGCCGCCGACGTGCCGTGGCTGTTCCTCACCTACCTGCGGCACACCTACGTGCTGAAGTCGTCGGTCCAGGGCGTGACGCCGCGGGTCGAGGCGCACGAGCACGGGGTGGCGAACAGCCTCTGGTGGAACATCGACACCTGGACGCGGTCGTGACCCGCTCCGGTCGACTGGCCGGGGCCGGTGCGGTGGTCCGGCGCCGGCTCCTCGTCGCCGTGCCGGTGCTCGCCGCGACCAGCGTCGGGATGTTCGCCCTGGGCGCCGCCTCGCCGGTCGACCCCGCGAAACAGTACGCGGGCGCGGCGGCCTTCACCGCCAGCGAGGAGAACCTGGCCCAGCTGCGCGCCAACTGGGGCGTCGACGACCCCCTGCCGGTGCAGTACCTGCGCTGGATCAGCAACCTGGTCCAGGGCGACCTGGGCTGGTCGACCAGCCGCCACGAGCCGGTCGCCTCGGTGCTCGCCGCCCGGGCCGGCTGGACACTGCTCCTGATCGGCGCGGCCCTCGCCCTGGTCCTGGTCGCGAGCCTGCTGCTGGGCGCGCTGGCCGCGTACCGCCGGGGTGGGCTGTTCGACCGCGCGTTGCGGACGGCCGCGTACGCCGTGCAGTCGATGCCGGTCTTCTGGCTGGGCCTAGCCGCGATCGCGGTGTTCGCGCTGGCCCTGGGTTGGTTGCCGGCGGGCGGGCTCACCGACGTCACCGCGACCAGCACCTCCTGGGCCGACGTGGCACACCACCTGATCCTGCCGGTCGGAGTGCTGGCCGTGTCCCAGGCACCGTGGTTCGTGCTGTTCGTCCGGGACGCGGTCGCGGAGAGCATGCGCGACGACCACGTGCTCGCGGCGCGGGCCCGCGGGTTGCCCGGTCGGACGGTGCTGTTCGGGCACGCGCTGCGGACCGCGCTGCTGCCGTTCCTCACCCTGGTCGGCACCCACCTGCCCGAGCTGGTCGGCGGGGCGGTGCTGGTCGAAACGGTCTTCTCACTGCCGGGCCTCGGGGCCGTCACGGTCGCCGCCGCGCTCGGCAGCGACTTCCCGCTGCTGGCGGCGATCACGCTGGTCACCACCGCGGTGGTGCTGGCCGCGAACCTCGCGACCGACCTCGCCTACGCCGCCGCCGACCCGAGGGTACGACTCGATGGCTGACCTCGCCGCCCGACCGCCGCTGCTCCGGGTGGCCCGGTCGCGGCTGCGGCTGCGGCCCGGCCAGGCCGGTGCCGTCGCGGCCGGACTGGTCCTGCTGGTGGCCGTCGCCGGCTCGCTGCTCGCCCCGCTCGTCTGGCCGCTCGACCAGAGCGCGGTCGCGCTGGACCAGACCCGGTTGTCGCCGTCCTGGACCCATCTCGCCGGCACCGACGACCTGGGCCGCGACGTGGCCCACCGCGCCGTCTACGGGCTGCGGGTCTCGCTGCTGGTCGGCGCGGTCGCCGCGCTGGTCGCCACCGTCCTCGGCGGCGTGGTCGGCGGGATCGCCGGCACCGTCGGTGGCCGGGTGGACCGGATCCTGATGCGGATCGTGGACACCATCGCCGCGATGCCGCACCTGCTGCTGGGCATCTTCATCGTCGCCATGCTGCGTCCCAGCCTCGGTGCCGTGATCGCCTCCGTCGGGCTCACCCACTGGCTCTCCACCGCCCGCATCGTCCGATCCGAGTTGTTGAGCCTTCGCACCCGACCCTTCATCGACGCCGCCATCAGCGGCGGAGCCGGCCGACTCCGGGTCCTCACCCGGCACCTGCTGCCGCACGTCCTGCCCCGGCTGGCGCTGGCCACCACGTTGATGATTCCGCACGCGGTGTGGCACGAGACCGCCCTGTCGTTCCTCGGCCTCGGTCTGCCGCCACACCTCGCCTCGCTGGGCAACATGATCAACGATGGTCAGGGGTCGCTGCTGACCGGTGCCTGGTGGGCCAGCCTGGCACCGGGCGCGGTCATCGTCGTCGTCACCCTCGCCATCGCGGTCCTCGCCGCCCGTTGGCGTGACCGCCTCGATCCCCGGGTCCGAGCGGAGCTGCACCTGTGACCACCACCGAATCCGTTCCCGCCCCGGCGTCGCCCCGCATCACCGCGACGCAGCCGCTGCTCGCCGTGGACGGCCTCGGCGTCGAGTTCCGGCTCCGCGACGCGCGCGTGCGCGCCGTCACCGACCTCAGCCTCACCGTGCAGGCCGGCGAACTGCTGGCCATCGTGGGTGAGTCCGGCTGCGGCAAGTCCGTCCTGGCCCACGCCCTGCTCGGCCTGCTGCCGGGCAACGCCACGACCACCGGTCACGCCATCCTGCGCCACCCTGGCGCCGACCCGGTCGACCTGGTCACCTGCGGCCAACGCCAGCTGGCCCGCACGGTACGCGGGCGCCGGGTCGGGCTGGTCCCGCAGAGCCCGGCTACCGCCCTGAACCCGGTCCGCACCGGACGGCGACTGCTCGCCGAGACGCTGCGGGCGCACGGCCGCGACCGCGACCGCGCCGACGCCGACCAACTCGCGGTCGATGTCGGGCTCGACCCGGCGGACCTGGACCGCTACCCCCACGAGCTGTCCGGCGGCATGGCACAGCGTCTGGTCACCGCGCTCGCGCTGGCACCCGACCCGTCGCTGCTCATCGCCGACGAGCCCACCACCGGGCTGGACCGGCCGCTGGTGGACCACACCCTCGACCTGCTGCGCCGCCGCTGCGACAACGGCGCCGCCGTCGTGCTCATCACGCACGACCTGGCCGCCGCACACCGAGTCGCCGACACCGTCGCCGTGATGTACGCCAGCCGTATCGTGGAACATCGCGACACCGACAAGCTCTTCACCGCACCAACTCACCCGTACGCCTCGGCGCTGCTCGACGCCCTGCCGGATCGGGCCTTCCGACCGGTGCCGGGCGACCCGCCGATGCTCACCGCGCTGCCCCCCGGATGCGCTTTCGCGCCCCGCTGCCCACGCCGCACCGACACCTGCGCGGACCGACCACAGCCGACACCGGTCACCGGTGGCGGCACGGTGGCCTGCCACCATCCGATCCCCACCGGAGCCACCACGTGACCAGCGCGCAGCACCTGCTCGCCGACGAGGTGAGCGTCGGGTACGGCCGCCAGGTCGTCCTCGACGGCGTCACCCTGCGGATCGGCCGGGGAGAGACCGTCGGACTGCGCGGGCCGTCCGGCTGCGGAAAGTCGACACTGGTCCGGGTCCTGGCCCTGCTGCACCGCCCCGATCAGGGCCGGGTCAGCATCGACGGCACCTCGGTCGACGCCGTCCGGTACGCCGTGCCGGTCGCCCTACGGACCCGCGTCGCCGCCCTCTTCCAGAGCCCGCGCGCCGCCGCCGACCCTCGACTGAGCCTCACCGATCTGATCGCCGAGCCACTGCGGGCGACCCGGACGCCCGAGTCGGCGGTCCGGGACCGGGTGGCCGAACTCGCCGACCTCGTCGGCCTCACCGCGGATCTGCGCAGCCGGCGTCCCCACGCGGTGTCCGACGGGCAACTGCAACGCGCCTGCCTCGCCCGGGCCCTCGTGCACCGCCCCGACTACCTGCTCTGCGACGAGGCCACCGCGATGCTCGACGCCTCAACCCAGGCGCACGTCGCCGCTGTCATCCGCGACTACCAGCGGACCCAACGCGCCGGTGTCCTGGTCATCACCCACGACCAGACCCTGCTGGACCGCTGGAGCGACCGGATCGTCGACCTCGCCGGCACCGCGAGGGCACGCACCTGACCCTCGCTCCGGACGCCCGGTGGCCAGAGAGGTGCGATCAATAATCGAAATGTCGGACCGGACGCCGCCACCGGGCGCTCGGCCGGCATCCACCGATGGCGTTCCACACACCGGGCACGGGCTCCCTGCTGCCTTCGCTCGCAGGTGGGCTCGGGCGATGAGGGTAAGGCGGTTGCGGATTTGAGCGAGAGACAGGAACGGCGCGGTCACGTTCACACCAGCCCGAGGCTGATGGCGCTCCACGGGCAGCCACCGCCAACCGTCGCGCCCGATTGCTCTGTCGTGCCGGACGAGCGCCTCCGGTCCATCGCCCAGCTCGACGGCAGCGGCGACCCGAGCCAGTTCGACAGCGGTCGGCCCGAACGCGGTGT
Source organism: Micromonospora sp. BQ32 (assembly GCF_059358895.1). Taxonomy (NCBI): domain Bacteria; kingdom Bacillati; phylum Actinomycetota; class Actinomycetes; order Micromonosporales; family Micromonosporaceae; genus Micromonospora; species Micromonospora sp. BQ32. The sequence goes on along the minus strand of NZ_JCADBI010000001.1, from coordinate 27,871 downwards.
GGTGATGGTCGTGGCCGTCGCCGACTCGGGTGGCCATGGCGGCGGCTTCGTCCAGCAGATCAGCGGTGGCGCGGTCGTTGCCGGAGGTGGCGGCGATCAGGGCTGCCTGCACGAGCAGGGCGCCGCACAGCGATACCTCCTGGGGCTCGCCGGTGTCGGGGTCGGGTGGGGCGATCTGGTAGGCGGCGGCCATCATCACCGACTTCGCCCGCCCCGATGTCCTGAGGACCTGGCCGAGCTGCACCGCCGCGCACGCCAGCGAAGTCCGGTCACCGGTGGCGGCGGACATGGCCCGGTCGGCGGCCAGCCAGGCAAGGTGGGCCTCGTCCAGTTTCACCAGCAACGCTGCAGTGACCCGGTACGCCTCCACCACCAGCGTCCGACCTGCCTCCGGGTCCTGGGCGTGAGCCCGGTGCACCTTGGTCAACAACGCCGGCAACAGCTCAACCAGATGCGGATAGCGAGCGTGCTGGTAGGTGGTCCACGAGTGCGCGATTTCCCGGGCCAGTCTCTCCGGCGGCATCGCCTCGCAACGGGCTGACGGTCGGCCGAGGGCCATCTCGTACGTCGACATCGCCGCCCGAATCTGGGCGACACCTTCGTGGCGCTCGGCTACCTCGGCGGGCTGGACGTCGCGTCCGAGCAGGATCGCGGCGTCGACGCGGAGCACGGTGGCGATGTCGCGGATGGTCGACAGGCGTTCCAACGAGCGCACGCCGCGTTCGACCTTGTCCACCCAACTCTTCGACTTCCCCAACCGATCCGCGAACGACTGCTGCGACAGCTTCCGGCGCACCCGCAGGTAGGCGACACGCCGGCCGATCGGCACGGGTTCAACGGTCACGACGCCACCGCCAATCCGGCACTGCCCGGGTTGTTTCCTCGACCGGTATTCGCTCGGCCTCGGCCTGCGCCAGAATCCGTTGCTTCGCGGCCTCCCGCTCCGCCGCTTCCGCCTGTTCGCCTCGGCTTTGCCCTCGATCGTGTTCCATGCCGTACGACCCCTCTTCAGACAGGGCGCGGCGGTGTGTGTCAACGGGAGATGTCGCCACCGTCGCGCCGGCTCAGAGGCGCGACCGCAGCAATCGGAAAGGGACGAACACGCGGGCCGCGCTGTAATCGGGACGCTACGGAACGCACATCCGTTAGCTGGAACGCTTACGCACCACTACTAGGAGGTGAGGCTCATCCGCTCGCACAGCCCCCGCAGCTCCGGGGATGTCGCGCCCTTGCGCAGCAACGAACGTGCCGTCTCGCGCGCCGACACCGACGAGCGGGCATGCTGCGGACCGACCCGCTCCGCAGCGAGCAGCATCCGCACCGCATCACGTTCCCGGCCGACCGCCTCGGCGGCACGGCCCATGTCGAGCCAGAAATACACCTGTCGCACCGCCGGCAGACCCGCCAACTCCACACCGACCGCCGTCTGCAACGCGGCCTCCGGACGGCCCGTGTCGAGCAGGAACGCCATCAGCCACAGCGCCACGTTTCGTGGCCCCCAGGCGAGATCCCAACTGTCGGTCTCCCCGGTGTGTGCCGCGATCCGCCCTGCCTCGGCAAGATGGTCTTCCGCAGCGGCCTGATCGCGCAGCCCGGCGAGGTGATGCGCCCGCGCCAGGTGCAGGAACCCCAGCACGTCCAACGCCCCGTGCGCGCCGCTACCCAGTAGATCAGCAGCTGCGACGTCACACAGCGCCCGCGCCGGACCGTACGCCCCCGAATAGGCCGACACCCGCGCCCGGTTCGCCGCCGCGACCCCGACCGCCACCGGGTCTTCGAGCAACCCGGCCGCCTCGGCACAACGCTCTGCCGCAAGCCACGCATGCGCCGGATAGCTGACGTTCAGCAATGACCCCATCGCCACGCCGTACACCGGCACCATCTCCGTCAGCGCCACTCGCCGATCGGTAAGGCCGTGTATCGCCGGCACCAGATCGACAAGCCGCCGCAACGCGCCCGCGTAGTCACACCGCCCGTACAGGCCACTCACGAGCGCCGCCTCACGACGCACCTGCTCGACAGTCGCCACCGCATCGGAACGTCCGCCCATCGGCGTGTCCATCATGATCCGCCAAACCCGCTCAGCGTCGATGCGCGCCGCATCAAGCTGCCGATCAGCCGGCGGGTAAGCCTGGCCGGTCAGATCCACCACCGAACACTCAAGAGCCGCAGCTAGATCCACCACCATGTACCGGTCGGTGCGCTGCTGACCACGTTCGATCCGCGACCACGACGTATGGGAAATCCCCGCCCGACTGGCCGCATACCGCACACTCCAACCACGCAACTCCCGACGAGCACGAATACGATCGCCAATCGACGGATCAGCAGGTATAGGCCGGCGAGGCATCAGCAGAACTCCAGATGACATGAGATCCCTGCCGACCATCCCCGGCAGGCTGCCACTTCGGACGGTACACCGATCTGCACCGGTAGCACCGTCATGCGCTTGATCATCTATCCGTGCCTCAGAGGATGAAGCGGAACTAAGAGCCGCTGTACCGCTACCAGCGGGATCAGCCTTCGACGCCTGCTCGTGCGGAGTCTCGGGCTGCCACCGTTCAGCATTGCTTGACGACGTTTCACGGCGTCTTGTGCCCCGTCTGTGCCCCCAGAACTTTCGTCGAAGGGCTACCCACCCTTGCCCGCGTCCCCGAGCTTGCTCGCCGTCGTAAACGCCTTGGTCGGTGATCCGCGCACCGCTTATCCTCTTCGGCATGGAGCAGCTGCGCGACCTTGCCATCCGGCTGGCCATGGATGAAGCCGGTCGGCGATAACCTGCCGATGACGACTGCTCACGCACTAACCCGAGGCGTTGACTCTCCGAGCTTGCGTGAGCTCGCTGGCCTTTCGAAGGGTCAGTCACGGGAAGCCGTTGACCTGTTCCGCCAAGCGAGGGACGAGTTCGGCTGTCCGGTCCCGGACAAGAGCGGCGCCCGGCTACACCTCATGCGTGAGGCAGCAGCGAACATAGCTGCTGGAAAGGGCGACCCCGAGGACCTGGCCCACGAGATTCACTGGCAGGCGTGCTACTCCGGAATGCCGGAGCTGAGCGGTGGGCGATCGCTTCTTAGAGCTGTACGCAGGATGGGGCGCAACGAATGACCAGGCAGAGGAAGCGGTAGCGGCCATGAAGGCAGCCGCGCAGTCGTCCCTTTGCGACCATCCAGCAGATGATCCGACTCCTTAACGCCCAGGCAACCAACACGGGGCTTTGGCCTGCCGTTTCACGGGCGTTGAACTGCTGGAACCGTCCATCAGTATCCCTGCTCGTCCGCTGGCGTCCGTCCCGATCGTCACCCAGTTAGTCACCCCCGGGCGAGTTGCAGGGTCCTTGCATCAGTCGTCCTCAGTGACCGTGAAGGGTGCGTAGCCCTCCTGCACCTCCGTCACATCAAGGCCGCTGAAGATGAGAGTGATGGCGTGAGCGTTCATCTTGAAGCGGACCTCATGAAAGGGAACGCCGATCTTGTCAGCCCACGACCGGGCACGCTCGGAGTCTGCCACCACCTCCGCACCTGGGTAGAGCGGCTGCCAGCGCACCGCCCACACAAAGCCGTCCAGGTCCGGACCGATCTCCCGGTCGATCAGTCGCTCGTCGAGCGAGCAACGCCAGGTCTCGGGACTCACCGCCGTTTGCACCTCAGCGGCGACGCAGTACTTGAAGAGGTAGCGGAGGTGGACGGGTGGGATGCCGGTACGCGGGTCTGCGGTGACGTAGACGATGACTTCGTAATCGCGGATGTAGTCGGTGTACCCGTGATGCACGATCGCGCCATCGAAGATGTCATCCAACGCCTGGCTGAGCTGCGCGATCTCCATGCCCCGTTCTACCACCCGTCGGAACACTGCCCTGGCGGGGACGGTCGAGCAATGTCAGCTTGGGAATCGTGTTGATCCTGCACGTCGGGTAGTCGCGTCACCTGGGACATCGCTACCAAACGTTGATCACGGCCAGGTCCGTGCCTCTGTGGCCCCGTGTTGACCGCTGCATCGGGCACGGATCGGGCACGACGCTGGCCGAACGGGACAATGGGCGTCGCTCGGCGTGGCCCAGGTACTGTCGTCCGCGTGGAACGGCATCGACTGATCGCTCTGTTGACGGGCAAGGGCAGCGCCGACGCGATGTGCCGAAACGCGCTCGATCGTGGTGCGGACTTCACCATCACGGATGGTGCCCTGCCGGCAAGCCACTACGCCCGCATCTACGACCGCCGGGAGCGGCACTGCCGACAGCATGGGATCGCCACGCTCAGCTTCCGTCAAGGCGTCGAACGCCTGCATGACGCGACGGATCAGCCTGTGCGCCTGGGCTGGGTCAAGGTCACAGACCCGGACCACCATTTCCAACTCTTCTTCACCGACGACCTGTCTGCCGTTGTTGCCTGCATCGGGATTGACCAGCGCTTCAGGCACTCCAACGAGACGACGGGCCAGGACTGACCTCTTCGTCCCGAAGGAACCATCGGCCGGCGATGAGCTGCGCCAACAACGGGGTGAGCTGCCCATAGGGTCCGCCGGAGTCCATGGGCATCCGGCACTGCCCGCGCCCGTCGTCACCCAGTTGGTCACCCAGCTCGTCTGCCCAAGCACCTAGAGGGAAAACGGCTGGTACTTGAGAGCTTCCTCGATTACTTCCTCGTCTCTCAACTCGGGTTCCCTGAAGAACATGAGGGAGACAACGTGTGGGCAACACAGGATGCGTTCCAGCTCGTCAACTCGCACCCCGGTCTCCTCGTCGGGAAGGGCGGGATCGCGCAGTTCACGAACGAGGGCCAGCGCTCTGCTTCGCGTCGGACCGTCCAGCTCCACAGCCACGCAGAATACGTGGCCCAAACTGCCATCCCGTCTGCCGTCGACCCGTCCTCCTGGGGAGCGGGCCGCCGCCCGGCCCGCCACGTCAAGACGGCCTTGACGCACGGTCGGACGCTGGCGGGTCGGGCGGTGGTTTGCTCGGCTCGCCCGGATCGTCGGCTGGCGGGATGGCTCGCGCAGCCACTCTCTCGGCATCTGCACGGGCCGGCGTGGTGACCTGATTAGGAGCTCGGGTTCGTCCCTCATCCCCGTTCTGTCCAGCGTCCTCCTCGTGCTCGGTGGTCGAGCCTTGCCGTCAATGCAGCAGGTAGGAGGCAGCGTGAGCGAGGACCAGGATGTAACCGTCGGGGTCGACACGCACAAGGACGTGCACGTCGCGGCGGTGTTGGACCAAACCGGTCGGGTGTTGGGCACCAGAGGCTTTCCGACGACGATGCGCGGCTACGCGCAGCTCGCCACCTGGGCTGAGTCCTTCGGCACGGTTGTCAAAGTCGGCCTGGAAGGCAGCGGCAGTTACGGCGCCGGGTTGCTGCGGATCCTGACTGACTACGGCCTGACCGTGGTCGAGGTCGACCGTCCGGACCGCTCCACCCGCCGCCGAGTCGGCAAGACTGACACCATCGACGCCGAGTCCGCCGCCCGGGCGGTCCTGTCGGGCCGAGCCAGCGGCACCCCGAAGACCCGTCACGCCCGAGTCGAGATGATCCGGGCTCTGCGCGTCGCCCGCCGCGGAGCGATGAAGGCTCGGATTCAGGCCGGAGGCCAGGTGGAATCGCTCATCGTCTCGGCCCCCGAACCCGTGAGACAACTGGTGCGCGGGCTGGCCGGCAAGAAGCGCATCCGCGTCTGCGCCGCTCTGATGCCTGGCACGGTGTCTGATCCGGCGACCGCCACCAAAGTCGCTCTGCGCAGCCTCGCCCGACGCTGGCTCGCTCTTCAGGCCGAGATCGACGACCTCGACAGCCACCTGGCCGCCCTCGTCACCGCCGCCGCCCCGGATCTGGTCGCGCTGCCTGGCGTCGGCGTCGACACCGCCGGGCAACTCCTCGTCACCGCCGGCGACAACCCTCACCGCTTGCACTCCGAAGGGGCTTTCGCCCGGCTCTGCGGCGTCGCCCCCATCCCGGCCAGCTCCGGACGGACCGACCGCCACCGCCTACACCGTGGCGGCGATCGCGACGCCAACCGCGCCCTCTGGCGCATCACCCTCGTCCGCATGCGCTGCCACCAGCCCACCAAGGACTACGTCACCCGCCGCACGGCAGAGGGCAAGACCAAGACCGAGATCATGCGATGCCTCAAGCGCTACATCGCCCGAGACGCCTACCGACTGCTCACAGCTGACCACCCGGTCGAGCGTGCCTGAAGGCTCCGCAAGGACGATCATGTCCGAGTGAACTACCTGACCTGGAACGATGTCGCCGAATGGTTCGCGTCCGACTGCTCGGCACTTGAGGCATACGTCCTCGACGCCAACGAGGCCGACTGGCAACGGATGATCGACCTCGTGAGATCCCAGGGATGGCGGTTCGACTACACGGTCGAGGACCACTCCCTGCCACTACCGCAGCAGGTCGCTGAGATCTTCGCCCGCACCTCCGAGGCGCTCATCACCATGCGCATCTGGCCAGCGCCCAACCTGCGGGCCAACACCCACTTCTTCAGCGAAGGCGAGGTCGTGTTCGACTTCGACCGCGACGATCTACAGGGCCAGCACCAACTGGACCTCCTGTGCTGCTTCATGCGCAGCCTCGGACACCACCTCGGAAAGCCAGTGCGCCTCACACCGGAGGACAACCCGCAGCACCCTTTGATCATCTACTCACCCACGGATGATCGGTTCACCCTGACCGCTTGACGGAAATAGGAGCGTCAACATCGCCGGCAGTCCGGTGTCGGCAAACGGCTGTCAGGTCTCACGACCTCCGTGTCGGATCAGTCTCGGGACCTGGGTGACAACCGTGGCTAGAAGTTGGCTGGCCCTAACATCTCAGGGGTGCCCGGTCGCTGGAGCCTCCCCCGTGCCGTGAACCGTCTTCATCGCGACGTCCTGGCGCCGCTTGGCTTCGAGCGCCACGGCAACAGCTGCACGCGGGCGGACAACGGTCTCCTACGGGAGATGCGGTTCTACACCCCTCGGTGGGGCGACCCCGCCAGGAAGGGGATCCAGGTGTTCCTCGGCGTTCGGATCGTGGGCCTGCCGGAACCACTCGTGGAGTTCCGCCGCGACGCGCTATGGACTCACCTTGAGCCGATCCGCCAACTCAACGATTATCCGCGCCCCGCATCTGAGAAACCGTTGCCAGCAGAGCTGATAGATGACGTCGCCGGACCCGGCGTCGCCTTCCTGTGTCACGCCGCAGACCTTCACGCCTTCGGCCGGTGGGCGGCCGAAGTCCATGCCCGACAGGGGTCATGGGGGGCGTTCCGGCATGTGTATCCCGGGGGCACCGCACCCTTGCAAGCAGCAGCGTTCGCAGCGGCGGTGGCGGGAGACAAGGCTCTGGCTGACCGCACGGCAGGGGCTGTGGTTGTTGAGGAAGGGAACCCGCGCGAGGTACGCGACTTCCGGTCAGAGCTAGGAAGAGTCGTCCCGGAATAGACAACCTCGTAGCTGGCCGGCACGAAGCCTCGTTGAACTGTCACGCAGGTCTTGATGCCGTTGCTGTACTTCGCTGCTGTACAAGATCAGAAATGGCCATCCGGAAGATTCCGAATGGCCATTGACCTGCGTCGGGACGGCCGGATGCGAATCGACGACCCCTTGACCCCCAGGCAACCAACACGGCTCGCTGACCTGCGCTGCCCTGGGCATGTACCTGCGACAACGGTCCACGATCGTCCGTGCACGTCCGCCGCCGCTCGTGCCCGTCGTCACCCAGATAGTCACTCAGCCATTGCTGGGGCTGGAAATCCCTCGTTCCGCGAAGGACGCCGCGACCTCATCGAAGACGCTGACGGCAAGCTCCATCTGCGTGACGGCACCCGACAACGGCAACTCCAGCTGGGGGTCGTACCCGGGTAGGCCCGTGACCGCCTGGACGGCGTCGCCGAGTTGATACATCGCCGTGACGACCGCCCGAGCATCTCCGCCTCGGTACCAGTAGGGAACCGTGATCCCAGCCTCTTCTGGGTAGTAGCTGACCTGGATTCCAGTCGGCTCGTGGGTTAGCTCGTAGTTGTGGGCCCCCTCGAAGACGGAAACCTCACCGAGCCGCCACCAGTCGGGCCCAAGCCTCGCCGCTTGGCCGCTTGTCGCTGTCGGCCTCTTCTGCCGCGTCCAACGCATCATCCCAGGACTGCTCGTCGCTTCGGGGCACAAAGATCAGGTCATAGCTCATGGCGATGGACCGTACATCCACCTGGTCTCGCCGGGAGTGGACGCCTTCGGTGTGAACGAACGGCTCGGCTCAACCGGCGACGTCCACGACGACCTTGCCCTCGGCGGTGCCGTCGGCGACCAGGTGGTGGGCGTCCGTGACCGTGTCGAGCGTGAACCGGCGCCCGTCCAGTCGGGGGCGCAGCGCGCCGGCGTCGGCCAGCGTCGCGATCTCGCGCAGGATGCCGCCGTGGTGTTCGCGGCCCCGCCCGGTGAGCATCGGTAGCAGGGTGAACACGCCGGAGTAGGTCGCACCTCGGAACGACAGTGGGGCGAGCGAGTGTGAGCCCCAGCCAAGCGCGCTGACGACGTGCCCGTGATAGGTGCGTACCGCCGCGAACGACGCGTCGAGCGTCGCGCCACCGACGTTGTCCACGATGATGTCGAAGCCCTCGCCTCCGGTGTACCTCTCGACGTACTCCTCGACGTTGCTCGCGGTGTAGTCGATCGGCACGGCGCCCAGGCTCTCGATCACCCGCAGGCTCGCCGGCCCGCCCGTGGCGTACGCCTCGGCGCCTCGCGCCTGGGCTAGTTGCACACCCACGTATCCGACCCCGCCGGCACCGCCGTGCACCAGCACCTTCTGCCCGGCGTGGACCCCAGCCCGGTCGACCAGCCCTTCCCAGGAGGTGACCGCCGCCAGTGGCAGCGCGGCGGCCTCCCGCATCGAGAGGCTTCTCGGCTTGTGGGCCAGCAACCGGGCGTCTGCGGCGGCGTACTCGGCCAGCGAGCCCGGCAGGTCGCCGACGCCCCCGCACAGCCCGTACACCTCGTCTCCCGGCTCGAAGCCGGTCACCCCCGTGCCGACCGTCGCGACGACGCCGGCAAGGTCCAGGCCGAGCACCGCGGGCAGCTGGACGCGCGCGTGCGGGGCCTTACCTGCCTGGATCTTCGTGTCGAGCGGGTTGACCCCGCTGGCGACGATCCGCACCAGCACCTGCCCCGCCTTGGGAGTGGGTTGATCGATCTCCTCGATCGTCAGCGGAGCGTCGAACTCCCGCAGCACCGCAGCACGCATGACAATCCACACTCTCCGTGGTCGAGACGTCACGTGGACGCTATCCGACCGGACCGCCGGCCGGGCGGCTTCCGCAGGGGTCACCTGCGCCGGCACCGCCGGAACTTTTGGCCGACCCGACCGACCACCCGGATACCAGCCGTCATGGCTGGTCAGCTTTTGCCAGCTGAGGAAAAAGATCGTCACCTCTTGTAAAAAGTCTCGGCACAGTGAGGATATTCAGATGCGTCGTCACCCTCAGATTCCTGGGCGGATGGTCTCGGGCCTCCTCGCGCTCCTCCTCGCCTCAGTGGTCGCTCTCCTCGCGTCCGCTCAGCCCGCCGCAGCTCACGGGACCCTGGCCATGTCCACGCCAGCGGGTGGCGCCACGGTGCGCGAGCCGGTGACGTCGGTACATCTCTTCTTCACCGAGAAGGCCGCCGCCAACGCGTACTTCACGATCACCGCTCCCGGCGGCACCCGGGTCGACAACGGCTGGTCGTACGGGGAGCCGAAGCAACTGGACAAGCCGGTGCGCGAGTACTTCCTGGTCAATGGGCAGTTCGAGCCACGCGAGTACACGACCGGATTCCCGGCGGTCGTGGCCGTCTCGCATCTGCCCGCCAAGGGCCAGTATTCGGTGAGCTACCTGTCGGTCGCGTCCGACGGTGACACCGTGCGGGGCACGATGACGTTTCGCTACAACGGGCCGGTGACGGCGGCCCCGCAGGGGTGGAACCCGCCGTCGACCCAGCCGGACCCGGCGCTGCTGGCGGCCACCGAGCAGCACCAGACGTCCGGGCAGGCTTCGGCGGTGCCGACCACGCCCGCCGACCCGTCGACCCCGACGGCTGCGGCGGCTCCGTCGACCGGGTCGACCGGTGAGAGTGACCCCGGAGCACCGGCCTGGACCGGTTGGGCGGTCGCGGTCGTGGTGGCGGTGGGGGTGGCCGGATTCGTCGGCTGGCGTCGCCGAACGGTTCGCACCGGCAGACCCGCCGGCCGGGGCCGTACCTCGGCGGCGACGGCCGGCCGACGCGGCGCCGCTGCCCGTTCCGAGAGCAAGACCGTCGGCGGTAAAACCGGTGCGGCCCCTCGCGGCGGCGGTGTCGGCGCGCCCACCACCGCGGGCAGGCAACGGCCCGACCTGGACGTCGCCGCTGGCACACCGGGGTCCCGGCTGAGCAACACCCATCTGGCGCTGTTCGTCGGTGGGCTGCTGGTGGCCCTACTGGCCGGGTTCGGGTTGGCCCGTGTCGCCACCGCCGACCAGCGTCCGGCGACCGGCACCGCACGGCCGGCAGCGGGCGGACCGCCTGCCTCAGGCCAGGAGACGTCCGCAGGCGACGGGCACCAACACTCACCAGGGACCGGCCCGCACACGCATCGGGGTGACGACGCGACGGGCCAGACGCTGGCGACCGGGACGACGGTCAGCGCCGGTGGGTACACCCTGCAACCACTGGAGCGGTCCCAACCGCCCGGCGTACGCGCGGACTACCGGTTCCGCATCGTCGGGACCGACCGGCAGCCGGCGACCCGCTTCGCGGTCGTCCACGACAAGCCGTTACACCTGATCGTGGTGGGCCGCGACTTGTCCGGCTACCAGCATCTGCACCCGACGATGGCACCCGACGGCACCTGGAGCGTCCCCCTGACGCTGGCCCGTCCCGGCGGCTACCGCGTCTACGCCGACTTCTCCGTCACCGCGGCCGACGGCACCCAGCAGCCCCTCGTGTTGGGCGTCGACCACACGGTGCCCGGCGCGCACAGCCCGACCGCGCTGCCGCCAGCGCAGGCCCAAGCGACGGCTGGTCCGTACGCGGTGTCGATGACCGGCACCCCGACGGTGGGGGTGACGGCGCCGATCCACTTCCAGGTCAACCGCGCCGACTCGGCCACGCCCGCGCAACTGGAGCGATACCTGGGCGCGTACGGGCACCTGGTCGTCGTTCGTGAGGGCGACCTCGGCTACGTGCACGTCCACCCCGAGTCGGAGTTGGTCGACGGAACGGTCAAGTTCTGGCTGACCGCACCGAGTTCAGGCCGGTACCGGGCCTTCTTCGACTTCCAGGTCGCCGGCAAGGTGCACACCGGGGAGTTCACGATCAACGTGCCCTGAGCCCGGAACTTTCCTCCTGCTGCGGCCGACCAACCTCCCAGCAGCAACCATCGGAGGAAGAAACATGCGCACCACCAGCCCGAACGCTTCACGCCGCCGCTCGGCCGCCATCCTCGCCGCCGCGATCCTGACGGTGGGCACCGCCGGTTGTGGCTCGTCGGATTCTCCGTCGAAGGCGCAGGCGGGCTCGTCCGCGTCGACCTCGGCCAACCCGGACGCTGGTGTGCTCGGCATTCGTGACCCGTGGGTGAAGGCGGCCGACAAGGGCATGACGGCAGCCTTCGGGACCCTGGTCAACGACGGCGACACCGATGTCACGGTGACGAGTGCCACGACCTCCCTCTCTCCGATGGAGCTGCACGAGATGGCCGTGAAGGACGGCAAGATGGTCATGCGGCCAAAGCAGGGCGGCATCGTGATCAAAGCCAAGAGCACCCACGCGTTGGAGCCCGGCGGCGATCACCTCATGCTGATGAATCTCACCCAGCCCGTTCAGGCCGGCGACGAGTTGACCTTCACGCTGACCTTCGCCGACGGCAAGACCCAGCAGTTCACCGCCGTGGCCAAGCCGTTCACCGGTGCGCAGGAGAGCTATGCCCCCGGGCACGGCGAGCCGATGACCGGCATGAGCTCCACGCCGGGGACGAGCATGAGCCCGGCATCGTGACCGACACGCCACCTGCCGGGCCGGTGAGCAGGCGTGGCCTGCTCACCGGCGGAGCCCTGGCCGCCGGCGGTGCCGTGGTCGGCGGCGCCGCGATCGCCGCTACCCGTGTCGGGAGGACCGGACCACCGCCGGCGACGGCTGCCGACACGACGCCGGTGGCGGCCGTCGGTGGCCTGATCGAGCCGTTCCACGGCGCCCGGCAGGCCGGGGTGGCCACCGAACCGCAGGCGCACGCGTCATTCGTGGCGCTCACCCTGCGGGCCGGCGTCGATCGGGCCGCGCTGGGTCGGATGTTGCGGTTGCTCACCGACGACGCCGCCCGGCTCACCCAGGGCCGACCTGCTCTGGCCGACACCGAGGCCGAACTCGGGCTGCTGCCCGCACGGTTGACCGTGACCTTCGGCTTCGGGCCCGGCCTCCACCGGGCGGCCGGCGTCGACGACCGCCGGCCGGCATCGGTCACCGACCTGCCGTCGTTCCGCATCGACCGGCTCCAGCCGGCCTGGTCCGGCGGTGACCTGCTGCTGCAGATCTGTGCGGACGACGCGATCACCGTCGCCCACGCCCAACGGGTCCTGATCAAGGACAGCCGACCGTTCGCCACCGTCCGGTGGGTCCAGCAGGGCTTTCGGCGCAGCCCCGGTGTCGAACCGGGCGGCCACACCCAACGCAACCTGTTCGGTCAGCTCGACGGCACCGCCAACCCCCGACCCGGCGCGCCCATGGACACCGCGCTCTGGGTGCCGGACGGCCCGGCGTGGCTGCGCGACAGCACCACCCTGGTGGTGCGGCGGATCAGCATGAACATGGAGACCTGGGACCTGCTCGGCCGGACCGACCGCGAACTCGCCGTCGGGCGGCGGCTCGACACGGGCGCCCCGCTCACCGGCACCGCCGAGCACGACGAACCCGACTTCGCCGCCACCGACGCCGACGGTCTCACCGTCATCCCCGACTTCTCTCACCTGACCCGCGCCCACGTCACCGACGACCGGCTGAAGATCCTGCGCCGTCCCTACAACTACGACGGTGTGCCGACCGCCGAGGGCCAGGCCGACACCGGTCTGATCTTCGCGTCCTACCAGGCCGACATCGCCCGGCAGTACCTGCCCATCCAACGCCGGCTGGCCGACCGGGATCTGCTCAACGAGTGGACCACGCCGATCGGGTCCGCCGTCTTCGCCATCCCGCCCGGATGTCCACCCGGCGGTTGGGTCGGCGAGCAGGTGCTCGGATGACCACGCCAACCGGAGTTTCGTCATGACCGAACCGTCGTCCCGCCCCACCGCCGTCCGGCTCGGCGCGGCGGTGCTCGCTGTCGTCGTGGCGGTGCTCATCCCGGCCAGCCCGGCCTGGGCACACAACTCGCTGCGGACGGCCACGCCCGCTCGGGACGCGACAGTGCCGAGCGCACCGACCGAGGTCACGCTCGAATTCATGCAGCGGCTCGACCCGACGTTCACCACGATCGTGCTCACCGACGCCGCCAAGCGGAAGCTTTCCACCGGCGAACCAGTGGTCACCGGAGCGAGGAGCACGGTCCAGGTGACCGACACCCTGCCGAACGGGACGTACACGGTCGCCTACCGGGTCGTCTCCGCCGACGGGCACCCGGTTCAGGGGTCGTACCCGTTCACGGTGGCTGATCCCACCTCCAGCGCCGCGCCGGTTGCCAACGTCAGCGCCTCAGCGCCCGCCCCGTCCGCCGCCGCGAAGGCGCCCGACGGCGGTCCGAGCGCTGGTGTACTCGTCGCCGGTGCCGCACTGGCCGCCCTCGTCCTGACGACGGCTGGGCTGCTGTGGCGACGGGCTGCCCGACGCTGATCCGACCCGCCCCCGTGCGGTCGGGTCGCACCATCACCTCACCAGTCAAGGTAGATACGTGTCCCACACAGCACCACGGCAGTTCGCCGCCGACGATCCGGGCGGTGCCCGCACCGTCGCCATCGCCTCGGTAACCCCGACCGGTCCGGCCCTGTCCGCCGTCCGACCGAAGGCTCCCAGGGGATCCGGCTGGTTGGTCACGGTCGCGGCCGTCGCGTCGGGGGTCATCCTGTTGGTGCTCGGCCTCCGGGTCGGTGGTGCGCTCACGGCCGCGATCCCGGGCCTCCCCGACGCGGGGCCGAGCACGACCTGGGCACTACCCGTGGTCCGGCTGCTGTCCGACGGTCTCGCCACCGTGACCGTCGGCATGCTGGTGACCGCCGCGTTCCTGCTGCCCGGCGACGGACGGACCGTTTCGCCCCACGGCTACCTGCTTCTACGACGAGCGAGCCTCGCGGCGCTGGCGTGGGCGATGACCGCACTGTCGCTGATGGTGCTGACGGTCTCGGACCTGCTCGGCCAACCGCTGGAGACGCTCAAGCCCACGACGGTCGTCAGTTTCGCCACCACGATCTCGCAGGGGCAGTCGCTCATGCTGCAGGCCGGGCTTGCCCTGACCGTGTCGTGGCTGGCACGCGTCGGACTGTCCCGGGGGCTTGCCGCGACCGTCACGATCCTGGCTCTGGTCGCGGTGCTGCCTCCGGCGTTCACCGGCCACTCCGCTGGAGCCGGCAATCACCAGATCGCGGTCACCAGCCTGACCCTGCACGTCCTCGCGGCCGCGGTGTGGAGCGGTGGACTCGTCGCCCTGCTGATGGTGCGACGCAGCCGGCTGCTGGCCGACGCCGCCGTCCGGTACAGCCGCCTCGCTCTGGGCTGCTTCGTCGCCGTGACGGTGAGTGGGGTGGCCAACGCCGCCGTCCGTCTCGGTGCCGTCGACCAGCTCTGGCAGTCCCGCTACGGCTGGTTGGTCGTCGGCAAGCTCGCCGCCCTGCTGATCCTCGGCGCGCTCGGCGCGATACACCGCTCCCGCACCCTGCCGGCGTTGCGCGCCGGACGGCGGTGGGCGTTCGGCCGACTGGCCGCCGGTGAGCTGATCGTGTTCGCCGCCACCGTGGGGCTGGCGGTGGCGCTGTCGCGTAGCCCCACTCCCGTCGCCGAAGCCGGCATCGACGCCGACCCGATCACCGAGCTGCTCGGCTTCCCGATGCCCGCCGCGCCCAGCGCGGGACGCCTGCTCGGGCAGCCGCTGCCGGACATGTTCTTCCTGACCCTCTGTGCTCTCGGTATCGGCGGGTACCTGGCCGGGGTGCGGCGGATGCACGCGCGAGGGCACGGCTGGCCGGTCGCCCGAACGGCGAGTTGGGTGGGCGGGTTGTTCCTGTTGGCGGCGGTCACCAACCTTGGTGTCGCTCGCTACGCGTACGTGCTGTTCAGCGCCCACATGGCCCAGCACATGGTGTTGTCGATGCTGGTGCCGATCCTGCTGGTCGGTGGCGCACCGGTCACCCTCGCCCTACGCGCCCTGCGCCGACCGGCCGACCCGCGGGTACGCGGTGCCCGGGAGTGGCTGCTGATCGCGGTGCACAGCCGCGCCACCAGAGTGCTCACGCATCCGCTCGTCGCGCTGGGCATCTACACCGCCAGCCTGTTCGGCCTGTACTTCAGCGACCTGCTCGGCGTGCTGATGCGCTCCCACCTCGGTCACCTCGCGATGCTCACCCACTTCGTGGTCGCGGGCTATCTGCTGTTCTGGGTGCTCATCGGAGTCGACCCGGGCCGTCGACGCCTTCCCCATCCCCTGCTGGTGATCATCCACCTGGCGTCGATGATGGCGCACGGCTTCTTCGGCCTGGTCCTCATGCAGACGACCACCGTCATCGCCCCTGACTGGTACATCGCTGTGCACCCCACCTGGGCGTCGTCGCTGCTGGCCGACCAGCAGCTGGGCGCCGGCATCGCCTGGGCGTTCGGAGAGCTGCCCGCCGTCGTCGTCATGATCGTCCTGATTCGCCAGTGGATTCGCGCCGACCAGCGGGAACAGGGCCGCCTCGACCGCGCCGCCGACCGAGCCGACGCCACCGGGGCGGAGGACGACCTCGCCCGCTACAACGCGTTCCTCGCCGCAGCCGGACGGGCCGACAGCGATCCGCGCCGCACGGCCCGACCCGACCAGCCCTGACATTGGGATCCGATATTCCACCTCCGCCGGGAACCACCGGCGTCTCTCCCCCGACCACCAGTCAGGGCCGACGCGACACCTCACCGGGCGACCAGACCAGTACGGGAAACACCCTCCGGGTGCTCCCGACTCTTCCGATCGGATCACCATGTCTCTCACCGAACTGTCCGGCACGCCGACGCCGGAACCCTCCACGACCGCCGAGAAACCGGCCCGGCCGGCCCGGCGCACGTCGCCGTTCGGTGCGCTGCTGCTGCGGCTGCACTTCTACGCCGGCATCCTCGTCGCCCCGTTCCTGGTGATCGCCGCGCTGACCGGGCTGGCCTACACCACCACCCCGCAACTCGACGCCATCCTCTACGGCGACCAGCTGACCGTCGCCCAGGTGGGTGACCGTCAGCTCCCGCTGGCCGAGCAGATCGGGGCCGCGCGCAACGCGCACCCCGACGGCAGCATCACCACCGTGCAACCCGGCGCCGGTGACCAGACCACCAAGGTGGTGTTCTCCCTGCCCGAGCTGGGCGAGAACCAGCACACCGTCTACATCAACCCGTACACCGGCGAGTCCCAGGGGCAGCTCACCACCTGGTTCGGGTCCACGCCGGCCACCACCTGGCTGGACGACCTGCACCGCCACCTGCACCTGGGCACGGTGGGCGAGCACTACTCCGAGCTGGCCGCGAGCTGGCTGTGGGTGATGGCGCTCGGCGGGGTCATTCTCTGGTGGCGTCGACGCGGCGCCGCCCGAGCCGCCGCCCGGCATCTGCTCGTGCCCGACCTGTCCACGGCAAAGGGCGTCCGCCGTACCCGAGGTTGGCACGCCACCACCGGCATCTGGCTCACCGTCGGACTGCTCTTCCTCTCGCTCACCGGCCTGACCTGGTCCCGCTACGCCGGCGCGAACTTCGCCGCCGGCCTCGACGCGCTGAGCGCCCGCACTCCGGAGATCTCCACGAGCCTCACCGCCGGCCCCACCGCCCCTGCCGAGACCGGCGGCGGCCACGATCACGGTGCCGCCGGGGCGGGCGGGGTCGTCGAGTCGGCGGCCTTCGACCGGGTCCTGGCAGTCGCTCGCGACGCCGGCCTCTCCGGTCCGGTCGAGATCAGCCCCGCGCCGGAGCCGGGCTCCGCCTGGACCGTCACGCAGGTCGACAACACCTGGCCGGTCAACAAGGACCGCATCGCCGTCGACCCGGCCTCTGACACGGTCACCGCCCGCAGCGACTTCGCCGACTGGCCCCTGCTGGCCAAGCTCAGCGGCCTCGGCATCCAGGCCCACATGGGGATCCTCTTCGGCCTGGTCAACCAGATCCTGCTCGCCGCGCTCGCCCTCGGGCTGCTCTGCGTCATCTTCTGGGGCTACCGCATGTGGTGGCAACGCCGACCCACCCGCGCCGACCGACGCGCCCTCGCCGGCACCCCACCAGCCCGCGGCGGCGTACGCGGCCTGCCGCTCTGGGCACTGCTGATCGGCGTGCCGGTGACCGTGGCGATCGGCTGGGCGCTGCCCCTCTTCGGGCTCACCCTGCTCGCCTTCCTCATCATCGACGTCGTGGTGGGGGCGGTCTCTCGACGCCGACGACCCGCCGCGGCTCCCACCTCCCCGGCACCCGCCGGGAGCTGACCCACCGGCCCGGCCGTCCGTTCCACGACGGACGGCCGGACACCTCGCTCAGATCACGACCTGTTTGGTGTTCGGCAAGCTGTCGACGATCGACTTCTGCACGTTGATCGTGTCGGCGATGACCTCGTGGGGCGTGTTGGCCATCCACTGCATCACCGAGATGTCCTCGAACCGGGGATGGCGGAACATCTCCAGGAACACCAGTGGCTCCTCGCCGGTGTTCTCGATGTAGTGGCCGTACGCGAAGGGGACGTAACCCACGTCGCCGGCCTGGAAGTCGAACGTCCGAGCGGCGGCCTGCGAGGCGAAGACGCCCATCCGCCCGGTGCCGGAGATGTAGTACTGCCACTCGTCGGTGGTCGGGTGCCAATGCAACTCGCGCATCCCTCCCGGCTCGACCTCCACCAGGGCCGCGGCGGTGGTCACGGAGGCGGCGAAGTTGGTCGAGTCGGTGATCCGGACCGTTCCACCGCGGAAACGCTGCGGGGTCTGCGCGAGCATCCGGTGCTTGAAGCTTCGTGGGATGTCGCCGGTCGGGCTGACCACCCGGTCCTGTTGCAGGGGCGGTGGGACGTCGCCCTGGAAGATGTACTTCTCCCGCTCGGGCAGGTTCTCCATCTGTTCCAACGTCCAACCGAAGTTCTTCGCCAGGACGTGCCGGGGCGTGTGTGCGAAGAAGTCGCTGAGCAGGAACGTGTTGTTCTCCGAGAACGCGCCGTCGTCGAAGACCAGCAGGAACTGCGCCCCGTCCTCCAACGCCTGGATGTTGTGCGGCACACCCTGCGGGAAGAACCACAGGTCGCCCGCCTTCACGTCCTCGATGAAGTTGCGTCCCTCGTGGTCGACGGCGCTGATCCGGCAACTGCCGCTGAGCATGTACGCCCACTCCGACTGCTGGTGCCAGTGGATCTCGCGGTACGCGCCCGGCTCGAGACCGAACTGCACGCCGGACAACTGGCTGGCGATCGGGAGGTCGCGGCTGGTGACCTCGCGGGTCCAGCCGCCCTTCTCCACCCGGGTGTGCGCCTGGGAGAAGGAGAACTTGAGGTTGGGCACCAGCCGGCTGTCGGTCGTCGGCGGCACCAGGAGGTCCGGGTTCTGCCGCTCCAGCTCGACGTTACGGCCCGCGAAGGGCGGGGCGCCCTGGTCGCCGCGCCGCGGCTCGGGATTGCTGCTCGCCATGGTCGCTGCTCCTCACTCGGGTTGGATCGGATTGGGCGCGGGAACGGATCCGCCCCGCAGCCGTAGCCGAGACGAGATCCCCAACAGGACACGCACTCCGGGCCAGCCGTACTGGACCGCAATCGCGAGCGGAATCGCCGCCGCGGTCACCGTCAGCACCAGGCGGGCCCACGCCGGAGGGTGACCACCCGCGCCGGTGCTGGCGAAGAGGACGAACATCAGCAGGACGACCCGGAGCCGCCGCAGACCGGGAAGTTCGGTGAGCTGAGCCATGATTCGATAATCGGTGCCGAGCACCGGCCGTCACATCACGTGATCGCGCCATTACCGTTCGACAGATCCCGGACGGCAGGGGCCATTGCGCGCAATCGCGCCGGTTCGTCGATCTGCTCGCCCGCACCTGCCGCCCTGGCTAGGCTCGGTCGCAGGACGGCATTTCGACGCGCCTGGTAACAACCGGGGAGAACGCCATTGTCCGAATCATCCTTCAACGCCGGAACGCTCCCGGCCGACAACATCGCCGCCGACACCGAGCAACGACGGCACCGGCTCTTCGCCACGGCGGATCAGCTCCGGCTCGCCGGGCGCGGGATGGAGGCGCTACACGTCCTCGCGGCGGAGATCGCCACGAGCCGCAGCGGCGAACGCCACCGCGCCCACCTGCTCGGTCGCCTGGCGCAGATCGTGGCGCTGGAGCAGCCGACTATCGCCCTCGCCGGTCTGCGGGAGGCACTGAACCTCCGACTGGACGCCCGCAGCCGCGGCACCCTGCTCGCCCTGGTCGCCACGATCGCGGCCCGCACCGGACATCCGGACACCGATGCCCTGCTCCGCGACGCGGGCACCGCGCACGCCACCTCGGGTGACCAGTCGTCCGCTCGTCACCTCGCCCTCGGCCGGGCCGCCCGCGCGCTCGCGCACGGTGATCTGCCGGGCGCCCAGGCCGTGCTGGCGACCCTGAATCCGGACTCCTGGGCGGCACGAGCCGACGCCCCGTCCATCCGGGCCGAACGGATCCTCGTGCAGCTCGGCCTGGGCCGGCACCAGGACGCGCGGACCGCGAGCCGCCAGGCGCCCGACGAGACCGATGCCCCGCTCACCGGGCTGACCGCGCTGGACTGCCTGCGCATGGTGGCCGTGGGAGAGCTTCCCGAGGCGGCCGCGCTGGCCGTCACGACGCTCAGCTCCGGCTCGGCGGACCTCAGCAGGGAGGTGCGTGCGCTGTTGGTCGCGGTGATCGGCGAGGTCCGCTACCGCCGCGGCGAACACGACGACGCGCGCGCCATCCTCCGCACCTGTCTCGCCGAGGATCGCTGGCCGGACCGTACGATGTGGACTCCCGCGTTCTGCGTGGCGGTCCGCGATCCCGCCCTCAGCGCGCCGGCGGGTCTGCTCACCAGGGTCGTCGCCGACCTGCACCGGTCGGTCCGGCCGCTCCTGCCCGTGCCGCACTTCGGCCCCCGACTGGTACGCGCGGCGGTGGCCGCTGGCGACACCCAGGCCGCCCGTCGGGTCACCGAACTGGTCGAGCTGGTGTCCACCCGTACGCCGGTGCCGTTGTGGCGCGCGCTGGCCGACCAGAGTCGAGGGTTGCGCGACGGTGACCCGGACGCGCTCCGGTCGGCGGTCGACCAGCTGCGCACCACCGCCGCCCGGCCGGCGCTGGCCGACGCGTTACTCGATCTCGCGAACAGCCCCCGGCTGCGCTCCGGGGCGGCGCGCGATGCCGCGCACGAGGCGGCTGCCCTCTACGCCCGGATCGGCGCCCCTGGCGACCAGGCGATCGCCGACCGGCGCTGCGCCGACCTCGCCGCCACCCCGCGCCACCGGCCGTCGCTCGACGAGCCGTCCGGCAGGGGCATCAACGCGCTCACCCCCGCCGAGGAGCGGGTGGCCGAGATGCTCGCCGCCGGCGCCACGAAGAAGGAGGCGGCCAGGAGCCTCTTCGTCTCCTTCCACACCGTGGATACTCAACTCCGGTCCATATACCACAAGCTCGGCATCCACAACCGGATGCAGTTGGCGCGGGCCTGGGAACGGACCAGACGATAATCAGCCGATGACCGCGCCAGCCGACCTGACCCCGCTCGCCGAGGCCGTGGAGTGCGAATTCATGCACTCCTACGAGTCACAGGCACCCGGACCCACGTACACCGACCTTGGGATCGCGACCACCCGCATCGGCGGCGGTGTCGCCCTCGCCATGCGCAACGATCCCTCCGGCGGGTACTGGAGCAAGGCCCTCGGCTTCGGCACCACCGAACCGTTCACCGTGCAGACCCTGGATCGCGTCCTCGACTTCTACCGGGAGCAGGGTGTCGGCCAGGCTGTCCTCCAGCTCGTTCCGTCGGTGCTGCCCGCGGGCTTCGACGAGATCGCCGCCGCACGCGGGCTGGAGCCGGGAAGCACCTGGGTCAAGCTCGCCGCCCGACCCGAGGACGTCACTGGCGCGCAGACCCGCCTGCGCGTCGCCCCGGTGCCGGCCGCCGAGGCGCGGCGCTGGGCCGATGTGCTGCTCGCCGGGTTCGGCATGCCGTCCGGTGGGCTCACCGACATGCTGGCCGCGACGGTCGGCCGGCCGGCGTGGCGACCGTACGCGGCCTGGGACGACGGCGAGCTGGTCGCGGGCGGCAACCTGTTCCTGCACGGCGGGGCCGCGTCGCTCAACGCCGCCGCGACGGCCTCCGGTCACCGCGGCCTCGGGGCGCAGTCGGCGCTGATCGCCGCCCGCGCCCGAGCCGCCGCCGAGGCGGGATGCCGGTGGCTGTTCGCCGAGACCGGCAAGCCCGCGCCCGGTCAGCAGAACCCGTCGCTGAACAACCTGCGCCGGGCCGGGCTGGTGCCGCTCTACGAACGCCGCAACTGGGTCTGGCGACCAGCTTCCTGACCCCGCCCGCCGGGGTTCACTTCTCGCTGTCGAGCAGGGCCATCATCGGAGTGGCGTACCGCTGGCCGGAGGCGGCACCGGCCGGCACGGCACGCTCGATCTCGTCCAACGCGTCCTGGTCCAGCGCCAGGTCGACCGCGGCCAGCGACTCGGTCAGCCGGTCCCGCCGTCGCGCCCCGACCAACGGCACGATCTGTTCGCCCTGGGCCGCCACCCAGGCGATCGCCACCTGACTGGTGGTCGCCCCGAGCCGCTGGGCGACCCGGCCGAGCGCGTCCACCAGGCGCAGATTGGCCGTCAGGTGCTCGCCCTGGAACCGTGGGCTGTTCGCCCGGAAGTCCGTGCCGGTCAGCTCACGCTCCGCCGACCAGTGGCCGCTCAGCAGACCTCGGGACAGCACCCCGTAGGCGGTCAGCCCGATGCCCAGCTCACGCAGCGTCGGCAGAATCGCGGCCTCGGGGCCACGGGAGAGCAGCGAGTACTCGATCTGCACGTCGCTGATCGGCGCCAGCGCCGCGGCCCGACGGATGCTGTCCGCGCCCACCTCGGAGAGCCCGATGTGCCGGATGTAGCCGGCCTGCTGCACCTCGAGCAGCGCGCCCATGGTCTCCTCGATCGGCACCTGGGGGTTGATCCGTGACGGCCGGTAGATGTCGATGTGGTCGGTGCCCAGCCGGCGCAGGGAGTACGCCAGCCGATCCTTCACCGCCGCCGCCGACACGTCGTACGGTGCCGCCTGGAAGCCGCCGTCGGGCGTACGGCGGGCGCCGAACTTCACGCTGAGCACCACGTCCTCGCGGCGGCGCTCCCGCAGCACCCGGCCGATCAGCAGTTCGTTGTGACCCGACCCGTAGAAATCCGCGGTGTCGATCAGGTTCACGCCGGCGTCGATCGCCGCGTGCAGCGTCGCGACGCTTTCCGCCTCGTCGGCCGGCCCGTACAGGTCGGACATGCCCATCGCGCCGAGCCCGATGATCGACACCTCCGGCCCGGAGGCACCCAACCGTCGCCGTCGTAGACCCGTCATGTCCCTCGTCTCCTTCGGTCGTCGTCGCGGTGCGTGGTGGTGTCGGGGCACCGCTGTGTACGCTGTGTCCATATAACCAGCCAGTAGACAGCGTGTCCATATAATCGGGAGGATCAGTGGCCGAGCTCACGCCGGATGCCCAGACGCCCGCGCGCCGTGGTCGCGGGCGTCGCCCCGCCGATCAGGTACGCGCCGAGATCCTCACCGCCGCCGGTGAACTCCTGCTGGCCGAGGGCATGGCCGGCTTCACCATCGAGAAGGTCGCGGCCCACGCCGGAGCCAGCCGGATGACCATCTACAAATGGTGGCCGTCCAAGGGAGCGCTCGCCCTGGACGGCTACTTCACCGTCGTAGCGCCCACCCTGGCGTTCGCCGACACCGCCGACATCGTCGCCGACCTGACCAACCAGCTCGTCGCCTTCGTCCACCTCGTGCGGGACACCACCGCGGGGCGGGTCATCAGCCAACTCATCGGGCAGGCCCAGACCGACCCGGAACTCGCCGCCGCCTACCGGGAGCGCTACTCCGGCCCCCGGCGGGCCCTCGCCGTCGAAACCCTCACCCGGGCCGTGGCCCGTGGGCAACTACGCGCCGACATCGACCCGGAATCCGTCGTCGACCAGCTCTGGGGCGCCTGCTACCACCGGCTGCTCATCGCCGACCTGCCGCTCACCGAGGATTTCGCCCGCACCCTGGTCGACAACCTCATTCGCGGGCTGCGCTGACCGGCCAGCGGTCAGGCCACGGTGCCACGCCACGGACGCAGCGGGCAGCCAGCGTCGGCGGGGCTCACTCGGGCGGCGTGGCCCCCGACTGCTCGCTCACCATGTACGCCGCGTACCAGTCGGGCCAGTTCTCGTCATGTTCGCCCGTGCGTTTCTCGTGCTCGCCGTGCGCGGCGGCCGCGCGCCGCAGCGCGCTCGCCAGGTCGCTGGTGGAGCCGAACGACGTGAGGCCACCCTCGATGCGTCCGGGAAGCCGGGTCGTGATCTCCTGCATCAGCCAGGTGTTGCCGTCCGGGTCGCGCAGGGTGGCGCGCGAGAAGTAGCTGCGCCGCTGCGGGTCCGGCCCGTCGACCGGGCCGTCCGGGCTGACGTGGAAGACGTCGCTGACCTCGACACCGGCGGCGACGAGGGTGTCGTGGGCGGCCTCGATGTCGGACACGATCAGGTACGCCATGGCCGAGCCGGGTGCCGCCGGCGTGAGCCCGGGACCGAACTGTACGGAGCATCCGGAACCGTGCGGGGTCAACTGGACGATGCCGGGCGGGGTCTGGTCGAGCCGCCACCCCAGCCGTTCGTAGAACGCCTTCGCCCGGTCGACATCCGACACCGGGATGACGATCACCTCAAGCTTGACGTCGAGGTTCTCGATGCGCGACGTCGCGCTCGCGCCGCCCTGGGCAACCTTCGGGCTCATCGCCGCCCCCTTCTCCTGATCATCACGCTACTGCTTGCGTGCCTGTTCGGCGCCGCTTTCCGGCATCAGCCCGGCGCCTTCCTGGTGGCCCTGCGCACTCCCAACAGGGCGACCAGCGCGAGCAGGATGACGGCGACGGCGTACTCGTCGGCGGTCCGCGGCAGGCCGCCGGCGTAGACCACGAGGAAGCCGGCGATCACCGTGGGGAGACCGAAGCCGACATAGCAGACGACGTAGAGCACGGACAGCACGCTGGCGCGTTGGTGCGCCTCGACCAGGGGCATGACCGTCTTGAGGCTGCCCTGGAAGCCGCTGCCGAAGCCGACGCCCCCGAGCGCGAGGCCGACGAAGAAGCCCGGGATGGACTGTGCCATGACCGACACCAACGTGACGATCATGCCCAGGATGAGCGCGACGATCCCGGTCAGGATGACCGTCCGCGCGGCGGTGTTGCGCTGTACCAGAACGGCGAGCGACCCGAAGACGGCGAAGACGAAGAGGACCAGACCGCCGATCACGATCGACGTGTTCATGAGACTGCGGACGAGCGCCGGGCCGAGCGCGCCGAAGAATCCGGCCAGTGCCCAGATCGCGAAGAGCACCGGGGCGACGATCAGGACCGGCTGGCGCACCGAGCGGGGCAGCGTGATGTCCGGCCACAGGCTGCGTCGGGCTCCGGCCACCGGGGTGACCGTCTCCGGCATCAGCGCGACCCCGACGGCCTGGATCAGCAGGATCGCGAGGAGGACCACGTAGACCAGTCGCGTCGGCGCGGGTAGGAACTGGATGAGCAGCGCCGAGAGGAGGGCGCCGCTTCCGGTACCGATACCAGGGGCGATCGAGTTCGCGAGCGTGCCCCGGGCACGGTCGATGTCGAGCATGGCGGCGCCCACGGCGCCGGTGGCGGCGCCGGCAGCCAGCCCCTGCACGAGACGGGCGACCAGCAGGGCCGGGACACCGTTGGCGAAGATGAAGACGACAAGCGCGAGCATCTGCACCGCGATCGCGACGGCCAGCACCGGCCGCCGACCGACGTGGTCGGACAACTTGCCGAACGTGAGCAGCGAGGCCAGCACCGCGAGCGCGTAGACGGCGAACACCACGGTGGTCGTGACCGCCGAGAAGTGCCAGCGGTCCTGGTACAGGCCATAGAGCGGGGTCGGGGCCGCCGACGCCGCCAGGAACGACACCAGGATCGACGCCAGCAGCACCAGGGAGGCCGTCGGCGCGAGTCGGGCCCGCCCTGCGATAGGCATCTCGGTGCTCCTCGGCTGCGTGAAAGGCGGTCAGCCTGGGCGTTCCGCCGGCCCCCGGGCCACGGCGGCGTACCCGGTTGACGCCGGCACATGCCAGCTCAGCCGTCGTTGTCCTGACCGGTCGCCGGGAGGCTCGCCACGCCCCGGCTGAGCGCGTCTCTGAAGTCGCGGTACCGGTCGGGACCGAGCGTGTCGGCGAGTTTCTGCTCGATCAGGTGCACGAAGCCGTCGGAGGCCGCCATGAAGCAGGCACGCGACGGCCTGCTCCAGGCCGGCCTCGACCAATGGTCGGCCGAGGTCCTCGCCGAGTACCGGGTCGCCTACGGCTCCGGTTGGGGCGACTTCACCAACGACCATGTCGAGCGAATCGTCGGCCGGCAGCCGCGGACCTTCGCCGAGTTCGCCCGCGACCACCGCGAGCACTTCGCCAGCGTCTGATCCGTCGACAGCTCGGCGCGGTGCCCTCCGGCGCGATCCCGCCGGAGGGCACCGCAGTGCGTGCCCGGCCGGTGCCCCTACAGCTCGGGGTGGCCGAAGAGCCCCGGCAGCCCGCCGCTGTGCAGGAAGACGACCCGGTCGCCGCGCGGGAAGCTGCCCGCCAGCAGCGCCGCCATCGCCCGACCGGTGTACGTCGGGTCCAGGAAGATCCCCTCCGTACGCGCGGTCACCTCCAGCGCCGCCCGGGCGGAGTCGGTCAGGGTGCGGTACCCGGCACCCACCTGGGTGCCGTCGATCCGCAGCGCGTCCGGCGCGACCTCGCCGACGAGCAGCCCGGCGACGGTCGCCCGAGGGTCCGGCACGGCGCCGACATCCACGCCGACCACCCGCTGCGCGCCCAACTCCCGCACCAGACCGGCCATCGTCCCGCCGGAGCCGAGCGCCGCCACCACCTCGACCCCGTCGACGGTCGGCAGCTGGGCCCGCAACTCCCGACCACAGTCCACATAACCCTGGGTCGACGCGGGCGAGGTGCCGCCGAACGGGATGACGTACGCCGATCGTCGCTCCGCCTCGGCCGCCACCACCTCGGCGAGCGGACGGTCTCCGGTCCAGACGATCTCCGCGCCGGCCAGCCCGTCGAGCAGCAGGTTGCCTCGCCGACGCTCCGGGGGCGAGCCGGCGAGCACCAGCACGCAGGAGAGGTTGAGCCGCGCGGCCGCGGCCGCGGTGAGCCGGGCGTGGTTGCTCTGCGGCGCCCCCGAGGTGATGACCGTGGTGGCGCCGACGGCGATCGCCTGCGCGCAGGTGTACTGGAGCTTGCGGATCTTGTTGCCGCCCCCGCCGAGGCCGTTGAGATCGTCACGCTTGAACCAGAGCTCGGCCAGCCCGAGCCGGGCGGCGAGCCGGGGCGCGGCCTCCAGGGGCGTCGGCCAGGTACCGAGCGGAACGGGTGTGATCATCCGTGCAGCTAAGCACTCCGTAGCCTCGTGCGCAGCTTCCCGGTCCTCGGCGGCTATGCCCGACGTGCTGCTGCCCGGGGCAGCGGACCGACGTCTGAATGGCGACCGGGGCGGAGCGCCGCGTGCCGCTGCCCGGGACCCGCCCCGTCGCGGGCGGCGAGCGCGTCGGCCACCGCTCCGGTGGCGAACGCGTAGATGGACTTGTGCAACACGTCGATGGCGAGTTCGGGGCGGGGCCAGGTCGGTGGGGGCGCCCCGACGCCGGTGGCGTTCTCCAGGATCTGGTCGTTGGTCAGGCGCACCGCCGTGAACATCGTCGAGGCCCAGACGCCGCGCAGCCCGGCCTGCGCCATGACGCTGCGCAGCACGCCAACCAGCGCGCCCTGGCCATAGTGCATTGCCAGGTTCTGCCACCGGGGCTGCTGCCGGGAGGATTCCGGCAGGCCGGTCAGCCGGGCCAGAACCCGGGCCGGCACGTAGGAGTCGGGCCGACCGGTCACCCGCTGTTCGATCTTCTCGGCGGCTGTCATCACCGCCGCCCCGGCCAGGCCCGCCGCCACGCCCTGCCACACCGCTCGCTTCAGCATGATTCAGCCCTACCCACGGCCCAGGCACCCACACCCGCGAATCGTCATCGGACCTCGATCCGGATGACCGCCTGGTTTGCCACCGTTCGGGGTGGGTAGGGGGCCAATCGGGTCAAGACATGCGCCCTCCAGTGGTCAGCCCTGCCGTGCACACGCGGCGGATCGACCACCCTCGTCGAGGACGGAGGCCGCAGGTGACCGACCAGATCCCCCTCCTCCGGCCGCCGTCACACGGTGCCCTGGAGCATCAGCAACAGGGCCTCGACCCTTCCCTCGCCGCTCAACCCCAGGCGGCACGGCCCCCGTCCCCCATGAAGGAGAGGCATGTTCAATCCGCTCGACCACAAAGGAATCCCACTCGAGAACCAGATCCGCAACTGGCGTGAACTGAACGTCGATCCGATCGACCCGGAGGCGGTCGATCCATACACCAGGTGCCGGATCATCACGATGAACGGCATCGAGATCGAGGCGATCAACTTCTCGCACCAGTTCGCCCGCAA